>CAYLQA010000004.1:0-133564 GCA_964385695.1 uncultured Desulfobulbia bacterium | reverse complement strand
CTCGAGTCAAGCTGAAACGGCTTTATCCAACATTAGAGATGTGACATGACACTAGCTAGCATGCCATTTCCGTAAAGTAGCGGTAAAAGTAGGGGATTGTTTCGATGCCGCGATAGAAGCTTGCCAGTGAATAGTGCTCGTTGGGGGCGTGGATGGCGTCACTGTCCAGGCCAAAGCCCATGAGGATGGACTTGGCCTTCAGCACCTCTTCAAAGAGGGGTATGATGGGAATAGTACCGCCGCTGCGGAGGGGGACAGGCTCTTTTCCGTATGTTTTTTGCAGGGCCTTGCCGGCTGCCCGGTAGGCAGGGGAGTCAAGGGAGGCGACATAGGGCTCGCCCCCATGGTGCCTGGTGATCTTCACCTCCACCCCTGGCGGGGCCAGGGCCGTAAGGTGCTCCTCAAGAAGGGCACTTATTTTTTCCGAGCTCTGGTCCGGCACCAGCCTGAGGGACACCTTGGCCGCAGCCCGGGATGGCAGAACCGTCTTGGCTCCTTCGCCCGTATAGCCGCCCCAGATGCCGTTCACGTCGAGGGAGGGCCGGATGCCAAGCCTTTCCATGGTGCTGTAACCGGCCTCTCCGCTTTCTTTCTTAATACCGATACTCTCCTTGAAGGCCTCGAGATCAAAGGGAGCTCTGGCCATGGCCGCTCGCTCCTCGCCGCCCAGTGACAGGACATCGTCATAGAAGCCGGGAATGGTGATCCTTCCCTGTTCATCGCTGAGTCCGGCCAGCATCCTGGCCAGGACATTGATGGGGTTGGCAACACCCCCGCCGTAGAGGCCCGAATGCAGGTCGCGGTTGGGGCCGATCACCTCCACCTCAAGGTAGCTCAACCCCCTAAGGCCGGTGGTGATGGCCGGGGTATCCTCGGCGATCATGGTGGTGTCGGAAACCAGGATGACATCACAGGCCAGCTTCTGCCTGTTTTCACGGCAGAAGCTCTCCAGGCTCGGGGAGCCCATCTCTTCCTCGCCTTCGACCATGAACTTCACATTACAGGGCAGGGAGTCGGTCTGGACCATTACCTCAAAGGCCTTAATGTGCATGTAGAGTTGGCCCTTGTTGTCCGAAGCGCCCCGGGCATAGATGTTGCCGTCCCGGATCTCCGGGGCAAAGGGAGGAGAATCCCATAATTCCAGAGGCTCCGGCGGCTGCACATCGTAATGGCCATAGACAAGGGTGGTGGGCAGTTCATTGGAAAGCATTTTTTCTGCAAAGACAACGGGATGGCCGGCTGTTGCCACTATCTCCACCCTGTCGGCCCCGGCCTCATCAAGCTTTGCCTTAATAAAGGCCGCGGCCCGGCTCATGTCGTCCCGGTGGCTGCTTTTTGTGCTCACCGATGGAATTCGGAGCAACTCGAAGAGCTCGGCCAAAAAGCGCTGCCGGTTATCCTCTCTATATTGCTGCAACTGGCTCATCTTTTCCTTATAGCATAAATGGGAGCATCGCTGCGACCGATGAGGAGAGGAGGTGCGTTAGGTTATTGCTGCCTCTGGATCACCGGCATGATTGTGGGAGCTGATTTATGTTTCGTCGTGGTAGGGGTTAGCCGCTGGCTATCGTTGGTTCGGAGGTGGCAATAATGGATTGGTAGAGGGTGATGGCCTCTTCTTTTTGTGAGAGTGTAAAGGCGCCTTTTTTCAGGCATTGGATAAGGTCGTTTCTGTTTTGGACAGGCTCCTGCAATTCGGTTTTTACTTGGCCCAGTTCCCCAAGGCTGTGGGCGTCGCTGCCGCCGACCAGCTTGGTGCCAAAGCGTTCCTGGCAGTTGAGGGCCTGGAGGTTTTCCAGGTGGTGGTTGCGGCCGTTTATCCCCTCGATGATTTGGCATGGCCCTTGGGAGATAAGGGCTTCGTTTGTCTGGCGTCCAACACGATAAGGATGGGCGGCAATGGCAACTCCGCCTGCTTCGTGTACCATGCGCAAGAGCATTGTTGCGGGTTGCTTCTGGGGCAGGTGCTCAAGGGGGCCGAAGAGGAGGAAGTCGCCTTCCGGTGTGGTATACTCCATGCCGAATATCAGGACCAGGCCGTTTTTCTGTACTCCTTCCTGTACCTCACGGCGGACAGCCATGCTATTATGGTCGGTAATGCAAACACCGTCCAGGCCTCGGGCCTGGGCATGCCTTACGATTTCTTCGATGGTAAGTTTGCTGCAGGGGGAAATTGTTGTATGGACATGAAGATCAAATTGCATAGAATGTAAAATGCCAACTGCGGCTCTATAAGTCAAATTGGTATTCTTCGGGATTTTCTTTAGCTGGTATTGGTAATTTCTATGGGTATCGTGTGGTGAATATATGCCGACCATAAATCTTCCTCGAACAAACACGTCCTGCATTCTCATCCTCCTTGATGGATTGGGGGATCGGGCCTATGAAAGCCTGGGGGGCAAAACACCGTTGCAGAGCGCGCACACCCCGAACCTGGACAAACTGGCCGGGCTCGGTGCCAATGGGGTATTTCACGCCACCCGGCTCGGCTATGCTCTGCCCAGTGAGAATGCCCATTTTGCCATGTTCGGCTTTAAAGAGGATGAGTTTCCCGGCCGTGGTCCGCTTGAGGCCTTGGGTGCCGGGCTTGAACTTGCCGGGACCGAGATTGCCCTGTTGGCCCATTTTGTCAGCGCTAGGGAGGATGAGGGTGTTCTCGTGCTCCATAAGGATCGGCCAGCTGTAAGCATGGAGGAGGCAGCCGAACTCAGCGCAGCCATCAGCACCTTCACCTATGATGATATCGAGGTTCGGTACCATCAGACCAAGGGGTTGGATGGGATCATCACGGTCAGCGGCGCACTCTCACCGGAGGTGACGGACAGCGACCCGTTAACCGAGGGCTCACCCCTCATTGCCGTGGAGCCCCACCGTCAGGCAAAGGAAAGAAGTTCCGCCTGCCGGAGTGCCCAGGTTCTCTCCGCATATCTGAAATGGTGTTATGAGACCCTGGCCACGCATCCGATCAATAGTGCCAGGGCCAAGCAGGGCCTTGCGCCGGTGAACATGGTGGTCAGCCAGCGGGCCGGAAGGCTGCGTGAGGTGGAGCCCTTTGCCCGGCGTTGGGGGCTGAAGGGCTTGTCTATTTCCTCGGGCATTGTCTACTGGGGGCTGAGTCGTTTTCTTGGATTTGAGCTACACAAGGTAAAAGACAGCAAGGAGCCGGGGCAGGATCTGGCCCAGCGGCTGGAATATGCCCTGGCCCAGCGTGATGCCTTTGATTTTATCCATGTCCACACCAAGGTGCCGGATGCTGCCGCGCATAGCAAAAAGCCGCAGAACAAGGTAGCAGCCATTGAGCAGCTGGACCAGGGCCTCTCCGGGCTTGTGCAACACCTGGATGAGGAGACGCTCTTTATCATCACTGCGGATCACTCCACACCCAGCGGCGGGCCCCAGGTACACTCCGGTGAGCCGGTGCCTTTTCTTATGCTGGGGCCGGGAATGCGCTGTGATCTGGTGCAGGGCTTTGACGAGGTGCAATGCGGTCAGGGGTGTTTGGGCAGTGTGCGGGGCCGCGATCTTATGCCTCTTGTTCTTAATGGATTGGATCTGGCTAAACTGCAAGGGCTTATGGATACGCCGGATGATCAACCCTTCTGGCCGGGAGCACGCACTCCGTTTCGTGTGAAATAGCTTTTTATAATCTTGTAGGAGCCCCTTCAGGGGCGATTTGAAAGGCCGTATATTTCGCCCCTGACACCCTAAAGGGTACAAGAGGGGCTCCTACAGAAACGAAAATCGGTCGTTCGCCACCGAAATTTTTTAAGGATCACTATCATGAAGCTTTTAGACAATAGTCTCTGTGAAGAGATGCACGCCAAGGCCGTGGTCTCGCCCCGTAAGCGGGTGCACCATAACCTGCATTCCGATCTTGATGATCCGGTGCAACGTCTGGCCGTGGTTATGGAGCCGGGCACCTATATCCGCCCCCATCGTCATACCAGGCCGGAAAAGTGGGAACTCTTTGTCGCCCTGCGTGGAGCAGCCACCGTCTTTATCTTTGCCGATGATGGCCGTGTCTTAAAGCGGCAGGAGATAGGGGCGGCTGGACCCTGTCAGGCCATAGAAATCCCGGCCAAGGCCTGGCATACCCTGGTGATCAACGAACCGGCCACCTTTTTGCTGGAGGTCAAACCCGGCCCCTATGCGCCTCTGCCGGAGAGCGATTTTGCCTCCTGGGCCCCCAGCGAAGGGGTGCCCGAGGCGGGTGTGCTGGAGAGTTGGCTGCACGGGGCAAAGGTAGGTGCTCAGGCAGCAGAGTATAACGGGGGCAAATAATGCGAGAACCCATTGGTGTCATCCATGGCCGTTTTCAGATCCTGCATAACGACCATTTGAAGTATCTCCTGGCGGGAAAGGAACGGTGCGAGCACCTGGTGGTTGGGATCACCAACCCGGACCCCACTCTCTCTTGCCCGGATTGTACTGATGAGGCCAGGTCCAGGCCGGAGAATAATCCTCTGACCTACCTTGAGCGTCTGTGGTTGGTTGAGCGTGCCCTGCTCGATGCCGGGGTGCCGCGTAGCGAGTTTACCGTGGTGCCTCTGCCCATCAATCAGCCCAAGCTCTTTAGGTACTATGTGCCCTTGGACGCCCTCTTTTTTCTGACCATTTACGACAAGTGGGGTGAGAAAAAACTCTCCATGTTTGAGATGAAGGGCCTGCGTTGCGAGGTGATGTGGCGCAGAAGCTCAGAGGAAAAAGGGATTTTCGCGGCAGAGGTGCGCAAGCGGATGCGCAGGGGTGAGCCTTGGCAGCACATGGTGCCCGATGGCGTTGGGCAGTTGCTGGAGGAGTTGGGTATTGTCGGGCGTTTAAAAGAGATGGCGAAAGCGGGCGATCTTACTTGAGCCCCTTTACAACCTCGACTGTTTGCTGCATCAGCACATCCAGATCTTCATTGCCGATGATGTACGGCGGCATCAGGTAAACCAGCTTGCCGAACGGCCTGAGCCACACGCCGCGATCCACGAACTGCTGTTGTACGACAGCCATGTCAACGGGCACTTTCAGCTCGATCACGCCGATTGCTCCGAGCACCCGCACATCCTCCACCTGGGCAAGATCTTTACAGGGGGCAAGCCCCTCACGCAGGCGCGCCTCAATGCGCTGCACATTGCCCTGCCAATCCGACTCGAGCAAAAGGTCGATGGAGGCATTGGCCACGGCACAGGCCAGCGGGTTGGCCATAAAGGTGGGGCCGTGCATAAAGACCGGCGCCTCGCTCTTGCCGATTCCCTCACTGACCCTCTCGTTGCAGAGCGTGGCGGCAAAGCTCATATAGCCGCCGGTGATGGCCTTGCCCAGGCACATGATGTCCGGCGTGATCTCGGCATGTTCACAGGCAAAGAGTTTGCCGCTTCTGCCAAAGCCGGTGGCGATCTCATCAAAAATAAGAAGAACATTATATTCATCACAAAGCCGACGTGCCTGGCGCAGGTATTCGGGCGCGTAAAAACGCATGCCGCCTGCCCCCTGGACAATCGGCTCCAGGATGACTGCGGCAATCTCGTTGTGGTGGATTGCAAGCGTTTGGCGAAATTCTTCAATGTCCTGCCCGTCCCATTCGGCATCGGTTCGGCATTGCGGTGCATCGACAAAGAAGTTCTGCTGGAGGATATTGCTGAACAGGTGATGCATGCCGGTTTCCGGGTCGCAGACCGACATGGCGCCAAAGGTGTCTCCGTGATACCCCTTGCGAATGGTAAGGAATCTGCTTTTTGCCGGTTTACCCTGTGAGTGCCAATATTGAATGGCCATCTTGATGGCCACCTCCACCGAAACCGAGCCGCTGTCGCTAAAAAAGATCTTGGTTAAATCCTCCGGCGTAATTACAAGCAGCTTTTGCGCCAACTGCACGGCCTGCGGGTGAGTGATGCCGCCGAACATCACGTGGGCCATCTTCTTGAGCTGCTCGGATAAAGCGTTGTTGAGCTGCGGATGGTTATAGCCGTGGATCATGCACCACCAGGAGGCCATGCCGTCGATAAGTTCGCGGCCATCAGCCAAAGTCAGGTGAACTCCCTGGGCGCTGACCACTGGAAAAACAGGCAGGGGATTTTTGAGAGATGTGTATGGGTGCCAGATATGCTCTTTGTCAAAATCCAGCATGCTTTGAGTATCCATTGGTCCTGCCCTGTGGAGTAATTCGTTTTGCTGCTCTGTGTTGGATGAGTGATTTCTTACCACGAAGGAGGATGGCTTGTAAACTCGTGAGGGTTTCCGTAGTCTTTCCTTAAAACAAAAAAGCCGGAGTGCGTTGGGCACTCCGGCTTAAAGGGAGGTCGTACTTGGGGATTAAATGTCTGAGGAGGCGAGGCCGTAACCGGATTCGCCGTGCAGGGACTGATCCAGGCCTTCAATCTCTTTCTGCTCGTCAAGGCGGAAGCCTACGGTTTTTTCAACGATCACGCAGATGATGAGGGTGGCTACCGCGGCCAGGGCAATGGTGGCGCCCATGCCGACAAGCTGCACTTTGAGCTGATCGAAGACACCCCAGCTGCCGCCCGCTGCCGTTGCCGCATCCTGCATCCAGGAGTCACGGATGAAAAAGGAGAGAAGCAGCACACCCAGGCCGCTGCCCACGCCATGGATACCGAAGCAGTCCAGGCTGTCGTCGTAGCCTAATTTGAATTTTGCGATCAATGCATAGTAGCAAACAACAGATGAAGCCGCGCCAAGGAATAAAGCCCCTGCGGGCTGCACAACGCCTGCGGCCGGGGTGATAACAACCAGGCCCGCCAGGATGCCGGAAACAAAACCAAGGGAGGTTGCCTTGCGATAGGCAATGGCCTCGATGATGAGCCAGGTCAGCGCACCGCTGGCAGCGGAGATTTGGGTCATGGTCAGGGCTCGGGCCGTGTCTAGGCCGGACTGTACAGTGGAGCCGGCATTAAATCCGAACCAGCCGACCCAGAGCAGGCCTGCGCCCATCATGGTCATAACAAGATTGTTCGGGTGCATGGCCTGTTTCGGGAAACCGCGCCTGGGTCCGAGATAAATCGCGGCAACAAGGGCGCTGATGCCTGCGGAAACATGGATAACCAAACCTCCGGCCAGATCGATAACGCCAGCCGCGCCATAGTTGAGAAGCCAGCCGTCGGAAGCCCAGATCCAGTGGCACAGCGGGCTGTATACCACCAGGAACCAGAGGGCGATAAAGAGGCAGTAACCGCGAAAATAAACCCGCTCTGCCAAGGCGCCGCTGATCAGGGCCGGGGTGATGATGGCGAATTTACCCTGAAACATGGCGATAATGTACTCCGGGATCCCATCGGTAATAACATCGTCAATGCCGCGCAAAAAGAAATAATCGCTGTTCCAGCCGACAAAGCCGCCCAAGATGCTTTTGCCGAATGTGAGCGAGTAGCCGCAGATCACCCAAAGTACCCCGACAATGGCCAGGGCGACAAAGGTGTGCATCATGGTGCCCAATACGTTTTTTGTCCGAACCAGGCCGCCGTAAAACATGGCGAGGCCAGGTATCATTAATAGGACGAGGGCCGTGGATATGAGCATCCAGGCCGTGGTGCCGGTGTCAACCGGTTGGGCCTCTGCTGCCATGACAAGTTGGGGCAAGCCAAGATAGAAAAAACTTGCGAATAAAAACGATACTTTCTTAAACATACTGCCTCCCTAAAATTTTGGTTGTGATGAATCGAGGCAGTTAAAAGCAAGTTTTGGACCATGAAAACAACAGAGAATCTAACGTCTTGTATTTAGGTGGGATATTTTTTATTTTTCGCTGTGCCAGGCACTTGACGAGTACGCCCATGGTAAACAAAATTGTGAAAGCCGGATGGTGTTTATGACAAAAATGTATGTTTTGTTTGGCGTAAAAAAGAGGCCTACCCCGTATTTTTCAGGTGTTGACTTGATCACTTTCTTATGGAACATTGATTTCATGTTGGGGTGTTCGCCCCTCCATGTTTTTCCTGCAAGTCTGCTGTTCATGATGTTCTTCCTGAGGGGGAAAGAGATGAGGAAATTCGTTGTGATGTTCAAGTCAGCCGGGCCAGAACTCTGGCGCTCCGCCGCCATTGAAAAAGCCATAGTTAAGGCCCCCAACGTTCCCATGGCCGTGTATGAGTTTCATAAAAAATACGCACGCGCCACCTGTAAGATGACTGTGACCGAGGTTTACGAGCATAGGTAATCTTCCGTTTTTATTCGTTATTTTTTTTAGCCTGCCCGATTTCGTCGCAGAGCTGCCTCCGCGCACCCGATATTGTCTTTGTTACCATCTGGCATCTTTAGAGATGCGCAATCCCTTCCGTTAATTTTTTTTTAGATTAATTTTCTACTTTCCTTTTTTTGCTCCATCCCATGGTATGCGGGCAATAGCCTTGCCTGATTGCCGCCAGTTGTATGCATGGCGTATTGGGTAGATGAAAAAAGTATTGCGCACATATACCCAAGGTGATACCTTGTGGTATATGTAAAAGTTGCTGACAAGAGGGGTATCTTGTTTTGTTCTTTTTTTAGTCTTTAATGTCGAGTTGTTATTGATGCGATGCTTTCCCGCCGCTGGATAATGGTGAGGGCCTTTTTGGGGTGGTGGATAGTATCTTTTTGTTAACTTGCGTTTTGATTCTTGCCGTGACGACTGCATCAACAGTGCTGACTGGGGATAATGCCCCCCCCTTTATTGGCTGAGTATCTAGCGCTACATTAATGGAGGTACATTCTTACTTGTCATTGAGTTTGTAGTATTCATCAATCACTAAATTAACATGGTGAGGGGAAACAAAGATGAAAAAGACACTAGCGTTACTCTGTGCAACCACTTTTATTTTCGCAGTGGGTGCCACTTCGGCAATCGCCGCAAAACCAGTTAAAACCGAAACCAGTTGTACCGATGGCGTGGACAATGATAACGACGGCCTGATCGACTGCGCAGATTCAGACTGTTCCACAGATCCCGCCTGTACCACACCACCGCCCGCCGGGCCTCATGACGACTTGGTCTTCCAGGATTATCCCAATAACTGTATCAGCTGTCATGCCACCGAGGTGAGTGACATGTTGGCTTCCACTCATTATAAGTGGGTTGGCGATTCGCCTGATATGACCAATGGTGTTGGGGTTCAACAAGGTAAGTTGACCAATGCGGTGAACAGTTACTGTATCAACATCGAGAATGACTGGCCTGTTTGCGGTAAATGCCATGCCGGTCGCGGTCTGAGACCTGATGATCCAGCAGCGGATGCGACAAACATCGATTGCCTGGTCTGTCATAGCGTTGAATATGCCACCCAGCGTACCCGTCTGCCTGACGGCTCCATGGGCGTAGCCACACCCACCGATACCATGGTGCAGGATGTACATAAGCCTGTAAAAGAGAACTGCCTCAAATGTCATGCTTACGCAGGTGGTGGCAATGCGGTAAAACGCGGCGATATTTCTTGGGAATCCGCCAGCAACGCAGACGCCAACTTTGATGTGCACATGAACTCCACCGGCGCAGCCTTAACCTGCCAGAGTTGCCATGTCTTCCAGAACCATAAGACTATCGGTAAGGGTTCCGATCTTCGCCCAACCGATGATCTTTCCCGTGGTGCTGAGGTGAAATGTGTAACCTGTCATACTGGTATGGATTCCGGTACAGGTCATGCATCTTCCGGTAGACTGAGTGAGCCGGATCGCCATGTGAAGCGCGTTGCCTGTCAGTCCTGCCATGCGCCGACCTATGCCAAGGTTGCAACTGAGATGCACCGCGACTGGACCCATCATCATGATGGTACCCCGGCAGACGGTGTCTCCGGTCCTGGTCATCCGCATACCGACAAGTTGGCTGACCAGACTCCGGAACTCGCCTTCTGGAACCGCTTGAGCGACAATTATCTGCTTGGCGATGATGCCTCGCGGACTTACGATGCCGCCAAAAACACCTATCCGACCTCTAGGCCGCATGGTGATGTGAATGACGGGATGCTTACTCCGTTCAAGTATAAGACTGCCTACCAACCCAAGACTGTTGCCGGTGACAAACTCGTACCTCTTGATACCTACGAGTATCTGGTAGCATCTGGAGATGCACAGATCGCTACTGAGAACGGTCTTGAGGCCTTAGGTCTGCCACGGAGCGAGCCTGTTGAGTGGATCACCACCGATACCTATCAGATGATTAACCATGGTATCAATCCCGCGGCCGGTGCGGCGGATTGTGCTCAATGTCATCACTCCACCCGTTATCTTGAGATTCAGACAGAGTCCAAGCTTGATAAGCTCGGATATGCCCTGAAGGATGCTGATAAAAACGGTGTTGTTGATGCAGTAGACAAGGCAATTATCTGTAGCCAGTGCCATCAGGAAAAAGATCTCAGGAAAGACTGGGAAGGAATGCATGGTCACATCAATAAAGGCTCAGGTATCGGCTGTACCTTCTGTCATGATATCGAGCGCCCGGAGCGTGGTCTTTCCGAGCCGTGTAATTCCGACGGAACCGAGAACACCTCTGCTATTAACGAGTTTGTTGATACAAACTACTATGACCATTGCACACCGTAATGGGAGCAAAATGTCACTGTAATGGTGATTATGCATAACTAGCTTCGGGCTAGTTGTCTGGAAGGGGATGCCAAACGGCATCCCCTTTTTTTTTGTGATGAGCTAAGTCCTGTAATCATGATAAGTTATGTCTTGTGTTTGGGTAATTCTGGTGGTTGGTATAAAAAAATAGTTGAGCACAAATACCCAACATGCTACTTTGTGGTACGTGAGGTGTGTTGTTTGTTAGAGGCACCTCCAGCGGTTTCAGGCCACGTATGTGGGGAAAGAGGGGGGGCCTTTTAGGAAAGGCCCGTGAAACTCCATAGAAGGTGGCGGTTTTGCCGTAAGTCCGGCAAGGGAAAACCGCTGAGTTGTATTGGTTGGCTGCAAGAGAGGAGAGGGGAGCTTGCCATCCATATCACACCACGTCGGAAAAAAGGGAATGCCGAAAGGCATTCCCTTTTTTTGGGTTCATCACGGATTACCGTGGAATGCTGCTTTGATTTTAAGGAAGAAGTATTCGTTATCCCTGAACCCGTATGTCATTCTTTTGATGACCTTGATCTTATTATTGATTCCTTCAATGCAACTGGTGTGTAATCGGTATCTTGCAGCTGCCAATATTCCTCTGAGGTACAGTTTTAACCTCTTGGCAAAAAGTTTAAGCGGGGCGAGATTACTTTGTTCGGCTTGCCGCAGCCATGCTCGCCAGCGAAGAAATGCCTCCCATACCGTCGGCGCTCTCCAGATTGACTTCAACTGTTCAGCCAAGATGTAAACCGTTGATAAGGGCTGATTGGCCTGCAACAGTTCCTCTAAGGACACTGCCTGTCGAGCATTAAGGTTAACCCTATTTTTCAGCAGCAACCATCGACTTCCCTTGACGAGTTTGCGAGCGGGCTTGTCATGCTCGAGTTCATTAGCCCGATCTACCCGTACCCGGTCAATCACCTTTCTTCCGTACTTGGCAACGACGTGAAACAGATCGTATACTACCTCGGCGTGTGGACAATGCTGCTTTACTTCCAGGTCAAACGCAGTATTCATATCCACTGCCACCGCTTCAATGTCTTTACAGTGTTCCCCGAGGTATTCAAAAAACGGGCGGACTTCCACTCGCCTATTTCCCAAACATACCCAGAGCACTTGGTGGTTATCTGCATTAACGATGACTGTGGCGTAGCGGTGCCCTTTGTGGATGGCAAACTCATCCATCACCAAATGCCGTACCCGGCTCCAGTCAGGCTCCCTTACTTCGCGGGACAGTCTTAATTTGTCGATATTTTTAACGGTATCCCAATGAAGATCAACAAGTGCTGCAGTATGCTTGACAGGCAGGAGCCGAGCAAGTGCTTCTGTCTGATTATGTAACCGCTGTGTCAGCCGGGAATAACGACTGAGCCAGGCAAGAGCTTCAACTCTCACCCCGCAGTAATCACAACAAACACGTCGAAGGGGAATGTAGGGAAAGGTTTTTAGACCCAACATATCAGCATCTCGTATGCAGCGTAATGTGCTGTAATAAGCTGAATAACTGGGACGTTTACACCCGCTACACACGGGATAAATACTTGGGTCAGGTTCAAGGTGAATGTGGACTTGTTGGGCACGAATATCAACTTGGGAAGGCAGAAACCCTTCCCAAAAATAACGAGAAAGTTTAGATTTCATAGCAAACGGTGTCTTGGATTTATGGTTTTGGTTGGCGCTTAAACTTTAAAATCATTTCACCGTTTTTTCTATCTCTCCACTCTTTTCCGTGATGAACCATTTTTTTATGGGGGTGCTGAGTAAGAACTACATACGCGCTACTCTTTCTTGGGGAGGAAAGGGAGGCGCTTTCTCCGGTCATGGAACAACCGACTCTGTTGGCTGTTCTCCGTCTCCTCCTTTGTCTGGTGGGCTTGTTCACAGACTCTGCCGGGCCGAGATTCTTAGGTTGTCTAGTTTGCCTGATACTGGCCAGTTATCCGGCTGTGGAATACGAGTTTTAACTCTTTATGTTCTCTTGTTTGGCTTTGTGTTTTTAAGTTGCCCGGGGGCGGGACCAGCTTTGGCCGGAGTTTCTGGGCCATGCGCAAACTGTCACACCATGCACAACAGTCAGGCCTGGTGCTGCAATGGCTACCCTCAGCGGGGAAACAGGCCCTAATCCCATGCTGACAAAGGGAACTTGTCTGGGGTGTCATGGACAGAACTCAAGCTCGAAAATAGTGAATATGGGAGGCAATTTGGTTCCCAGGTTCTTCGTACCGATGCCACGGATTTAGCCGAGGGGGAATTTTCGCTATATCTTCAGCGGGGGCGACAGCAGGGGGCATAACGTTAACGAGCTCGGCAATAACGATGATATCTTGACCGCGCGGCCGGGAGAGTTTCATGCCCATGGCACCAGCAACACATCTTTCTCTTGTGCCGGAAATAATGGCTGCCACGGCTACCGGGGTGGAGCTTTTAGTAGTTTTAGTTCACTCAAAGGCGCCCATCACGATAATGTTGACGGGCAACTTGACCGTGCAGGGTCGGTGTGAAAGGCTATGAGAACAGTGTTGATAAATGGCAGAACCTGAACAACAGCAGCCATAACGAGTACTGTGGGGCCTTATCCCCCACGAGTAACGAAACCGACGGCTGTGCTTCCTGTCATTCGTCAATTCCCACAGTTGGGCTGGTTGTCAAACCAGCCAGCCAGACCATCAGCGGCTTTTGCGCCACATGCCACGGCAATTTTCGCCTGCTGACCGATATCGGCGCCGATATTGTCTCCCCCTTTGTCAGGCATCCCACGGATATCGTCATAAGCAACCATGGCCCGTCCAGCGAATATGCAGGCTATACCGAATACAATGTCAATGCCCCGGTTGGCAGGGTTGCGGTGTCTTCAAGCGCCAGCCGTACCGTCACGCCGACAACCGATACGGTGAGCTGTCTCTCCTGTCACGTGGCCCATGCCAGCGAATTTCCGGACCTGCTGCGCTGGAATTATAACAATATGATTTGCGAGACGAACGACCCGCAGCAGAAGGATACAGGATGCTTTGTTTGTCATACGACAAAGGATGGTGCTTAGCGGAAGTTGCGAGAAAAAGCGTGAGGGGGAATGTTACGCGCAAATAAAAAAACGTGCCCACGGTTGAATCCGTGAGGCACGTTTTTTTTGTTTGGTTATGAGAGTCCGAAGCTTAGTATCTTCTGCCCCGGCGGGCATTTTTCTTACCTTTCTTTTGCGGCTGGACCTGGTTCACCTTGATGGTGCGGCCGCCCATGGTGGTTTTGTTCAGGGCCTTGATCACCTTGTCGGCCTCGGAGTTGCTTGGCATTTCGATAAAGCCAAAGCCTTTTGATTGGCCGGAAAATCGATCCTTAACCAGCTTGACGCTGGCAACTTCACCATATTCGGAGAAAATTTCGTTCAGTTCCTCTTCACTCACACCATGGGGTAAGTTCCCAACATAAATATTCATCCGGTACTCCTCCTTGTACGTTCGTTAAGTAAAGCGCCACCTCATCAAACGCACAAGATGATTGATAGCGGAAGGAATCAGAAATTATTTGGACATGCACCGGCTTGAGAGACAAGAAAACCGGTTGTGTAACAGACAGCGAAAGACAAGATAAAACCCGATCGGTTGTGACCAGTTGTACATGTAAGGCTGGTTCAGCGAAAAAATCACATCAATTTTTCATTTATAGTCTGAAACAAGGATAAAAGCCAGAAGCATTTCCTCAAGCAGCCCCTATTTCGGCATACAAGCGGCTGCTTGACGCTTGTGGCGTGATAAAGGGCAAGCCTGTTTGACTGTCTCTAGAAGTGAATAAAAAAGGGCCAGCCGTTTAGGGCTGGCCCTTGGAAAAACCAGTGTGCTTCTTAACTAGAACGTCTGCATGGCCCAGATGCCGCAGGGGCAGGTGTCTGAGCAGAAACCGCAGGCAATACATTTATCATCGTCAGAGACGTAACGGAAGCTGCCGTCTTCCAGCTTCTCCCGGTATATGGCCTGGGTCGGACAGATGGTCTCGCAGAGATGACAGTCGCGGCAGGTGCCACAGCTGAGGCAGCGATCCGCCACTTCCTCGACACTGGAGCCAGGGAAAGGAACAGGCTCGTAGTGGGCGTGGGTGAGGTCGCATTGCGAAATAACGTCCTTAGCAAAGGGCTTGTACTCCTCACCCTTGAAGCGGGCCACAAGGGCCTCGGCCGTATTCTTACCGGCACCCAGAGCATTTGTCGCAAGGCCTGGGCGCTCAACGTCACCGACTGCAGAGATCTTCGGGTCGGTGGTGAGACCGGTGTCGTCACATTTCACCCAGCCTGCGCCGCCCACGGTTAACACCTCGACAGTGTCGGGCAGGAATTTGAGTGCGGGCACGTCACCGATGGAAATGATCACGGTCTGGGCCGGAATCAGTTCGCCGCCTGCATCATACAGGCCTTCTTCTGTGACCTCCTTGGTCATGACCGGCCACTTGAATTTGGCGCCCAGCTCCTCAGCCGCAGCCTTTTCCTTACCAAAGGCAAGGGGCTTCTGGATATCGACCAGGGTTACCTCTTCGGCGCCGAGGCGGTAAGCCTCGCAAGCCACGTCACAGCCAACGTTACCGGCACCGATGATAACCACCTGCTTGCCGACCTTGGGCGCTTTTTTGCTGCCTTTGGCAGACTTCAAGAAGTCCAGGGCAGGGATAACGCGATCATGGCCGGGGAAGGGAATGGTGCGGGGCTGGTGGGTACCGACCGCCACAACCACGTGATCGTATTTCTTGGTCAGCTCCTTCATCTTGGTCTTGGTCATGGAAACGCCGAAGTTGACCTTGATGTTTTTCATGGACATGAAGCGATCGATCTCTTTGTCCCAGATGGCCTTGGGCAGACGCTCCCAGGGGATAACCTGGGCCAATTTTCCGCCGAGATGGTCGTCCTGTTCAAAGATATGCGCCTCAACGCCGTTGCGGGCCAACTGCCAGGCAGCATTCATGCCGCCGGGGCCACCACCGATGATAGCGACCTTTTTCTTCAGCGATTTGGCTGCCTTGGGCGCTTTTGCGTCCCGGGCAGCCTGACCGAGTAACTGCACGTCGATCTTCTCATCGACAACCTGGCGTGAGCAGTTCTGCATACAGAGATTGGGGCAGACATTGCCGCAAACCGAGGCTGGCAGCGGTGTGTACTCCATGAGCATCTCGTAGGCCTCTTTGGTCTTGCCTTCGCGGAAAAGACGGAGACGGTCAATGGTGGGAATATGCACTGGGCAGTAAAAGGAGCAGGGTGCGGCCTTGTCGCGGTTGGCCCAGAAAGGCTTCTTGCGGCGAAGGTCGCCTGTTTCGATCATGCCAACCGGAGAGCGGTCCAGGCCTGGGGCCAGGTCGCGAATCGGGTCGCCGCCGCCAAAACCGGGCATCCAGATTTTCTGCTTGAACTCAGCCATGGGCATGGGGCCTGAGAACATCAGGGCCCGCTCCTGGGGTGGAATAGCCATGAGAATGGACCACTCTTCCCGCTTGGAGAGTCGTTTGAGTAAACGGGAGCGGCCGATCTCTTTCAGGTAAATCGGCATGCGCTCCATGAGCCAGGCCCACTGCTCGTCATCGGGCAGAATGGCCTTAACGTTATTTTTGGAGTAAGAGCCGTCGGTCTTGCCGCGGTAAAAGATCCAGCCGCCAACCATACCTACGCAGGGGCGATAGCCCAGGACATTGTCCTTGTTCTTCGGTTCAACACCGCAAACCACAGCGACACCGCCACAGTTAAACTCGGCAAAAGAGTCACCGGCAGATCCGAGGACCCACAGTTCGGGGCGCTTATGCTCCGGGTTCCACTTGGTCATGGTCAGGCCACGGGCGCCGATGGAGCCACCGATGTAAACCTTGCCTTCGGCCATGGCGTTGCAGATACCATTGGTGGCATCACCTTTAACGGTGATATCAGCACCGATATTCAGGTAGCCCACATCGTCGGAGGCAGGGCCGTTACAGGTGATCTTGGTGCCGGGCATACCCATGCAGCCCAGACGCTGGCCGCAGGGGCCGTTGATCTCAACCTTTACCGGTTTGCCATCGCTCTTGAGCCGACCGGCAACATTATGCTGCCCGTAGGTCTCAAGTTTTAAGTTTTTAGATTTGCTAAAGGCCGCCTGGACCAGCTCCTCAAAACCTTTGGAGCTGATACGTTGGCCGTTTTCATCAAGCCCTTTTACTACTTGGATTCTACTCATATCATGCTCCTCTTAACACACGTACCTGATATTCAAACGCTCGGCCGCATCCTTGTCGTTGATGCCAAGGGCGTCGGACATGCCGATGGGCAGGCTCTGCGAGCGACCCAGCGGTGCCATGACCTTTTTCATCTCCGTGCGAATGGCCATGAAGGTTTCGACCACGCGCTCGGCAACCCTGTCAGGATCGAGGCGGCGATAGATTTTCGGATTCTGGCTGGTAATACCCTTGGGGCAGATGCCGATGTTGCAGACGTTACAGCGGTTCTGCTCGCTGCCCAGACAACCGGCAGCGGCCTGCATGATGTATTTGCCCATGTGCACGCCGGAGGCACCCAGCATGATCAGGGCCATGCCGTTTTGGGTGACCTTGCCGTTTTTGCCAACGCCGCCTGCGGCAAAGAGCGGAATTTCGTTCTGCTTGCCTTGGGCTGCAAGATCAAGGTAGCACTCGCGCAGGTTGGAGGCGATGGGGTGTCCGGTGGCATCCATGCTTACGTTGTAAGCTGCACCAGTACCGCCGTCGATACCGTCGATCATCAGGGCCGAGGCGTACGGGTTACGCACCAGGTTGTTCAATACGGACTTGGCCGAGTTGGAGCCGGAGATCTTCGGGTAGACCGGAACCTTAAAGTTGAAGGCCATGGACATGGACTGGATCATCTTCATGACCGACTCCTCAATGGAGTACAGGGTCTGATGGACCGGTGGAGAAGGCAGGTCAACGCCCTCGGGTACGCCGCGCAGACGGGCGATGAGTTTACTGACCTTGAACCACATCAGAAGACCACCGTCACCGGGCTTGGCGCCCTGGCCGTACTTGATCTCGATGGCTGCCGGGTCACACTGCATCTCCGGAATGGCGCGGATAATTTCATCCCAACCAAAATAACCGGAAGCGATCTGCAGGATGATATATTTCAGGAAGGGACTCCTGAGAACCCAGGGTGGGCAACCGCCCTCACCGGTGGCCATGACCACGGGAATGCCGAGAACCTCGTTACAGTAAGCAACGCCCTGCAGGAGGCCGAGCCACATGTTCGGGGAAAGGGCACCGAAGCTCATGGAGCCGATGATAAATGGGAAGATCTCCCGGGTCGGCGGAATCCACTCGCCTGTGGCCTGGCGGCGAACATACTCTTCCGGCGGCAGTACGCGGCCGAGAAGGGTGTTCATGGTAAACTCGTGCCGACCGGCATCAAGGGCCGGGTCGGTGAGCATGGAAATACGGTTGAATGAGATCTGGTCCAAAAGGCTTGGGCCTTGCTCATTACGGCGACCACCACGCTTGGGGGCCTCGCCGCCTTTGGTGTTTACGAAACGGTAGCGGTCTACGTTGTTATGCACCGGCTGGATCGCCTCGTTGGGGCAGACCATGGAGCAGGAGCCGCAACCGATGCAGCGCCGACCGATATCGGTATTTTGGCGAATGCCGACAAAGGTCTTGTAGGAGCTGCCGCGCTCGCTGGAGCTTAAGACAATCTTGGGCATGCGCTTGCGCATGTAGGTCAGTTTTAAGGTGTTCACCGGGCAGACAGCGGCACACTGTCCACAGAGGGTACACCTGTCCTCGTTATGTTCAATGATCCAGGGCAGATCGTTGGGTGTTAGGCTGCCTGGGTCAGCGGAAATTGATCGAATTGAGACCATATCTCTAACTCCTGTCTGTCGGGAGGAATAATTACAGTGTGCTCACGCATGGGCTGGAAGTCCTTGCTCCGATCCCGATCCGGGATCATGGCGTCAACACCGCACATCTCTGAAGCGATGGCCCACTCGCCGGCATGGCCGCCGACCGTGGCCGGACGCAGCTTCTTGGCATCCATAACCAGGAGGCTGGTTTCGTCGGGCAGGGTGCCGATGACCGCGTTGGGGCCGTCGATGATCAGACGGCGGCAGACATCGCGCAGGCCGCGAAGATAGTCACCCTGGGGGTGGTTGGCCAGCTCTTCGTTTTTGAGCGGGGTGATTACGTGCTTGTAAGTCTGCAGGGGCAGCTTGAGCTGCTTGGTCACGTAATGCAGAATATGGGCAAAAACCTCGGAGTCGGATTGATAGCCGACATAGCCGGGGAAACCCTTGCCGATCAGCCAGTCCTTGATGGGGATAAAGGCGGTGTTCTCGCCGTTGGTCATGGTGCAGACACCCTGGATAAAGAAGGGGTGGCAGGCGTAAAGGTTGATGCCCCAGTTGGTGTTCTGCCGGCCCTGGGCCATACAGATGCGGCTCTTGATGCGACCGGACTCAAGGCCGAGGGCCTGACCGATCTCAAGGGGCCAACCCACCTCTTTGAGCATGACCACGTCGGGCCACAGAGAGAAAGCTGTGAGATCGCCACCGTTGGCCTCGCCGTCAAAGCGTAAGCTCAGGCGGGTCATCATCATCTCGTGCTCGATTTGATCGTCGTTTAACGCGCTCCAGGCCTTGGGCTGCTTGTAGACGCGCAGTACGTATTTATGTCTGTCCTTGGCCTCAACCTTGCTCATGTCAAGATCGAACTCATGGTCGTATTTGAGGACAAAGCCTTTGTCGTCCATGATCTGGTTCAGGCGGGAAAGGGCCTCTTCCGTGTGGGCGATTCCAGAGAGAATCGGATCCCCGGCGTTGTACTTGTAATCCGCAAATTTCAAGCCGCGCAAGCAGAGGCCAAGCCCACTGCCGTCGTATCCTTCCTGCATAGCCTCCATGGCCGTTAAAACAGAAAAGGGGTTGAAGGGCTCACTTGCGGTTTTCATAGCTAACCGGCACATGCTTCACTCCTTTTAATAATGTTGGCTCCTGATAATTTATTCATCGCCAACGTCCAATTAGATGTGATGATAAAGTATTGGTTTTACAAAAAAACAAGGTGTGACAATTTTGTAAAACTTATTTTTTCAATTTTGTAAAACTCGATTTTTCACACAGTTATACCAACTTGGGAACTTGGAATTTTACATTATGTAACCTGCCCTGTCAAGTTTGAAAGCTTCAGAGGACACAGTTGTAGGGTGGATAATTATTCCGTGGAAAGCAGTGGCGGTTGGTCTTGAAAGTTTCCCTAATATAAGGAAGGGTTGATGAATTTCGATTCATATCTGAACAGCCCGCCAACCGTTTCCGCTTGACAAAAAAGGACAAACAGATTACTGAAATCTCCGCTGGAGAGGTATATACATAACACGACGCAACAGGTTCAAATGTTGCAAAAAGTGTTTAATTTTAGCGGGGTTAGCTATCTTTTTAGTAGAGATAGCGTCTCCCCAAGACAAAGCGACATGGCACCTTTACTGACATTTCCCAAAGGCGGCGTCCATCCGCCGGAATCAAAGGAGATGACCGCTCACCTCAGCATTGAGGAGATGGTTCTCCCCGACGAACTTGAAATCGTTCTGGGCCAGCATATCGGTGCGCCCTGTACACCGACTGTTGCCAAAAAGGACGAGATCACCGAAGGCAGTATGGTCGGTGAGGTGACAAAGGGGCTCGGTGTTCCACTGCATTCGCCAGTGGCAGGCACCGTGAAAAACCTTGGTATGTCCGCCCATCCCATGCGGGTCTCAGCGCCTTCCATAACCATTGCCACCGATAAAGAGGCCAAGCCGGCCCAGTATAATAAATGCGACTGGCATAAGCTCGGCCACGACGAGTTGTTGAAGAAGGTCCACGCTGCCGGCATCATCGGCATCGGCGGGGCCGGGTTCCCGTCCCACGTTAAATTGAGCCCGCCGCCGGATAATCCGGTGGACACCCTGATTCTCAACGGCGCCGAGTGCGAGCCTTACATCACGGCCGATCACCGGCAGATGTTGGAGCATAGCGCTGAGATCGTCGAGGGTGCCAAGGTAATCCTTAAGATCCTCGGTATCAAGAATTGCCATATCGGCATCGAGTCCAATAAGCCCGACGCCATTAAGGTTATGACCGAAGCGGCCAAAGCGGGATCCACTGCCGAACTTAATGTTACGGTTACTCCACTGACCGTGAAGTATCCGCAGGGCTCTGAGAAGCAGCTCATTCAGTCCATCACCGGGCGCAAGGTTCCGGCCTTTGCTCTGCCCTCTGCCGTTGGTGTGGTTGTCCACAACGTGAGCACCACCAAGGCGATCTATGATGCAGTGGTTCTTGATAAGCCCCTGTATGAGAAGGTGGTGACCATCTCCGGCAAGGGAATCAAGCGACCTGCCAACCTGCGGGTTAAGGTGGGCACCAAGATCAAGGATATCGTTGAGCATCTCGGCGGGGTGACCCCGGAATTGAGCAAGATTATCATGGGCGGACCCATGATGGGTTTTTCCATTTCCTCCCTTGAAATACCCGTGACCAAGACCACCTCTTCCGTGCTCTTTTTGGCAGAGGATGAGGTTGATAATAATCCCCACTCCCAGTGTATCCGCTGCGGCTGGTGCCTGGATGCCTGCCCCATGGGTCTTGAGCCCAAGGAGATCGGGCTGCATGTCGAGGCCGGACGGCCGGAAGATACCAGCCAGTTTGGTGTGTTCGAGTGTTTTGAGTGTGGATGCTGCGCCTATGTCTGTCCGGCCAAGCGGCCGCTTGTTCAGTTCATCCGACTGGCCAAGATGAAGGCGAAACATTAAGAAAAACTGCAACGCAGGTAAGCGAGTGTGCGAGACTCCGAAGGCGCAACGGCGCTGGAGGGTGCGGCAGGTATTTAACATAAGTATTTATAATCTTTGCGGCTTGGCGTCTTAGCGTTAAGTGGCATGAGGTTTTTCGAAGCGAAGGAGATAAGTCATCAAACAGCTAGAGCCAGAAAACCAGACAGCGGGTCTCGCGGGGATGTGGAAGGTATCTGTTTCCCCCCATGTGAAGAGCCCAGAGTCGGTTGAGAAAATCATGTGGACCGTTGTGGCCTGCCTGGTGCCGCCACTGGTCATGTCGGTGTTTGTTTTTGGTATCCAGACCCTGATCATCACGGCCGTGAGTGTGGTGAGCTGTGTGGCTGTTGAGTATTTCAGTCAGAAGGCCTTGAACAGGCCGGTGACTATTCACGATGGCTCTGCTGTTATTACAGGTATGTTGCTGGCTTTTGTTATTCCGCCCGGAGTTTCTCCGCTCTTGCCCATCTTGGGAGCGGTGATGGCTATCTATATAGGTAAACACCTTTTGGGGGGCATCGGCTACAATATCTTCAATCCGGCCCTTTTGGCCCGGGCATTTTTGCTGGCCACCTTCCCGGTTGCCATGACCTCGGCCTGGCTGCCGCCCCTGGAAGACATGGCGATTTTCTCCTATCTCGGAGATTCCATTGATGCGGTTTCCGCCGCTACCCCGCTTGCTGTCTTAAAGGAGCAAGGATTAAGCGCCTTTACCGCGCAGTTCGGGGCAGCACCCAATTTTTATACCTCGTTCTTCTTGGGCTTCCGCCCCGGATGTATCGGTGAAACCTCCGGTCTGCTTATTGTTCTCGGCGGCGCCTACCTGATATATCGTGGGTACATCACCTGGCATACCCCTGTCTCCATGCTGGTTACTATCGCTGCCCTGACCTGGGCCTTTGGCGGCGAGACTCTCTTTAGCGGCGATCCGATCCTCGCTGTACTCTCCGGCGGCGCCTTGCTCGGTGCCTTTTTCATGGCCACCGATTATGTTTCCGGCCCGACCAATAAAAATTCTCAGCTGGTTTATGGCATCGGCATCGGTGCGCTGACCGTGATCATTCGTCTCAAGGGCGGTTACCCCGAAGGTGTTTGCTACGCTATCCTCCTGATGAACCCACTGAGCGGCGTGCTGGACGGCATGTTTAAGCCCCAGCGTTTTGCGCCCCCGCTGCCGCCCAAGGGAGGTGCAAAATGAAAGATATAATGACCATCATTTTCCGCCTCACCATCTCCTGCTTGATGGCAGGTGTGGTTATGGGTGCCACCTTTATCTTTACCAATAATGCCAAGCTGCATAACGAGCATGTGCGCGAGCAACAGACCATGCTCAGCCTGCTTGGTTACGATGCCAAGAAAAACCCGGCCCCGGCCAGTGTAGAGATGCACGAACTGTATCGCTACATCGTTACCGAGGGCGAGTCTCTCTCCCTGGGTTACCTTGTGCCGGTGGTTCAGAACGAGAAGCATGGTTTTTCCTTTGTGACCATTAGTCTTGACGGCAACTTTACGGGGCAGAGTGTTGTGGATATTGCCGAAGACAAGGTAACCGAGTCAGGTGACCGCGATAAGGCAATTGCAGCAGCAGTCGGTACTGGCAAGAGTATCCGCTTTGCTGATAAGACCATCATCGTAACTGATAACGGAAAACGTTCCGCCTATCTTTTGGCTGGAAAATTCCCCGGCTTTAAGACCTTTATCCACGTCATGCTCGGCGTTGACCCATCCTTTACCATGCTTGGTCTTGAGATCATGGAGCATGAGGAGGATCCGGGCTTGGGTGGAGAGATCACCCAGGATTACTTCAAGAATCAGTTCAAAGCTAAGCCCTTTGAAGCCCTGAAAAAGATCGATGTGGCCAAGGTGCCCCTGCCGGATGAATACCTCAAGGCCCTTGAGGAAGAAAAATATGGTCTTGATAAGGCGGAAATCGCCAAGGTTCAGGCGCAGTATCAGGATAAAGACATTTATGCCCTGACCGGCGCCACCATTTCATCCCGCGCGGTGTCGAACGGTGTGAAGGGAATCGTGAAGAAATTCGCCTACCGTGTCTCGGTACTTGACCGGGCTCTGACGGAACAAAATATAGCCGTCCCTTTCTAAGGGGCAGACAATAGTCTCTTTGGAGGAGCATTGTGGCAACAGATAAATCAAATATGCAATTGGTGGTAAACGGTATTCTCAATGAGAATCCCATCTTTCGCCTGGTCCTGTCCATGTGTCCGGCGGTTGGTATCTCCACCACTGTTATGAACGGCTTTCTGCTGGGTCTGGCCGTGCTCTTTGTTCAGGTCTTTTCCAGCTGCACCATTGCCGCTTTTAAGAATAAGATCCACCCCAGGATCCGAATCCCTACGTACACCCTGACCATTGCCACCTGGGTAACGGTTATCGATCTGGTCCTGGCGGCCTATATGCCTGAAGCCTATGCCAAGATGGGCATCTTCGTTAAACTCATCGTGGCCTTTGCTATTATCACCATGCGCCTTGAGATGTTTGCCTGTAAAGAGAGCGTCAACTCCTCCTTTTGGGACGGCTTGGGTATGGGGCTTGGTTTCATGGTTGGTATGATGGCCCTTGGTTTTGTCCGTGAGCTGCTTGGCTTGGGTACCGTGCTTGGCTACGATGTGCTCGGCTTTAAACCGCTTCTTTTCTTCATCCTGCCCTTTGCCGGTTTCTTCTGTGTCGGCCTGATGATGGCCTTTTTCAACTGGGTGGAGATTATCTATAAACGCTCCAAGCAACAGGTGTGAGCATGATAAATACTGCAATGATTCGTCGGATTTTACTGCCCCTTCTTGTTGCGCTCTTCCTGCCCCTTGCGGCCTCTGCCCAGGGATTGGTGGTCGAGCAGAGCTTTGGCGAGGAGAACGAGATTATCGTTACCTTTGCCGAGGCCATCGATGCGGCCGCGGTTTCCAACCCGGCCAACTATACCATCTACGAGGAGCCGGACCCGGATATTCGCCTTGTGGTGCAAAAGGTTGATGTGGCTGCAGACGGCAAGTCCGCAGTGCTCACCTTTGCCGATCCTCTCAACACCACCCAGCCCCATGTGGTTAAGATCAAGGATGTGAAGCCGGGTGTACTCGCGTCCTTTAAGGTTTCCAAATCCTACCTGGGCTATCTGTTCTCTATTCTGATCAGTGCATTGTTGATAAATAACTTTGTCTTTACCAAGTATTTGGGCCTCTGCGTATTCTTCGGCACCTCAAAGCGCAAGGATACGGCCAAGGGGATGGGTTTTACCTTTACCCTGGTTATCGTGGTTTCGGCCATCATGAGTTGGTTCTTTTACCAGTTCATTTTAAAGCCTTATGACTTGAACTTTTTGCAGATCGTTATCTTCATCGGTCTGGTTTCTCTGACTGTGCAGGCGGTGGACACCATCCTCAGGAAGGTGAATCCGGCCCTGTTTAACGCCTTCGGTGTTTACCTGGTTTTGGTTATCGCCAACTGCGTTATCATTGCCGTGCCTTTGATTCTAGCGGATAACGAGTATAACTTTTTTGAGACCTTCATGCTCTCCCTTGGAGCGGGTAGTGGTTTTCTTCTGGCCCTGTACCTGATGAGTTCGGTACGTGAGCGGATGGAGCTTGCCAATATTCCCGAAACCTTCAGGGGCGTGCCCATTGCCTTTATCGTGGCCGGGCAGTTTGCCCTGGCATTTTTAGGCTTTTCCGGGCTGAATATTTTTTAGGCCCTTGACGGGCCAATGCAGAATTAAAAATGGGGAATGAAAAATTATATTGAGAAAAACCTCAATTTTGCATTTTACATTCTTAATTTTTCATCCCGGCTTTGCCGGTTTAAGGAAATAAAATTATGGATCCAGCATTAGTCAAATTAGCATTAGGCGGCATAGCACTTCTCGTCTGTATCGGGCTGTTCTTTGGAATCGGCCTGGCACTTGCCGCCCATAAATTTGCCGTTGAATCGAATCCCCTCATTGAGGAGGTGCTCGAGTCTCTGGCCGGTGCCCAATGCGGCGGTTGCGGTTATCCCGGTTGCGAGGGCTATGCCATTGCCGTGGTCAATGACCCGGATGTGCCCCCAAACCTCTGCTACCCCGGTAAGGAGAAGGTTACCGAGCGGGTGGCCGAGCTGACCGGCAAGAAGATGACGGCCATGGAGGATATGATCGCCATAGTCCGCTGTTCCCGTATTGAGGGGCGTGTAAGCCACAAGCATGAGTACATCGGTTTTAAATCCTGTACTGCTGCCAACTTGGGTTTTGGCGGTCCTTCTGCCTGCCAGTATGCCTGTATCGGCCTGGGTGAATGCTCCGAGGCCTGCCCCTTTGACGCTATAAAGATGGTTGATAATTTTCCGGTGGTTGATCCGGATAAATGCGTGAGCTGTGGCACCTGTGTCAAAACCTGTCCCAAGGACATAATTGAATTACAGACCCTGAAGGCCCGGGTTTGGGTCCCGTGCAGCACCAAGGATCTTGGTAAGAATGTGCGCAAGGTTTGCGAGATCGGTTGTATCTCCTGTAAGATGTGTGTCAAGGTATGCCCGGCCGATGCCGTGACTCTTGAGGGTGTTGTGAAGATCGATCACCCCAAATGTATTGCCTACGGGCCCTCTTGTGAGGAAATTTGTGTAACAAAATGCCCGCGCGACATATTTAAGTATTATGATGGACGAAAGGTTATTGCCAGAGACGCTGACAGTGCTCTGAAGATGGCCTCCTGATCATTTGTCGAGATGATTTTAAGGCGGTAATAGAACAAGTTCCGCACGATAAAATATTGTTCCCGTATAGAGGAAGATGATGAAAAGTTCAAACATGTGTGACCAGAAGAGAAGATCCTTTTTGAAGCTCTCCGGCCTTCTTGGCCTTGGGGCAGCATCTGCGACCCTGTTGCCTGCAGAGCAGGCCGAAGCGGTTCTCTTTGGGAAGAAAAATTATAAGGTCTCAAAGACCAGGCTGGCAATGGGTACATTTGTTGCCATGACTGCCATTCATCCCTCGCGCGATGAGGCGGAAAACGCCATCGGGCAAGCCTTTGAAGAGATCGATCGCCTCAGCAGCCTGTTAAGCCGCTACGATGGAAACTCCCCGGTTTCCGAGTTGAACGAGGCCGGTGTCTTGGCAAACGGCAATCAGGAGGTTCTGGAGCTTGTTGCCCGTTCTCTGTATTACCATCGCGAGACCAACGGCGCCTTTGATATCACGGTGAAGCCCCTGATTGATCTTTATAAGGAAAGTTCTGCCGCTGGCAAGACGCCTTCCGAGAGCCAGGTTCAGGCCGTGTTGAAACTGGTCGGTACCGAGCATATCCGTTTTGAGTCCGGTAACATCCGTTTGGGGCGTGCGAACATGGGGATCACCCTGGATGGTATTGCCAAGGGATATATCGTTGATCGCGCTTCCCAGCTGTTGAGCGATAAAGGCATTGCAAGCCATCTGATCAATGCTGGCGGCGATATTCGCACCAGCGGTGCTGCCCAGGGCGGCAAGCCTTGGACCGTTGCCATTCAGGATCCGGCCAAGAAAAAGGCCTACCCGGACGTACTGCGCATGACCGACGGCGCCATCGCCACTTCAGGTAACTACGAGGTCTATTACGATAAAGAGAAGATGTTCCACCATATCGTGGACAGCCGCACCGGCATGAGCCCTGCGCTTTCTACCTCGGTAACGGTTAAGGCCAACACGGTTATGGATGCGGATGCGCTTTCCACCAGTGTCTTTGTTATGCAGCCCAAAGCCGGTGTCCGCTTCATTAACAGCCAGCCAGGTTGTGAGTGTTATGTGATTCAGGAAAACGGCAAGACCGCCCAGTCTGCCGGTTGGAGCACGCTCGGCTAAATAAGAGTTTTTATAGAGTTGTTGTAAAGGGGAGGCCTTTGGGTCTCCCCTTTTTTGTTGTGCAGGAAATGGTTCGGTTGAACTTTTTAAAATCGTATGGTTGCACCGGCACCCCATGCAAACTCAGAATGCCAAAGTAATTTGAGGGAGACGTTTTTGTGGAGTAGGTAGCTGATGTTTGCGCTGCTTTCCCATTTGTCGTGGGTGTCGTACTCCGCCTCGCCGGTTAGAGATAGGCGGGGAGTGAGGGCAAACTCTTTTTCCAGGCCAAAGCGGCCACCCTTGTCCGAATCCAGCCAAGTCATCGACTCGATATTAAGTGGTAGGAGGTAGCGAAGGCCTAAGACTTCTCTCGTTTTATCCAGATCATCCTTTTCTCCCTCAAAATGAAACCCGGCAAAGAGCGAGAAGAAGCGATTCATGTGTCTATCCCAGCTCAACACCCCTTCCCACTCGGTCTCTTCAACATTCTCCCATCCCGATTCCCACCATGCACTTATGCTGTTGCGAGTGTCCGAAAGGGTGAGCATGCCCTCGCTCATGTTGTTGGCGATATCCGCCTCTGCCCAGGCATACCAGGATTCCTTGTACAGGTTGGGGCGAACGGCGGCCAACTCTTGGTCGATGGTGAAACCGTCATAATGAACCATCCGGGCCATGCCGCTTTTCATGTGATACAGCAGGTGGCAATGAAAGAACCAGTCACCGAATTCGTTGGCATCAAATTCGATGACCGTTGTGCTCATCGGTGCCACATCCACCGTGTGCTTGAGCGGGGCGTGGTCGCCCTGACCGTTTAGTACACGGAAGAAATGACCATGCATGTGCATGGGGTGGTGCATCATGGTTCGGTTGATCATGATAAAACGGACTATTTCCCCTTTGTGTATTTTGATAAAGTCGCTTTCTGAAAGGGGTTTGTTGTTCAAAAGCCAGACATACCGCTCCATGTCGCCATCAAGGGTGAGGCGAATATCGCGCACAGGCTTATTGTTATCCAGGGTTGTTGGTTTAACTGCGCGCAGCTGTGGATATGGTGTGCTCGGGCGGCTGGCTTCCGTTCCGTCAATGGCGAGATTTTTTGCTGAGGCCACATCTGTGGCTAGAAATCCATATTGCTTCCCATGCTCCTTGCCAAACCTTGCTCTCTGGTCATGGGGCGGCTCAGTAAAAGTGTCATGCATTGCGTGAAGGATTGTTTTCGGTGCGTTGTCCGTGGTTGGCGTTTGCGATTGGTGCGCTCCGTGGTTCATGCTCATCCCGGTGTTGCTACCCCCATGGCCCATATCATGCATTTCGTGCATGGAGTCCATTCCCATCATTCCGGGCTGATCGAACATGCCTGATTCCACCTTATGATCTTCCATATCCATGGTTCCCGACGGAGTGAAAGACCATATTTTGCCCATGTCGTGCCCGCCCATTGGCGCATAGAGATTGGGTTGAGGGATGTCGGCTGCCTTGTTGTGTTTGCCGGAGCCGAGCCACACCGATGCGTAGCCCGAGCCATCATGGGCCGTGGCGCGAAATTCATACGCCCCATGTTCGGGTACCCGTACTAAAACATCATATGTTTCGGCAACCCCAATAAGAAAACGTTTTGTCTCAACAGGCTGTACGTCCAGGCCATCCGCGCTGATAATCTGCATGGGCCCGCTCGCAAAATCGACATGAAAATATGTTGTTGCCGAGCCGTTGATAATGCGCAGACGGATGGATTCGCCCGCCTGGGCAGCGAGAGAAGATTCCACCTTGCCGTTGGCTGAAAAGCGGTCGTAAGCGACATCTGCAATATCCATGGCCGGCATGCGTTGCAGTTCACGTTTGAAGTATTTACCGAGCATGCCGAGTCGCAGGGCACCAAGGATGCTCTGGCCGCTGCCTTTCTGAATGGAGTACCATTCGCTCCCTCGTTTGAGTGTACGCAGCACTGTGTGTGGCTCTTCGTCTGTCCAGTCCGAAAGCAGAACAACGTAGTCACGGTCAGCGCGTGGCTGATACTGTTTTGGCTCAATAACGATTGAGCCGTAAACGCCGCTTTGCTCTTGAAGGCTTGTGTGGGAGTGGTACCAGTATGTGCCGTTCTGGCGTATCGGAAATTCATAAGTGTAAGTGGAGCCTGCATCTATAGGCGGAAAACTGATGTTGGGAACCCCGTCCATATCTGGAGGAACCAATATGCCATGCCAATGGATGGAGGTTTCCGCATCCATTGTGTTGTGGACATGGATACGGGCCGTGTCGCCTTCGGTAAAGCGTAAAGTGGGGCCGGGTATGCCGCCGTTTATCGTCATAGCTTGGGCAGAACGGCCTGTATAGTTGACATCCTGGCGGGCGATGGTCAGGTCATATACAATCAGCTTTGCCTTGGCTTGGAGGGGGAGGGTAAAAAGCATCATTATGCTTAAGGTGAAAAAAAATTTACCTGCGCACAGAGACATTCGGATATCCATTTCTTGTTTAGGGTTGGCGCATTTGAAAGGCCGGATGGATGGCTGCCGGCTTCTATTAAAACAATAGGGTTAATTTGTTAGGAAATGCAAGTTTTGATGGGAAGTTCTTGGAGGGGAGAGCGAACGGGTTTCGTCGGATGCTGCAATCCGTTTAAGGTTACGCCCCTTTTCAGGGGGACAATGAAAGCTCCCATTTTCCCTGGCGGGTGCGTTTTTCAACCCCGTTGTCGAGAATCTCTTTGAACTCCGCGCCGGTGATCTCTTTGGCGCCTAAGCTTTTCAGGTGGGCGGTGCCGATTTGGCAGTCTATGAGGTCGAACTTCCAATCAATGAGTTGATCCACCAAGGTAGCCAGCGCTACCTTGGAGCTGTTTGGTGCTTTACTGAACATGGACTCGCCGAAAAAGATCGAACCGATGGAGACACCGTATAGACCACCCACCAGTTCATCATTTTGCCAGCACTCCACGGAATGGGCGTAGCCGATCTCATGCAGTGTGCAGTAGGCCTGCCGCATTTCTTCATCAATCCAGGTGCCTACGCCGTTTTTCTGGCGTAGCTGGGCGCAGGACTCTATGACCCTGTCAAAGGCGGTGTCAAAGGTAACCTCAAAGATTCCCTGGCGTATGATGCGGGCCAGGCGTTTTGAGCAGTGAAACTCCTCCGGATAGAGGACAAGGCGTGGGTCCGGCCACCACCAGAGGATGGGTTCATCCGGCGAATACCAGGGGAAGATACCCTGCTCATAGGCCAGTAAAATGCGGGCAGGGTTAAGATCGCCGCCCACGGCCAAAAGCCCATCCTCCCGCGCAAGATTTGGGGGTGGGAAAAGCAGGGTGTCGTTGAGTTGAAAAACAGGCATGGGAAGGAGAAGAAGTTGGCGGGGATTTACTGGGCAAATTTATGGTAGAAAATCTCCTGGGAGCCGAGAAAGTCGGCCAGCCAGCGTTGAGCCTCTGCGAGTTCTCGAAAAACACGGGCCGCAAAATCCTGGGCGTGCAGCTGCCCTTCAAGGTATGAGGCCCAGGTGTGGTTCATGCCGAAAATCGTATCGTCGTTTGCTACCACGGCGATTCTGAGGCGGGGTTTTCCCTGGAGTTGCTCGGCATCGTAAAAAGCGATGGCCTTGCATTCGTCCATGGAGACATCGAGTTTTTCGACCTTGTTTATGATTGCAACGAGATAGCAAAGAGAAGGAAACTGCTCACACTCATAGAGAGTGGTCTTATATCCCATGATCTCTTCTTTGTTGACGGTGCCGCTCATGAGGACATAAACACCGGTACCATCATCGGTAAACTTAAGCTCGATCATACAGAACGTTTTGGCTCATCTAAGTTAATTATGTTTTTATTTCAGACGGTTATTCGATCTCGCAGGCCCGTCCTTGGAGGCTAAAGAAAAACGATAACGCTTTTCTCACCTTAGCCGAAAATAATTTTTTGCTCAAGAATCCTCCGGCTACACGCTTGTTTATTTCTGCAATAGTTGGATAGGGGTGCACGGCAGAGGCCATGGTGGCAAGTTTGACTCCGCCATTGAGGGTGGCAACCCATTCACTGACCAGCTCACCGGCATGGGGTCCGAGGATTTGCACGCCAAGTGGTTTTTCTTTTTCGTTGAGCAGGAGCTTGATCCTGCCCACGGTGTTGCCTTCTGCCTGAGCCCTGTCATTGTCGGCAAACTCCTCGGTCCACACCGTGTATTCAAGCCCGGCAGCCTGGGCCCGCTTTTCGTTCATGCCGACCGAGGCAAGCTCGGGCTCGGTATAGGTGCACCAAGGCAGCCAGGTGTAGTTGACCTTGCGCGGCAGTCGAAAAACAGCATTGCCGAGAACTACTCCGCCCTCGTATCCGGCAGCGTGGGTGAACTGATACATTCCTGTCACATCGCCGGCGGCAAAAATGTGCTTGTGGTTGGTGCGCAGCCGGTTGTCGACCACGATCCCCTTGGGGGTATGTGCAAGGCTGATGGCTTCCAGGCCCATATCATTAATGTTGACTGTGCGACCCAAGGCAACAAGAAGGGTATCTGCCTGTACTGTCACCTCGCGGCCCGCCGCATCTTGAAAGACGATTTCCTTCATCCCGCCAGATTGGTTGGCCCTGAGCACCTTGGTGTTCAAGTGGAAGCTGATGCCCTCTTTTTCCAGTTCAGCCATGGCTATGTCCGCCAGGTCTTTATCCTCTTTGCTGAGAATCTGGCCGCTCCGTTGAAGCACCGTAACCTTTGAGCCGAGCCGACAGAATGATTGGGCCATTTCCAGGGCAATGGGTCCGGCTCCCAGGACAATCATGGAGGGTGGCAGGGTGTCGAGATAGAAGATCTCCTTGTTGGTGATGTAGGGGATTTTGCTCAGTCCCTCAACCGGCGGCAGGGATGGTGAGGAGCCTGTGGCGATAACCCATTTTTGCGCGGTAAAGCTTTTCCCCCCCACCTGTACCGTATGCTCGTCCGTGAAAGCGGCACGGCCGAACTCGACCTTGGCGCCAAGTTTGCAAAAACGTTCAACCGAGTCGTGATGCTGAATGGTTTCGATGACTGAGCGAATGCGGGATGAGACATTTTTGAAATCCACAGGGGGCACGGATACATCCGGCAGACCGAAACGGCTGCTATTTTTCATGAGGTGGTAGACCGCGGCGCTTTTGATCAGGGTTTTGCTGGGCACGCAGCCATAGTGCAGGCAGTCGCCTCCAAGCTTTGGCTCTTGTTCAATGATCAAGCTTTTTGCGCCCAGTTGTGCCGCACCAGCCGTGACCGTAAGGCCGGCTGCCCCTCCGCCAATGACACCGATGTCGTAATCGAAAGTTGCCATTTGAATCGTCCTCTGCCTGTTGCTGGAAAGGGTTATTTGTTACAAAAATGTACTTAATTGAATTAGTGTAAGGTTGATAAATTACAAAAAAGTAATAATGCAATTTTCTGTTTTGTGGCTTGTTCTTGTCTGTTTAAAAAATAAAAACCCTTAAGTTTCGAGCGGTTACGATGTCTTTTTGGGAAAGTGAAAGGTGTTGGCACGCACCTTGTAGTACCCATACCCAGATTGTAACACACCCCATACCGGTGGTGACAAGACTTTAGCACTCAGTGCAGTTTCAACGGAGGAAAAGGAATGAAGAAAATTGAAGCAATCATCAAGCCATTTAAACTTGATGATCTCAAGGAAGCGATGTCCGAGCTCGGTGTACAGGGTATGACCGTCACCGAAGTAAAAGGGTTTGGGCGTCAGAAGGGGCATACGGAAATTTACCGTGGTGCCGAGTACGTGGTGGACTTTATCCCCAAGGTCAAGGTCGAGATCGTTGTCGACGGAGAGATGGTGGACAAGGTAGTTGAAACCATTATGAACAGCGTGAAGACAGGAAAAATTGGTGATGGCAAAATTTTTGTCCTGCCGGTTGACTCCATCTGCCGTATCCGGACAGGTGAAACCGACAAGGAGGCCATTTAGGAACGAATATGAATCTGATCAAATCAAGCAACAAGGAGTTTCCAATGAACAGGTCAATCGCAGGTAAGGTTGCCTTGCCACTCTTAATGGCCCTCATCGCATTGCCGACTGCGGCCTTTGCCGGTGGTGTCGCCGAGGTTACAGGCGCAGCTGCCACGTATGTCGCTAATAACACCTGGATGCTGGTATCCACCTTCCTGGTATTTATCATGCACCTCGGTTTTGCCTCCCTTGAGGCAGGTATGACCCGCTCTAAAAATACGGTTAACATTCTCTTTAAAAACACGGCGATCATCTCCATGGGTCTTTTGACCTATGCCGTAGTTGGTTTTAACCTGATGTACCCCGGGGATTTTTCCATCGCCGGGGTCTTCGGTTTTGCCGGATTCGGTATTGGCGTAAGCCCTGCTGATATGATGATCACCGGTGATGACGGGGTTGGAATCTATACCTACTGGACGGATTTTATCTTCCAGGCCATGTTTGCCGCAACCGCTGCGACCATTGTCTCCGGTGCCGTGGCAGAGCGTATCAAGCTGCACAGCTTCCTGATCTTTTCCGTCATCTATGTTGCCTTTGTCTACCCCTGGGTCGGCAGTTGGAAATGGGGCGGCGGCTGGTTGGATGCCAAAGGTTTTTATGACTTTGCCGGTTCCACCCTGGTTCACTCCGTGGGCGGTTGGGCGGCCTTGGCAGGCGTACTCCTGCTCGGTCCCCGTCTTGGCAAGTATGTCGGCGGCAGCATCAAGCCCATTATGGGTCATAATATGCCTCTGGCAACCATTGGTGTCTTTCTTCTCTGGTTGGGTTGGTTCGGTTTTAACGGTGGCTCAGTTCTTTCCGCCGATCCTGCCGCAGTATCCTTTGTTTTTGTCACCACCTCTCTGGCTGCGGCCGCAGGAGTTGTCGGTGCCATGGTCCTCAGTTGGATCATCCAGAAGAAGCCTGATCTGACCATGGCCCTCAACGGCGCCCTGGCCGGGCTGGTCGGTATTACTGCCGGTGCTGATGTGGTCAGTGTAATGGGTTCGGTTGTCATCGGCCTCATTGCCGGACTTCTGGTAGTTATCTCGGTCATGGCGATCGACCGCATGAAGATTGATGATCCGGTCGGTGCAATCTCCGTCCATCTTACCTGTGGTATCTGGGGCACCCTGGCTGTTGGTATCTTCAGCGCAGAGCACTCCTTTATGGTGCAGTTGCTCGGTGTTGTCGCCTACGGTGTGGTTTGCTTTGTCGCAGCCTTTGCGCTTTTCTTCATCCTCAAGATTACCTTGGGTATCCGTGTAGACGAAGAAGAAGAGATGAAGGGGCTCGATGTTGGCGAGCATGGCATGGAGGCCTATGCCGGTTTTGAGATAAACAACATTTAAGTTGAAAATTATCTGGCAGTAAATAAGCTCGAACCGGGGGAATCCCCTCCGGTTCGAGGCTTTTCTTGTAAAAAAAAAGACGAAGAAAGCGAAGGGCAATGAAAATCCTTGTACTGCAACATACAGCTTGGGAAGGCCCTGGGCACCTGCTCACAAAGGCCGCCGAAAAAAACGGGGTCACCCTTGAGGTTGTTGAGGTGTGGAAGGATTGGTTGCCGTCATTTGCTCAATACGACGGCATAATTGTTTTGGGTGGCTCGCCCAATGTGGATCAGGAGGAACAGTATCCCTTTCTGGTTGAGGAGAAGCGCTATCTCAAGCGGGCCATTGCCGCGGATACTCCGATCCTGGGTTTTTGTTTGGGGCATCAGCTGTTGGCCCATGTTCTTGGCGCCCAAATAGGCCCTAATTTCAAGCCGAGTATCGGTTTTGTCAAGGGGCACATTACCCATGACGGCAGGGAGCATCCTGCCTTTGCTAGCCTTGCCAAAATAGTTCCCCTCTTTAAGTGGCACAGCCAGGCCGTGCTGGAGCCGCTGCCCAAATCCATCTCTCTTTTGGCTACCTCGGCCCAGTGTCAAGTTGAGGCCTTTTCTTTAACAGACAGGCCACACATCATGGGGGTGCAGTGTGACAATCATGCTGCAAACCTGGAAGATATTATGACCTGGCTGGAAAAGGACTGGCAGTGGCTGGCCTCCTTCCGCAGTCTGATAGTCAAGCCCGCAGACCTGCTCAGTGAGGCAACCAAGCTGCAAGAACGGTTGGATGATGATTTCCAAAAGTTCTTTACGGGCTATGTCTCGTTGCTCTCGTAGCTGCAAGTGCGCAAAGGGCAAGCTCAGTTCTTTTTTCCTCCGGACAGCAACAACGTAACAGGTCAATGACGGTGATATCACCGACGATGCTGCCTGTTGTATCAAGAGCACCTATCTCCTTTGCCCCGGTACGGGCCATGCGTTTGAATACCTCTCCCACGCTCTCCTCAGAATCGGCAAAGATCTCCTTGCGGCTCATGATATCGCAGGCACAGTCAGTAGTGATAAATTCCAAAATGCAGTGGCCGTGGATTGTTCCACCCTTCAATCTATAAGGGAATCTCAATCTCATATTTTTTAATCCGGTAGCCGATCTGGCGCTGGGTCAGTCCTAACTCTCTGGCAGCGCGGGCCTGGACATAACCGTTTCGTTTTAAGGCGGCAACCACCTGTTCTCGCTCCATGTCTTTAAGACTGTGACGAACAGCGGGGGCGGGCGGTGCCGGTGGTGTGGGCTCACTCGGGCGGTGGAATACTGTCTGGCTGGGAAGTGGGCAGGCGGGCGCGACTGGATATGGTTCCGGTTCGGCTGTCATGTAACTTGGCAGGCTGGTCAGGTTTACCTTGTCGCCATCGGTCATGATCACCAAGCGTTCCAGCATGTTCTGCAACTCGCGAACGTTCCCAGGCCAGTTATAGGTTGTAAGGAACTGCACCACGGAGCTGGAAAGGCGGACCTTACGCAAGTTATCCTTGTTGCTTTGTTTTAAAAAATGCTCAAGCAGCAGGGGGATATCCTCTCTGCGTTCACGCAAGGGTGGGAGGATGACCGGCACGACATTGAGGCGATAGTAGAGGTCTGCCCGAAATGAACCCTCCTGCACACATTCTTCAAGGCTACGATTTGTGGCGGCAATAACACGCACATCCACCTCAAGGGTCTGGGTGCCGCCTAAGCGTTCAAACATCTGCTCCTGGAGCACGCGCAGGAGTTTTGCTTGCAGGGCGAGGGGCAGCTCCCCTATTTCATCAAGAAAAAGTGTGCCGCCGTCGGCCAGTTCAAAACGACCTTTTTTCAGTGAGGTAGCACCGGTAAAGGCACCCTTTTCGTGGCCTAAAAGTTCGCTTTCCAATAGATTTTCAGGCAGAGCCGCACAGTTTACCTTGATAAAGGGCTTTCCTGAGCGAGTGCTGGCCTGGTGGATAGCCCGGGCAACAAGCTCCTTGCCGGTGCCGGACTCACCAAGAAGCAAGGCGGTGGCCCTGCTCGGGGCAACCTTTTCGATGTAGCGGTACACCTCCTGCATCATTTTGGATTGGCCGATAATGTTGTGGTAGCTGTAGCGGTGGCGCAATTCTTCTTTGAGTTGTTTGTTTTCTTCAACCAGGCTTTTCTCCTTCAGGGAAACCGCCTTGTTGAGGAGGAGAAACTGGGCTATGAGCATGGCGACCACGGTAAGGAAGCGAATATCCTCTTCAAAGGAGACTTCCGGGCCAAAAAGCCGGTCCACAGAGAGGACCCCTACGGTTTTGTCCATCAGGATAACCGGAACACCGATAAATGATATTTCGCCTTTGGGCAGGTTGGCCCGGGCCCCGGTGCGGTTCAGAAAAAGCGGTTCCGCCCTTATGTCCGGCACGACAAAGGGGTAGGCACTTGCAAAGATCTTACCGATGATTCCTTCGTTGAGGCGGTAAACGCCACGCTTCTCCTCCTCCTTGGTCAGGCCGTAGGAGGCGGCAATGGAGAGAGCGGTGCCGTATTCGTTGCGTAGGACCAGGGTGGCCCGCTCCATGCGCAAGGTGTCATGCAAAATGCGCAGGATCTCATCCAGGCTTTTTTCAAAATTCAAGGCCGAGCCAATCAGCTGAGATATCTGATAAAGGGCCTGTAGCTCAAGGTACTCGGTTGAAGAGATGCGTCTTTCCTTAATTCCTGTCTGCAAAACAATCCCTCCCAAGGATATTATTCATTGATGTATTAGTCTGTATGGATGATCTGCAAGTATTGTGCCTTTGTTTCAATAATGTATGACTGGTTGACCTTGTTTGTAGGTATCTCTTTGAAATTATATAATAAGCTGACAGTTTATTGGCGGTGGTATGTGTTACAAAAAAGAACAAAAAGATAAAAAAGCGCCTGATTTCATGGTGTATTATTAACAATAATGTAATAAACGGCCCTGGTGGGTTGCGCGGCTACCAAAGTGTAAAGAGGGCTACATTATTGTTTGTGTGTCACACGATACACAAGAGAGGGGAAATGATGATCCTACGGAGAGGTGAGTGATGATTGTGGAATGATTTCAAGTGGTTAGTGAGCCTTGAAAAACAAGATCTCCTTTTGGCACACCCCTTGCGTTAGCACAGAGCATCAACATGCTGTGTAAGCATTCACTTTGACCATATGTTTCAAAAGGAGGAACAACAATGAGAAAGGTAGCAATCTACGGAAAAGGCGGTATCGGCAAATCCACCACCACCCAGAATACAGTGGCAGGCCTGGTTGAAATGGGCAGAAAGGTCATGGTGGTCGGCTGTGATCCCAAGGCGGACTCTACCCGCCTCCTGTTGGGTGGCCTGGCCCAGAAATCAGTACTCGATACCCTCAGAGAAGAGGGCGAGGATGTTGAGCTTGAGGATATCCGTAAAGAAGGATACGGCGGCACGCTTTGCGTTGAGTCCGGTGGCCCGGAGCCGGGCGTCGGCTGTGCGGGTCGAGGCATTATTACCTCTATTAATATGTTGGAGTCCCTTGGCGCTTATGAAGAGAGCGAGGCCCTGGACTACGCCTTTTACGATGTCCTCGGCGACGTTGTTTGCGGCGGATTTGCCATGCCCATTCGTGATGGTAAGGCCGAGGAGATCTACATTGTTGTCTCCGGCGAGATGATGGCCATGTATGCGGCCAACAACATCAGCAAGGGTATCGTGAAATTTGCCCAATCCGGCGGTGTTCGTTTAGGCGGGCTGATCTGTAACTCCCGCGCCGTTGATAATGAGGCAGAGATGATCGAAAAATTCGCTAAAAAACTGGGGACCCAGATGATCCACTTCGTGCCCCGCGACAACGATGTGCAGCGAGCCGAGATCAACCGCAAGACAGTTATCGAATGGAAACCTGAAGTATCCCAGGCAGATGCCTATCGCGGGCTGGCCAAGGCCATTGACGAGAACGAGATGTTCGTTATCCCCACCCCCCTTGAGATCGAAGAACTTGAGCAGTTGCTCATGGATTACGGCCTGATGGAAGCGGCTTAAGCAGCCACCAAGAATGAATGATTGACTTCCGTCGAAGCAAAAAAAACTCAAGGTAGGAGCCCCTTCAGGGGCGAAAGGCAAGGCCGGATTTATCGCCCCTGAAGGGGCTCCTACATGATGCGCAATGAAAAGGGAGTCAAAAAGAACAAGGGGTTGCACTGGCCAAGGCCAGGGCAACCAAATTGGAGAAAAAGTTATGATGATAATGATTCGCTCAATTATTCGGCCTGAAAAAGCGGATGCCGTTTTGGCGGCGCTCATGGATGCAGGCTTTCCCGCTGTCACCAAATACTCTGTTGCCGGTCGCGGTAAACAGCGCGGCATCAAAATTGGTGAAGTGACATATGACGAGCTTCCCAAGATCATGCTTATGAGCGTGGTCAATGCGGCAGACAAAGACTTCGTCATCGAGACCATCATGGACACGGCCCGTTCTGCAGGCAAGGGTGCCTTTGGTGACGGTAAAATCTTTGTCAGCGATGTGGAGGAGTCCTACACCATCAGTTCCGGCGTTAAGGAGACCGCGGCAGCAGCCGAGGAGGTGCCGGCATGAAAGAGGTTATCGCCATCGTGCGCATAAACATGATGAACCAAACAAAACAGGCCCTGACGGACTGTGGAGTCGATGCCTTCTTTGCTCATGAGGCCCATGGCCGGGGCCTGGGCTTTGTCAACCCCGAGATTCTGGAAGGTGCGGAACAGGGCATTGAAGAGGCTGCCACCCTGTTGGGCGAGAAGGGCAAACTCTACCCCAAACGCATGATCACCGCAGTGGTTGAAGACAGCCAGGTGGATTGTGTGGTGGAGACGATTGTGAATACGAATCAGACCGGCAAGCCTGGCGACGGCAAGGTTTTTGTCCTGCCCATAGGCGATGCTGTCCGGGTCAGGACTGGAGAGATGGGCGTTAAATCCATCTCGTAATTGAGATGTGCAGAGAGCATTATGAGGAATGGCTAAGCAAAAAGCGCCAAATGCAAGGCGCACGAGTCCTGAGGAATGGGGCGTACATATGGTACGCCGCAGTGACGAGGGATAAAGTGCAACACAGCAGTTGGAGAGTTTTTGCGACGCCATCTTGTAAGGAGGAATAAGAATGGCAACAGCAACAAAGAAAAAGCTGGTGCAGTGGGATGCCGCCGATGTGAAAGCGGAGCTTCTTGAGAAGTATCCGCCCAAGGTGGCCCGCAAACGCGCCAAACAGATAATGATCAACGAGGCCCTGCAGAACGACACGCCCTCGCTCACCGCCAACGTGCGTACCACCCCCGGTATCATCACCATGCGTGGCTGTACCTATGCAGGCTGCAAAGGCGTTATCATGGGGCCGACCCGCGATATCGTCAATATCACCCACGGCCCAATCGGCTGTGCGTTTTACTCCTGGCTGACCAGGCGTAACCAGACCGATGCCGGGCCGGAGGGCGAAAACTATATGCCCTACTGCTTTTCCACGGATATGCAGGAGCAGGACATTATTTTCGGCGGTGAAAAGAAGCTGGAAAAGGCGATCCAGGAGGCCTATGACCTCTTTCATCCCAAATCCATCGCCGTGTTCGCTACCTGCCCCGTTGGCCTGATCGGTGACGATATTCATACCGTCACCGCCATGATGAAAGAAAAACTCGGGGACTGTAATGTCTACGCCTTTTCCTGTGAGGGCTACAAGGGAGTCAGCCAGTCCGCCGGACATCACATTGCCAACAATCAGGTCTTTCGCCACCTCGTGGGCAAGAACGACGAGGTGAAACCAGGTAAGTACAAGATTAACCTGTTGGGCGAATACAACATCGGTGGCGATGGCTTTGAGATCGACCGGATATTTAACAAGTGCGGCATCACCTGTATCTCTACCTTTTCCGGCAACTCCACCTATGATCAGTTTGCCTCCTCCCACACCGCGGATCTCAACGCGGTCATGTGCCACAGATCCATCAACTATGTGGCGGACATGATGGAGACCAAGTATGGCATCCCCTGGATCAAGGTGAACTTTATCGGTGCCAAATCCACAGCCAAGTCCCTGCGTAAGATTGCCGAGTATTTCGGCGAACAGGAACTCATCGACAAGGTGGAAGAGGTGATAGCCGAGGAGATGCCCGATGTGGAAGCGGCCCTCACCGGCATCACCCCGCGCACCACCGGCAAGACGGCGATGATGTTTGTCGGCGGCTCCAGGGCCCATCATTACAAGGATCTCTTTGACGAGCTTGAGATGCAGACCATCTCGGCGGGCTATGAGTTCGGCCATGAGGACGATTATGAGGGCCGCCAGGTACTGCCCAACATCAAGCTCGATGCGGACAGCCGCAACATAGAAGAGATCGAAGTTGAGGCGGACGAGACCCGCTACAAGCCGCGGAAGAGCGACAAGGAGATGAAGGCCCTTGAAAAAACCGGCTTTAAGTTCAAAGAGTATGACGGACTGACTCCGGACATGGACAAGGGCACCCTTATTGTCGACGACCTGAACCAGTACGAGGCGGAAAAGCTGGTGGAGTTGATGAAGCCGGATATCTTCTGCGCCGGTATCAAGGAGAAGTATTCCATCCAGAAACTGGGCGTGCCCATGAAGCAGCTGCACAGCTATGATTCCGGCGGCCCATATGCCGGGTTCAAGGGCGCGGTCAACTTTTACCAGGAGATCGATCGCTTAGTGAACTCCAAGGTTTGGAGCTATATGAAGGCGCCTTGGCAAGAAAACCCCCAGTTGTCCGCATCCTATAACTGGGAATAATTTTTAACTGGAAACGGCCCTTTTCGCCCATCTCTTCGTCACCCTTCGGGGCGGGCTTGTGCGGCGTATTAATATACGCCTCCGCGCCCGTCCTCGGGTTTCTCGACCTGGACGACAATGACTCATTTCCAGCCTAAAAATTGTGAAGAATTCAACGAGAAAAACACTCATTCATTGAGGATAGAGACATGTTATTACGTCATACCCCTACTGAAATAAGCGAGCGCAAGGCCTTGACCATTAATCCGGCCAAGACCTGCCAGCCAATCGGCGCCATGTATGCGGCTCTGGGCATCCACGGATGCCTGCCGCATAGCCACGGCTCCCAGGGCTGCTGCGCGTATCATCGCAGTACCCTGACCCGGCACTATAAAGAGCCGATCTCCGCAGGTACCAGCTCCTTTACCGAGGGGGCTTCGGTGTTCGGCGGCCAGGCCAACATGATGCAGGCCATCAACAATATATTCACCGTCTATAACCCCGAGGTGATCGCTGTTCATACCACCTGCCTGTCCGAGACAATCGGCGACGATCTGCCCCAGATCAAGAAAAAGGCGGAAAAGGAAGGCAAGATCCCCAAAGGAAAACACCTGATCAGCGCCTCCACCCCAAGCTATGCCGGCTCGCACGTGACGGGCTTTTCCAGCATGGTCAAATCCATGGCCATGCTGGCGGAGCCCACGGGCAAGAAAAACGGCAAGGTCAACATCATCCCCGGTTGGGTAGAGCCCGCCGACATGGAAGAACTCAAGCGCATGGTGGGCCTGGTCGGGGTCAAGAGCATCCTTTTTCCGGACACCTCCGGCGTGCTCAACGGCCCGCTCTCCGGTGAGTATAAGATGTTTCCCGAAGGCGGCACCACTATTGATGAGCTGAAAAGCACCGGTGACTCCATCGGCACCCTGGCCCTGGGCGAGTGGTGTTCCGCCGATGCAGCGCGAGAGCTGGATACCAAACACAAGGTTCCCTGCTCTGTCTTGGATATGCCCTTCGGTCTTAAGGCCACGGATCGCTTCATGGATGCCTTACGAACCATTGCCGGTGTCACCATCCCTGAAGAGATCGTCCATGAGCGCGGTCAGTTGGTGGATATGATTTCGGATATGCACCAGTATCTGTACGGTAAAAAAGTTGCCCTGGTGGGTGATCCGGATCAGCTCATCGCCATGACCGAATTTTTGGTTTCCATGGATATGAAACCGGTCCACATTGTCACTGGTACGCCGGGCAAGAAGTTTGAAAAACGGATTAAGGAGCTCACCAAGGACATGGGCTATGAGGTCAATGTCAAGGCCAAGGGCGATATGTTTTTGCTTCACCAGTGGATCAAGAACGAGCCCGTGGACCTGATCATCGGCAACACCTATTGCAAATATATTGCCCGTGATGAGGATCTGCCTTATGTCCGTTGGGGCTTTCCCATCCTGGATCGGCAGGGGCATCAGTACTTCCCGACGGTTGGCTACAAGGGCGGGCTCAGGCTGCTTGAAAAGATCCTGGACGTGTTGCTGGACCGCTTGGACCGCGATGCGCCGGAAGAGAAATTCGAGCTGGTTCTCTAGTGTTTCAGAGGGGCGACGGGGGGACCGATCCCGTCGTTCCTCTTCTTATTCTTTGCCTGTGATCGATAATAACCCCAGCTGTAGGAGCCCCTTTAGGGGCGATAGGTCAGGTCTGTTTTTTCGCCCCTAAAGGGGCTCCTACAGTCATTGAGATGAAATTAATTTACGGTTGAACTTTAAATGACCATCATCCCCTTTCCGGATAAACACACCTGCTGTGGCGCCAAGACCACAGGGTGGCTCACCCTGCCGGTGGCCCCCAGGGCCTCTGCCCGATCTCGTTTTTGCAGCGAGGAAAAATTGCCTCAGGCCCTGCCGCCCCATGGGGCATTGACCTGGCTTGATGGGTTGGTGGCAAAGGGGAAAGTTGTCTCCGGCGTTGAGCTTGACGGACCGGGTGATCCCATGGCCCAGTTGGCGCCGACCTTGGACACCCTGGCCCTGCTTAAACAAAAATATCCTGAGCTTGCTTTTAGGCTCACTACACTGGGCTTTGGCCTTGCTGAAAATGCCGCTCTCTTGGCTGGGAACGGTGTCAGCCGTGTCGCGGTTCTCATGGATGCCTTGGATCCTAAGGTGGTGCAAAGGCTCTACCTATGGATACGGCCGGGCAAGAGGAATGTGGCCCTGGCCAAGGCCAGCGTAAGCCTGATCGATGAACAGGCCCGGGCCATAACTGCCTGTAAGGCAGTGGGCATGGCAGTCTCAGTAAAGACCACCGTCTATGCCGGGGTTAATGAGCGGGAGGTAGAGGGAATAGCGCGCTATGTCGCGGGCCTGGGGGCTGAATCCATAACCTTGGTTCCTGGCAAGGGAAGCCTGGGCAAAGAAGAGGTGGCCCAGCCCCCGGACGAGAAAACGATGCAGGCCCTAAAGGCATCTGCAGCGCAATATATCGAGGTGTTGGATTTGCCCCAGCCGGTAGTCATGGGAGATATTGCCACGCTGCCAATGGCCGCGGCAATGCCCAAACCGATAGCCGGACGGCCAAACGTGGCAGTGGTCAGCTCAAACGGCATGGACATTGATCTCCATCTCGGTCAGGCCATCAAGATTCTTATCTATGGCCCCAGGGGAGAAGACGGGCTTGCCTGCCTGCTGGAGACTCGGCCTGCTCCTGAACCGGGTGGAGGCTCTAGTCGTTGGCAAAAGGTGGCCGAAGTTTTGCCCGATTGCTTTGCCTTGCTCGCGGCAAGCGCTGGAGAGAATCCGCGCAAGATCCTCGGGCAAGAGGGCATCGGCGTGGTGATAACCGATGACGAGATCGAGGGCGTCGTAGATGTATTGTATGGCGGCAAGAAAGGTCGTAACAAGTGACGAGTGACAAGTGAGTCTAAACCAGAGGACAGATTTTAAATCTGTCCTACGAAAAAATAAGGAGAAAAACAAATGGCAACCGCAGAACGGCAGATTCTTGTCTGTCAGAGTTTTCGTGTCGCAGGCGACAAAAAAGGCATCTGCCATAAGCAGACCGATGGTTTTTTGCAGTACCTGGAAGAGGAGATTATCGACCGTGGCCTGGACTGTATGGTGACCGCTACCACCTGCCTGAAGCAGTGTGACGGCGGGCCTATTATGGTGATCCAGCCGGAAAACTGGTGGTTCAGGGGGGTGGACAGTGAGGATGTCATCGACACCATTTTGGACGGCCTGGAAGATGGCGAACCGGCGTCAGAGTATCTTATTGCCTGAAAGGTGGGGTGGCTCACCTTGCCCTTCAGGGAAAGTCCCGGGTGAAAGGTGTATAATGGGAAGAGATCTCCTGTTGATGATGAAGGTGATAAAGGTGCCCCATGCTGCCCATTTACAAGCTGCTCAGTCGTATCCGTTGGGACAAGGAGTTCGGGGCCGGTCGTTTTGAGATCAGCTATTACGACCGGGTCGAGGATCGCCTTGTTGATGTGGCCTTTACAGAAATCGTCTTTGAGGAGGGCAACAAGCATTCCTTCCTGGCCATGGATGAGGATGGAGTGTATCAAAGCATTCCCTTTCACCGGGTGCGGGTCGTTTCGCGCAATGGTGAGGTGATCTGGCAGCGTCCCGCCCTTGACAACCCCACCACGACATAGCCCGCAATGATGCACCTGTGTATGATTTTATTTTAATGCCTGTGAGAAGGGCTCAGGTGAGCCCTTTCTGTGTCGCCGGGCGCCTCTTGTCTTCTCCGGGCTGGAGGCGCCCGGCTTTTTGAGGTGAAATTATGTTGGAACTTGTGAGTTTGAGTGAGTGGAAGGAGTTTTTTGCCGAGGGCGATCAGTACCTCAGGGTGGCGGAGCGTTCCGCTGTCACACGGACAGAGGTCTTCACCCCGGAGATCCTCTACAATATCATCGGCATGGCCATTGAAAAATACCTCATGGCCTTTCTCATGCACAATGGTCAGATGGCGGATAATCATACCATGCTCGATCTTCTCCATTCGGTGGAGCGCATTACCGGCCCCTTGCCGGAACTGAAAGAAAAGCTCGCTTTTATCGATTCCTTTCAGGAGATCTGCGATATGGACAACTTCAACCGCCGGAGTCCCTCGGAAGAAGAGGTGCCGACCTTGTTGGCCACGGCCAATTTCGCCCGGCAATTTGTTGCCCAACGGGTGGGGGAAGGGTGAGGTGAAATGTTTTGCCAGACATACTTCCTTTTTTGGGAGGGAGGCATCCATGCTTTGTTTATATGACTATTCTGCATCGCTTTGCGGAAAAGTCAGGACTATTTTGCAAAGCGATGCAGAATAGTCGAGATTTGTGCTGTGCTCTATTCGGCAATTATTGGGTGAAACTTATTTTGCCTCCGGGCCCAACGGTTTAAAAAACAAGAGCAGTTTGGGCAGCAGGGTGAGGTCGGCCAATAGCGCCACCAGCATGGCGAAGCCGGTGAAAAGGCCGAAGTAGATGGTGGGGATGAAGTTTGAAAGCACCAGGATGGAAAAACCGATGGTGATGGTGATCGAGGTGTAGTACATAGCCCGCCCAATGCTGGCGTGGCAGCGGTAGATGGTGGCCAGGTAGTTGCGGTCCTTGGGGAATTCCCGTTGAAAGCGATGGATGTAATGGATGGTGTCGTCCACGGCAATGCCGATGGTGATGGAGGCGATGGTGATGGTCATCATGTCCAGCGAGATGTTGAACCAACCCATGGTGCCCAGGACCACGGCAACAGGCAGCATATTGGGTACACTGGCCACCAGGGCCAGGGCAAAGGAGCGGAAGAGGATGGTGAACATCACCATGATTCCGCCGAATACCATGCCGATGGTTAGAATCTGCGAGTGAAACAGGCTCTGCAGCATGTTGTTGTAGAGCACGTACATGCTGGTAAAGTGGATCTGTTCCGGGGCAAACCCCATCTTTTCAGTCAGGAATTTTTCCACCCGGCCGAGCAGAGCTGTCCGTTCCAGATTTTTATCCGACTCGACAATGCGCATGGTAAAGCGGGCCTGGCGGATGTCTTCTGAAACATAAGGGTGCATGATCAGCTCTTTTATCTCTGGGGGGCTCTTTTTGTAAAGCAGGGTGAGCTCGAAGTTTTCCAGCGCTTCGTTGTTGTTCAGTTTGCGCGCGATTTTCCCGGCCGTGGCAAGCGAAAGCACCTCGCCGGTCTCGGGCAGGGAGACGAGATGATCGTGAACCTTTTCTAACTGCTCCATGGTATAGAGATCGGCAAACCAGTATGAAACGCTCTCCTCCTCGCCGAAATCGTCATCAAACTCATCGTCCTCCTCAGGCTGCTCCTGAGGGAAGTCGATGATCAGATCCAGCGGCGTGGTCCCGCCCAACTGCCGATCAATCAGGCTCAGGCCCTGAAAGATCTCGGTCTTCTCCCGGAAATAATCGATAAAGCGATTCTCCACCCGAAGTTTCGTGATGCCCAGCCCGCTGAGAATGGCCAGGCCTAGGCTGACCAGGAGGATGATGTGGCCGTGACGCTCGGTAAAGCGGGCAAAGATCAGGGTGAAGGGGTTGGAAAAGTCCTCGGCAATACCGTTCTCCCCCTTGGGCAGCAGCATGATCGTGGCCGGAAAGAGGATAAAGGCCAGGGTAAAGGAAACAACCAGGCCGATGGCCATCATCATGCCGAAATCGATCACCGGTCGGATATCGCTCACCACCAATGAGGTGAAGGCGACCATGGTCGTGAGGGTGGTGTAGAGGCAGGGCAGGACAATGGTCCGCACCGTTTCCAGGACCAAGGTTCGTTTATCCGCTTCTGGCATGGCGGCATGCACCTCAAGGTAGCGTTCAATGAGGTGGATGGTGAGCGACATGGTCAGGATGATCATCAGGGAGATGAAGTTTGAGGAGATTACCGTCACCCGCCAGTCCATCATGCCCAGATAGCCCATCACCGTTATCACCGCCACCGCACAGCAGGTCATGGGCAGCAGGACCCAGCGCACTTTGCGGAAGATAAGACCCAGGGTGATGATCAAGAAGATACAGACCCCTAGGCCGAAGACGACCAGGTCGTTTTGGATAAAGGAGATCATATCCACCACGATCATGGGCAGCCCGCCCAGGTGGATCTGAGCCTTGTGCCGGTGGCGTTCGATGATGGACCGCACTGCTTCGACCAGGATCCTTTCCTGCTCCGTGAGAAGGGTGAGGTGTTGCCGGTACTGGCGCTCGACCTCGGACAACTGCTCGGCCTCGTCCGGGCTGAGCAGGTTGTCGTATTTCTTTTCCCGCAACTTGTAGCGGCGGTTTAAGAGGTTCCGGTATGTCTCGTCAATGGGCAGGTTGAGAAGGATGGCCGTGGTCTTGCCGTCATCACTCAAGAGGCGCCCGTGATAGAGCGGGTTGTCGTGGAACTCCGCCGCTGCCTTAGCAGGATCGCTCTCCTTCTCCTCCAGGGTCATGATCTCTTGCACCTCTCTGAGATCCTCCAAGCTCAAGCCGCTGTTATAGATCAGGGGTACGTCGAGGATGGAGGTGACCGAATCCACATCATCCAGCGTTTTCAGTTCATCACGCAGGCTCTTGATGTCCGCCAGGACCGGGGCGGAAAAGATCTCTGCCTGGGGCGAGTAGGTCAGGACCAGGACGTCCTGGGTGCCGTACCGTTCGATGATCCTGCGAAAGTACCTGAGGTCATGGTCGCGCTCCAAGACCAGGGAGTCGCCCGAGGCGTCGAGTTGGAATTTGGGGATCTGCCAGGCAAAACAGCCCACTACGGCCAGGGTGACAACCAGCGCCGTCCATGGGCGGGCCAGAACCAGCCTCTCATATATCCGTGTGAACTCTGAACCCATACCCTAAACAGCTACCCTGAAAGTGATTAACCGGTAATGTTGTCCCTTTGTAATCGTACAATAGGTAAGGCAAAAAAGGGAAGCAACTGTAACGGTTTGTTGTTCAAGACTTGCCAAAACAATGCTGCAAGCGCAAGACACTGCTTGGTCAACTCCTTACCCTGTGCAGGGCAGGGTGAGCTTGTGAAAGGGGTTATTGGAAAGAAATGCCAGCGGCAACCCAGACAGGAAGTCTGGAGGTTGCCGCTGAAAAGTTTTGTTATGCTTTATGCTGTCTTTTTAGGCATCGTCGCCTGCTGCGGATGAGTCAGTCGATTTGTTTTCAGGTAACTCCCTTTTTTTGATGTTGCCGGTCATGCCGTATTCGATAATTTCCATTTTGTCATTCAGGGGATCTTTATATGTGATGGCAAGTTTCCACCCATCAAGAGTGTTGAAATTTTCCGGAACTTCAAAAAACGCCATCCCCTCTGTAACAGCGCCACTAACCATATTTCCACTTTTAAGAATTCTTGAGTCGTAGTCTGCCTGAATTTTTTTGTTGGTATTGCTCACATTTATGGCACTGGGGATCAGTCCGAAAACACCAAATGCCACTCCCCAGCCTGCACTCCGCCAATAACTCTTTTTGGTTTTGTCGACGACAGATTGTACAGGCATCAATGGGCACCTGTTGCCTGATGGGTCAATGAGGTTAATCCCCTCCGTTGAGAAGTGTATTGTTTCCTCAGTTTTATTACAAAGTGCTACCTGAACAGGAAGTATTCCGTATTCGAGAAGGTCGTCATCAAAAAAGGTGGTGAGTTCTGATTTTAAATGAATTGGCTTAATCATTAACTCAAGACCGTTTTGGTTCATCTTGTTCTGTTGGGCATTGAGATCGTAAGTCAGGTTGGGTTGCCGAACGGCCTTATGCGTTGAACAGGCTGTAGATAAAACCAGCAGCATAACAATAATAATTTTTTTCATCTTCCCTCTCCTTTATATGAATAAAAATAAGAACTTAGGAAGATAGCGGTTTTTTCAGATAGGTCAATACTGGAAAACTACTAGGTTAGGAGAAAAGGGGCTCGCTTAGGCAAAAATGAATTCGGCCTCGGGATATGCTCAGCTCAGCACTTCTGCAGCAGCAAGGCATGGGCGGAAAGCCCGGCGCCAAAGGCGAGCATCATGCAGTACTCTCCCGATGTGGGTTTGGTCTTCTCGATATCCTGCAAAATAAACCAGACCGTGGCCGAGGACATGTTGCCGTAGTCTGCTAAAATCTTGCGACTGGGGGCAAGCTGTTCTCCTGAAAGTTGCAGGTCGTCCTGTACTATCTGGAGGATCTTTTCGCCTCCCGGGTGAATGGTCCAGTGCTGGACATCCTCTGAGGCAAGGGAGTTTTTGCCCAACAGATCAGCCACCACCTCGCCTGCAATGTTTCTGACCAAGAGCGGCAGTTTGTTGGAGAGTTGATTGTGGAGCTGGCCGTTTTTGTGCACATAACGCACCGCCTCCCTGTGTGTCGGAGCATGGCGGCTGGATGAGTCGACAATTGCCCAATTGCCTGGGGTGTTGCTCAGCAGTGCCGCTGCTGCGCCGTCACCAAAAAGCGCGTTGGAGATAATCAGGCTGCGGTCATCTCCCATTTGAAAGGTTGCGCTGCAGATCTCCACCGACGCGCTTACCACTGCGCCCCCATTTTGCTGGGCCATGAGCGCCATGGCCATTTGCAGATTGGGAATAGCCCCGGCGCAACCACTGCCCACCAAATCAAAGGCCAGGACTGTTTCGGAAAGTCCGAGTTCCTCAATGAGATATGTTGAGAGACCGGGGCAGATATAGCCGGTGCAGGTGTTAACGATGAGAGCTGCCACCTCGTTTGGCTCAATCTTCGCCTTGTCCAGAGCCTGCTCTATCGACTGTTTGGCAAGATCGACCCCCCACTGGGTGAAGCGCTCGATTCGCGCATCAGGATCTTCATTTATAAGGCAATCCGGATCGTTAAAGGCAAAATAACGCTGCTTGATCCCTGGGTGGGAAAAGATCTTGTGCATGACATTCTTGCCGTCTTCACTCAACAACTCATCATAGTGGCCGGAGAGAAAATCTTCTGCCGCAGCCTGCGATAAGGCAAGGGGCGGGGAGGCTGCGCCGAGGGCGGCAATATAGCTGCCAGCTGTTTTGTTGCTCATAGATCCAATCCTACCAGTCGAAGTCCGCGACGAATATGGCGGCTGTGTTTCCATAGAGGAGGGGAGAGCCCAAGAAAATGCCCGAGCCGGTGCAGGGATGGCAGAAAGGGCAGGCCGATCTTGGTCCCGTTTAAAAAATGCATGTTGTGTTTCAATGCCTGGCGCACACGCTTGTTCAGCCAGGCCAGCTCAATGTCCGGTGAGAGATAAAAGACCGGCTCCAGCATGTCCCGGGCATCCTCTTGCAACACGCCCTGTTCCCTGGCCACGCTCTCCAGCCCGGTGCCCGGATATATGCGGATGCCGATATTGAAAAAGGCAGCATCCCCAGGGCGGATTTTTTCCTCGGCAAAGCGGAGGGTCTCTTCCACGGTTTGCTTATTTTCTCCCGGCCCGCCCAGCATGAAGATCCACAGGCAGGGCATATCATGGCGCTCAATGATTTCGGCGGCACGATGTACGTGCTCTGCGCTAAATCCCTTGTTGAGTCCGGTTAACACCTGCGATGAGGCGCTCTCCGCAGTGATGCCCACCCCCACAAATCCGGCGCGGCCCATGGACTCGATCAGCTGGTCATCGATAAAGAGCGGGTTCAGCTCCAGGGTCTGCAGGCGGGCAGAGTGTTCAGTCTCTGCCAACTTTTCGCAGATCTCCATGGCATGGTCATAGGGTGAGTTGAAAACATTGTCCACAAATTCGATATCGCGAAAATCTGCCTGGGAGAGCGAGCGCACTGCCTGGCTTACACTCTCCGGCGTCATCAGGCGGTAGGCTTGGCCTTCGATTTTACGGTAGGTGCAATACAGGCATTGGAAATGGCAGCCAAGCTTGGTTTGCAGTGGCGCGGGAGTCATATTCCGCCGGTATCTGTCCGCATCCAGCCAGCGGTTCAAGTCCGGCAGGCTGCACGTTTGATTCGTTGTGTGTGGGGCGGCCAGGGGATTGTGCTGGTATTTCCCCTCATCCAGCCAGGCCACTCCGGGCAATTCAGCCGGGCTTTTGTCTTGGGCGAGATGATTGACGAGTTTTGGAAACACCGTCTCACCGTCGCCAAGAACAGCCCAATCCGCCTTTGTATAGCGCAGCATCGCCTCAGGCATAACGGCAATTGCCGCACCACCTATAATAAGCGGGGCACCCGTCTGTTGGGTGATAATGGTGAGCAGTGGCTTAAGTTGGGCCGGGAAAAATATCGGCTCCTGGGAATCATTGTTGTCGAGATTACGAACGGAAAGCGCGATGAGGTCCGGCTTGAACTGGTCGAGCACCTTCTCTGTCGCTGCAATCGGGTCTTTTGCAAACATCAGGTCCAGAAGCCGGACATTGTATCCTGCCGCCTCTGTTGCCTCGGCCACCATGCATGCCCCCAGGGGCATCACCGGCACAGGGTTGGCATGGCGATTTGTGGCAATGATGAGAATGTTCATAAAGGAGTTTTGTTAGGGATAACTGCTGCCCGGTTCAGGTAAAACTATTTCTCCCTTGCCAGGAACCATTCTTTTGCTTTGGCCATGTCGCGAAATACCCTCACCTCACTGCTTGAGGCCGCCTCCAGGAGCGATCCAAACATTCGGGAGAGTCCAAATTCATGGTCCCCGGAGACTACGAGAGCCCCCTTGCTTTTCCCGGCGATGCCCCAATGGTTTTTTACTAAATTTCTTATAGATTTAACATCCGGCGTTGAAATTGAAGAAAAGTCAGCTTCGCGAAGATCCCACAACACATCCATGTCAGGCTGAAAGTCGGGGGATGCGTATATCTCTCGCAAGTGAGTTTTTACTTTTTCGGCACCAAGAACACCTTTTACCGTGTGCGTTCTTCTGTTTTCGTTTGTGTAGAATTTTGATGAAATTTCCATGGCGCCCCGGTCGAAATATAGTTTTATCGCGTTGGTTGAGAGCCTGGGAAATAAGTTTACTCATTCCAGGTAATTTTGCCAGGAACCTTTTGTCCATGGCTCCATTTACTACGCTGGTTTAAACGCTGTAAACTTAACGCTTACGACCTTTCCCTGCACAATCGCAAGATCCTCGCTCGCAGGTGGAGGTGTGGAGCCACCACCTGGGCAAGACGCCATTGCCACGAGTTCTTTTGGGCTGAGGATATGCCGGTTTACAATCCGACTCTCAGGAAAACCTGCGTTTTTAACGATCTGCCAGTACTCCTCTTCTGCCATTGCCCCACCCAAACAGCCGCTCCAGGTGTCTTGAAATCGTTCGCGTAACTCAGGGGCAATAGCCTCGGTCATTAAAATATCGGAGATAGCCAGACGCCCGCCGGATTTGAGTATGCGCAAAGCCTCTTTATACACAGCTGCCTTGTCCGAGCAGAGGTTAATGACGCAGTTGGATATGATCACATCCGTTATACTGTCCGGCAGGAGGGTGTTGCCCAACTCTGCAACGCGCAGCTCAATGCCTTGCTCTTGCAAGCCTGCTTCTTTTACGGCCAGCTTTGCCTGGTCGATCATTTTAGGAGCAAAATCCAGGCCGACCACCTTTCCCTGCTGGCCGACCAGACGGGCCGCTAAGATAACATCTATGCCGCCGCCGCAGCCAAAGTCCACCACCACCTCGCCGGGTTGGATCTCGGCAAAGCCGGTGGGGTTGCCGCAACCTCGGGAAAGTTTCAGGGCTGTTTCCGGCACCTTGGAGAGCGACTCTTCGGTGTAGAGCCCTTGATCAACCGCATAGCCCGAACCGGGCTCTTGTTTGTTTGCTCAGCAGGACTCCTTGCTGCCGCCTGTGGCGGCAAATTCATCGTAGCGGTCTTTTACTTTTTTACCGGTCTCGTCGGGCGTCATTTTTTGCTCCCTATTTGTGCGGAAGTTTTTTCATAATGCCAGCGGTGCTAAAGGCAACTGCCAGTATCCATAGGATCGGCCCCACTAAACCAGGGAAAAGCGGCAAGTAACCAGGGATAAGAATAGCCACGATAAACCCGATGTCCGCAGCGCTTACCCCGATAAGATTTATCCAGTACCCCTGCCTGCTGTTTTTCCAGTTCAATGCTCCGGCAACCACCATGCCCAGCAGAGCGAAGAACAACAAAAAAAAGGCATCCTGCACAATGCGCCCCTGCACCATGCCCGGCTCAAGGGTTTGGCTCAGCATATATACCTTTTGAGCCGCTATTACGTGGAGCACGCCCCAAAGCAAATACAGTACTGCGCCGATTTTTGCGTAGATCATGCCCTTGCCTCTAGTAATTTGTTATGCACCCGCATCCGACCAGACCGCAAACTCATTGTCGTTGGGATCGGCAAAGTGGAAGCGCCTGCCGCCGGGGAAGGTAAATATCGGTTTTATAATGGAACCGCCCGCACTCTCTATTTTGGCCTGGGTCTGCTCCAGATCTTTTGAGTAAAAAACGATCAAGGCACTGCCGTTTTCAGTGGATGCTGCGAGGTTGGATAGAAAAAAACCACCGTCAATGCCCTGGTCTGAAAAGGCGGTGTATTCTGGGCCATAGTCCACAAACGACCAACCGAAAACTGATGAGAAAAAGTCTTTGGCAGCCGCAATGTTCTTGGCAGGGAACTCGACATAGTTTATTTTTTCATGTTCAAGCATCCCCATGCTCCTCTTTAGTTTGAAAGGACTTACCCTTATGGTTGAAAATATTCCCGACGATATCAAGAAAGATTTGGAAAAGGCCGCCCTTTTACATCAACGCGCTGCTTCAGATTATGCTAAGTGTGTGGAATTTAATAAATTAATGTCCGACCTCTTGGGCAGGCTGGAAGATGCCGGTTGCTATAAAACCGCGGACAGGATTATGACCATCCTCCTGGACTGCCAACCCAAAGAAGGCGCCCACTGCGAAAAGGCCACCATGATCGGGGAGAAGATGAAGAAGTTCTAATTTGAGTAGCGCAGGCATTACGAGAAGCGAAAAAGAACCTCTTCAAAATTCTTTATCTTTCCTTCATGGATTTCGATTCCCTCTTCTTTGAGCAGTTTTATTTTTTTCTGTATCGCGGTTCCCATTGTCTCTCCTTGAAATCCACCAATCCGACCGGATGCGGCAACTACGCGGTGTCAGGGAACATCCGGCGCATAGGGGTTGTTGCGCATGGCTTGGCCTACTCCCCGGTATGCTTTGCTCCCCAAGGCATGGGCAATTTCTTTATATGTCGTTACACGTCCTTTGGGCACCTTCCTTAAAAGATCGTATGCTTTATCGGCAAAGGTTTTCATTTTTTCACCTCTATTGCGTAGTTGTTGAGTGCTACGACATCGTAGACACATTTAAGTGCCATGACATCGTGGACACTCTTTGTTTTCAGCGCAACTTGTAATCAAATTCCTCGACCTGGGCTTTGCCCAGAAAGAGTTGTATTTTTTGTTCTTTGACATCGATAGTAGCCACCACGTATTCGAGCATGGTCTCTGGCGGAACAGGGAAAGACTCGCCGAAAATGTTCAATCTCAGGTCGCTGCGAATGAGCCTCACAATGTGATATCTGCCAACCTCCGGTTTCTCCAGCCGATGCTTGGGATATTTCCCTTCTGGGGGAAATTGGAGTCGGGCTTTTGAGTCGGCAAGGGCCTTGATCGGCGTGTTCCCCTTGAGCTTACTATAGCGGTATTTGCTGTTGTGGCGCAGCTCGAATGCTTGCGAGCCTATCCACAACTCCTCTTCGGAAGCCATGACTACCTTGCCGAGAAACATTTTCTGGTAGCGATCGTTGAACTTCTCGATCATTCCGTTTCTCCAGGGTTCTGCCATTGGGATAAACCAAGGCTCAACACCATTGTGGAGGCAGAGCCGGATAAGCGGCCCCATACCGCGAGGATGCGTCGGGCTTCCAAAGAAAGACATGGCATTATCAACCTGGATACGCTCCGGTATTCCCAGCCGCTTCCATGCGCCCCAAAATCCGTCGATGACCATTTGACCTGACTTGGTAAGGGCAGGGTGCACCCCACACCGGAGCGTTGCCGTATCGATCATATTCAGGCTGTAAAAGCGAACAGGCCCTTTCAGATAACATGGGCCAACAAGGTCGGCCTGATGGGTCTGGTTCGGCAAAATTGACGGCAGAACGGGGTATGCTGTCCCCTTGGCCTCATATTTGCCGGTGCGCCGATGTGTCAGTCCGTTTTTGCTAAGAATTCGGTTGATAGTCCTGACCGAAGGCAAAGGCTTGACGCCAAGATCCTCCAACTCCCACAGGATAGCCTGGGCGCCACAGAACAAGTCTTGATTATAGAGGCTGAGGCGCACCATCTTGACGATCTCCTCAATCTCTGATGGTGTACGATTTGGCGTCTCACAGGGGCGACGAGAATGATCCTCACACCATGAGGCATCACATTCGCTATATCGCTTGATCCACTTGTACAACCAGGCCCTAGACTTGCCGAGTGATGCGCAAATTGCCTCTGGGCTCTCGCCATTCTTAAACCGCTCTACTGCAAGAATACGATACTGTTCGATCTCTTTTTCCATGAACACCTCCTGGGGTAATAGGTATTCACGGTAAAAAAATGGTAGCTATTCGATTGTCAAAGAACTTTTTCTGTCCACGATGTTGTGGCACATTTTTTTGTAAACGATGTCCTGGCACTCAACACGTAGTACTTTATGTCGCTTGCTCTGTGTCTAGGCCCCCTGTTATGCCCTGTTTTTTACGGGGAAAATTTTAAAAGGAACTTATAGGGAGATAATCGGTCCATTTTTAGTATTACGCTATGTCTTTGACATATTGATTCTCTTAATTTACTATCTCGTAGCTTTTCAAACGAGGTCAATTTTTTCATCCGGGTATTTTGTAAGCACTATGCGGTTTTCTCTTCACGGCGATAAAAAGCGTACATGGCATACGTTTTTACTATTGATCCTTCCCCAATTTGGTGAACACGTAGTTAAGCCACTCTTCTTTTTTTCAGCCATTCTTTTTCAAACATGGCAGGGAATTGGTACTCATTCGATGAATATCGCCTTCTTCGATTATAGTAGGCCTCAATATAGTTGAACAGAGCCTGCTCCGCCTCTTGCTTGTGTATCCTTAAATCGTCTATGATAAATGAGCTGGGTCTTCAGTGTGTGGAAGAATGATTCGGCAACGGCATTATCCCAGCAGTTGCCCTTACGGTTCATACTCTGAATAAATCCTTTTTCCCTTAACAGCCTCCGAAAATCCTTGCTAGCATTACTGCACAGCCTTACTCCCAAAATAGAATACAAAGCCCATTCCCCTGGTTGTAGCTTCCATGGGAATAGGCTTTTGTTTTTGGGTGGGAAAGTTACTCGTTGGCTTTCAGGTTGATTTTGTATTTGCCAGGCAGGCCTGGTGTTATGATTGCCCGGCGCGCACCTTCCTGGCCTCTGATTGTGTAGTAAACCGAGATTGTGTTTCGGCTTCTGGCGATCCTGCTCACGTTATGCCAGTTTGATTCGTTCAATTCCGGGATCGGAATGGTTTTGTACACGGTTGTTTCTTTTCTAGCCTCATCGTGTTCCAGCCACTGGAGATAGACAAAGCTTCTTGTATGCTCCCAGTCCTGCGTGCTGACAACAACTCGAACAGTGCCGAATTTGTCAGCCTGTTGCCAGACTCCACCCTTTGCAATATGGGAAATTGTCGGATCTATTTCGCTGGCCAGTGGGGAGTCAGCTTGCTGGGCCCAGGCAGGCCCAGCAAAGATAACAAGACAAATTAAGATGGTGTAAATGAAATGGATTTGTTGTTTGAGCAGCTCCATTATTTTGATGCCATAGACCTGTGAGAGCTAGCCATGCATCATCTGTGCAACTTCGGCCATGCGTTTGCCGAGATTCTTGGCAGTGGTAACACCTGTTGTGTCGGCCTCATAGCCGTCAGGATGGTTGCCCCAGGCAGCACCGCCAAAATGGTCGCCGTCACCGACAATGATCATATCGTGGATCATCATACCCGCATGAATTGCCTGAATGGTCAGCTCCTGGCCGCCGTTGCGTGAGCCGCCAACGGTTATGGCGCCGCCGAGTTTATTTTTAAACATGAAGCCATTACGTCTGAAGAGAACAGTTCGGTCGAGAAACGCCTTGGCCTGGCTCGTCATACAGCCCATGTAAACAGGGCTGGCCAAGATAATCCCCACAACTTCTGGGTCGGCAAGCTTTTCAATGATTGGTTGGAAATCATCCATCTGGCTGCAGGTAACCCCCTTTTTGCATGTGTCACAGGCAATGCAGCCATCAAAATTCAAGGGGGCGAGATCAATCAGCTCAACCTCTATATCAGCCGTTTGTTTGGCCTCATTCAGGCATTGTTCCAGAAGAAAATGAGTGGACTTTTTCTTTCTCGCACTTGCCGATACACCGATAATTTTCATTGCAGATAGTTCCTTTTTTCGTGATCAGTTTTCATTTGGGCGTTTTGCAACCAGGTTGTCCCTTTGATTAGCTGGCTGTGAGTTTAATGATGTTAATATTCCAAGCCATTTTATTGCCTCATGTTCATTCTTGAAAATTTTAACTTCGATTTCTAAATGTTTTATCAGTCGTGCGAAAATGACTGAAAAATTATAAGCATCTTCAGTCGGTGCATACACTGACCATTTGCATTTTCCTCTTTGGTGTTTAATTTGTTCGATGAAGTCAGCAAGTTTTTTGATTTTTTCAAAACTTTCATTTGGGCTGGGTTGGGCTTTAGATAAATCAATATATGAATTATATCCTTTTTCAAACTTAGGATCTTCAATGATTTTCATTTCAAGATCAATAAATTCACTAAGTTGTGTGTCCCCTTTTGAAAAGACAAAAACATTTTTTATTTTCTTATCAATTCTATAAGTTGTTGGCATAGTTTCTCCTTTTAGAATATCCGATATAATCGGATTTATACCTTCAATAGATTGACAGTAGTTTTTGGGTCATGACGGGAACAGGGGATTTTTTCTTAGGATTTTAAGTATCTGTTAAATACAGACCCTGCGCCCTGTTGTTAAACCCTAAAATGCTTTTTGTAACCGAGGTCAACTAGGCCATTATAGCCACGCCAGCCATCGGAAACAATCTCTGTATAGATTTTTTCGTTTCGCTTAAAGATGCCGAAAACAATGGTTTTGCCGAAAGTGCTTCGGCCGCGTTTGCCTTTAACGGCGACGTGCACCGAAGAAACTTTCATCTCCTTCTACCTCTCCGGAAAAAGGAGATTGAAGTTCACAATACTCTGAAATCCGAGTTTGAATTTCGGCAAGATATCGATTGATGATAGTGTTCCGGTTTAACCCGGAAATTATAGCAATCTGAGAGGCGTCTTCTAAATCGAGTGCAAACAGCTTCACTATTTGCCGAATTTTAGCCCCTGAAACTTTAGAACGATTTGCATACTTATTTTTTAACGTCGCTTCTCGAACAAATACAAGTCTGTAACGCATCACGGGAAAAATAGGGAACCAGCAAGCTAGGCCGACTTGTTTTTCATGCCAGCAAATCTTCACCTCCACGGCTGCTGACCAAAACCACTGTAGGGATGGTGGCAAAGAACTCGGCATAGAGGTTGTGCCATTCCCCTTCGCTTCCCTCGTCCGGCATCTCAAGGCCGAGGATGGTGCAGCCGGCATCGGCTGAGTGTTTGGCCAGGGTTTCTACGAAAGGTTCGGTTTCGAGTATGGTATGGGCCGTGGCCTCTACCCGGCCTTGGTCGATGAGTTCCTGCAGGGCCAGCATGGCGGGTTTGAGGCCCTCTTTATGTTCCACCACCCGCAGCACCCGTATCTCGGCATCCTGCCACTCCCAGTTTTCCCGTAACAGATAGGCTAAAAGCAGCATCAGGGCGCCGTTTTTCCGGCCGCGCCACCAGACATCGATCCGTTTTTTACCGGGGATGATCTCGTGGGGGTGTTGCTTCGATTCCAGCAGGACCAGGCTCATGTCCAAAGAGGCTGCGGTTTTTAATTCTTTGACGTAGGAGACCACCCTGTCCCGTTTATGCGACCAGCCGAAGATCGCCAGGTTGGGGCGGATCGGGCCGGTGGCTGTGGATTGCAGCAACAGGGAGATGCCCAGCTCCATGTTCGGAGCCATGACCACAATGGGAAAGGCCTCAAAATGTTTTTCAAGGCAGAATTTTTTGATCTGTTGCAGGGCAATCTTGCGGTGGGGCAAAAGCTCCTGTACATGGCCGGTGAGCACATTAGCAAGATACACCAACCCCCGTTTGGCCTCAAACCAGGAGGCAAAGATGATCAAATCCTCGCGCTCCGAGGGGGTGCCGGAAAAGACCAGCGCGGCCGGGCGCCAGTTTTTTGGATCATCGGGCAGCCGGTTGAGGCGGAAGAGGTTTTCCCGCACCCGGTTGTATAAAAAACCGCGTCTGGCATCGCCGAAGGCGGCCTTGAGATGCCGGGAGCGCAGATGCCAGAGAAAGAGGCAGATGATGATGGCCGCGCCGAGCGAGGCTTGCCAGTGGATCAGAAAGGAGACTCCCACCGCGCCCAGCCCGCCCATGAGGGCAATACTCCAGTGGAAGTAGCGAAACGTTGGCCGAAAAGAAGGATTGTCGGAAAAATCCTCGATAAAGGCGGCCAGGTTGATCATGCCGTAGGTGTAAAGAAAGAACATGGTGATGATGGCGGCCACCGCATTCAGGGCCGCCCCGCCACTGGCATTGCCTGCCCAGAGCAGGAGGAGGGTGGTGATGACCAGGCTCAAGGCAAGGGCGCGCCGGGGTTCGTCCCCCTCTCTTGTACCCAGGCTAAAGGGCTTTAAAAAGTAGAGCAAACGGTCCCGTGAAACCGCTTGCAGCACACGGGCAGCCCCGAGATAGCTGCTCAGAGCGCTGGAAAGGGTGGCAGCCACAACCCCCAGGGCCACCAGGATGCCCAGGTCGAACAGGGCATTGCTGCGCAAGGTCTCAAAGGGTGCCGCGATAAGATCGCCCCGGCTGAAGGCGCCAGCGTTGATAACAAGTTGCAGCAGGTAGACGATAAAGCCGACAAGCACAGCAGCAAAAGTGCCCCTGGGAATGGAGCGTGCCGGATCTTTGAGATCGCCGGACATGTTGACCCCGGCGTCAATGCCGGTCACGGCTGGGAAGTAAAGGGCAAACAGGGCCCAGAATCCTAGAATCGGCATGGTCGAGATTGCCGGGTCTGCCGGGCTGAGGTTTTCTAAAAAACGGTCCCAACTGAAGAGGCTCATTGCTCCAACCAGAAAGGCGATAATGGCCATGCCAAGGAGGATCATAATCAAATATTGTGCTTTGATAGCCAGGCCTGCACCGTAATAGGCAATGCCAAAGAGAATGATGGCCGAAGCAAGGGTGATGCCGAGAAAATGGGGGGCAAGCCCAGGATAAATAAGGACCAGGGCCTCACTGAACCCGAGGATGTAAAAGGGTACGGACAGGGACAGGGCAAAGAAAAGGACAATGCCGATGGCCCCGCCGAACTCCGCCCCCAGCACACGGGAGATGAGAAAGTAGGAGCCGCCGCCGCGCATCCGCATATTGGTGCTCACTGCGGAGATGGAAAAAGAGGTGCTCAGGGTGATGCACTTGGCCAGGGCAAGGATGAGGATGGCGTGGATGATCCCGGCCTGGCCCAAAACAAAGTTGGCGCGCATGAACATGATCACGCCGAGGATGGTGAGGATGGCCGGAGTAAAGACACCGCCGAATGTGCCGAATTGATTTTGTTTATGCGTGTCCACGTTGCTTTGAATCGGTTGTGGTTTAAGGGCCTTTATTCAGATGTGCTAAAGGGGGCATAATCTGTATAACCTGCTGAGCCCGGCGTGTACCAAAGCGACATATCCTCTGCCGGGTTCAGCGGCCAATCATTTTTGAATCGTTCCGGCAGGTCGGGGTTGGTGATAAAAGGGCGGCCAAAAGCGATCAGGTCTGCATGGCCTTGGGCGAGTCGTTGTTCTGCATCCTTGCAGGTGTATCCGCAATTGCCGATGATGACGTTTTTGAATATGGGGCGGAATTCCGCAAGGGTCATGGGCTCTCCCTGTTCGTGGAATCCGAATGCCAGGCCATCCACTATATGCAGATAACCGAGCTCTAGTTTATTGAGTTCTTCCGCTGCACAGAGATAAATTTCACGAAAGTCTTCGCAACCCATATCGTTAAAGACCCCGTTCGGAGAGATATGGGCTCCCACCTGGTCCGACTCCCATACCGTGAGTACCGCCTCCATCACCTCTTTGAAAAAACGGAACCTGTTGGCAATGCTGCCGCCGTATTGGTCGTCGCGCAGGTTTGTGCTTGCATCGAGAAATTGGTTGATCAGGTATCCGTTTGCCCCGTGTACTTCTACGCCGGAAAATCCCGCGTCTTTGGCATTCTGCGCAGCCTTTCTGTAATCCTCCACCGTTGATTTGATTTCGTCAATGGAAAGGGGCCTCGGTGTTTCATAGGGCTTTTTGCCAAGGGGGGTATGGATCTGATCCCCGTTGAGACGCACTGCTGAGGCGGAAACAGGAAGCTCGCCATCAAAGAAATCACTGTGCGAGGCGCGGCCGCAATGCCAGAGTTGGAGGAAGATGGGGGTGTTGGTGGGTTTGATTCTCTCTGTTACTTTGCGCCAGCCCTCGACCATGGCATGATTGTAAATGCCGGGTGAATCGATCCAACCGATGCCCTGCTTTGAGATCACGGTGGCCTCAGTAATGATCAATCCGGCCCCGGAGCGTTGAAAGTAGTACTCGGCCATCAAGTCGTTGGCCACGCGCTCTATGCCTGCCCGCCCCCGGGTCATGGGTGACATGGCGATTCTGTTTTTCAGGTGCAAATTACCTAAGGTGAATGGCTGAAACAGATTGCGTGTTGTCATCTGCTCTTCTCCTGAGGGCGGTTGTGTTTTTATTTTCAGTATAGGTGCAAGGGCAGGGAAATCGGAGCGAAATTATCGGCTTGAATAAAAAAGGAGTAAGTCTGCGGTGTGGAACCTGTTGAGCTGGCGTAATATTTTTATTTTATCTTGACAGGATGTGTTAGGGTTTCTGATCCTGTAAGTAAGGCAAGCGGCATGTCGCCGCGGGCGAAATCTGTCGAGGGGAGAAAGCATGAAAAAGACCCTTACGAAAAAGGTCCTGGACAAGGAAGCCGCCTTTTGGACAAAGGTGAGCAAGGCTGCAAAGGAAAATCCCGGCGCAATCTGCCACAAATGAAAGGGCTGAAAATCAGATTAAGTTGCCGGTCGGCAACAACGCTCACCAGGCAGATGCGGCCGAAACTCGCATCTGCCTTTTATTTTTCTGTGCAAAGGATGAAGGCCCCATGCCCATAAGTACCCTGCAGGAATTTTTTGTTCAGTGGCACCTTACCGAACGGTGCAATCTCAGCTGTACGCATTGCTATCAGACCGGCGGCAAAACAGACGAACTGAGCTTGCTTGAGATCAAGGACGTGCTGGATGAGATCACCGAGATGCTCCAGGCCTGGAGCGAGGCGTATCAGCTTGGGTTTTCCCCCAGCCTGAACATCACCGGCGGCGAGCCCTTTCTGAGGCAGGACCTGTTTGCGGCTTTGGCCGAGATGGGTGCACGAGGCTTTGCCCTCTACCTGCTGACCAACGGCACCCTGGTCGATCAAAAAAAGGCAACGGCATTGGCTGAATTACAGGTAAAGGGCGTCCAGGTCAGCATGGAGGGGCCGGAGGAGATCCACGAGACCATCCGGGGCAAGGGGAGCTTTGCCGCCTCCTGTAAAGGGATTTCCCATTTGCTTGAGGCGGGGCTGCGGGTGACGATCAATGCCACCTTATCCGAGGTGAATGCAGGCAAGTTTCATGAGATGGTAGGCCTGGCCGGGGCGCTTGGTGTGCAACGCCTTGGCTTTTCGCGCCTGGTGCCTTACGGCAGTGGGGCGGGGCTTGTGGAAAAGATGATCAAGCCGCAAAAGGTGCGGGAAATATATGAGTCGATCTTTTCCCTGCCCACAAACGGGGTTGAAATTGTCACCGGCGATCCGGTGGCCTCACAGCTTAAAGCCGGGTGTGTGGTTGAGGATTGCGGCGGGGTTGCCACGGGCGGCTGCGCTGCCGGTATCTCCGGTTTGACCATCCTGCCGGACGGCACAGTGACCCCGTGCCGAAGGTTGGCCACAGCGGTGGGCAATGTACGGCATGATTCGCTCAGAGAGATCTGGGCGCATTCTGAAGTGATGGAGCAGCTGCGGGATCGGAGCAGATATAAAGGCAAATGCGGCACCTGCCCAAGATGGGCCCATTGCCGTGGGTGCAGGGCGATTGCCTATGCCCATTCCCTTGCCAGGGGCAAGGGCGATTTACTGAGCGAAGACCCGCAATGTTTTATCCAGGACTGAGGAGTTGATACTTGCCAAAAACTTATCGCCAATCAGTGTACATGGAGGAATCCCATGGCAAAATGGAATATCGACCCTGATCATTCGGTGGGGGCTTTTGCGGTCCGGCACATGATGCTCGCCAATGTGCGTGGCCAGTTCAACAAGCTGAGCGGCACAGCGCAATTTGATCCTGATAATCAATCAGCCTTTTCCCTGGAGGTGTCCATTGATGTATCGGGAATCTACACCGGTATCAGCAAAAGGGATGAGCATCTGAAAAGTCAGGATTTTTTCGATGCGGCAAGCCACCCGAATATTACCTTTCGTAGCACCGGGTTTGAAGCGTTAGGAGACAATGAAGGAATCTTGCACGGAGAGCTGACGGTTCACGGGATCACGCAGACGGTGGAACTTGCTGTGAGTTTTTCCGGGCCTGTGCAAAGCCCTGAGGATTTTGGCGGGGAGACGAGCATCGGCATAACGGCACGCACCATTGTAAACCGCGAGGACTTTGGCATGGCTTGGAATGTTCCCCTTGATGATGGAGGGGTGATGGTCGGTAATGAGATTCAGATTTACCTGGATATCGAAGCGGATCTTGAGGAGTAAAGGGGCGTTGGGGTGGGGCTGGCTCTAGTTGTCTGCCGGAGCAAAGCCCTCTAAAACCGCGTTGAGTTTTTTGATATTGATGGGCTTAGAGATATAATCATCCATGCCCGCATCCAGGCATTCCTCTTTATATCCCTTGGTGGCATGGGCGGTAAGGGCTATGATCGGCACGCGGGTTCCATCTTTTTCCGCAGCCCGGATCGCAAAGGTCGCCTCAAAGCCGTCCATCTCGGGCATCTGAATATCCATGAGGATAAGGTCAAAGGATTGTTCGCCAGAGGCGGCAACGGCCTCTTTGCCGTTGTTGGCCACAGTCACATCGTGCCCTGCCTTTTGCAAAAGCTTGGTAGCGACCTTTTGGTTGACGATATTGTCCTCTGCCAGGAGAATTTGCAGCTTATTCGTGCTCTGATCAGGAGCAGCAGGCTTTTGTGCTATCGCTTTGGCCTGCTCGCTGGCCTCTTTTTTCTGTTTACCGAAAATCGTGGCAATGGAATTGAGTAATGACTCCTGGCGAATGGGCTTATTCAGATATGCGGCAATGCCGAGTTCTTTGCACAGGGCGGTATCTCCACGCTTTTCACCCGAGGTAAGGATCATGATGGCCATTCGATCCATATCCACGGATTTTCGGATTGTCTTCACCAGGGTATAACCATCCATTTGCGGCATGTGGACATCAACGATTGCCAGGTCAAAAAGAGTATCCTTTTCGCCCGCCTTTACCATGGCGACCAAGGCCTCCTGCCCACCCTGAACCAAGGTGACCTGCATACCTGCACTTTGCAGCATCTGCTCAAGGATCTGGCGGTTTGTTTTATTGTCATCCACCACCAGGGCTGATTTGCCCTTGAGCTCCTCAACGGAAACCGGCTCAGGCTGCGCGGTTGCCTCCTGCTGAAGAGCAAAGGGAATAACAACATGAAAGGTGGAGCCTTTGCCTTCCTCACTTTCAAGCCAAATGCGTCCCTGCATAAGCTCGACCAGCTTGGAGCAGATGGAAAGACCCAGGCCTGTTCCCTCAAATTTGCGGCTCATGGAGTTGTCCGCCTGGCTGAAGGCATCGAAGATGTCTTGTTGCCGTTCTTTTGGAATACCGATACCTGTATCAGCCACCTCAAAATGAAGGTGGGCGATATTTTCTTCGTTTTTCTCCAGGCCGACCCGCAGGACAATCTCGCCGGATTCCGTGAATTTTATGCTGTTGCCGAGCAGATTGATGATGATTTGGCTGACGCGGCCAGGGTCGCCGATAAGCGCGTCAGGGGTTTCGGGCAGAATATGGCAGAGCAGTTCCAGCTTCTTTTCTCTGGTCTTGGTGCCGAAGGCCTGTATCACGTTTTCCATGGTTTGGCGGAGCCTAAAATCGATGGGGGCTAAATCGAGTTTTTCCGCCTCAATTTTGGAGAAATCCAAAATGTCGTTGATTACGTCCAGCAGGTGATGGGCGGACTCGTTGATGGTTTCGAGATATTCTCTTTGTTCATCGGTAAGCTTGGTTTCCAAAGCGAGATAAGTCATGCCGATGACGCCGTTCATGGGCGTTCTTATCTCATGGCTCATGTTGGCAAGAAACTCGGATTTGGCCCGGTTTGCCGCCCTGGCGCTTTCCATGGCGTGGCGGAGGTCTGCGGTGCGTTCTTCGACATCCCGTTCCAGGTTGTCATGGGCGGCCTGCAAGGCGGTGTCTTTCATCTGGATTTCGCTGAGCATCTGATTCAGCTCAATGTTTTTAACCTTAAGCTCGTCTGCGAGTATTCGTGATTGTTGATACGATTTTTCCAGGGATTCTTTTGCCCGTATCCGCTCGGTTATATCCAGGGCCAAGCAGACAAAGCCTTGGTTTGTATTCTCTGTGTCCAGCATGATGCTGCTGGAGAAAAGAACCGGGATCCCTTTGCCGTCTTTCGCAAGGTAGCTGCTCTCAAGATTGCGGATAGTCTCTGTCCCTACCATTTTGTCGAGCCCGAGGGCCAGTGATTCATCGGCAAAGATTTTTTCTATGGGCGCGCCGATCAGTTCGTTTTCTTCGTAGCCGAGCAGCTTGCAGGTTGCAAAATTAACGGTTTTTATTTTTCCGTCCGGCGAAACAACGATAAGGGCATCGAGCATGGTTTTGAATATTTTGTCCACATAGTCTCGGGAGACCGCTGTCTGCCGCAGATCATGGGCCATGGTGTTGAAGCTGTCGATCAGCATGGCAACCTCGCCGGTGGCCTTGATCTTGGTTTCTGTGGGCAGACCCCCTCTGGAGAGATTTGTCACCTGGGCCGCGAGTTTGACAATGGGCTTGGACAGGTAGCGCGAGACAAAAAAGGCAATAACGGCAACGGCAAACAGGGAGCCAAGGGAGAGGATCGTTAAAAAACGCACTACTGCGTGAACATCCTTTAACAACAGAGATTGCGGCACGCTTATGCTGAGCCGTATCAATGGTTTGTCGGCAGCGATAAAAAGATCGCTGTACGCCACTAACCCTTGACTTGAAGTTGAGAAGAGCGGGGTGGGCTGCAGCTTTTTAGCGAGAAACGGGCGAGGGTCCAGCGTTGTGTTGCCAGCCTGGGGTTTTTTGAGAACGTCCCCTTCCGGTGAAAAAATCCAGACGGTATTCTCGCCAAAGACCTGTATTTTTTCAAGTGAGGTAAAGAAATTATCAAGGCTGTACTCTACCATGATTGCGCCGCTGAACTCCCCAATGTCCGGGTCGGTTTTGTATATGCCGATGGAGAATACTGTGTTGCCCTTGCCGTCGTTTCGTGGGCCTTTGATCAAAATACTTCCGGCAGGAGAGGTGGCAATCCTGTTGAAGAGCTCGTCGCCGCTCTTGTTGCGCGATGTTTTTATGTGGCCTTCACGGTTGACCAGAATTTTTTCTTGGCCCACATAATCCACAAAAGAAATGTAGCGGATATCTTTTGCATGGCGCACGGACTGGAGGAATAATCTTTCCACTGCCCTGGCAGTGACCTCGGCGCTCAGCTCCGAGGACATCAAATAATCATCCACAACCGGGTTGGCTGCCAGCAGTTTGATATCTCTGACCAAGACATAACGGAGGTTGTGCTGAAAGCTCTGTGCCACCGCCTCCAAATCTCTGGCAATGGCGTTGCGGGCGTTTTGTTCGATGGATTGCTTGCTGAAAAGGTAATACACCACAGTCAGGCTGACACTGACAACGGTGACCACCGCGAGAAAGGCGATCAGTAATCGGTAGAATATAGAAAGGCCTTTGCCTTCGACCTGCTCCAATTGCGGTTCCATTCCTTCAGCCTAGTTCAAATATTCTTCTATGCCCATTTTTTTGTTCAAGGAAATGCCGAGCATTTTGGCCCGGAACGAATTGACCATCAAAGGGCCGCGTCCCGGAGAGCGGGCCGGGTAAGTTGCAGGGCTTGCCCCGTGGTCTAGGATCCTGTGGGCCATCTCCATGGCTTGGTATGCCTGGTTGTAGCCGGAGTCGATTGCCCCGCAGAGCATACCCTGCAGAAGCTGGTGCCGGAATCCTGCAACCTCCGGGATTTTGATGTTGGCCACATACCAGGCGGCCACCACGTCGTCGGGCACAGGATCGCCGTTTTTATACTTGAGTACGATGTAGGAGGAGATATAAAAGGCATCCACCTCTTTTTGCAGCCTGAGTGCTTCTTTTTTAAAGGTGTCATAGTCTTCGGTGGTAACGGTTTCCACAAGCTTGAGGGGCAGCTCGCCCTTTAAAGACAACCGTTCAAGAGCCTTGTAATGGGGGCGGCCCGATGGGCTTCTGTCCGAGAGTACGGCAAATGTTTTTACCGTGGGGGCCAGCTTTTTTAACAGGTTGAGGCTGTCTAGGTAATAGCCTGTTTGGTAAACACCGGTCACATTATGACCCGGCCTCTTTTGGGTTTCCAGCAGGCCGTACTTGACCGGGGTTCTGTTGAGGCCCCAGAAGACCATGGGCAGATCGGAATCAAGGAAATGGTTGCCGATATAGTTGGCTGCGTTGTCATCGCCCAAGAGGACAATGTCTGGCTGAAAATCCTTGATAATATTATAGAATTTTGCTGCCTGTTTCGTTTTTTGTGAACTGCTGCTCCTCCGTTTCGAGTCCATCCAGAGTTTTTTCATCACCACCTGCGAGGACTCCACATGGTCGTTTTCCGTAAACCAGGCCACCTGTTTTTTGTTGTCCAAATAACCATGTTTCAGCATGGCATCGCACATTCCCTTGTTGGTCTCCTGGGTCCAGGTGTATTCCCGGTGATAACTGCTGACGACCAGAATTTTTTTCTTCGCCTGGGTGCTGCCGTTTTCAATGGCAGCCGCCTTTTCAATATACTCTTCTATACCCATCTCCTGGGTCAGGGTAATGCCGAGCATTTTGGCCCGTTGCTTGTTGACCATCAATGGGCCGCGTTTGGGGGTGCGGGGAGGGTAGGTGGCCGGATCAGCCCCATTTGCCAGAATGTCATTGGCAATGACTACCGCCTCATAGCCCTGGCTGTATCCCGAGTCATCTGCGGCGCAGAGCATGCCATGGACAACGCGGTGGCGGAATCCTGCGGTCTCTGGAATTTTGATGTTGTTGAGATACCAGTTGGCTGTTTCAAGATCCGGCACCGGCTTGTTATTTTTATCCTTCAGACCGGAGTATTGGGCAATGAAAAAGGCATCCACCTTGTCCTGCAGTTCCAGGGCCTTTTTCTTCCACAGTTCGTAATCGTTGGTGGAGACGGTCTCAACGAGCTTGAGGGGAATGCGCCCTGTCCGGTGCAGGTGGTTTATCGCCTTGGTGTGCACCCTGCCCGTTGTCGTATCGTCCGAGAGAATGGCGAAATTTTTGATCGTAGGGACGATCTTTTTTAAAAAATCGAGGCTTTCCGCATAATAGGTTGTTTGATAAACACCCGTAACGTTATGCCCGGGGCGCTCCGCGTTATCCACAATGCCGTATTTGACAGGGGTATGGTTTACCCCCCAAAAAACAATGGGGATTTGGGTATCGAGAAACTGGTTGCCGATGTAGTTGGCAGCATTGTCATCGCCCAGGAAGATCAAATCGGGCTTGAATTCCCGGATGATTTTGCTGAAACGCACCATGATTTGGGCTATCTCATCCTTTTCCTTTTTTCTCTTGGTATCCATCCACAGTTTTTTGACAACGACCTTTGGTGTTTCAACAAGGTTGTTGCTGTTATAGGTTGCCACCTGTTCCTTGTTGTCCAGATAACCGTGGGCCAGCAGAGCATCGCAAAAGCCCTCATTGATATGTTGCGACCAGAGGTATTCCGGGTGGTAGCTGTCGACAACCATTATCCGTATTGCCGGTGCGGCAAAAACCGTGGAAGAAAAAAAGCAGATGTTTAAAGCAAGCAGCAGTAACGATTTTTTCATACTAAATCCCCCGCCAGGCTTTTTGCCTGGCCCTCAAGTACCGAATGAAAGTGAATTCGGCTCCCGCTCACAGCTTATGACAATGAAGTTATGAAGCTGCCTTTGCCCCTGTGGTCAAGCCACACCACGCACTTAGTCTGATGACACTATTATTTTCGCATAAAGATTTGCGCAAAGTCAATTTGAGCACAAAGGAGATTGTTAGGGGAGGGAAGGGAAAGAAGGGAAGGAACAGAGACGGGGGTTTGGGCATAGAGGGGTGTCCCTGCTCCTTCCCGAGGGATCATGATGCCGGGCAAAGGGCAGTTGAGAAGGGAGCCCGGCATCACAAGGAAAGCTCTGTTGAGTTTCTCCCAAACTGGGAGCTGCCGATCAGCGTCAGCAGTTGTCGTTCAGGTCCTGGCTGTTGGCAGCCCAGCGATACAGATAATCGTTGACCATACGTTTTTGTTCCTGGCTGAGAACATCCCAGGAGCCGTCTTTGGCGCATTTTGCGGACTTTTTGTAAAAGACCCTGTTCCAGCCTCTGGAGGTCTTTGACTCGCTCCAGAGAAAGGGGGCCCCTTTGTCATTACTTCTTGAGTGGCAGCTCTGGCAGACCTGCTTGAATTGCTTGCCGCCTTCTCCCCATGCGCGACTCTCCCACTCCAGGGGGCCGTCTCCAATAGTCCGGCAGGTTTCGCTTGCTTTATCAAAACGGATCTGAGGCCGGGCCTGGGCTTGCAGTGCCGTGATCGCCACCAGGAGAATTGCCAAGGTAATACACAGTCGATTCATAACTCCTTCCTCCTGCATCTCATACGGGAACAGGTACTGCGGGTTTGTTGGGTGTTACTATATAGTTGCGCAGCTGGGCGGATATGGGTGTCCACCGGATTTCTTTTGACAGGCTGCGAGATAATAAGTAGGGACATAGAATCAATATGAGTATCTTTTTTGTAACGTATGGTACAATAAACCACTCTTGAAGTTTGAGTGTCAAGGTATTTTTGTTCCGATCGGTAAAAAAGGAGGCGAGATGGGACGGAGTAAGGCATTTGATGAGCAGCAGGTTCTTGAAACCGTTATGGCGCTTTTTTGGGAAAAGGGCTACGGCGCCACCTCCATACAAGATCTGGAAACGGCCACCGGTCTCAAACGCACCAGCCTGTATAACGCCTTTGGTGATAAGCGCAGCCTTTTCCAAAAGAGCCTGGCCCTCTATGTGGACGGGGTCAAGAAGATGCTGGGCACCATTATCGAACAGGGGCGAACGAGTCGGGAGATTGTGCGAAACTGGCTGGCCGCGGTGCTTGATTTCAGTTTTGACAAGAGCACCCCGGCAGGTTGTCTGGTGATCCTATCGGTGTTGGAAAGCAAGCAGCATGATGAGACAACCCGGGAGATGGCCTCGGCCCTGTTCGGTGTGGAGCAGGAACTTATCGCAAAGGTGCTTGAAGATGGTGTGCAAAAGGGTGAGTTGCCCAAGGGGCTGGACTCTGAGCAGGTTGCCACTGCCATTGCCGCTACAGCCTCCGGCATCGTGGTGCTGGCCACGGCCGGGTTTACCGAGGAGATGCTGAGTAAGCTGGTGGAGTCGACCTTAATCCTGCTCGATGGGTAAGTTGTCCTGAGCAGTTGTCTGTATTAATCGTCTCTCTCCCATGCTACACTATTGCAAACCGAAGTAACGAGCAATCGCCGTGTGATCAAGTCGCACCGCTGCACCCCAGGAAAACATATGACCAGCTTAGACGAGAAATATGATCTCATCGAAGAATACGAAACAGGTTTTGCCCACAGATTGGCAACCAAGTTGATTCCCAATCCGCAACTCAGCGTGTGGATGATTCTTATCCCCATTATCTTTGTCTATTATTTTTATCAGAAAGATCGCTATAAAACCGGCTGCGAGGAGTTTGTTCATCACTATATGGTGAGCCGTAAGCGCGCTTTGGATGCGGCCCGCAAGGCCGTAGAGGGAGGTGGGGACCCGGACTGCGGCACGCTGGCCAAGACAGCCAAGTTGCCGGAGTCGGCCTTTAAGGTGTACATCAGGTTTATGGAGATTTTGGTCTGTCATTTCCAGGAATTGCTGAGCCGGGATGGGGCTGAGTACCAGGATCTGTTGCGGGAAACGTACGAGAATAAGACCAACTTTCTGCTCTTTTGCAACCAGCTCAACTCGGTGGAACGGGAGTTGAACCAGGTGCTTACCCCGGCCATGGAGGAAACCCAGGAAAAGCCCCAACCCGAAGAAGGGGAAGGCGGCTATAACGAGGCGGTTGACCGCATGGAACAGTTTACGGAATCGTTGCGCCGCGAAGAGGCGGAGAGGTTTTTCTCCTAAGATTTTTTGTGCCGGGTTAAAAAACGGTCCAGTTGGTTGGCAAAGGACTGGGTGTCTTGCTTATTGAATGAGGCTGGGCCGCCGGTTTCCACTCCTGTTCCCCGAAGTTCATCCATAAAGTCCCGCATGGAGAGCCGTTCCCGGATGTTTTCCTGGCTGTACAATTCCCCCCGCGGGTTGATAGCATGCCCGCCCCTCTCGATCACCTGGGCTGCCAGTGGAATGTCGGCCGTGATGACCAGATCCTCTGTGTCCATTTCCTTGACGATCGTATTATCCGCCACATCAAGCCCGGCAGCAACCCGAACCGAACGGATTACCTGGGAGGGTGGGGTACGCAGAAAACTGTTGGCCACCAGCACCAGCTCAATCTTAAGCCGTTCCGCAGCCCGGTAAAGAATTTCTTTGACCGGCTTGGGGCAGGCATCACCATCGACCCAGATCTTCATACGAAAAGCAATCTCCTAATACTGCACCTTACCCCTGAGGGATTTGGTCTTGCCGCGTTTGACCTTTTTGTCCACCCGCTTTTTTTGCGAAGCGCGGCTTGGTTTTGAAGGACGCCGCTTTTTTTGCGTGACACCGGCGCTGCGGATCAGGGCCACCAAGCGGGCAATGGCCTCCTCTTTATTGGCCTCCTGGCTCCTGGATTGCTGGGCCTTGATAACGATCACACCCTCCTTGCTGATCCGGTGATCGGCAAGGTTTAACAGGCGGTTCTTGTAAAAGTCCGGCAGGGAAGAGGCGCGGATGTCAAAGCGCAGGTGTACCGCGCTTGAGACCTTGTTTACATTCTGCCCCCCGGCACCCTGGGCGCGGATGGCGCTGATCTCTATCTCGCTCTCGCTAATGGCAACGGAGTTGCTGATGGCGATCATGATCTTGTTCCTACCTTGGCGGCGGCTTGTCCTGCCAGCCAGCCCGTGGAAAAAGCGGCTTGCAGATTATATCCACCTGTGTCGCCTTGGATGTCCAGCACCTCGCCCACAATGAATAAGCCCTTGGTCAGGCGGGACTCCATGGTTTTTGGTTCAATCTCCTTGGTTTCCACGCCACCGGCCGTAACAATGGCCTCGGCCAGGGGCCTGTGCCCGGTGACCTCCAGGCGGAACTCCTTGAGCCACATGCGTAACCGTTTGCGTTCTTTTGCGCCCAGGCTATGCACCATACGGTTTGCCGGGATATCGGTTTGGCTGAGGCAAACATCCACCATCTCTTTGGGCAACAGACCGCGCAGGAGACTGCTCATCTCTTCCTTGCCCCTTTTTTCGATATCGCGCAGCAGGCGGGCATCCAGCTTTTTTTCATCCAGGGCGGGTTTGAGGTCAATGAGCAGTTCCACCTTTTTACCGTTTTGCAGGGCCTCTACCGCCAACCCACTCAAGGTGAGGATGACCGGGCCGGTGACCCCGTACTTGGCAAAGATCAACTCGCCGAACTCCTCCTGCGCCTTTTTGCCGTTGATGAGCATGCGGACCTTGATATTACGCAGGTTGAGTTCGGCCATCTCTTTGGTAATGTTCCCTGCGGTCACGAGCGGCACCAGGGCCGGGCGAATGGGTTTGATGCTGTGGCCACAGGACTCGGCCAGCATATAACCGTCGCCGGTGGAGCCGGTCAGAGGATAGGAGGCCCCACCGGTGGCCAGGATAACAGCATCGGCTTCGATCTTCTGGCCATTGCAGACGACCCCGCAGACCCGTTGCTCTTTAACGATGAATTTGCTCACCGTTGATTCGGGCCGGATGGTTACCCCATGCGCTCCGGTCCATTTGAGCAGGACCTTGAGCACATCCGAGGCCTTTTCGCTTTTCGGGAAGACTCGGCCGCCGCGCTCGGTGACCAGGGCCAGGCCAAGTCCGGAAAGAAAATCCATCAATTCGGTATTAAAGAAACGGGCAAAAGCCTGGCGTAGGAAGTTGCCTGTTTTACCAAAATGCGCAATAAACTCCCGCACCTCGGCTACGTTGGTGATATTGCAGCGCCCCTTGCCGGTGATGCAGAGCTTGCGGCCCGGTTTTTTCTTTTTTTCAAGAACAAGGACCTCACCGCCTGCCCGGGCCGCGCATCCGGCTGCCATCAGGCCAGCTGCTCCGGCGCCGATTATGATGATTTTTGTTTTAGCCATCCTGTCCTTTTGCCATGTTCTCCTTGCTTGTACAAGGTGATTCTCAAGTCAACGATTGCCAAAGAACCTTTAACACCTTATGTTTAATGAAATGCATTATGGACCTGGAGGGGACGAATGCACTATCCAGGAATTGGAAATGACCAAGATAAACGAAAGAAGTTTTGCCGATAGGATCGAGGAGTATATCATCGATCCCTCCTGCTTTGACCAGGACCTCTTTGACTCCTCGCTCTATTCCGTGAGCGAGAGCTATCAGAAGGCGGATCCGGCAAGCGGGCGTCAAGAAAAAATGGTACAGACCCTGCACGGTCTTTGTTTTTCCGAATATATCGAGTTGGTGATGATCCTGCTCGAGCATGGTTTTCACAGCCTGTCCGATGCCACCAAGATAAAAAAATATTCCCGCGCCATGTCCCATGCCATGCAGGATTATGCCGAGCCGCTCATGGACAGCGATCACGCCTGCTACCCCGGGCCCTACTTTCTTTTGCACGGGCTTGATAAAGACACCTTAGCCGAGAGCGTTGCCCAGTTTGAAAATAACGGCCGCATCATCCATGAGACCTTGGCCGCCCGGGGAGAGTTTTTGAAGAATTACGGCGGGGCGGTCAGCCTGGGTAACGGCATCAAGATGCTCATGGAGGAAGGATCCGCCGAGGATCATTTCGGCATCTGCTGTTATGTCGCCAGGGAGGATGAGCAAAATCCCCATGGTACGGATTCCACCTATATTGCCAAGGCCAGCTTTTTTCTGGATACCCTAAACAGCGAAATCGTTGTCATCACCATGCAGGGTCAAAGGGTGTTTGGTGATCAGAAAAATCGCAGTCGTAATTATGCGCGCTTGGCAGCAAAGCTGAAGATGGACCCAAGGGGGTATGTCTTAAAAAAAGTCTGCGAGATTGCCAAGGGCGAGGGGTATAAAAGGGTGCGGGTCGTCCGGCCCGAGTACCATCCCATGTATATTGATTCCCACGGCGGCTTTATGGCCAGGTACGAGCCGATTATCCTTCAGGCGGGTATCACCCGGGAGAACGGCTGTTATTTGGAAGGGGTGTTATAGGGTAGCCCCGCTAGCGTCTGTTGCTGTTGCATTCCTGGGTTTGGGTAATGGCCGCATCCAGTTTGCTAAAAAAATCAGCTGCTGTGGCACTGTGCGGGTTCTGTTGTATCTCTGTCTCATAGAGGGCAAAGAGCTTGGTCATGACATGAAACATTTCATCCTCGGCCAGTGAGCCGATTTCTTCCCAGAGATCATCTGCTGTTTTCATGGTGTTGCCTTTTTCGTCTTATCAATTGTAAGCCATTCATCACCCTTAAAACGGTATATCCTGTGGATGGCAGGGGAAACCTTGAGCCACTGCAGCTGGTAGTCATCCCCCGTGCCGGTGTATTGGAAGCTGTCGCTATTGACGCTGAGCCGGGCTCGGGGGATCTTGCTGAGGTGCTTCGGCACCAACTCCGTAAGCTTTTGCGGATATTTGCCATGCTCAGCGTGGTATGCCCTGACCGCGCTGACAATTTGCCTGGCATTGTTCTCGCCCATTTCCTGGCTATAAGAATGGGTGGAGACAATCGCCATGATGGCGCAGAGATAGACTGCCGCGACAAAGACCAATTGCCGAGCGGTATCTTGCTCTTTTTTGAAAAATTTATTGAGGGAGAGCAGGGTATAGGCAACCGTGGCAGCGGCTGCGGCGAAAAAGCCGATAAAGGGCATGCCGAAGATAAAGCCGTCCCAGATGTACAGCACCCCGGCAACGAGTGCCGCCCTTGTCAGCCGTGTTTTTATGTTTTGTTGTGCCAAAGAAATGGTCCTCCTAATTTTCTAGGCCTTACGCTGTTGCGCAGGGTGTATCTACCGGACCATGTTTAGCATGTTTGGCGCTATCTTTCCTGGGTTTTTTCTACAACTCATTCCTGTAAAGATGCTCCATGCATTCCGGGCAGATGCTATGGGTGAATTGGGAATCGGTCTTGCGGGAAATGTAGGACTCGATCTGTTGCCATGAGTGCTGGACTTCCGGGTCGGAATCCGGTTTCCTGATGCGTTTGCAGTGCGCGCAAATGGGCAGAATCCTTTCCAACTCACCGACCCGTTTTGCCAGGGCCGTGTTCAGTTGCCGGATGGTGTGGATGTAAAACCCGATGAGACAACCGGCAGCACCGCCGAAAAGTGCAGGGATGAGATAGCCTTTGAACAAAAAGGCGTCATAGCCGGCAATGAGTTTTTGGATAAAAGAGCAGCTGATCAGGGCGGCCATGCCCACGATCAAACCGACGAGAACCGACGTAAGACGGCTGTATAACGGCTTTGCTTTGTCGCTGTTTTCGCTCATCACTACCCCATTCTTAAAGTTACGAAGCGAAGTATTATTTTTTCATCTTAGCAGAAATAGGTGTTGTTGTGCGGTGAAAAGTGTACCGATGGCTGAGCTAACTCGTTGATGGCGCATGTTTTTTGTGCGTTTGGAGAGGGACCCTATGAGAAGGGCCATAAGGCACAGGGGTGACTTTGGGAGAGTGGTGAGAACCTGGCCGTTCGCATGGGGCGGTTGAGGCTTGCTGCAAAAAATTCCCTCTTATCTTGCACAGTTCTCAGAAAATACTGCCTGCCGGGAAAAAATAGCCGCCTGGCTTATTTCGGTGGTGTGTCTGTAACGCGCTGATTTTTTAGAGAAAAAATTTTTTTCTAAAGTTGTTTCAGTCAGGTCTTTTTATTGCATCAGTTCTTTCTCTGTTGAGTGGTTTAACTCAAGACAAGGAGAGAGAGATGATCACAAACGTCGCAACCAGTCATCAGGCAAGCACTGGCTCATATGCCCATGCCACAAATACTCCCCCGGCCCCTGAGGGATTTCATTCCATCTTGTTGGATAAGATGCAGGGTTCGGAGCAGAGGGTTGTCAGTGTGGATTTTTTTGAGGAGAGCCTGAAGCAGCTCAAAAGCTATGTTGAGAAGTTGGCGGGGGTAAAGTGTCGGGACCTGGGAATAGACGGTGGAGCTGAAATGAAATTCAGCGTCGGCTACGACGGCACCATTCTCGTGAATGGCCAAGAACCTGAGGCGGGCAAGTTGGCCCAGGCAATAAATGAGGATGAGGAGTTGGCCAACAGCATTCGGGGCATGTCGGCAACCGCCTCCCTGCTGGAAGCGGCGAGGCGACATCAGGAATTTGCCGCGGCCTATGAGCGTGAGCCTTTAGCTGCGGTTGAGCAATACGGCTACCTGCTTGAAGACGGACACGACTACCATGTGACCTTTACCATGGCGGAAGGTAAAGTCAGCAGCCAGGTGCAGTATATTTGATTAGGGTGAGTCGCTTACCCGTATGAGGCGGGCTTGGAGATTGCTTTGGTCCGCTAAGGGGAAGTGCTATTTGCCGAGCCTTTCTTGGCGTTCCGCCTCCAGTTGCTGGATGCGTTTTTCCAACTCATCGCTCAAGGCAACCCTGCCTTCGAGCACGCAGCCGGGGCGGCCGGGGATGCATTCGGAGTGCAGTTTCAGGCACTCGTCTTTATTGTAGTCGTAGTTTTTACAGGAAAAGGTCATTGCTCATACTCTTTCTTAACGTTGCCAGGGGCCGTTACCTTAGCGCATTTGGTTGATTTTTTCCATTTGATAATCGTTTCGTGCGCCAAGGCAAAGAGTCAGCCTTTTCCTTAAACCTGTATAGGGTCATTCGCCGCGTAAGCATCTCAGACCGCTATTGAACGGCTCCTTCCTTGCTGACCTCAGAGATCGGGCTCTTGGGCTGCAGCAGGTCTGAAATTTCCGTAATACTCACTGCCACGTCAATTGGGCCATGGACCCCCGGGGCAATTTCATATGTGGGGAAGGCAAAGACAATGTCTTTATCTTTCAGGTAAAAACCGGTCTTGGCGGAAATAGTTGAATAACAGGCACTGAGAGGCCTTTTTTCATCCTTCGCGCAGGGGGAGTAGTTTTCCCTTTGTTTGAGAATGTCGATGATGGCCGTATCGAGCTTTTCCTGATAGCCCGGAGAAAAAACACCAGCAAGGTCCAGATTTTTGCGTTGCGAAAGATCGATGGTTTGGGCAAATGAGGTGATGGTCGGATGTGCCGCTCCTTGGGTATGGGAATATATCTCGTAACGAATCGACAGAAGCGGATACTCCTGGTAGGTGACCTCAAAGCTGATGCTCACCTCGTCTGCGGAGTCGTATCCGTGATACAGCTCATCAATGGTGCTTTTGAGTAGGGCGTTAACCGCATCCTCTTCGGCGCGATCCATGGGAATTTCCACTCGCGGGGAGTAGACATTGTGTTGGATGGAGCTTGTTAAGAGCGAACGCTGCCCAACCGCCATCTCGCCGCTATCGCAGAAAACAAAAGAGGGAAAGAGAAAACCAAGAACAAGGGCCGGAAGAAAAAGTTTTCGTAAGTGCATACCATCCACCAGATCTAGAGCTGTATTGTTTTGCTTCAACGAAGACGGATACTGTTGTACCAGTTTTCGTATTCAGCGCGGTGCTTATTAAAGTCCTCTCGGCTGGTGACCAGGACAATGAGATAACTTCCCTTGGCCCCGGTGCCGTAGCCGCCGAACAGTGTTTTACCGTAATGCTCGGCCTTGACGGTCTTGTACCAGTTCCAGCCTCCGCCGCTGCCCGAATCGATCTCCCTCCATTTGCCCGCCGGAACCCTGGTCACCTTGACCCCGTATCGTTCAATCTCCTGGGCTGAGGCCTGCTCACCGAGTTTGCCGATGGCATAGAGCATAATTCCATCATAGTTTGCAATAAGCGCTCCCCAGCCGTTGCCATATTCCCTTTCCACAAACACGGCGGATTGGGGTACCAACATGGAAAACCCGTATTCTTCGGAATTGTAGGTGCGCCATTCGGCAGAGGCCAGGGCTCCTTGTTGAAAAACAAGTAACACGGCAAGGGCTGCAAAAATTAAGACGGATGATATTTTGTGCATTGTTGTCTCCTGTTAAAAAGAACAAGGAAGAGGATTATTCTCCCTCGCTCAGGTAATCCTTTAATTTTTCATAGAGTGATTCCGGAAGATCCTCACCGTATAAAAAGGCCTGGGCCTCCTCACCTGTGATCTGCTCTTTTACCTCAACCGGCAGTGAGCGCATGATCTGCATCCGCTCGGGATCGATTTTGTTTTTATCAAGTGCAGGCTTGTTTCCCATGTCGTACTCCTCAACATTGTATGTTTTTTTCGGTAGGCCAGATAATTATAGCTCAAACATGACAGCCAGACAAAGCCTGCTTTTTCGCCTTTCAAATTTGTCACCTGTTCTACCTTTTTGTTGTTTGTCTATGTTGGTTGAATTGCATGCTTGGGGTTGGGTGTTTTTGTAACTAGTTGAAATAAATGGTTTTTATTGGCGTGTGGGGCGCTGGCATGGATCTGGCTATGTATCTGTCTCATGCAAGGTATATGGCCTGGCCGGAAGGAGGTTTGTACAGCAGTCTGCCGGTCTTACACACGTTATTTATATAAGGAGAAAATCATGTCTAAAAAAAATTGCGAGGAACTCTTGATTGCCGGAGGAGAGAATATTGCCATGCGTGGCATGTACGACGCCATGAAAACCAAAGAGGATTTTGTAGCCCTTGCCGCAAAGGAGGGCTATGAGTTCACTGTGGAGGACCTTGACGCAGTGCTCCAGGAGGCTGGCGATTCATTTGATCTCATCGGCAACCCGGCCAAACGCCAGATTTGGTGGGTGTGAACATAGCCTGTAAAGGGGGTACTTTTCTGTGTTTTGCTGAAAGGTGCCCCTGATCACATCGTTCATGTCCTGTTGATTTACCTGGATGAGAGAGTCTTGAGGGTCTCGATAATCTGGGCCGGCTCAAGCCGTTTTGTGTAGTCGATCTCGACAAAACCCAGGACAATGCGCCCCTCTTGATTGACCACGTAGGATGCCGGGACAGGCAGCTCAAAACTATCATCGCCGTTGGCCGTTGGGAGGTCTATGCCGAACTGGGCATAGATGGGGCGCAGCTCATCCGGCAATGTAAAGACCAGGCCGAATTTTTTTGCAACCCTGTTTCCCACATCGCTCAAGACCTGAAAATCCAGGTGTTCTTTTTCCTGCATGGTCAAGGATTGATCCGGCAACTGGGGGGAGATGGCGACCAACTGGGCGCCAAGGGATTGAATCGCAGAAAGTTCGCGCTGCAAAGACCGCAGCTCCAAATTGCAAAACGGTCACCAACTGCCCCGGTAAAAATTGATGACCAACGGCCCTTGTTCCAAGAGGGCTGAGGAGGAAATTATTTTCCCTTGTGCATTGGGCAGGGTGAAGTCGGGGATCTGATCGCCTTTGTTGCATGAATGCTCTGTAATGCCTGTCTGCCGCAGCCGTTGTGTGGCATCGGCCATGAGCAGGGCCGTTTCCGGGGGGATGTTCTGGGCAACGTTGTTTAACAGGGCGCTGATCTCATCGGCCAGGCGCATGATGGCTCTCCATATTTGGGCGGGTTATTTTATTCTGCCTAAGACCGCAACGGCTGCCATTTCCGAAGATGCCGGGTTTTGCCCTGTAATCAGGTTCCCTTCGGCTACCACATGGGGCTGCCAGTCATCCGCCTTGGAATAATTTCCGCCGTTTTCTTTGAGCATGGTTTCAACCTGAAAGGGGACAACCCCACTCAGTTCCACACCATCTTCCTCACTGTTGCTAAAGCTGGTTACGGATAAGCCCTGTACCAACGGTGCGCCATTGGGGGCTTTGGTGTGACGGAGTACGGCCGGTGCATGGCAGACCGCAGCAACGATCTTTTTCGCGGCATACATGGATTCGATCAATGCGATGGAGTCCTTATCCTCTGCCAGGTCCCATAGAGGGCCATGGCCGCCGGCGTAGAACACCGCATCGAAATCAGATGGTGATAGGCCGGCAAGGGGCAGGGTGTTTGCCAGTGCCGCCTGTGCCTCTTGATCAGCTTTACAGCGCCGAGTTGCCTCTGTTTGGAAATCCGGCATATTGCTTTTCGGGTCCATGGGCGGTTGGCCACCCATGGGTGAGGCCAGGGTTATTGTGGCACCTGCATCTTTAAAAACATAGTAGGGCGCGGCAAATTCTTCGAGCCAAAAGCCTGTTTTCTCGCCCGTATCGCCAAGTTGGTCATGTGAGGTCAGCACCATGAGAATCCGCATCTAGGCCCCTCCGGAGTTGAGCTTTGCAGGTGGTCGGCAGGGTGAAAAAGCACCCTGCAATACTATATCTTGGTTGAGTGCAGGGTTCGTCCCTCAAGCTCGTTTTCAAGGGAGGCGACCTTTTTGTTTAAGGTTTTTACCTCTTCCCGTGCCGCGGCATACTTGTCGGTTGTGACCCGGAGGCGATAGGCTAAAATCTGGGCAAACATATGATAGATTGCGGCGTGGAATGAGCTTTTGCCCTCTGCATCGAGTTTGTCCAGATACTCCGCATCAATGGCAAGGCATGACGTCTCCTGTTCTGCGGTGACCGTGGCGGATCGCGGCTCCATGTCCAAGAGGCTCATCTCCCCGAAAATATCGCCGCTTCGTTGCAGGGTAATGATCGATTTACCGCCCTTGGTTACAGTAGCCTTGCCGGACATGAGGATGTACATGCATTTTTCATCCTGCCCCTCGGTGATGATTTTTTCTTCGGGATCATAGGTGCGCATCTTGCTCAGGCGCAGGAGGTTTAAAAGGCTTTCTTGGTTAAAGGACTGGAAGGCGGGAAGTTGCCTTAAGACATCAACAAACTGGTCATTGCCTTCAAGGTAGAGTGACTCGCGCATGGCTTAGGTTTCTCCAAAATAACGATTTGTTCCGTTGTAAATTTCCCTTCTGCAAAATCGCACCTGCCATAATTTAGTCTATCTGAAAAACCGGGAGAAACACAACCTAAGAACATGCTCGTTTCGTTACTGCTCAATGGAGGGGAGGGGGCGTCAAGATGTTTGGCCTATTTGGCTTGAGCACGCAGTTTGGCGATTTCTCCTTGGATTTGATCAACCACCTGCTCCAGGCTCCGTTTGTGGCCTTCTTCCTGTTCCGCCAGTTGCAAAAACATCTTGCGGGTGCCTTCATGTTTTGTCGAGTTGGCAAGCTTGAGGTAGAAGTCGTGGGCGGCCTCCTCCTTGGGCACCGCAATCACCAACGCCTCAAGCTGTTCTTCAAGTTCCCTGATCATTTTCTTTGTTTTTTTGTCCATTTTCGACCCGCTGATGATTATGCCTTGCGGCATCCTTTAGTGGCCTCCGCCAAAGACCAGTTTCCCACCAAGATGACCAAGGTAGGCGGCAAGCGGCAGTATTGTTACATTTAATGAGAGGTGGATAATGTGGAGTGAGCCTTTGCTGGTTACAATCTCGGGCGAGAGAAAGTTCCAGATCGTGCAAGTGGAACCAACTGCGACCAGGATAATGCCATAGATGTATTTATTGCTGAAAATCTTGACCCGCACGCCCTTGTATTTTTGTTTCCACTCCACAACTCCGGTGACAAAGGATATCGGGGCCGAGAGTGAAGCCAGCAGCATGATATGAAAATAAGTTGAGCGAAGGGAGTCTTCCTGGAAAACTTTAAACAGAAGAAGAAAGAGCACGGCGACAGGGTAGAGTGCATTGGTGAAATGGACAGATATTGCATGGGCATGAATGCTAAAGGTTCCGATCTTCATCTTCTACCCTTATCGCTCACCAGAACAGGCTCGCATTTGCTGGGTCAGGCTCATGCGAAACCGATAATGATGCCGGAGTCGTTGGGGCCGACAAAATCCAGGCGTTTAACCTCAGTGAAACCTTGTTCAGCCAGCATCTCAAGAAGCTCTGCCTCTGAATAGGAACGGCCCGTTGGAGTATCAACCAGCATGTTGAGAGAAAACAGGGCAGGGAAAAGCGGCCCGTCCTGGCTGTTGTTTAGAATAAATTCGTGGATCATGATCCTGCCGCCCGGTTTAAGTGCCCCCTTGGTCTTTTGTAAGATGTTTCGGCATTCATCAATGCTCTCACCATGGAGGATGTGGGAGATCCAGGCGACATCGTAGCTGCCTGGGATAGGGTCGCTTGAAAAATCTCCGGCTTTAAAATTGATCCGCTCGGCAAGGTTGAAGCGTTCCACCGTCTTTCCGGCAAAGGGCATGGTGGTTGGCAGATCAAAGATGGTTGCCTTGAGTTCCGGGTTTTCCCGGCAGAAATGGATGGCATAGGTGCCTGGTCCGCCGCCCAAATCCAGCAGGTGCTTGCAGCCGCTGAGATCTATTGCCCTGGCTACCTGCGGGGCCACGCCAGAGGCGATGTTAAACATGCCCATCAAAAAACTCTCCCGTTGCTCGTCACTATGCGAGCTACGTTTTTTGACCGGACTGCCGCTGGTCACCGCCTCATCAAGCCTGTGCCAAGCCTCCATGAGATGGTGGTGATGCATGATGATGTGGCCTGTGTACTGGGATGAATCCTTGGAGAGCAAGGTGTAGGTGCTTTCCAGGTTGTTGTAGCCGCCGCTTTTGTTTTTGCCGAGGAGATTCATGGCCACCAGGGCGTTGAGAAGCCGTCTTGTTCCCTCTTGGCTGCTATCGATTTTGTTGGCAATCTCTTTTGCTTGCAAACACTCCTTGCCGATGGCGGTAAAAATATCGAGCTTTACTGCGGTATGCAGGGTGGCGGTCTGCCAGAAAAAACCTGATATTTCAAAGAGTTTTCCTGGGGTCCACTCGCTGGGCGTGCTCATGTTTATTGCCTCGCGCGGGGATATCCGCTTGAAGGGAGTTTTATTTCACTGTTTTCCTCAATCCTCTTCTATGGTGTAAAGGCGCACCTTGTTGCTGCGGGGAAATTCTTTTTTAAGAAGGGATTTGAGGGTTTTGCCTAACTCTGCCGCAGGGATGGTGAACTCGTTTTGCTCAAATCCATCTTGGCTGACACGAAGGCTCTCTTCATCCAGTTTGATGATTCTTACCGACCGGTCACGTTTGTAGGTGCGCAGGTCCAGGCCATGGCCGGTCGGCAGGCTTTTGAGTTTTTTCTTTACGGTTGGAATCACCGCAGAGATGTCGAGCATGGGCTATTTGAATTTTTTACGCGCCTTGTCAAAGGCATCCTTGAGGTTGTCCCAGGCCTTGTCCATACCGATTTTCATCTCGGCCCAAGCCTCTTCGCTGCATCCCTGGATTTCGGAGATTTTCTTTTTTGCCTCATCGCGTTTTTTGCGCATATAGGCAATTTCATCCGCATATTTTTCCGTGGTTTGCTCGACCTTTTTCTCGACATCCTTGAGCTTGACGTTCCATTCCTCAAGCTGCGACTTCATCTTCTCTACATACTCGTCTTTTTTGTTCATGGGACCCCTCTTATTATGGTGTGAAACGGTTGATAATATGCATCAGTGCTATTCTTACTCTATATAAAAGAGGCGGATTTATTCAAACGAATAAATTCATCATGGTCATATGCTGAAAAAGATGGAGAAGAGCGGCCGCAAAAACTCTCGCTCTTCAGGGTGGATCGAGCAGGTTGCGTGATGTGTTGGTTGGGTAAGCTGGGGTTGTTTTAGCGCCTGAGGCGAACAAACTGCCGTTTTGATTGCTCTGTGCGGCCGATGTAAAAGGCATTTGGGAATGCACGCGCTATGGTCAGTATTTCCTCTTCCGGCCAGCCTGTCCTGCCGGTGATCCAGTCGGTGGTGACGTTTCTCCTCTGCGAGGAGTGGACAACGCCTTGCAGCAGTTCGAGCTTTGCTTGCTCGCTTTCATTTTGGGCGGCAGGAGGCTCGGTATGTTTTTTCTTGTTCTTCTGGGTATGTTTCACGGTCATGTAGGCGGCAAAGATTGTAGCCGCCGCGGTGATCACAGATCCTACCAATGTGGTGTCGATAGTCATATTCTTTTCCCAACAAGTTAGAATGCTATTGGATCTCTTTTTTTAAGGTGTTTGCAACAGAGTCGATGCCGTTTAACGCTCCACCCCTAAAAAATCTTAAAACCTGATTCCAAAAGCCTATACTGGCCCCAGAAAAAATCATTATGCCTGTCTGTAATTTCCGTCCTGTTGTCGTTGCGAGACGAAAGGCGTGCGTAAAGCACGAGCTTGTGCGGATGCCAAGCGTTTCCCCCTGCTTTGCTTGCCCGAAAATTTAAGATTCAGGGTTTTCGCCCTGAAATAATTTTTATCCTAACAAGACTTCGGGGCACTTGCAAAGTAAAAAAAATAATAAGTTAGCAAGTGATTTCGGTATGTTATCGAGTTGGAGTGGGGTTCGTCTTTTTGCGTAGGAGTAAAAATGTTCGGGGCAATGCTCTATCGCGCCAAGGCCTCAGGCACAGCTTCATTTTTGTAGCAAACCTTACAAAATTCTCTTCAGGGCTGTAACCCTGCCGATGGGACTGTGAAAGGTTCTCTTCTTTTTAACTTCCTGTATTACTGTGCTTATTTGCTCTGTGGTTTTCGCTGGCACACCCCTTGCTCAATACAAGGGCTAAACAAACCGGAGAGCAACAATGCAAGCAGTTTTGAAACAACGAGAAGATCAAATATATCGCAAGGGCGAAGAGCCCTTTGCCCTGTCCTGCAATAAGGACAGCCTGGCCGGGGCGGTGAGCCAGCGGGCCTGTGTTTTTTGCGGCTCGCGGGTGGTGCTGTATCCCATAGCCGACGCCCTGCATCTGGTGCACGGCCCCATTGGCTGCGCCGTCTATACCTGGGATATCCGGGGTGCGCTTTCGTCAGGACCTGAGCTGCACCGTCTCAGTTTTTCCACGGATCTGCAGGAGCGCGACGTCATATTCGGCGGTGAGGAAAAACTCTGCCAGGCCCTCATCGAGCTTGTCGAGCGTCACCAGCCCAAGGCGGCCTTTGTCTATTCCACCTGTATCGTCGGTATTATCGGCGATGATCTTGAGGCGGTCTGTAAAAGGGTGGCCGAAGAAAAGGGGATTCCGGTCCTGCCCGTGCAGTCGGAAGGGTTCAAAGGCAATAAACGCGAGGGCTATCGGGCCGCCTGTAACGCCATGGCCCGCTTGGTGGGCACCGGTGATATCTCTGATATTTCAAGGCAGAGCATCAATATCCTGGGCGATTTCAACCTGGCAGGCGAGATCTGGCTGATCCGCGAATATTTCGAGCGCATGGGCGTTGAGGTGGTGGCCAACATCACCGGAGACGGTCGTATCGCTGACATCCAGCGGGCCCACGGGGCCGCGCTCAACGTGGTCCAGTGCTCCGGCGCCACCATGGATCTGGCCAACATGATGGAGCAGGAATACGGTATTCCTTCCATCCGCGTCTCTTATTTCGGGGTGGAGGATATGGCCGAGTCGCTCTACAGCGTGGCCGAGCATTTTGGTGATCCTGAGATGATGGCGCGGACCAAGGAGATCGTCCGCACGGAACTCTCCGAGCTCATGCCCGAGGTCGAACGCTACCGCAAGGAATTGACGGGCAAGAAGGCAGCCATCTATGTGGGCGGGGCTTTTAAGGCCTTTTCCCTGGTCAAGGCATTTCGCCTTTTGGGGATGCAGGTTGTCATGGTCGGCTCCCAGACCGGTACACCCGAGGATTACCGTGAACTGGAAGAAATCACCGATCCCGGCACCATCATCGTTGATGATTCCAACCCGTTGGAGTTGTCCCAGTTTTTAAGAGAGAAAGAGGTGGACATCTTTGTCGGCGGGGTCAAGGAACGGCCCATTGCCTATAAGCTCGGGGTTGCCTTTTGCGATCACAACCACGAGCGCAAGGAGATGCTGGCCGGTTTTAAAGGCATGCTCAATTTTGCCCAAGAGGTTTACGGCTCGGTGATGAGTCCGGTGTGGAAGTTTGTCCCGAGAAAAGATGAGGAGTTGTCATGACCAAGATGCCCAAATACGTATCCACAACCAATGCCTGCAAACTCTGTAAACCCATGGGCGCCTCCCTGGCCTTTCGCGGTGTGGAAGGGGCAGTACCCTTTCTTCACGGCTCCCAGGGCTGCGCAACCTATATGCGGCGCTATATCATCAGTCATTTCAACGAGCCCATTGATATCGCTTCCTCCTCCTTAGGGGAGAAAAATGCTGTTTACGGCGGGGCGGCCAATCTCAAGCTGGGTCTCAAGAACGTTACGGAAAAATATAAGCCAAAGTTGATCGGCATTGCCACCACCTGCCTGACCGAGACCATTGGCGATGATGTGAAGATGATCCTCCATGAGTATGAGCAGGAGTTCGGCCAGGGTGGGATGCCGCTTACGGTGCAGGTTTCCACCCCCAGTTACGGCGGCACCCACATGGAGGGCTTTATCGCGGCGGTACGCGCCATTGTCGAGCAGTTGGGCAAGGGTGGAGAACGGCTTGAGCGGGTTAACCTGCTCTCCGGTTTTCTCTCTGCCGCAGATATCCGTTTTCTCAAAGAGTTGTTGGCCGATTTCGACTTGGCTACAACCTTATTGCCGGATTACTCCGAGACCCTGGATGGCCCGGCCCTGCGCGAATACCCCCTGATCCCCCAAGGCGGGACCAGGATAGAGGATATCTGCCTGATGGGCAGAGGGGAGTGTTCCATCGAGTTTGGCCGCACACTGCCGGGCGAAACCGCGGGCGCCCTCCTCAAGAAAAAATTCGCTGTGCCCCTGGAGTCTCTCGGCATGCCCGTGGGAATCAGGGAAACGGATCGCTTTTTTGATGTTTTGACCCGCCTGAGCAAGCGACCCATGCCCAAAAAATATGCGGCCGCCCGTTCGCGCCTCATCGATAGCATGGTGGACGGCCACAAATACGTCTTTGGCAAACGGGCCGTGGTCTACGGGGAAGAGGATCTGGTGGTCGGCCTGACCAGCCTGCTGGCCGAGATTGGCGTGCACCCGGTGCTCTGTGCCTCGGGCGGCACTAGCGGCAAGCTGGAGCAGGCGATCAAGGATGTTGCAGGAGACCTTTTGCCTGAAATGCCCCAGGTCGTTGAGGGCGCTGATTTTCACGATATCGAGGCCCTGGCCCTGGAATTGGAGCCAGACTTTCTCCTCGGCCACAGTAAGGGCTATGCCATGGCCAGACGCAATAACATTCCTTTGGTTCGGGTGGGTTTCCCTATCCACGATCGAATGGGAGGCCAACGTATCCTGCATCTTGGGTACCAAGGGGCGCAGCAGCTCTTTGACCTGATCTGCAACACCATGATCGAGCAGAAACAGGGCACATCAGATGTGGGCTACTCCTATATGTGATGACCGCTGAAACCAGCCAATAAATTTGAAGGCCTTGCGCCTTCGTTGAGATACGAGGAGATTGTCATGCAAAAAACACCAGGTAAAGATCTGCTGAAACACCCCTGCTTCAACCCCGCCGTAAAAGGACAATTCGGCCGGGTGCACTTGCCGGTGGCGCCCAAATGCAATATCAAGTGCAACTTCTGTGACCGCAAATATGATTGCGTGAACGAATCGCGCCCCGGGGTGACCTCCAATATTTTGAGCCCTGAACAGGCCAAGATCTATATGGAGAAGGTGCTGGAGAAGGAGCCTCGTATTTCGGTGGCCGGTATTGCCGGGCCCGGCGACCCCTTTGCCAATGCAGAAGAGACCATGGCCACCCTGCGTATGATCAAAGAAAACTTCCCGGACACCATACTCTGCCTGGCCTCAAACGGTATGGGTATTGGCCCCTATATCGAGGAGCTGGCCGAACTGGATGTCTCCCATGTCACCATCACCGTCAATGGGGTAGACCCGCAGGTTACCAAGAAGATTTACAGCTGGGTCAAAGACGGCAAGGTAGCCTATCGGGGACTCCAGGCAGCAGAACTCCTTCTCAGTAGGCAGTTGGCCGCGATCAAGGGGCTGAAAAAACACGGTATCACCGTCAAGATCAACACCATCGTCATCCCCGGCATCAACGACCATCATGTCGAGGAAATCGCCAAAACCATGCAGGAACTCGGGGTGGATCTCCTCAACTGCATGGCCATGTTTCCCAACGTGGACACCCCCTTTGCCGATATTGAAGAACCAAGCAAGCAGTACATGGCCGAGATTCGCAATATGGCCGAGCAGTATGTGCCCCAGATGCGTCACTGCACCCGTTGTCGGGCCGATGCCGTTGGCCTGCTCGGCGAGGACAAGTCCCAGGAGATGCACGGCTGTCTTTCCGCCTGTGCCAAGTTGCCTGCCATCCCCACCGAGGAGCGGCCCTATGTTGCTGTGGCCACCATGGAGGGAATCCTGGTCAACCAGCATCTTGGTGAGGCTACTGCCTTCCAGATTTGGGAAAAGGGCGAAAACGATTTTTTCCTCAAAGAAGAACGGCCTGCACCCCAAACCGGAGGCGGGCTCCAGCGTTGGACCGCTTTATCCCGCATCCTGCAGGATTGCCGGGCGGTTTTGGTGAGCGGGGTTGGCGAGATACCGGCTGATACTCTGAAAAAGAGCGGGGTGAAGCCGGTGATCATGGGCGGCTTTATCAGCGACGGGCTCAAGGCGATTTTTGAGGGCAAAGATCTTTCATCCATGAAGGGCCGACGCGAGGGTTGCGGCAAGGGCGCTGCCTGTGCCGGGTCCGGCGGCGGTTGTTTATAAAAAGGAGAAAACCATGCTGATAGCTGTGGCAAGTAGTGATGGCAGAAAAGTGGACACCCATTTTGGCAAGGCCAACCGGTTTCTGATCTATAACAAAACCAGCTCCGGGTTGGAGCTTTTAGGGGAGCAGCGCGTAACCCCTTATTCGACCGGCAGCATGTCCCATGATTTTGACCAGGAGCGTTTTGATCAAGTCTATGCGGCAGTAAAAAGCTGCCAGCGGATTTATGTCTGTAAGATCGGGGACCGGCCGGAACGGGAGTTGGTCAAGCGCGGCATTGAAGCCATTATCTATGAGGGGCCGATTCTCAAGATTTCATAAAAAAAGCTGTAAGGTTTTGCGGGCTACAAAAATGGGAGTGGTTGTTTCATTTTTGTAGCCCGCTTTACGTTTTGCTCATTGGCTCTACAAAATTGTCTCTCCTTCACACATGGCGGGCCTTTGTGGTGTCTCTTTTGAAAACAACACAAAAACAAGAAGTTGCTTCTTCTCTCTCTTCCTTTTCTCCCCTGGCATGCATCTTGAAGTTTACCCAAGGCATGAACAAAAGCCCTTATGAACCCATGAGCGCACTGCGGGTATGGATGCAAACCATTTCCCAATCAATTCAATTAATTTTTTTTAAGGAGAGAGAAGATGAACGGATTTATGAAAAAAGTAACCAGCGGCTGTCTTTGCGGAGCTGTCTGTTTAGGAATGTTGGCCGGTACCGCTGTGGCCGAAGAGGAAAAGCCGACGGCGGATCTCTCGGTCAGCGCCCTGAGCCAATATATCTGGCGAGGATTTGCCTTTGGGAAGGACAGCATGGTTCTGCAACCTTCCATGACCGTTGGTTATAAGGGTTTTTCTGCCAACGTATGGGGAAACCTCGACACGGATAAGTACACCAGCTCCACAGTGGATGAAAACAACTGGACGGAAACCGACTATACCCTGGCCTATGACTGGACAATGGGCAAGATCGGCTTTTCCGCAGGTTACATCTATTACGGGCTTGACGGAGACTATGACACCCAGGAGCTTTACTTGAGTGCCTCCTATGATTGCCTGCTTGCTCCCACCCTGACCATTTACCGCGATATCGATCATCTGCCCGGCTGGTATACGACACTTGGCGTGTCGCACTCCTTCGCCTTTAAAGGTGATATTAGCTTGGATCTTGGCGCCCAGATAAGCTACCTCTCAGCAGACAATGCCAGCTCTTACGGCGAGGTAGTAGGCGGTACGGAATCCTCAACCGAGGAGTATTCCGGTTTTCATGATGGTCTGCTCTCCGCAGCGGTATCCATTCCGGTTGGCAAGTATTTTGCCGTGAGCCCGGAGGTGTATTACTCCTTTCCGCTGAGCAGCGATGCCTCGGATCTGCTGGATGTGCGGAACCAGTCGGTCATTGATGATAAGGACGATAGCTTCATTTACGGCGGTGTGACGGTAAGTATGTCTTTTTAAGTCTTCCCCGACCCAACTCCTTCACTTGGGTGCCCGCTTACCTACTCCCTCCCGGGTAAGCGGGCTTTTTTTAGGGCTTGTGATTTCGTTATGTTTTTGTAAATATAACGGTTATGGGGAAGAAGCTTAAAGAAGGAAAGAAGTCACAACCAGGCAAGGTCCATTGGAAGGGCCGCATCTGGCTTGAGGGCGAGGAGGGAACCTTTCTCGGCTATGGCCGGATCATCCTTTTGGAGCGCATCGGAGAGTTCGGCTCCATTTCCAAGGCGGCCAAATCCATGGAGATGTCGTATAAGCATGCCTGGGATCTCCTCGACTCCATGAATCGCCAGGCCCGTTGCAAACTGGTGGAAACGTCGCGCGGCGGTAAAGGCGGCGGCGGTGCCCGCCTCACCCCGGAGGGCGAACAGGCGATTACGCTGTTTAAAAAGTATTACGCCCGTTTTGATGAGGTGCTTACCGAAATGAGTGAAGAGTTGCAAAAAGGATGGTTGAAATGAAGCAGAAGTTGATTTTGCCGTTTTTCTGTTTTTTGCTTACCGTGCTGCAAGGCGTTGCCGCCGCAGGGGAGGGAAAAGTCCTCACCGTAGCTGTGGCCGCCAACTTCATCGAGGCCATGGAAGAGGTCAAGCATACCTTTACCAAAGTCAGCGGCATACAGCTGCGTACGGTTTACTCGTCCACGGGCAAGCTCTATGCCCAGATACAACATGGAGCACCCTTTGATGTTTTTCTGGCTGCGGACGCCCGGCGTCCGGATCTCTTGCTTCGGGAAAAGAAATGCCAGGATGCCTTTTTATATGCAAAGGGCAGGCTGGTTCTCTGGACAAAGAATCAAAAAACAGCAACCGAGAAAAAATGGCAACAAGTTATCCAGAGTGAAAAAATCAAGCGCCTGGCCATAGCAAAGCCGGATATCGCGCCTTACGGCGAGGCTGCAAAGGTTGCCTTGGAGGAGGGGGGCTTGTGGCAAAAGGTCCGCCCGCGGCTGGTGTATGGACAGTCCGTGGGGCAGGCCTTTCAGTATGGGCAGCAGGGCAGCGTGGATTTTGCTTTTGTCGCTCTTTCCCAGGCACTGTCGCGGGAAGGAAAAAGGGGGCAATTCTGGCAGATCTCCCAGGCGCCAAGGATTTTGCAGAAGGGCTGCATTCTCAACCGGTCGCGCAACAGGGCTGACGCGCAAAGGTTTGTCCGGTTTCTCCTGGGGCCGGATGGACTCAAGATTAAGGAACAATACGGGTACAGATGATATGGATTTTTCTCCCCTTGCCCTTTCGTTAAAGCTCTCATTGGTGAGTACGGTCGTGCTCTTGCTGCTGGCAACCCCGCTGACCTATGTTCTGGCCTATGGCCGATTTCGGGGCAAATTCCTGGTGGAGGCCCTGGTTGGCCTGCCCTTGGTACTGCCGCCGACGGTGATAGGTTTTTACATGTTGGTGATCATGGGGCCGGAGAGCACCATGGGCGATCTCTGGCAGTGGCTGACAGGCAATCCTTTGGTTTTTACCTTTGCCGGGATCGTTATCGCCTCCATGGCCCACAGTCTGCCTTATGCGGTGCAGCCCCTCAAGGCTGCCTTTGAGCGGATCGATTCGCGTCTGCTTGAAGCGGCCTATGTCCTGGGCTGTTCCCCGGCTCGCGCCTTTTTCCGGGTGGTGCTGCCCAATGCCGTGGGGGGCTTGATTGCCGCTGCCATTTTGGCCTTTGCCCATACCATGGGGGAGTTCGGTGTTATTCTCATGGTGGGCGGCAGCATTCCGGATGAAACACGGGTGGCCTCAATCGCCATCTACGAGTATGTGGAGGCCCTGCGATATGAGGATGCGTGGCAGTTATCCATTGCCCTGGTCGTAATAAGCTATGTGGTTTTGCTTGCTGTGAACTACTTGAACAGAGGGGCTCGCGATGGCATTCGACATTGAGATCTTTAAAAAACTGCCCAACTTCAATATTGATATCAAGCTCTCCTGCGCTAAGGGACGTTTGCTTGCCCTGGTGGGTCCTTCCGGTGCCGGTAAGACCACCATTGTGCGAACCCTTGCCGGGCTTGAGCGGCCGGATCGGGGGCGGATTGCATACGACGGCGAGGTCTGGTGCGATACCGCAAGCGGGACCTGGCTTGCGCCCCAGAAGCGTTGCGTGGGCTATGTTTTTCAGGAGTACACCCTGTTTCCCCATCTCACGGTGGAGAAAAACGTGGCCTTTGCCGCCAAGGACAATGGGTTGGTCCATGAGTTGATGGTAAAACTCGGTATCACCCCTCTTGCTAAAAGGCGCCCGCGAGAGATATCCGGCGGGGAGCGGCAGCGGGTCGCCCTGGCCCAGGCCCTGGCCAGGCAGCCCAAGGTTCTGATCCTTGACGAGCCCTTTTCCGCCCTGGATATCGCAACCCGCAAGCGCCTGCAGAATGAACTGTGCGCCCTTAAGACCGAGTTGAACCTGCCCATCATCCATGTGACCCACGACCTGCAGGAGGCCGATCTGTTAGGCGATGAGATCGTGGCCATTGAGGCCGGCCAGGTTGCCGAGCAATGGCTGGAGCGCTTTCTGGTTCATGCCTCTGGGCCTGCTTTGGAGGGTAAGGCCCGATCGACTGAGCAAGGGCAGACTCTGTAGCCCATCGCTCTTTATCTTTCTGCTCCTGATTCCAGAGCAAAATTGTACTACAAAAATGTAGGGAAGTTGATTGCAGTTTCCCCTGCTGGGCTGTGTTGGGTTTTGTGCTTTTTTTGTATTTGTCTTTCAAATCAATTAGTTATATTGTTTTGTCTGATGTTGGCACGCAACTTGATATGTATCTGAAGCAAGAGATAAGAGAGGTGAACAAGATGCATGGTCTGGTTGATAGCTCCCTGCGTGAGGGCGAACAGATGGTCGGGGTAAAATTTTCCCTGGCTGAGAAGTATGAGATCATTAAAGGTCTGCTTCGGGTAGGGGTGGAAGAGATAGAGCTGGGTGTGGCCTCGGAGCTGAACATCGAGCTTGGTGAACTTGTCGAACATTCCCGGAGGAGCCTGGGGGCCGAACGCATTGCTCTTTGGTGCCGTTGCAAAGAGGATGATATACGATTTGCCGCAGGGCTGCGGGTCGATGTGCTCTCCCTTTCCATTCCGGTTTCCGACCTCCATATTGAAAAAAAGTTGGCAAAGAGCAGGAAGTGGGTTGTGGATACCCTTGTGTATTCCATCACCCTGGCAAAGCAGCTCAAAATTCCCTATGTCTCACTCGGGTTGGAAGATGCCACCCGGGCCGATGAAACCTTTCTGTTTGAGGTGGTCAAACAGGCCGCAGCGGCTGGAGTTGACAGGGTTCGGCTGGCAGATACCGTTGGCGTCGCGACCCCTATTGCGGTGCATGAACTCGTGCAGAGGGTACGCGCCGTCACCTCTTGTGAGATCGGGGTACACATGCATAATGATTTTGGTATGGCCACGGCCAACTGTCTTGCCGCACTCGATGCCGGGGCGGACTGGGCGGATGTCACTATTCTCGGGCTTGGTGAGCGGGCCGGAAACAGCAGGCTTGAGGAGGTTGCCGGGTTTTTGGCCCTGCAATGTGGCAGACAGTATAAGAGCCAGTGCCTGCGCAGTCTCAGTCAACAGGTCGCGGCCATGCTCAAACGCGAGATTCCGCCCCAGCAACCGCTGGTGGGAGAGAAAATTTTTGCCTGTGAAAGCGGGATTCACCTCCATGGCCTGCAATGCGACCCAGCAACCTATGAGCCCTATGAGCCCGAGCTGGTCGGGGCAAAGCGGCAGATGCATTATGGGGCAAAGATCGGCAGGCAGGGGCTTTGCGCCAGAATAAACAGGCTGGGCCTGCACTGCTCGAAGAGCCACCTGTCTTATCTGGTTGCAAGGTTTCGGCAGCAGGCAGGCAGATTGGGGCGGCCGCTTACCGATAGCGAGCTGCAACAGCTGGTTGCCTCGCAGTTGCCGATGTGAGCAGAAGTGAATGGACAAATAATGCTATAATGTACGCAGGGCAAAGCAAAGGGATTGCCCTTTTTAAAAGGAAAACACCATGGCCAAGGAAAATATATTCTCGCTTCTGGAGCAGAACGGACCCTTTCGCACCGGGCATAAGCCGCCGAGCCTGCGCCCCTTTTCCAAGGAGGCCCGGCTCTTTGCCAAGAAGCTGCGCAAGAGCAACATGTCCACCAAGTACCGGATCTTGCGCAATCAGATCTTCGAGTTTCTCGATATCAAAAGCTTTGCCGAGATCCGGGAGTTGCTCAACGACTCCAAGCGGCGGGAGTTTGTCAATGCCAGGGCCTATCGCCTCTTGGGTAACATGTTCGGCATCGAGGGCAATGAGCGGGAGGTGATCTCCCGGATCGATACCTATTCCAGCACGGCGGACGGGGTGATCAACTACCTCAAGGCCAAGGTGCTTGCCAGCCTTGCCTCCTATATTGAAATGACCAATGAGATCGACACCTGCAAGAGCCCGGTGGATCTGCTGCTCATCCTCTTTGACAACCGCTACCATAAAAAGGCGCGTTTTGAGGCCAAGCGCAAGCTGATCCTCATGAACCTGGCAGGCTCCATTGACCAGCGCGAGCGCGAAACCGATATCGAGGCCAAGTTTGCCCGCTTTCTTGATTTTTTGAATGAACATGTCTGGAGCAAAAAGGCGAAAATCGGCGAGCTGGAGATTGTCTATCTTCTCAGTGAGCATGAGCCGGAGACTTATGCCTGCACCAGGGTGGAGGTGGTGGAGCGTGAAAAGGCGCTTCGGGTCAAGGAAAACGGCAACCGCAAGCTGACCCTGATCAAACGCCGCCGCTTTGTGGTGGACGGCAAGGAAATCCCCATCTACGTCAGTGTGCGCAAGAAGCAGTCCGAGGCCAAGGTGCTCAAGCTGCTGCGCAAGGGGGAGGAAAACCCTTCGGTTGCCGTTGACGATGAGCTGGGGCTCATGGGGGTGGTTGATTCGGTGGCCGATGTGAAGAGTTTTCAGAAACATCTGACCAAGAGCGCCAGCAGCTCCGGCACCCTGATGACCCTTGAAGAGGTCATGGACACCCTTTCCGGCGGCAGGCACGAGAGCTCCAGTGTGGGCAGTTCCGCCAAAACCAGGATGTTCAAGTTTTTTGCCCGCATGGGCGGTATGCGCGTGGAATTCATCGTCCACACCAATCGCTCCTATCTCAACTATATCTATGAGCGCGATGTTTCCCACGACGAGTATGAGGTGAAGCGGATATTCGACTCCGGTGTGGCCCAGTTGCTCTTCCCCAAGGATGTCTACGAGATCGACATTGGTGAAAAAAAGGAGGACTTGATCCGTTGGTTCAGGAGGAGGATTGAGGAGTTTTATGGGGTGGTGGGGTAAGGACAGGCCCCTGTTAATAACGTTTTTTTGCTTTGTAGGAGCCATTTTAATGGCGATTCGCAATCATTTTCGCCATTAAAATGGCTCCTACAGGCTGGCGGATAACGAGTTGCCGCTCTGCGTTTTTGATTTTGCATTGTGCCCCTCTGCTTGACAGTTTTCCTGAAAAACGGTAAGCCATTTCAAGAGGTTAGCTTTTTTTAGTGTCTTATGCAGGGTGCATTTTTATCTCCCTGCGCTATTTTCATTGGGGAGTGAATGACCGAAAAGTCAAAAAAACAGGGCCAACCTTCGGCCGCAAGCCAACGTTTACTCCGGGCTATTCCCAAGGTCGATGAATTTTTAGGCTGGCTTGGAGGGCTCTCCGACGTTCCTGCTATTCTCGTGAAAAACTCCGTGCGTCAGGTTTTGGATGAGGTGCGCAGTTCTATCCTCAGCGGCAGCAAAATAAAGGAAAAGGATCTTGGCAAAAAGCCCCTTGTGGCCCGCTTTGAAAAGGTCTTGGCCGATAAGCTGCAATACAATTTCCGCCCGGTGATCAACGCTACCGGCGTAGTGGTTCATACCAACCTTGGCCGTTCGCTTCTGCCTGAGGCCGCCATGGAGAGCCTGCTCATGGTGGGCGGCCGATACTCCAATCTTGAATTTGATCTTACCACCGGTAAGCGGGGAAGCCGCTATAGTCTGGTGGAAGATCTGCTCTGCGAATTAACCGGGGCCGAGTCCGCCCTGGTGGTCAATAATAACGCCGCCGCAGTCCTGCTGGTGCTGGACACCCTGGCCAAGGGGCGCGAGGCCATTGTCTCCCGCGGCCAGCTCGTTGAGATCGGCGGCTCTTTTCGTATTCCCGATGTGATGGAGCGCAGCGGCGCCAAACTTGTTGAGGTGGGCGCCACCAACCGTACCCATTTGCGCGATTATGAAAACGGTATCAGCGAAGAGACCGCCCTCCTGCTCAAGGTCCATACCAGCAACTACCGGATGATCGGCTTTACCTCCGAGGTTCCGGTGGAAGAGTTGGTCCGGTTGGGCAGTGAGCATAATTTGCCTGTGGTGGAGGATCTCGGCAGCGGCAGCCTGATCGATCTTTCCCGTTTCGGCCTGGATAGAGAGCCCACCGTGGGCGAGGTGGTCAAGGCCGGGGTCGATGTGGTGACCTTCAGCGGCGACAAGCTCCTGGGCGGCCCCCAGGCCGGTTTGATTCTCGGCAAAAAAGAGATCATCGATCGGATCAAGAAAAACCCCATGACCCGCGCTCTCAGGATCGATAAATTTACCCTGGCCGGGTTGGAAGTGGTGTTGCGCCTTTACTTTGATGAGGAAAAGGCCCTGGCCTCCATCCCGACCCTGGCCATGCTCTCCATGGACTTTGACGAGATCGATCGCCGGGCCAAGCGTCTGAGTCGGCGGATCAAAAAACGCCTTGCCCCGCTCTGCAAGGTGGAGCTTGCCTCCATCGAATCCAGGGTGGGCGGGGGTGCTTTGCCGGAGCAGGATCTGCCCAGCCGGGCAGTGGCCCTGAGCCCTGTTACGATGCGGCTCAACGAATTGGAGCGCGGCCTACGCTCCCTTGCCCTGCCGGTTATCGGCCGAATCGAGGATGAGCGTTTTCTCCTTGATATGCGGACCGTGTCCGATAAAGAGGTGGCCGCTTTGGCCGACAGTCTTTGTTTGGTTCTTGAGGAACATTGCGCATGACATTTCCCCTGGTGCTTGATGCCGGCAGATTGACGCCGGAAGACCTGACCCGCTTCTCCCCCCTGTTTAGCAAAACCGTTTTTCAATACTTCCCCGCCGCTGGAGTTCATTTTGTTCCTCCCGGGCAAGAGGATGAGGTCCTTGCCGACCTTCCTGAGCCATGGCAAAAGGGTATCGCCCATGTTCTGGATGGTGAAGCAGGGGACCCTTATGTCTTAAAGGGGGAGGAGCCGTTTTTCTGCCTGCCTGTCTGGGGCGGCGAGGTCGTCAGTGGAGTTCTGCTTGCCCATGGCGGAGCACAGGAGTTATACGATGCCCCCATCGATTGGTTGCTCGAGCAGAGTTATCTTATCTCCAGGGAATTTCAAAATATCAAGCAGAGCTGTATTGATCCTGCCACTGGCCTTCTCAACGGTTATCACCTGCAAGAAGAGGTGGGGGCGTTGTTGCAGGAGGCTGCTGTGCTTGCTAAAGACGCTGCACCCGCAGCTACCCTGGCCTTGCTTGAGGTCTACCCGCGCAGCAGGGATGCGGATCGTAGTCTGGAGTATATTGTACGGGCCGGGGCCTATCTTACCTCGCTCATGGGCGAGTCCCTGCTCCTGCACCATCTTGGCGCAGGTATCTTCGGCTTGCTCTGGTATGGGATTAATGTGGAGGAGGCGCGGCAACTCGGTGACGGCCTTTTAAGGCGGCTCAAACGAGACAACTTTGTCAGTGCCCATCTCGGTATCACCGCAGTGGTGCCCCATGATCCGGAACTTTCCGGGGCACCTGAGCCGGTTCTCGAACAGGCCTGGCAGATGTTGCGTATTGCCAGAAAACGAGGGCCTTTTGGTCTGTGTGCCCATGCCACCAAAGAAGAGTTGGCGGCCCATCCTTTGCGCCCGCCGGTTCCCTCCATCTGCAAGGAGCTTGGCAGGCTTTGGCGCGGCAAGGATCGTTTTGCCCTGCTCCTGTTGCGGGCCGATCTGGATCCCGGTAGCAATCATTTCTCCAAAAGGGTGCGTTCCGTGGTGGATGAGGATGTTCCGTTGCTGCTCCTCAATCAGCGGGAGGCCTTTGTCTATCTTGATGGTGCTGACGAGAAAAAGGCCCAGGCCTGGCTGAAAAAGTTTAAAAAGCAGATGAAGAAACTCGGCGGCGCCACCTTTTCCGTGGGCATCGGCCTCTTTCCCTTTCATGATTTTAAAAAATCGGAAATCCCACTCAACTGCCGCAAGGCCATGCTGCACACCCAGTTTTACGGGCCCGATACGGTAACCGTCTTTGACGGGGTCAGTCTCAACATCAGCGGTGATGTTTATTATAATGAGGGTGACCTTGGCAAGGCGATCCGAGAGTATCGCCGCGGCCTGGCCGTTGATCCGGGCAACGTCAACCTGCTCAACAGCCTTGGCGTGACCTGTGTCCAGCTCAACCGCGCAAAACAGGCAAAGGATTGTTTTGAACAGGCCCTCAAGCGGGACAAAAAGAATTTTATGGCCCTTTTCAACCTGGGCTTTGTCCATCTGCATAATAAGGATATGGATGAGGCCATTCGCTGCCTGGAAAAGGCGCGCAAGTCCAATGCCGATCATCGTGATCTGTTGCAACATCTCGGCACCCTGTACTGTAAGACCGGTTCGTATAAAAAGGCGGTCAAGGTGCTTAAGCAATGTGAAGAGTTGTGGCAGGAAAAGGCTGGTGGGCAGGAGAGCAACGACTTTGCCAAGGTGGCCCGCGCCTTAGGGGTTGCCTACGATACCCTGGGGAAAAATAAAGAGGCTGTTTCCTACCTGCAGCGAACCCTGACCGGCAATCCCAGAGATGCCGGATCCCTGAGCAGGCTCGGGGTGTTGTATGTGCAGGAGGGCCAAGGCGATGATATTGGTGTTACCCTCTGCCGCCAAGCCGTGGAGCTTGACGGAACAAAGGGCGCGCATTGGTACAGGCTGGGCAAGGTGCAATACCATCTTGGAGATTATGAAGGGGCGCTGGACTCGCTGCGTGAGTGTGTGCGCCTGCACCGGACCCATGAAGAGGGCAGGTTTCTCTTGGCTCAAGTTTATGAGAAGCTGACAAAGCCGGCCCAGGCCAAGAGACAGTTCGAGCTGTTGCTGCGCCAGGCGCCAGCCCACAAAGGCGCACAGAAAAGTTTGGCAGCATATGCTGGTTAATTCGTTTGGGGGAAAAGGAGGTTGTGATGAAGGTAACCAAAGCCGGAGTAATTGACGAGCGGCAACAATATTCCCTGGATAACTTTCAGGTAGGTGACTCCTGGCGACTGTTCCGGATCATGTCCGAGTTTGTCGACGGGTTTGATACCCTTGCCAGTATGGGCAAGCCCGGTGTCTCCATCTTCGGCTCGGCCCGGACCGAGCATGAGGATAAATACTTCAAGCTGGCAGAGCAGATCGCCCAGGATCTGGCCGAGGCGGGCTACGGCATCATTACCGGCGGCGGGCCCGGCATCATGGCCGCGGCCAATAAGGGCGCCGCCCTGGTCGAGGGGCTTTCCATCGGCCTGAACATCAACCTGCCCTTTGAGCAGGAGCCCAACCCCTTTACCAATGTGCCCATCAACTTCAATTACTTTTTTGTGCGCAAGGTCATGTTTATCAAGTACTCCATGGCCTTTATCGGCATGCCCGGCGGCTTCGGCACCCTGGACGAACTCTTCGAGTCCCTCACCCTGATCCAGACCCGCAGAGTCAAGGCCTTCCCGGTCATCCTGGTCGGTTCCGAGTTTTGGGGCGGGTTGGTGGATTGGATCAAGGAGCGGCTGCTCAAGGGCGGGTATATTTCCAAGGATGATCTGTTGTATTTTCAGGTGATGGATGATCCTGAGGAAGTGGTGAACTACATCAAAAGAACGGTAATCCTGTAGGAGCGGATTTATCCGCGACAGGTTTTTCTTGTTCATTTTTTGCTCGCCCAAAAAACGAACCAAAAAAGTGCGCCCCAGCTGTCCTGGCCCTTCGGGCTTCCCTGTGCTGCTCACCGCTGGCGGGACGTTGAAAAACTCGCGAAGTTTATGCCCTTTAGGGTGCTCAGGCAGGCTTCAACGTCTTTATCCGCCAACGTCTGCGCTGCTCGGCAGGGCAGGAGGGGGAAGAGGAGCATAGGAAAGACTTTATTTGAATGATGCGGGGACAGAATTTAATTCTGTCCCCGAAGTGATGATTTCATGAAAACGCAAAAGCAAAAATCCGGCACTCTGTTTATTGCCATCCTGTTCATCATGGGGCCGGAGTTTTCCAAGGAGGAGATTTCTCTTACGGAAAATACAAAAGGGCTTGCGGTTGAAGATAAGCGGGTCAAAGAGTTCCTTTCTCCCCCTACAGAACAAAACGTAATTGAAACGGTAGAAGGCAAGCTGGACAAGTCACCCGTGCGGGCTGCGGATATCGAGGCCATGCGCAGGCAGGCAGAGGCAAAGAAGGGTCAGGAGCAGGGTGCCATGCCCCAGAGCAAGTACACCGCCCCGGGCACGCCGCCCGATGTCGCAGCAGAGGATCACCTGCAGAACCGCTTGGCCGCCGAGCAGCGCGACCCGTTCCCCCAAGCCGAGGTCAAATTCCCACCCCAAATCGACAGCATCGTCACCCCCCAACAGACCGAAACCATCTCCACCCCAACCGCCCCCGAGGCCGCCCCCAACCCCTTCGAAACCCCACCCATCAAAGTAGATCCCACTCGCGTTCCTAAGGAGTAGTTGTGTGTTGATTTGGCATTTGGGAAATTGTCTTCTTGTGAATTTACCTTGCAAATTGAATGACTGTCCTTCAATTTGTAAGGTAGTTTAGTGCTTTTGAAGTCCCCTTCTGTCTTGGTTGAGCGTCGGAGCATGTGATGGAAAAAACGCAGAATATGCGCCCATCACATGTGAGAAGTGCAAACGTGCCCGAAGGGACAGGACGGTTGGGGTGCCATTTTATTGCTACTTCTTTTGTACCCTAAAGGGTATAAAGCCAAGCAAAAGAAGTAGAGCACAACCCAGTTAACTATCTGTCCCAACAGAATAAAAAAGGGTCCCAAACTCTCGCCTGGAACCCTTTGCTTTTTCGTTTTGTAGTTTTCTTTTCTATCGTTTCCGCAACCGAATAGAATCCGGCGTAACTTCCACCAGCTCATCATCATTGATAAAGGCAATACAATCCTCAAGGCTCATCTCTTTGGGCGGGGTAAGAATCACACTTTCATCCGAGCCTGAGGCGCGGACGTTGGTGAGTTTTTTGCCCTTGGCCGGGTTGACTACCAAGTCGCCGGTGCGGCAGTTCTCTCCGACAATCTGGCCTTTGTAAACCTTGTTGCCCGGCCCCATGAACAGCTCGCCGCGGTCTTGGAGATTGAACAGGGCGTAGGCCACGGTGGTGCATGGCTCTTTGACTACCAGTACCCCGTTGACCCGGTTGACGATCTCCCCGGCAAAGGGAGCGTACTCGCTAAAGACGTAGCTCATCATGCCCATACCCTTGGTGGCGGTGAGGAATTCCGAGCGAAATCCTAACAGGCCGCGGGTGGGGATTTTGTAGAGCAGGCGGGCCATGCCCTTGTCCTGGGTCATTTCAAGCATCTTGCCCTTGAGGGCGCCGAGCCGTTCGATGACCGTGCCCATGTAAGCCTCGTCCACATCAACGGTCAGCTCCTCGTAGGGCTCATAGGTCTCGCCATCACGTTTTTGCATGATAACCTGGGGGCGGGTGACCTGGAATTCGTATCCCTCGCGCCGCATTTTCTCGATCAGGATGGAGAGGTGCAGCTCGCCGCGTCCGGCCACGGAAAAGCCAGTTTCTGTTTCGAGCGGCTCTACCTTAAGGGCTACATCGGCCAGAATCTCACGTTGCAGGCGATCGTGCAGGTGGCGTGAGGTAACGTATTTGCCTTCCAGCCCGGCAAAGGGTGAGTCGTTGGGGATGAAGTTCATGGAGATGGTGGGCGGGTCGATCTCGATGAGCGGCAGGGGCATGGGTTCGTTCGGGTCGGTGAAGGTCACGCCCACGGTGATCTCTTCCATTCCTGCCACGGCAACCAGCTCGCCGGGGCCTGCCGTTTCGGTGGGTGCCTTTTGGTCTGCCTCAAAGCGGTAGATCTTGGAGATGCGGGCAGGCAGCAGGCTACCGTCGCGCATGGAGACCACGGTGGATTTATTGATGTTTAATGTGCCGTTGACCACCTTACCGATTCCTAACCGCCCGAGGTAGGGGGAGTAGTCAATGGAACTGACCTGCATCTGTAAAGGATGGTCTGCATCCCCGGTTGGCGGCGGGATATGTTTGACGATCAACTGGGAGATGGGCTCCATGTTGTCGTTTGGCGTGTCAAGCTCATGGGTCGCATGGCCCTCCTTGGCAGAGGCATATGCCACAGGGAAATCCAGTGTTTCGTCAGGGGCGTCGAGTTTAACGAACAGGTCGAATACCTGATCCAGAACCCAGTCGCAACGGGCGGCCGGTTTGTCGATCTTATTGATGACTACGATAATGGGCAGGTTTGCGGCCAGGGCCTTTTTAAGAACAAAGTAGGTCTGGGGCATGGGGCCTTCCTGGGCGTCAACCAGCAGGACACAGCCGTCTGCCATACGCAGAACCCGTTCCACCTGGCCGCCGAAGTCGGCATGGCCCGGGGTGTCGATGATGTTGATCCAGTGGTCATCATATATATAGGAGCCATTCTTGGCGGCAATGGTGATGCCGCGCTCGCGCTCAAGATCCATGGAGTCCATGAGGCGTTCGGCAACCTCCTGGTTCTCACGGAACATGCCGCTCTGGCGAAAGAGTTGATCGACCAGGGTTGTTTTGCCGTGGTCAACATGGGCAATGATGGCCACGTTTCTGATTTTGCTTTGTTCCATTTATATGCTTCCTGTGGAGGGTTGTGCTCAAGGGGTGTTATTGGAAGCGGGCACAATATAGGAAACACGTAAGAAAGGCAAGATAAAAAGCATGGAGCCCTCTTGGCGGGGAAATGAAACGCAACTGCTTGGGTTTGTGCTCCCCACTTTTCACCCCACCTTCCCCCACCGATATTTTTTTATGAGAAAAAATGATCGGTCTCTTGTGCTGAAAAACAACAGTAATACACTATGTGGTATGTTTGTCTTTTGGTGTGGTCAATATGTGGTGTGTTTTGGCTGGGTGTGCTTGGAGTGTAAGCGCTTGCTTTAACTTGTTTTTTTCTTGACACTTTTGTTAAGTCTTCACTATAAGTAACATATTGTGGTGTAAAGTGGGGATGAGAGGCGCAAAGAGGATATGAAGTGATTGAGACAGCCCAGCCAAATACAGCCTGCAGATTCCGCGGACGTTCCGAGCATGGACTCGACGCCAAGGGCAGGCTGAATATTGCCACCAGGTTCCGCGAGGCCTTGCGTCGCCAGTGCGACGACCGCCTTGTGATAACCCCGTGGCATAACTGTCTGCGCGCCTATCCTATTCCGCACTGGGAGGAGCTTGAGTCCACCCTGCTCAGTCAGGGGCAAAAGAGCCCGGCCACAGTGAAGTTGATCCGCTACATGATCGGTGGAGCGGAAGAGTGTTCCCTCGACAAACAAGGTCGTATCCTGGTGCCTGCCGGACTGCGGGAAGAGGCAGGTGTCGTCAAAGAGGTAGTGGTCAACGGTATGATCACTTACTTCGAGATCTGGGACAAGACGACTTGGGAGGCCGAGAACAAGCCCACCGAGGAGAACTTCGAGCAAGCCCTTTTGGAGATGGGGCTCTTCTAGACCCTCAGTATGAGCCGGCTGATGCGTTGAGAAGGCTCAGCGTCAATATGTTATGCCGGGTTAATGCAGAATGTAGAGTTGAGAATGTAAAATGAAGAGTTCTATTGAAAAAAAAGCAGATCAATATTCATTTTTTATTCTTAATTTTTCATTCCGGCGTCAGCTGGTTTAAGCATGAAAGAACTGCACCTGTCGGTCATGCTGGATGAGGTTCTTGAGTATCTGGCTCCGGCAGACGGCGGGATTTACGTTGACGGGAACCTGGGGCTCGGCGGCCATGCCGAAAGCATCCTGGAACTCAGCGGCCCCAGCGGTCGTGTGATCGGTTTTGATTTGGACAAAGAGGCTTTAGGTCATGCTCGCCAGCGGTTAGAACGGTTCGGCGAGCGGATGCAATGTATCCACAACAACTTCGCCACTGTGAAGGAGACCCTTATGGGGTTGGGGATAAGCAAAATTGACGGACTCTTGCTCGACCTTGGCCTTTCCTCGTTGCAACTCGATGCGAGCGGCAGGGGCTTCAGCTTTAAGGGAAGCGAGCCTCTTGATATGCGAATGGATCAGCGGCTTGGAGAAACAGCCGCTGATCTGGTGAACTCAGCCCCCCAGGATGAGCTTGCCGATATTTTTTTCTACTACGGTGAGGAGCGACAGGCCAGGCGCATTGCCGGTCAGCTCGTTGAAAAGAGGGCTTTGGGCCCCATTGAGACAACCGACCAACTGGTACGTATCGTTGCCCAGGCTGTTCCCAAAAGGTTTCATCCCAAGAAAATCCACGTGGCCACCAAGGTTTTTCAGGCCTTGCGTATTGCCGTGAATCAAGAATTGGAAAGCTTAAAGCTGGTTCTGCGCGATGGTGCCGATGTGTTGGCGCCCGGTGGCCGTTTCTGTGTTATTTCTTTTCACTCCCTGGAGGACAGGCTGGTGAAAAGAGGCTTTAAGGAAAATGACAAACTTCGTGTTCTTACCACCAAGCCCATTCTTCCCAGCAAGGAAGAGTGCGAGCGTAATCCCAGGGCGCGCAGTGCCAAGCTGCGGGTCGCTGAGGCGGTAGGGGTGGCATAATGGTACGCGATTATTCCGGGCGTTACTCAGGAGTTGTTCAGAATCGGCAACGCGTGGTGGGTCGCCGCCCTGGAGGCAGTGATAAGTCTCGGGTCTGGAAAATAATCGCCATTGTGACCACCGTGGCCATGGTGGCAGGCATTGCCTGCAGTGTTTGGTTCGGCTTGGCGCTCAGGGTCAGCCTTGATGAGCTTGCCAAGAGTAAGCTGGTGAAAAAAGAGCTGCTGAGTAAGAACACCATGCTGCAAGAGCAGCGGCAAAGGCTGTTGACCAAAGAGAGTATTGAGGAAGCGGCAAAGGATGTGGGGTTGTTCCCCCCCGGCAAGAAGCAGATAAGACGCCCTTAGTGGATTATGAGAAAGCAGAAAAAAGAGGTCAAACCGCAAAAAGGGCCGAAAGCGGGAATCATAATTTTCATCTGTTTTGTTGTGGCCATGTTGGTGGTTATTGCGCAGTTTAACGTGTTTACTCCGGAAGAAGAAGCTCCGCAGAAAAAGGAAGAGCAGCAGAGTGCACAGGAAAGCAAATTTGACAGTCGCAAGAATATCTACGACAGAAATTTCATGGAGCTGGCAGTGAGCTTTCAGCGCAGCTCCATATACGCCCGCCCCCTGGAGCTAGAAGCTCCTGATGCAGATGCCACCCTGGTTGCCGAGGCCCTGGGGTTGGAGGCAAGGAAGGTGCGCACGGCCTTGAAGGGCGAAAGAAGCTTTGTTTGGCTGGCCCGCGAAGTTGCCAATGAGCGTGCCTCTGAAATTGAGGATTTGAATCTCAAAGGGGTGTATCGCTTGGATCAGTTGTTCCGTTTCTACCCTGAACACCAGGTCGGTGCCCATGTGGTCGGCTTTTTAAAAGACGGCCAGGGGTTGGCCGGGGTTGAGTCCTTTTACGATCATATTCTCCGTGGTGAGGGGGTGTACGACAGCAGGCTGGCAGGTGCGGGGATCAGCAAGGCTATTGTTACTGAGAAAGAAGGCGGCGATCTGATCCTGACCCTGGATGTCAAGATGCAGGCACAGTTAGAAAGGGAGCTTGCGCGTTTGCTCAAAGTCACTGCCGGAAAGGCGGCAATGGCGGCGGTTATGATTCCCGAAAGTGGTGAGATTTTGGCCCTGGCAAGTCAGCCGGCGTTTGATCCGAATAGGTATTGGGAATATGACACCGTGGAAAGGCGCAACAGGGTAATCGAAGACACGGTCTCCCTTGGTGGCTTGAGCAGGTTGTTTGCAAGGGCTGCAGCCCTGGAGGCCGGAGCCGGGAGGGCGAGTTCGCCCCAGAGTAAACCGCCGCCAGGCGGGAGCTGGACTTGGGTTCAGGACGGAGTATATGCATCCCCAGAGGCCTTTCTGCTTGGCTCCCAGGCAGTTGAGGCCAAAGTTGTTTCTGGCTTTGCCGAAAAAATCGGCCTGGAAAGCCAGGGTGAAATGGACCTGCCAGAGGCGGCTTTCTCGCTGCGGGATCCGGAGCTGGTCATCAGCAGGCAGACCCTTGAAGGAGAAGAGCGACTTGTTGCGTCTGAGGATGAGTCGGGAGAAATTGGCATTGCTGCAAGCCCCATGGCTCTGTTGGCTTCGTTTTCCCGCCTGATCAACGGCGGCAAACAGATGACACCCCATGTGTTAAAAGGCATCTGGTACAAGGGCAAAGTTTGGCAGATTCCGGCCTCATTCAGTGAGCGGTACGGCATGGATTCCGCGGCCAATCGTGAAATGGCGACAGAGCTGAAGGGTATTGCAGGCAGGGGCAACGCGTCCCTGTATTTTGAGTCGCTGGAAGTGAAAAAGGAATTGCCCCGCAAGGCTGGCAAAGATGGGCAGCCTGAGGTGGAAGCGGAACGCAAGGTGATTGGCGATGTGCTGCTGCTGGGTGCGGCACCGGCTGCTCAACCTGAAATTGCCTTGGTTCTCAGTGTGGAAGGGGCTGTGGTGAATATTGACAAAGATTCCAAAGCGCGGGCCGTTGCGCAGAAGATAATGCGCTCGGCGCGAAAGTTGGCCAAACAAAAGGCGCTTCCCCCCAATGCAGCGCAACTGGCAGCACGGGAGGAGGATTATTACAAGCAGTGGCAAAAGTTGCAGACCAAGGCAAAGATGCAGCCGGTGTTGGCGGAAGGCCCGCAGGGTATGACCATGCCCGATGTACGAGGTTACAGCCTGCGCCGCGCCCTGCAGGTTTTGCAGCAATATGGCCTGCGTATGCAGATTACCGGCTCGGGTCAGGTGGTGAGTCAATATCCATTAGCCGGAACGTCACTCAGGGGTGTTGAGCAATGTGTGCTCGAGCTCAAGGTGATGCAGTAGCAAGCTTACGGGAATGGGTAAAGATAAAGGCAAAATAAGGAAAATTCCATTGCAAACATTGGCCAAAGAGATGGGAGTGAAAGGGAGAAGCAAGCTGCCGAAAGTTGCTATTGCCTCCGTGACTTCCGATTCTCGTAAAGCGGAAGCGGGCGCTCTTTTTGTGGCAGTGCCTGGGATTACCGTTGATGGGCATGATTTTGTAAAGGATGCCGTTGCCCAAGGCTGTAAAGCCGTTGTGGTGGAAAAGGGCCGCTGCGCAAAGGGCATGGCCAAAAGCAAGGCAATATGTATTGAGGTCGCCGATACCAGAATCGCTCTTGGGAAGGCGGCCGCAGCATTTTGGCAGCACCCGGCCCAGGAGATGAAAATTGTCGGTATTACGGGCACCAACGGCAAGACGACCATTACCTTTTTGCTGGAAAAAATAATCAAGGAGGCCGGCGGAAATCCGGGAGTCATCGGCACGGTCAACTACCGATATAACGGCCTGGAATTTCCGGCCCCATTCACCACACCCGATGCAGTTGCCCTGCAAAAACTGCTCAGGGAAATGGCGGATAACAAGGTGACCCATGTGCTCATGGAGGTCTCCTCCCATGCCTTGGAGCAAAAGCGGGTTGCAGGGTTGAGTTTCGATGTGGCCATTTTTACCAATCTGAGCCGGGATCACCTTGATTTTCATGGTGATATGGCCAGTTATTACGAGAGCAAAAAAAGTCTCTTTACCGAGTATCTGAAAAAAGACGGCACCGGCTTGGTGATGCACCACGAAGAAGCAGCCGACTGGGGCAACAGGCTTTTTACTGAACTTGCCGAGTCGGAAAGCGGGAAAAAACAGAGATATTTTTCCTGCGGGTGCGTGAAAGGCGATTTTGCAGTGACCAAAAGTAGCGAAGACCTTCATGGAATCAAGGCGAAAATCGCAACCCCTCAGGGTGAGTTGCAGGTCGCATCCAAAATGGTTGGTTCCTTTAATCTTGAAAATATCCTCAGTGCCGCGGCAGGCGGTGCAGCACTTGGCTTTGAAAAAGAAGATATCGAAACAGGTCTTAAGAAGGCAGAGCGGGTACCCGGCAGACTTGAGAGTGTGCCGGCAAAACCCGGCGTGAATGTATTTGTTGATTTTGCCCACACCCCGGACGCCTTGGCAAACGTCCTCCTCACACTGAAGTGCCTCGGTCACGGTCGCCTCATTGTCGTATTCGGCTGCGGAGGGGATCGTGACCGGGGCAAACGGCCACTCATGGGAGCGGTTGCCGCCAAGCAGGCTGATATCGTGCTGGTGACCTCGGACAACCCTCGTAGTGAGGAACCCGAGGCGATTATTGCCGATATTGAACAAGGGTTGCGCGGGGCAGGAATGCAAAGAATGCGGATCGAGGCCCTGGCCCACCGCAAAGATATGAAGGGATATGACCTGATCGTCTCACGGCGGCAGGCGATTCATACAGCGTTATACCATGCCCAAGAAGGGGATATCGTTGCCATCTGCGGCAAGGGGCATGAGACCTACCAGATCACCAAAGAGGGAAAGACCTTTTTTGATGACCGACAAGAGGCTTTGCTGGGAGCCGGAGTGATCAACTGGTAAGAGTTTTTGCCGGAGAGTCAAAAAGGGTTGAACGGGAGGTGGGAATGGAGCTTGAACGCGTGAAAAAGTGCAGGAAGGCAAAAAAGAAAGGCATTGGACTGAAGGCGGATTTTGGCTACGGCTTTACCGCAGTGCAGGATCCGGTTTGGACCTTGAGCCAGGTCCTGCTTGCAACAAGCGGGCGTTTTCTAGCTGGTCGTACAGAGGCGGGGTTTCGTTCCATTTCAACGGATTCCAGAACCATAGAGCCAGGCGATCTCTTTGTTGCTCTTTCAGGCGACAAGTTCGACGGCCATCTCTTTTTGCAGGAGGTCGTGCAAAAAGGGGCCGGTGGACTCATTGTCTCCGAGGAGCCGGGGCAGCAGTTTCCGGTCCCTGTAATTCTCGTAAAAGACACCCTGAAGGCCTTGGGCGATCTTGCAGCATATCGGCGCAACCTCATGCACGATCTGCAGGTGGTTGCCATTACCGGTAGCTCGGGTAAGACTACGGTCAAGGAGATGACCGCAGCGATTTTTAACCAGGAATACAACGTGCTCAAGACGGTGGGCAACTTCAACAATCTCATCGGTTTGCCGCTCTCGCTCCTGCCCGTTGAGTATCACCATGATTTCGCCATCATGGAAATGGGCATGAATCGTCCTGGTGAGATTGCCCGCCTGGCTGAAGTAGCAGACCCGGAAATTGGTTGCATTACCAATGTGCAGGATGCCCACCTTGAAGGCTTAAGTGATATTGCAGGGGTCGCCAGGGCCAAAGGGGAATTGTTCCACGGGATTAAAGCCTGGGGCACCCTGGTGGTGAATATTGATGATAAACGGGTGCGCGGTGTTGCCCGGCGCCTGAGCCAGAAGAAAGTTACCTTTGGCAAAAGCCCCAAAGCGGATGTTCGGGGGCTGCGCTTAAGGAGCCTTGGTGAGAAGGGCATGTCCTTTACCCTGAAGATCGGTGAGCAGGAAGAGCGAGTCCGCATCAACAGTCTCGGGGCCCATAACGTGATGAACAGCCTGGCTGCGGCAGCAATGGCCCATGCTGCAGGAATATGTTTTGAGGAGATCGTCAGCGGACTGAGTGCATTCAAGCCCTTTGATAAGAGGTTGCAGGTGCAAAAGCTGGAGGGCGGGCTCAAACTGGTAAACGACAGTTATAACGCCAACCCCGCTTCCATGCTCGCGGCTCTCGAGACCATGCAGCATATGGATCACCAGCACAAGAAAGTGGTCATCTTGGGCGACATGCTGGAGCTGGGCAAGCAGAGCGTGGCGGCCCATCGGTTCATTGGCGAATCAGCGGCCCGTTTGGAGTTTGATTATTTAGTGGCGGTAGGATCATTTGCGAAAACCGTGATTGAAGCAGCCCGTAAGACCGGTATGACAAACAAAGAGGCAATGATTTTTGCCGATAAAAGCGAAGTGACCGCCTGGTTGAGCGAGAAAACAAAGAATGGGGTGTTGCGTGATGGAGACTGGGTTCTGGTCAAAGGCTCGCGCGGCATGCAAATGGAAACCATTACCGAGAACCTGTTGCAAAACGGCGACTAAGGAAGCAGTTAATTATGCTCTATCATCTGCTCTATCCGCTCCACTCTCTGTTTAGTGTATTTAACGTTTTTCGTTATATCACTTTCCGCAGTATTGGTGCGACCCTGACCGCCTTTCTGATTTTGCTTTTCATCGGACCTCGTTTTATCAGAGCCCTGAAAAGACACCAGATCGGCCAGGTGGTGCGTGACGATGGGCCGGAAACACATTTGAGCAAGCAAGGCGTGCCAACCATGGGTGGCGTGTTGATCCTCGCTGCTGTGACCTTGAGCACCCTGTTGTGGACTGATCTTCGTAACGCCTATGTTTGGCTCATTCTGGCTATCACCCTCTGGTTTGGTGGGGTTGGGGCCTACGATGATTACCGGAAGATCAAAAAACAAGATTCCGCAGGGCTCAGCGCGAGAGGCAAGCTGCTCTTTCAGATCATGGCGGCATTGGTTGCTGGGTTGATTATGTTCTTCCACCCGGATTTTGACGGGCATTTGAGCTTCCCGTTTTTTAAGAATATCCAGCCGGATCTGGGCTGGTTTTATGTGGCCTTTGCCGTGTTGGTCGTGGTTGGCGCATCAAACGCCGTTAACCTCACGGACGGGCTGGATGGGCTGGCCACCGGGCCCACCGTGGTAACAAGCAGTGTTTACCTGCTCTTTTCCTATTTGGCCGGGCATGCCGGACTGGCAGCCTATCTGCAGATTCCCTACGTGGCAGGTGCCGGTGAGGTTGCGGTCTTTTGCGGTGCCCTGGTGGGCGCAAGCCTTGGCTTTCTCTGGTTCAATGCCTATCCGGCCCAGATTTTCATGGGCGACACGGGCTCCCTTGCCATTGGCGCAGCCTTGGGGCAGGTGGCCATCATTATCAAGCAGGAGATTTTGCTGGTCTTGGTGGGCGGCATCTTTGTCATGGAGGCACTGTCCGTCATCTTACAGGTCGGCTTTTTCAAGATGACCGGCGGCAAACGAATATTTCTTATGGCTCCCTTTCATCATCATTTTGAGAAAAAGGGCTGGCATGAATCAAAGGTTGTAGTGCGATTTTGGATTGTTTCCATCGTGCTCGGGCTCAGTGCCTTGGCAACCTTAAAACTCAGATAAGGGAGTAACGAGTGACGAGTGACGAGTAACGAGAAAAAGGCAAGATAACTTGTCACTCGTTACTCGTCACTCGTCACTCCTAAAAAATGGACAGACTGGAACTTAAAAAAATACTGACACCTGACGCCCACGTTGTCGTGGTCGGTTTGGGGAAGTCCGGTCTGTCGGCTGTAAAGTTTTTGCTCAAACTTGGAGCAAGGGTTTCGGTTTCAGAGGGTGGCCGCCAAGCAGTGCTTGAAGGAGTAGCAATTCGGTGGCTACAGGAGAATGGAGTGTATTTGGAGACTGGCGGTCACACCTCTGAGCTTTTTACATCTGCGGATCTTATTTTGGTCAGTCCGGGAGTGCCTTTAACAATCTCGGCCCTTGATGCAGCCCGGAAAAAATCCGTGCCCATAGTTGGCGAGTTGGCCCTGGCTGCCGAATACCTGGACATGCCGGTGATAGCGGTAACCGGGACCAATGGCAAAAGCACGGTGACAAGCCTCATCGGTCACATCTTGGAAGAAGCGGACTACAAGGTCTTTGTTGGCGGCAATATCGGCGTACCACTGACCGACTGCCTGCTGGAGAAAAATGATGCCGAGGTTGCAGTGCTTGAGGTCAGCAGCTTCCAACTTGACACGGCAGGGTATTTTGCACCTCAGGTAGCAGTGCTGCTCAATGTCAGCCCTGATCATCTGGATCGATACAACGGCTATGACGAGTACGTGGCCTCAAAGTTCAATATCTTTGCCAATCAGAATGAGGAGCAGTTTGCCGTCCTGAATCGTGATGACGCAACCATTGCCGAGAAGGTGGATGGGTTTGTTGTGCCGGCAAAAAAGACCTGGTTCAGCGGCCAAGTGAGCGGTGGCTGTGATGCCCATAGCCGCGGAAATGAGATCGTGACCGTGGACCCGACAGGCAAAGCGGTAGACACAGAAATCTATCCCATAGGCGGCACCCTGTTTACCGAATCACCCAACAGGGAAAACGCCATGGCTGCAATCCTGGCGGCCCGGGCATTGGGTTGCCCCAGAGAAAATATCGCAGAGGCGCTCAAAACATTTCTTCCTTTGGGGCATCGGGTGAATTTGGTGTCGGAAATTGGCGGCGTGCAGTTTGTGAACGACTCCAAAGCAACCAATGTGGGTGCGGTTGTCTCCGCCCTTAATGGCCAGAGTAAGCCGGTCGTTCTCATCGCTGGCGGCAGAGATAAGGGCGGCGACTTTTCTGAGTTGATAGAGCCGGTAAAGCACAGGGTTCGAGCCGCAGTGCTGATCGGAGAAGCGCACGACAAAATTGCCGAGGTTCTTAAGGGTGTAACGAGTATTGAGTTTGCAAAGGATATGTATGATGCAGTGGTGCAGGCGAACAGATTAGCCAAGCCCGGAGATGTTGTGCTTCTCTCTCCGGCCTGTGCCAGCTTTGATATGTTTGACAGCTATGGACATCGCGGTGAGGTCTTTGTGAAGGCCGTCAAGTGTTTGGGGAAAAAAGGGAAAGCAGACAACGGGCAACGGATCGTCCAGGAAGCGTCATTTGCCTGAGGGGGCATATGCAAGGGGCGACATGATGAGGGGGATCGTTATGCGAACAGTGTGTTGTGTCTGTCAGAAGATGAAGAGGCAGGAAGTATGGGTCAAGACGCAGGTGAACGCCAAAAAACGCATCTCTCATGGCTATTGTCCTGAATGTTATCAAGAGACTATGCAGCAGGTGCATGGTTATTTTGGCAATACCGGGCAGAGTTCAAAGTTAGCAATGGTTCGATAGAAGGTTGAGACAGGAATAAAAAAGGCATGCGAATGATCGTAACCGGTGGTGGAACAGGCGGACATCTTTTTCCGGGAATTGCTGTGGCAGAAGCTGTGCTCGAGCAATTTGACGGAAGTGAGGTGTTGTTTGTCGGTACCGATCGCCTCATCGATCAGAAAGCACTGGCTGGTAGAAAATTTAAGTCAACCAGCATCAGCTGCGGTGCCTTAAAAGGGAAATCTCTTGCCGGAATTTTTAAAACCCTGATCCAGTTGCCGGCCAGCCTTTTTGCAGCCATGAAGATTATTAAAAAATTCAGGCCGCAATTAGTCTTGGGAGTCGGGGGCTACGTAACCGGGCCTGTGGTGCTGGCTGCCAGGATGCTTGGGGTAAAATCATGTATCCACGAACAGAATTCAGTGCCTGGAATGGCAAATCGAATACTTGGAAAAATCGTCAACCGCATATATATTTCCATACCCGGTAGTGAATGCTATTTCCCCGCCTCTAAAACCGTACTTACCGGAAACCCGATCCGCAAAGAGATTCTGGCCCAACAGGATGAGACGACAGAAAAAAATGAAATAAGCCCTAAAACCCTGTTGGTTTTAGGGGGCAGTCAGGGCGCGCATCGGGTAAATAAACTGGTGGTGGAGGCCATTTGTGGTATGGAGCCGGGCGTGCAACCAAAGGTTATCCATCAAAGCGGTGTGCATGATGAAAAATGGGTTGGCGAGGCGTATGAAAAGGGGGGGGTGAGAGCCCGGGTAGCGCCATTTTTTACCGATATGGCCCAAGTGTATGCCCAGGCCGATCTGGTTGTCTCAAGGGCCGGGGCTACCACCCTGGCGGAATTGACCGTGTTGGCGAAACCTTCGATCCTGATCCCTTATCCCTATGCGGCCGATGATCACCAGACCACGAATGCGCAAGTGTTGGTGCAGGGGGAGGCGGCCAGGATGTTTAGCGAGGCGGATTTGAGCGGCGAGCGCTTGCGTGAGGAAATCGAAACGCTCTGCCGCGATGGGGCACAACTTGCCCGTATGGCCCAAAAGGCCAAGGCGCTCGGCCTGCCGGCGGCTACCCAGACGATTATTGATAAAAGTATGGAGCTCTGCGCCTGCACGACAGGTTGCAGGTGATGGTGAATAGATAAATGTATAAGAAGACACAGCATATCCACTTTGTAGGCATCGGCGGCATCGGTATGAGCGGCATAGCCGAGCTGCTTTTAAACCTTGGCTACAAGGTGAGCGGCTCGGATTTGAGGGAAAGTGATATCACCAAGAGGCTGACCGAACTGGGCGGAGACGTTTTTGCCGGCCATGACGGCGCCTGGATAGAGGGCGCTGATGTGGTGGTTACCTCTTCGGCTGTGCAAAGTGATAATCCTGAAGTCATTGCGGCCAAGGAACAGCATATACCGGTGGTTCAGCGGGCGGAGATGCTGGCCGAACTCATGCGTCTTAAAAAATACGGTATCGCCGTGGCCGGAAGCCATGGCAAAACATCCACCACCTCAATTGTCGGCTGGTTATTGGCCGAGGCGGGGCTTGACCCCACCGTGGTCATCGGCGGCAAGGTGAACAGTCTTGGTACAAATGCCAAACTGGGTACCGGTGAATTTTTGGTGGCAGAGGCGGATGAGTCGGATGGTTCTTTCCTGCGACTGTCGCCGGTCCTGGAGGTTGTGACCAATATCGATCTGGAGCATCTTGACCATTACAGCGGCCTGGATGAGATCAAGCAGATATTTCTTGAATTTATCGAAAAGATTCCATTTTACGGAGCTGCGGTGCTCTGTCTTGATGATCCAAATATCGCCGAGTTGCTGCCGCTTATCAAGAAGAGGACCATCACTTACGGTATGACCAGTCAGGCGGATATTCATGCTCGGGCCATGACCACCAAGGGCATGCGGACCACCTTTGAGGTGTGCCAGGGGCGTAAGGTGCTCGGTGCGATCAGTCTGCAGATGCCGGGGCAGCATAATGTCTCAAATGCCTTGGCAGCCATAGCTGTGGCCATGGAGCTCGACATCCCGTTTGCCACTATTGTCAAGGCCATGGCAAGCTTCACGGGTGTGCAACGTCGCTTGCAGATTAAGGGCGAGTGCCACGGCGTTACCGTAATTGATGATTACGGGCATCACCCCACAGAGATTCGCGCAACATTGAGCGCCCTGCGTGCAGCATGGCCCAAACGGCGCCTGGTGGTGATGTTTCAACCCCACCGCTATACCCGGACGGCCGGGTTGTTTACAGAGTTTTGCACGGCTTTTCATGAGGCGGATGTTTTACTGCTCACAGAGATCTATGCCGCCTGTGAAAGCCCCATCGACGGTGTCAGCGGAGAGTCACTGCTGGCCGGCATCAAGCAGCACGGGCAGAAGAATACGCATTTTGTCCCCGAGATTCCCATGCTGCCGCAAGCTGTTCGTTCCATGTTGCAACCAGGTGATGTGGTAGTGACCCTGGGTGCTGGGAATATTTACCAGGCAGGTGAACAGTTACTCAAAAAAATGGAGAAAAAGGATGCTGCAGCCTGATTGGAAAGGGGGAACAGTAGTTCGACTTCCGGGGGGGCGCTTTTGGCGCCATGGAGCAGAAACGGCGCCGGGGACGCACACAAGCAAGACAATGAATACGCAGTGGGTTGAAAAATTGGCAAAGCTCTGGCCAGGGGAGCTTCATGTAAAAAGCCCCATGTCCAAGTGGTCGACCCTGCGGGTGGGCGGTCCGGGTGCTGCCGTGGCATTGCCTGCCGGTATGGAAGAACTGCGCAGCCTCATGCACCTGCTGGAGATGTTCGAGGTCGACTGGCGGGTGATCGGCAAGGGGAGCAATATCCTGGTGTCCGACGAAGGATTTCCTGGAGTGATCATTGTCCTGGGTGCTAGGTTTTCCGACTTGAGTCGGCTTGAGGCGGAAGAAGGTTTTGTCTCTGTCCGGGCCGAGGCCGGGTGTAGCTTGATGGGGCTGGTCAACTGGTGCAGTGAGTATCAGGGAACCGGGCTGGAGTTTGTTGCCGGGATTCCGGGCTCAGTGGGCGGGGCAGTGATGATGAACGCCGGGGCCTGGGGCAGTGAGATGTCTGATTTTATTTCAACCTGCACCTTTTTAAATACAAACGGCAGCCTGGAGATAAAGAAACGTAATGAGCTGCGTTTTGTCTATCGCAGTCTGGAAGAAGAAGGCACCATTGTCGTGGCAGCGGATTTTATTTTGCCCCTTGGCAAGCGTGCGGAGATTGACGCCAAGGTCAGCGAATTCTTACGGCAAAGAAAAGAGAAGCAGCCCCAGGGGCTGGCCAATGCCGGCTCGTTTTTTAAAAACCCCCAAGGCGGACCTGCGGCGGGCAAATTAATTGAAGATGCGGGCCTCAAAGGTTTTGAGATAGGTGGCGCCCGGGTCTCTGAAAAACATGCGAATTTTTTCGTCAACACCGGCGATGCCTTGGCCCAGGACTTTTTTGATCTGATGGAGCATGTCCAGGCTGAGGTGGTTCGAAGAAGCGGAATAATGTTAAAGCCGGAGGTTCATATAATCTCCAAAGAGGCTGCGTAGGATACGAGACGGATTGGTGGCAAATAAACGTAAGGTCATACAGCAGCGTTACGGCACGAGAGCCCAACAGAAGAAGGGCGGGCTGGGGATGAAAAAGAAAATGGTCATCCTTGGTCTGGGCTTTACCCTGCTGGCAACCGGGATCGGGCTTGGCTGCCTGGTGGCATATAAAGGCATGAGCCGCTCGGACTTTTTCCAGATTACAGCCACCAACATCCAAGGCTGCCGCCGGACGACAAAAAATATGATCCTGGAGCTGAGCGGTGTTGATATCCACACCAACCTGCTGGCCTTAGACGTCAATGTGGCCCGGAAAAACATCGAGAGCCACGAGTGGGTTGAGAGTGCCAGGTTAACGAGAAACTGGCCCAACGATTTGATTATCACGGTCAAGGAGCGGCTGCCGCTGGTCATTGTGAATCTCAAAGACGGTATGTATTACATGGACAGACACGGGGTCGCCTTTGCCAAAGTGTTGCCCCCTGAGGATATGGATTATCCAATCTTAACCGGCTTGAATGAGAATAACTGGCCGAAACGGGTAAAGGGCTCGACCCTGGGAGAGGCGTTACGTTTTATCAAGTACGCCAAGCGAGGAAGCTCGATCCTGCCCAAGCAGAACATTTCCGAGATACACCTGGGTGAGGAGGGGCGGATTACCATGTATTTAGTCAATCGTCCCTTTCCTATCACCCTCGGGCAAGGGCGGATCAGGACAAAATATTACCGGCTGGCCAAGGTTTTATACAGGTTATACAAGAGTAAAGAGTTTTCAAAAACCGCCTATATCAAAATGGACTACGGGCGGGATAAGGTTTTGGTAGGTTTCGCCGGTTCCGGATGATCCCACATGGGGGACTGGAACATAAAACGGCAAAAAAGGTGAAGAAATGGCGCATGATGAACGAGGCGAACTGGTAGTTGGGCTGGATATCGGCACCACTAAGATATGTGCGGTGGTCGGTGAGGTCCATGACAACCGGGTTGATATAATCGGCATCGGCAGGCATCCGTCTGTCGGGCTTCGCCGGGGTGTGGTGGTCAATATCGAGAGCACCGTTCATTCCATCAGAGAGGCCATTGCCGAGGCGGAGCGCATGGCGGGGTGTGAGATCGGTTCCGTCTATGTGGGAATCGCCGGCAGCCATATCAAGGGCTTTAACAGCCACGGGCTTATCGCCATAAAACATAATGAAATTCGTCAGGATGATATTGACCGGGTTGTGGATGCTGCACGGGCAGTGCCTATCCCGCCGGATGAAGAGGTTATCCATGTGCTGCCCCAGGAGTTTGTGGTGGATGGGCAGACCGAGATTCAGGACCCAATCGGCATGACCGGTGTCCGTCTTGAAGCGGATGTGCATATTGTCACCGGTTCAGTCACGGCAGTGCATAACATCGTGAAATGCTGTAACCGGGCAGGCCTGGAGGTTGACGACGTTGTGCTGGAGCCCTTGGGCTCGGCCGAGGCAGTGTTGACCAGAGAAGAGATGGAGCTTGGGGTCGGTCTGCTGGATATCGGCGGCGGCACCTCGGACCTGGCTGTTTTTGCCGACGGGACCATCAAGCACACCTTTGTCCTGGGGCTTGGCGGCCACAACCTGACCAACGATCTATCCATCGGTCTGCGTACGCCCATCAAAGAGGCGGAACGGTTGAAAGAGGAATTTGGTTGTTCCATGGCCTCCATGATCGACAAGGACCAGGTCATTGAGGTGCCCAGTGTGGGCGGCAGAAAATCAAGAAAGCTTTCCCGCCGTGTCATGGGAGAGATACTGGAGCCACGGGTAGAAGAGATGCTGACCTTGATCAACCAGGAGATGGTTGACTCCAACTATAAGGAGATGGTCAATGCGGGCATCGTCATGACCGGTGGAACCTCGATCCTGGAAAACATGGTGGATCTGGCCGAGCAGATTTTTGATCTGCCGGTACGTATCGGCAATCCCGAGGATATCGGCGGGGTGGTTGATGTGGTCAGTACCCCGCAGTGGGCCACCGGTGTGGGTCTGGTGGTCTTCGGCATGAAAAATGGCCCCGGCGCTGCATTTCGGCAGCAGGGGGGAGGCATTTTCGGTCGGGTTGCCGGGCGGATGAAGGACTGGTTTAAAAACATGATTTGATGAGGAGACTTTAGAGCTGCACCCCACCTGTGCACGATCAGGTTGTCTCACATACTAATGTATTGTTCGACATCCTGCTTGCACACATCTGGGGCACATCTCAAAAGTCGCAATGTTGATGATAATATTTACCGCGATTATGCGGTAGAGAGTTGAAATAGTACTTAAGAACGTTCGGGATGTACCCGGACGGGGATTGATAAAGGGGAATAGATTATGTCTTTCAAATTGGCGGAAAGCGAATCGCGAGCACGGATCAAGGTCTTTGGCGTTGGCGGCGGCGGTGGTAATGCGGTCAATACCATGGTGGAAAACAGCATCCTCGGTGTGGAGTTCATCGCCGGCAATACCGATGTGCAGGCGCTTGATCAGTCCAAGGCCGATATCCGTTTGCAGATGGGGCCTACTGCGGCCAAAGGCCTCGGAGCCGGAGCCAACCCGGAAAAGGGGCAGGAGGCTGCCGAGGAGAGCATTGATGAGATTCGTGAACTGCTCAAGGATTGTGACATGGTCTTTGTCACCGCAGGACTTGGCGGCGGCACCGGAACCGGTAGTGCGCCGGTGGTGGCAAAGGTGGCCAAAGAGTTGGGCGCCCTGACAGTGGGTGTTGTGACCAAGCCCTTTGCCTTTGAAGGCCGAGCTCGAATGAAGAACGCCGAAGAGGGCTGGAAGCGTTTAAAAGAACATGTGGATACGATCATTACAATCCCCAATGATCGCCTGATATCCATGAGCCAAAAAGGCACCCGCTTTATCGACGGTATGAAGATGGCCGATGACGTATTGGTCCAGGCCGTGAAAGGCATTACCGATCTGATTAACCTCCCCGGTTATATCAACCCCGACTTTGCCGATGTGAAGGCGATTATGAATCAGATGGGCCCCGCTCTCATGGGTGCTGGGAGCGGTGTCGGTGAAAACCGTGCCGTGGAGGCGGTGAATATGGCCATTGCCAGCCCGCTTTTACAAGACATCTCCATCGACGGCGCCAAGGGCGTCTTGGTCAATATCTCCGCCCGCCAGGATTCATTGACCATGGCCGAGGTGACCTCCGCCACCACCAAGATCTATGAAGAGGTGCACGAGGATGCCAATATTATCCTGGGTGTTATCTTTGACGACAGTCTTGGTGACGAGCTGCAGGTGACCGTTATCGCCACCGGTATCCGTGACGCAATCGATGAGCTTGAGGATTTGCCGAGCAAGGTGCAGCCCCTGCAGGCCAAACGTGAGACCACGGCCCAGACATTACCCTTTGAGCCGAGCGTTCGGACTGCCGAGGCTGGCACCATGTCCAATGGCGTGAGGAAGCCGTTTTCCAAGCAGTTCTTTAACGAGCAGGATTACGACAGGCCGACCTTTTTACGGAAAAACGAAAGCTAATTTGCTCTACCGCGACAGGGTTTTCTGCCTGCTCTTTCTTGCAGGCGGATCATCTTGTCGTTGAAAAGTGATGTGTGATTATGCCTCAGCCCCAGTCCCACATGCATAATCTCCTGGAACTGGAGAGAGGTACACAGCGCAAAAAGTGGAAAAACCGGCTGCCCGTTGCCTTGGTCTTTCCAAATCGCTACCAGCTGGGTATGTCGAATCTTGGCTTCCAACTGGTCTACCACCTGCTCAATAATATTCCGGAGATTGTTTGTGAGCGTTTTTTTGTTCCGGATTCCGGGCGTCCCCTTTCGGTAGAATCAAACCGCCCCCTGCAGGATTTTCCAGTCATCTTTTGCTCTGTAAGTTTTGAGCAGGATTACTTCAATTTGGTCAGGCTCCTGGCCCAAGGCAATATCTCCCCTCTCGCAAGTGAACGCGGTGTTGATGACGTTGTGCGCCCAGGCCAGCCTCTTGTTATCGGCGGCGGGGTGGCAACCTTTATTAACCCGGAACCCCTTGCTCCCTTTATTGATTTGTTCATAGTGGGGGAAGCAGAGCCTGTGGTGGCGCCACTTGTCATGCACCTGCTCGATGTCCTACAGCAGCAGGGCAGGGAGGAGTTGCTCCTCAAAGTGGCGCAGAATTTCAGCGGCTGTTATGTCCCCAAGTTCTATACCGCGGAGTATGGCAACGGGGGAGTGCTCAATACTATGGTTGCCTGTGCAGATGTGCCGGAGCGGGTACAGCGTATCCATTTGGCGAGTTGCGAACGGGTTGGCTCATCCAAGCTCTTCACTCCGGAGGCCGAGTTTGCCGACATGTTTCTCGCCGAGTTGGGTCGTGGTTGCAGCAGGGGCTGCCGTTTCTGTGCCGCAGGCTTTGTTTATCGCCCCCCGCGTCTTTGGTCGCCGGAGAGCATCATCGCCGCGATCAATCAGCGCCCGGACGAGGTCAGTCGCATAGGATTGCTGGGCATGGAGATGGCGGACAGCCAGTCCCTGGCACAGTTGTCGGATTATCTGCTTCGCGAGGGGTGCGCCCTTTCGTTTTCCTCGCTCAGGGCGGATGTGATAAGTGAGGAGTTGTGTCATTTATTGCAGCGCAGTAATCTCAAAAGTGCGGCCATCGCCCCGGACGGCGGGTCCGAACGCTTGCGCCGCGTGATTAATAAGAATATTACCGAGCAGGATGTGCTGCTTGCCGCGGAGAGTCTTGCCAAGGCAGGGATCCTCAATCTTAAACTCTATTTTATGATTGGCCTGCCCACCGAGGAGATGGCGGATCTTGAGGAGTTGGTCGCCCTGGTGAAAAAGGTCTGGAATACTACCCTTGCCGTGGGCCGGAGCAAGGGCAAGATGGGTAATATCACTTTAAGTTTAAACAGCTTTGTGCCCAAGGCCTGGACACCGTTTCAGTTCCATGGCATGGATAGCATGCCGGAATTGAAAAAGAAGGTGAAGTTTTTACGCAAGGCTCTCAGCAAGCAGGCCAATGTCCGTTTGCAGGTTGATCAGCCGCAACAGGCATTTTATCAGGCAGTCTTGGCCCGGGGAGATAGAAGAGTCGGAGAGGCGTTTGTCGGGATGCTGACGGATGGGTATAATTGGAAACAGAGCCTCAAGGAAAAAGGGCTCAAACCCGAGGATTATGCCCTGCGCCGGCGCGGCAAAGATGAGTTGTTCCCTTGGGAGATTATCGATCATGGTATTGATCGCAGGTATCTGTGGAACGAGTATCAGAAAGGATTGGCAGCAAAGGTGACAAACAAATGCGATACGGCAAAATGCAGGCGCTGTGGAGTGTGTGATGACTGAAAAGACCTTGATAGGGCCGGGAAATTCAAGTGTCACCAGTATGAAGCCCTTTCGGCTGGTGAAATATTTCTCCTACAGCGGCCTGATCGTATTTATGCTTTTCACCCTGGTGCTTTCTTGGATAATCTCCAACCACGCCAAAAAGGTCTTGCTTGAGCGAAGCGAGGCTTACGCCATCGTCGTTGCGGAAAACCTCAGTCACCAAGTTTTCCAGCAATTTGTTCTGCCCACGGTTTTACGTTACGGCAAAATCGCTCTGAGAAATCCAGAACAGTTCAAACGTTTGGATACCATTGTCCGCGACTCCACCCATGGTATCGGGGTCCAAGCCGTGACTATTTACGACTCCAAAGAAAACGTAGTTTCTTACAGCACCATAGCCTCGAGGATCGGCCGCACTGGGGTCGGCCATGAGGAGTATGACAAGGCCCTGTCCGGTAAAAGTAATTCGGTGGTAGAGACTGTGGGCTCATTGGTCAACCTCTTTCCCGGGGCGGATCCTATCTTTGCCCAACTCAGAACCTTTATTCCCTTCAGACAGCAAAAACCATTTAACCAGAATCCGGAAATGGTCATGGGGGTCATCGAGGTGGAGCAGGAACTTTCCGAGGACCTCAAGGCAATCATCAAGCTGCAGGGAACGATTATCCTTATCTCGGTCTTGATCATGGGCGCTCTCTTTACGGTGCTCAGTTTTATCGTAGTTCGGGCCGAGCGAATTATTGAGGAGCGTGCCCAGGAGAGACGGAAGCTGCAGGAGGAACTCAACCAGAGCCAGCGCCTCGCCACCCTTGGTAAGATGGTGGCCTCTGTCTCCCACGAGATAAAAAACCCCCTGGGTATCGTGCGCAGTACAGCCGATATCTTGGGTAAGCGTCTGAAAACCGTAGCACCCGGCAATGAGCATTTGGCCAATATTATTGTAGAAGAGACCAGCAGGCTCGATGGCATCGTGCGGGAGTTTCTCGATTTTGCCCGCCCACAAGAGCCGAATCTGGCCAGTGCGAATGTGAATGAGGTTTTGAGTAAGGTGCTTACCTTTATGGAGCCGGAATTTGAAAAACGTAACGTGGGGCTGGTGAGAAAATTGGCTGATAACCTGGAGGAGATAGAGGTGGATCAGGATCTTATCTACCGTGCCTGCCTCAATATCCTGCTCAACGGCGTACAGGCCATGCCCAATGGCGGAACATTGCGTGTCATTACTTCTTGGCAGCGTCGGCCCGCCGGGGTGGTTGTGGAGGTCACGGACAGCGGCAGCGGCATGTCTGCTGAAAAGCAGCAGAATATCTTCACGCCCTTTTATACGGATAAGAACAGGGGAACGGGATTGGGGCTTTCCATTGTCAAGAACATCATCGAAAGCCATCGCGGCACCATTGCGGTGCTCAGTGCGGAAGGGGAAGGGACCACCTTTACGGTGACCCTTCCCAAGCGCCAACGAATCTCGTTTGAAAAATTAAAGTAAAAACTACTTCTTTGCGTCGCCCTTTTTCTTTGCGTCGATCTGGGCTTTGAGGGTGTCGCGATCCTTCTTGAGTGCTTCGTAAGTATCCATGGCACGCTGTTCGGCATTGCCTTGGTCCGCCTTGATTGCATCGGCCCGTTTCTGGATCACCTCGTCTTTTATTTTCAGATCTTTGGTGCCAAAGAGAGAAGAGGCAAGGTACTTGAAGGAAAACTTCATCAACTCCACATCATCTTCCCTGATTTTATCCAGGGTCTCGTCGTCAATATCGTAGACACCAAGGAACTTGTCGCTCAGGACAAAGTCACGAAACTTATCAAGATCGGTGCTGGCCATAAAGAACATCTTCTGGGCCGGTTCGCTCAGACTGGCCTGATGGCCGAATGACTTGCGGCGCATAACCAGTTCCATCCACTCCTGGTTCATTTCATCGGATTCATCTATGCCTTGGTCTTGGCGCCATTCACGGATGGTAAGCTCCTGGTCTTCTTCGTGTCCTTTGCAATGGGGCTCTTGGACGAGGAAGTAAAACTCCTCGGCCTCGCTATTTTCCTGACCGGCTCCGTGGAAGTAGGACATACCCACCGGGTAATAACGGCAGGTGGTGGGGCGATATTCGTAAATTGTGCAACCCTCATCGGTAACAAAGGGGCAGCGGCCATTCTCGTCAAGATGGATCTTGACGCCGGGAAGGTCGGTTTTTTCAAGAAATACAGGGGTGGTAAAACGCAGCAGAAATTCATCTGCCGGTAAATTTAAGGCTTTGCGCATGCGCAGGATATCATAGGGGGTCAATATAATGTTAATATTGCCGCAGCAGGCGGTAAAGCAAGAGACCCCGGGATGGCAGCGAAACTTGAGCTTGCTGTCCAGGTCTAATTTCTCAGGCATGATATGGCTGGGGTTTTTTTCTGTTCCGGAAAGGGTTTCTCCAAAAAGTGACTTATTTGCACCTGGAGTTTTTGAATCACTCATCAGTCTTATTCCTCAATTCTATAAATTAAAAAAACATCGTTAGGACAAGTAGCTATGGTTCCCTCCTTAAGGGTGGGCACAAAGTAACCATAGATAGGCTGTGTGTCAAACCCATAATGGGCAACTTTTATGAAGTGTTAAGGTAACCCTCTGAAATAAAGAGAGATATGCTTTAGAAATGAAGGGGAAACAACTTGAGAAAAAGGGACAAAACCCCAAGAGAACCGGGCGGTGAGAAGGGGATAGGTAGGCTTGTTTTTTTCTTGACATTTATCAGGTGAGAAATTATACAGACCATTGTTTTGAAAAATGAGTGATCCTTCAGTTTTATGAAAAAACAAGGACGCTCATGTAGGGGCTTGCGAAGTAACATCTTGAGTTTGCGACTAAATTTTATTTAGTACATACCAACCTTAACCTGCTGGCTAGGGTCGGTGCGCTACTCATCTGTCGCTCAAAAGCCTATCTTTTTAAGACACTAAATTTGTGAAACTCGGGTTCTGCATGGAGTAGGACCCGGAAAATTCAATCCAATTGAGGAGGTTAGTTAATGCCAAGTTACGTAGATCCTTCCAAATGTGACGGTTGCAAGGGTGGTGACAAAACTGCATGCATGTACATCTGCCCCAACGACCTCATGGTACTGAACGTTGAGGAGATGAGAGCTTACAACCAGGAGCCCGATGCTTGCTGGGAGTGCTACTCATGCGTAAAGATTTGTCCTCAGGGCGCAATCTTTGTTCGTGGTTACAATGACTTTGTACCCATGGGCGGCCAGGTTCATCCCATGAGAAGTTCTGATTCCATCATGTGGACCGTTAAGTTCCGTAACGGTAACATGAAGCGTTTCAAGTTCCCCATCCGTACAACGGCTGAGGGTGCTGCCAATGCTTACCCCGGCGAGCGCGGTGATAACCTTGATGACGAGAAGCTTCTTCTCGAAGGTGATCTTCCCACCCCGCAGATGTTGGCCTAGTAAGTAGTATTAAAAGGTTATTGAACTGAATTTAAAATTAAAGCTTTAAGGAGAAATAACTATGGCGTTACCTAATAAGCCAATTGGCGAGTTGCCCGCCGTTACCAATCCTGAGGTTGTAGAGCACGATGTAGACGTTCTGATCATCGGTGGTGGTATGGCCGCTTGCGGTACTGCTTTCGAGATCATGAAATGGGCTCCTGCCGATCTGAAAATCAAACTGGTCGACAAAGCTTCCATGGAGCGTTCCGGTGCTGTTGCTCAGGGTCTGTCCGCTATCAACACCTACATCGGTGAGAACCCCATCGAGAACTACGTAAAGATGGTTCGTAACGACCTGATGGGCGTTGTACGTGAGGATCTCATCTATGACCTCGGTCGTCACGTTGATGAGTCCGTTAAACTCTTCGAGGAGTGGGGCCTGCCCATCTGGAAGAAAGACGAGAACGGCGAGAACCTTGACGGTGCCAAGCCTGCCCCGACCCTGCGTGAGGGTGGAACCCCCGTACGTACCGGTAAATGGCAGATCATGATCAACGGTGAGTCCTACAAGTGCATCGTTGCTGAGCCTGCTAAGACCGCTCTCGGCGAAGAGAACTGCCTTGAGCGTGTTTTCATCGTTAAGCTTATCCTCGACAAGAACAAAGACAACCAGATTGCTGGTGCTGTCGGTTTCTCCACCCGTGAGAACAAAGTTCATGTCTTCAAGTGCAAGACCATGCTCTGTGCCTGCGGTGGTGCAGTAAACATCTTCCGTCCCCGTTCCACCGGTGAGGGTAAAGGTCGCGCCTGGTACCCCGTATGGAACGCTGGTTCCACCTACACCATGTGTGCTCAGGTTGGTGCCACCCTGACCATGATGGAAAATCGTTTCACCCCGGCCCGTTTCAAAGATGGTTACGGTCCTGTTGGTGCTTGGTTCCTTCTGTTCAAAGCTAAAGTTCAGAACGGTCTGGGCGAGTTCTACGCAAACGTTGACTCTGTTAAGGACGAGCTGGAGAAGTTCATGCCTTACGGTGCTTCCCCCGTTACCCCGACCTGTCTTCGTAACCACCTCATGCTGATCGAGCTCAAAGAAGGCCGTGGTCCCATTTACATGGCTACCGATGTTGCTCTGAACGCCTTCCTCGACGAGCGTCGTGAGAAAGGTATGGATGAGAAGGGCGTTAAGAAGTTCTGGAAACATCTCGAGTCTGAGGCTTGGGAAGACTTCTTGGATATGTCCGTAGGTCAGGCCGGCCTCTGGGCTGGTATGGATATCGAGCCTGAGAAAGTAGGTTCCGAGATCATGCCGACCGAACCGTACATGCTGGGTAGCCATTCCGGTTGTTGTGGTATCTGGACCTCTGGTCCTGCCGAAGACTGGGTCCCCACCGTTGATGGTCCTCGTAGCCACCAGTACAAGTGGGGCTACAACCGTATGACCACTGTTGACGGTCTGTTCACCGCTGGTGATGGTGTTGGTGCTTCCGGTCATAAGTTCTCTTCCGGTTCCCATGCTGAGGGTCGTATCGTTGCCAAGATGATGGTTAGATTCTGTCGCGACAATGCTGACTTCACCCCCGAGCTGCCCAAGTCTGCCCAGGAGTACGCAGACGAGGTTTACGCTCCGGTTCGTCGTTACCATGAGCATGTTGGTGCTTCCACCGCTGCTGATGTTAACCCCAACTACTGCAAGCCTGCTGGTCTGATGATGCGCCTCATGAAAGCTACCGACGAGTACGGTGGTGGTGTTGCGACTTACTACATGACCTCTGGCAAGCTGCTGAACATCTGTCTTGACCTTCTTCGCATGATGCGTGAAGATGCCGAGCTGATGGCTGCCGGCGATCTGCACGAGCTTATGCGCGCTTGGGAGAACTACCACCGCATCTGGTGTGTTGAGACTCACATCCGCCACATTGAGTTCCGTAAAGAGTCCCGTTACCCGGGCTTCTACTATCGCTCTGACTTCCCGACTTGTGATGATGAGAACTGGAAGGCCTTCGTTAACTCTACTTTCGATCCTAAAACCGAGGAGTGGAAGTGTGAGAAGGTTGAGTGTATCAACATCGTTGAGACCGATCCTTGGGTTTAATTAATTCCAAGTGATTGTGATAGCGTAGTTTTGAATCTCCAGGCACCGATTACGGTGCCTGGAGATTTTTCTATACATAGGGTAGGCGTAGTTTTTTTGGTTGAGTTGACCAATACGAGACTGGTCGGTTGAGTCAAGAAAGCTAACGTATTATCAAACATATATTTTAATGGAGGAGAGGCATGACAGACGAACGCAGCGCACCTGCAGGTGCTGTACTTGTCGTTGGCGGCGGTATTAGTGGTCTTACAGCTGCCTTGGAAGCCGCAGAGGTTGGAAATGATGTATTTCTGATCGAAAAAAACCCTTATCTGGGCGGTCGTGTTACCCAGCTGAACCAGTATTTCCCCAAGCTCTGTCCCCCGAGCTGCGGTCTGGAGATCAACTTCCAGAGAATCCGCAACAATCGTCGGGTACGGGTTTACACCATGACCGAGGTCACAGGTGTATCCGGTGATGCTGGCAACTATCAGGTGACCCTGGCTACCAAGCCGCGGTACATCAACAATAACTGCACCACTTGTGGTGCCTGTGCCGATGCCTGCACCGAAGAAATCGACAACGATTTCAACTTCGGTATGAGCAAGAGCAAGGCCGTACGCAAGCCCCACGACATGTCCTTCCCCATGAAGTATGTCCTGGACAAGGATGCCTGTTCCGAGGCAAGCCTTGCTGCCATTAAAGACGCCTGCAAATACGATGCAGTTGATCTGGACATGCAGGCAAAAGAGTTCACCCTGGATGTGACCTCCATCGTTTGGGCCACTGGTTGGAACCCTTACGATCCCACCAAGATGGACAATCTGAAGTATGATTCTTCCGATGCAATCATCACCAATATGCAGATGGAGCGTCTTGCTGCGCCCAACGGTCCTACCGCTGGTAAGATTCTGCGCCCCGGTGATAACAAAGAGCCCGAGACCATTGCCTTTGTTCAGTGTGCCGGCTCTCGTGATGAGAATCATCTTGAGTACTGCTCTTATATCTGCTGTATGGCTACCATGAAGCAGATTACCTATATCCGCGCTCAATACCCTGAAGCAAAGATCACTGTTTTCTACATCGATCTTCGTACTCCCGGAAAATACGAGAAGTTCCGCGAGAAGATCATGGCTGACGATAACGTATCCTTTGTTAAAGGTAAGGTTGCCGATATCGTCGCCGAAGATGATGGAAGTGTGACCCTTGTTGCGGAGAACGCCGTAACCGGTGAGAAGGTTCAGGAAAAAGTCGACATGGCCGTACTGGCCACCGGTATGGAGCCTGCCGCCAAAGGCCAGGCCGCCGCACTGGGACTGTCTACCGACGACAACGGCTTCATCGTTGCCGATGCCGGAATGTCTTCCTGTGGTTGTGCCAAGAAGGCTGCTGACGTTGTTACCTGTGCCCAGAGCGCGACAGCTGCTGCAATGAAAGCTATTCAGGCTGGGAGGTAATATCAATGGATAAAAAATACGGTGCTTATATCTGCTTGGGTTGTGGTATTGGAGATGCCCTTGATGTCGAGGGCCTTGTCAGTGCTGCTGGTGAGCAAAGCATGGAGGCCAAGACCCACGAGGCTTTCTGTAGCGCAGCCGGTCGCGAGATGATTCAGAACGATATTGATAACGATGGTGTCAACACCGTTGTTGTCTGTGCCTGTTCTCCTCGCGTTATGATAGATGAGTTCAACTTTGGTGACGACAAACTGACCATTCGCGGAAATATCCGTGAAGGTGTTGCCTGGAGCATGGAAGCTGTCACCGAGGAAAAAGACGAAGAGACCGTTAAGGAGTATGCTAACGAAAAGGCCCAGGACTATGTCCGTATGGCCTGTGTTCATGCTTCTAAATGTGAACTTCCCGAGCCCTACCAGCTTGAGACCATCAACAAGAACATCCTTGTTATGGGTGGTGGTATCGCCGGTCTGACCGCAGCCAAAGAGGCTGCCAATGCCGGTTGTGCTGTAACTTTGGTTGAGGCCACCGACAAGTTGGGTGGTAAAGCCCTGGGCTGGCGTAAGCAGTTCCCCACCAAGGCTCCTTGGTTGGATCTTGAAGATCCTACTGTTGCCGATATGGTTGCAGCTGTTGAAGGTGTTGATAACATCACCATCAAAACCACCACCGAGGTTGCCCGTATCGCTGGTGCTCCTGGCGATTACAAAGTTTCCTTCAAGGATGCCGGTACCGATAATGAGTGGGACGCTCCTGCCAAGGTCTCTGTTGACGAGCAGGATCTCATTGATAAAGGCGAGATGGAAGATCCCAATGCCGGGATGAAGCCGTACATGGACGTCGATCCTGCAGCCGAGGCATTCGGTGCCGTTGTTCTGGCCACCGGTTGGACCCCTGCAGATGTTTCCGAGTATGAGCATCTGGCCTTTGGAAAATCCGATAAGGTTGTAACCAACGCCCAGTTTGAGAAACTTGCCAAAGAGGGTAAGGTTCCCGCAAACGTGGCCTTTGTTATGAGCCCCGGTGCAGAAGAGAACGATCAGGACTTTCCTTTCTGTAACTCTGTCACCTCCATGGTTGCTCTGAAGCAGGCACGTTACGTGCGCGAGGACAACGCAGACGGTAAGGCATACCTCCTTTATCAGCACATGCGCACCCCGGGTAACATGGAGATGTTCTATAAAGGTGCCCAGAATGACGATGGCATCTTTATGACCAAGGCTTCTGTGACCGGTGTTGAAGAGTCCGGCTCCAGCTTGGTTGTTAAAGCGAAAGACACCCTTTTGCAGGAAGACCTGGATATCGAGGTCGATATGGTTGTTCTGGCAGCCGGTATGGTTCCCACCACTGCCGACTCCCCGACCATCAACCTGGCTTACCGTCAGGGCCCGTCCTTCTTGGACCTGGAACTGTTTGACGGTTATGCCGACTCCCACTTCATCTGCTTTCCTTACGAGACCCGCCGTACCGGTGTTTACGCCTGTGGTGGTGTACGCAAAGCAATGAACATGGAAGAGACCATTGACGATGCCACCGGTGCAGCTCTTAAGGCCATCCAGGCTATCGAGTCAGCCGATCGCGGTGTAGCAGTTCACCCCCGCTCCGGTGACGGTACTTACCCCGAGTTCTTCTTTCAGCGTTGTACCCAGTGTAAGCGTTGTACTGAGGAGTGTCCGTTCGGTGCTCTGGATGACGATGAGAAAGGTACTCCGCTTCCTAATCCCACACGTTGCCGCCGTTGCGGTACCTGTATGGGGGCATGTCCTGAGCGTATCATCGGCTTTAAGAACTACAACATCGACATGATCGGTTCCATGGTTAAGGCTGTGGAAGTACCCGATGATGATGAAGATAAACTGCGCTTCATGGTTTTTGCCTGTGAGAACGATGCATACCCTGCACTCGATATGGCTGCCATGCGTAATCTGCCCCAGAACGCTTTGGTCCGTGTTATCCCGGTTCGCTGCCTTGGTTCCGTGAACATGGTCTGGATCAAGGACGCTCTGTCTGCAGGTATGGACGGCGCCCTGCTTCTTGGTTGTAAGTTTGGTGATGATTACCAGTGTCACTTTGTTAAGGGTAGCGAGATTGCCGACAAACGTATGGCAAACATCGGTGAAACCCTCGGCAGCCTTGGCCTTGAGGCTGAGCGTTGCGCTGTTCGCCAGATCGCTATCAACGAGTATGACAAGGTTGGTGATATCATCCAAGAGTTCGTTGAAGAGGTAGTTGAGCTTGGACCGAACCCCTTCAAGGGCTTCTAAGCTTTTGTGTTTGGATCTTGAAAATATCGTTTGGCAGGCTATACTTGCCTGCCAAACGATTGTTTGTTAGAGGGAGCCGGACACGGCAATGATAGGAGCTGTCAGTTTTTACTGACATTAAGAGGGAGATAACTGGAGGCTTAAGATGGCTAGTGTTCAACCTGATTTAGAATTTATTAAGTACCTGAAGAGTGCAGGTGGCGACACGCTGAAGAAATGTTATCAGTGTGCGACCTGTTCTGTTGTTTGTCCGCTGTCCGGTGATGATAAACCCTTCCCCCGGAAGGAGATGATCTGGGCCCAGTGGGGACTCAAAGACAAGCTTGTTGCCGACCCTGATGTCATGCTGTGCCATCAGTGTGGTGACTGTACCGCATACTGTCCTCGTGGTGCTAAACCCGGCGACGTTCTTGGCGCTATTCGTGCCTATGCATATACCCATTACGGTTTCCCCGGCGGCCTGGCAAAACTTGCCTCCAAGGGAAGCAACCTGCCGCTTCTGATCGGTATCCCTGCCCTTATTATCCTGGCAGTGTGGTTCCTTTCCGGTGGTATGAAGCTGCCCGTTGATGGTCAGCCCATTGACTTTGGTATGTTTTTTGACGGACACAAGGATCATCCGACCATCATTGCCGGGTTGACCTTGAACGTTATTTTGATTGATATGATTTTCCTTCCAGCCTTCGGCTTTGCGGTTTTTGCGGCCTATAAGGGTGTGTCCAATATGTGGAAGGATATGTCTGCCAAACTTGGCGTGCAAACAGAGTTCCGTCCTTCGGTCGGACAATTTGTTACTGAGTTCCTGGTTCCCTCTGTTAAGGAGATCCTGGCTCATTCACGCTTCAAGGAGTGCGGACCTAATGCTAACCGTGCCACCGGCCATCTGCCGCTGTTGCTTTCCTTTATCGGTCTGCTGATGGTCACCGCCTATGCCATGATCAAGAAGGATGTTGTTGGTATGTTCGTTCCTGGTTTGCATGGGCCGCTGCCCCTGTATGATCCGTTCAAGATCCTGGCCAATGTCAGTGCTATTGCATTGATCGTAGGTGTAGGCATCCTGTGGATGAACAGGGCTCGGATGGAGGAGGAGAACAACACGACTCCCACCTTCTTCGATTGGTTCCTGATCGGCGAGATCATGGCCGTTGGTGTGACCGGACTCTGTGCCGAGTTGACCCGCCTGATCGGTATTCCGGTTCTGGCCTATCTCTTCTACTTCATGCACCTTGTTTCGGTATTCATGCTGTTCTTCTATATGCCGTACACCAAGTTCGCGCATATGGTTTACCGGACCGTTGCCATGGCCTTTGAGAAGTATCGCGAGAGCGCATTTGCCAAGCCGGCGACTGAAGAGTAGTCTTACTGTTTGCTCCTGATTTTCGGCACCCTGTTTTACAAGCAGGGTGCCGGATTTTTTTTAGACCCTTTGGCAATAAAACTGACTGAAGTTTTTTGACACACAAGGGGCTTATCCAGTTTTGCTGGGTAGACCGATAATTGCTTTGAAAGTGCAGAAAAAAAAAGTTGATCTTTCAAAGCGAAACGATTAGTATTGCCCGTCTTCAAGCTGGCGTAGCTCAACTGGCAGAGCAGCTGATTTGTAATCAGCAGGTTGCGGGTTCAAGTCCCATCGCCAG
>CAYLQA010000003.1:0-148533 GCA_964385695.1 uncultured Desulfobulbia bacterium | reverse complement strand
ACGTCTTTCACCTGATCCCTTCCGGCATCCTCTATGAAGATAAAAAATGCTTCATCGGCAACGGCGTGGTCCTTGACCCCGGCGTACTCCTTAACGAGATGGAAGAGCTCGCCTCCCAGGGCCTGCCGGTAAATCCCGAACGGCTGATGATCAGCCAAAGCGCCCACCTCATTATGCCCTACCACCGGGTGATGGATTCCTGCAGCGAGGCAGCCCTCAAGAAAGGTCAAAAAATCGGCACCACCGGACGCGGTATCGGCCCCTGTTACGGGGATAAAGTTCTGCGCAAGGGTATTAAGGTCGGCGACTTGCTGGACGATGAGCTTTTCCGGGACAAACTCCAGGAAAACCTGGATGAGAAAAACTTTCTCTTCACCGAGAAGTTCGGCGGTGACCCTGTCTCCTTTGACGAGGTATACGATGCCTACAAAAAGTTCGGCGAACGCCTTGCCCCCTTTGTCGGTAATGTTTCCGTAGAGCTGGAAGATGGCCGCAAGGCCGGTAAAGACATTCTCTTTGAGGGGGCCCAGGGTACCCAGCTCGATATCGACCACGGCACCTACCCCTTTGTCACCTCGTCAAACACCATTGCCGGCAACGCCTGTACCGGCAGCGGTTTCGGCCCGTCTCACATCGACTGTGTTATCGGCATCCTCAAGGCCTACACCACCCGCGTGGGCGAAGGCCCCTTCCCCACCGAGCTTTTTGATGCCACCGGTGAGGAGATCCAGAAAAAGGGCGGCGAATTCGGTGCCACCACCGGGCGTAAACGCCGCTGTGGCTGGCTGGACGGCGTCATTGCCCGCGAGGCCGTACGCCTCAACGGAGTGAACGGCTTTGCCATCACCAAACTCGATGTCCTAAGCGGCCAGGGCGATCTGAAGATGGCCACCGCCTATGAGGCAAACGGCCAGACACTTACGGCCCTGCCCTCCAACATCCGCACCCATGAGGTGATAAAGCCTGTCTATGAAGATCTGCCCGGATGGACCGAAGAGATTGACAAGGCACAGAACGTGGACGATCTGCCGCAAAAGGCCCGCGATTATGTAAAACGGATCGAGGAGTTCACCGAGACCCCGGCCTATATCCTTTCCGTAGGACCCGGCCGCGAGCAGACCATGCTCCTCAAAAATCCTTTTGAGAAATAATTCAAAGGAGAGGTTGGATGCCCACCCAGCTACGCCCTGACAACTACGCCCGCCACACGCTGGAACGTTACACCGGTTCCAGCGTCAAGGATTTCGGCAGCCATATCCTGCTGTGCAACTTCCCCCGCTATATTGACGCCTTTGCCAAGGCCACAGGCAACGAGGTCAAACATGGCCACTGGAGCGTGGTCCATGACCAGGAGCGGGATGTGAGCATCATCAACCACGGGGTGGGTTCTCCCTCGGCAGGCATTGTCATGCACTGCCTCTCCTACCTCGATGACATCAACTGCGTTTTGATGCTGGGAATGTGCGGCGGAATTGAAGACGACCTTGAGATCGGGGATTTTATCATCCCCACGGCCAGCATTCGAGATGAGGGCACCAGCAGCCACTATCTACCCAAAGATGTTCCAGCCCTGCCCTCCATCCACGTGAACCGCGTCTGCGAGCAGGTTTTCAAAGAGGAGCATAACGCCGTGCCCAAGTCCGGCATCCTGATGACCACAGATTATAGGATGTGGGAGTTTGACAACGAGTTCATCGACTACATCCTCAAACACCGGATCATGGCGATCGACATGGAGATTGCCACCCTTTTTGCCGTGGGTTATGCTCTGAACGTGCCCACTGGCGCCATGATGCTGGTTTCCGACCTGCCCTTACACAAACACGGGATCAAGAGCAAGGATAGCGCTGAAGAGATCTTCGAGGCCTATACCGAGCAACACCTGAAGATGGGACTGAAAGTGTTGGAAACGGTCTTTCGGGATAAGGAATGTCCCATTAGTTGACGCGCTGCACCCTGCCCGCCCCCTGCATGACATCAACCATATCATAGGCCATCTGCGCCATCATGTTGGCCAGAACCGGCCCGGCCTGGGAACGCCGCACCTCGGGTGGGTTGAAAGAGCCGCCAAAACGACTCCAGAAGCCGACCTCTGGATAATCCATGGGTTGATCCATTGCCTGCTCCACGTACCAAACCGTGTTACCGCTTTCCACATGCACCATTCTGGTGGCCAACTCCACCCGACCGCCACCGAACTGGCTGCCCTCAAGGGCGCAATTGATCTTGCCTGCCAGGACCAGATCCACCCCGGCCTGCCGGCCCATGTCCCGGGCCTCATCAATACTGCTGTATGATTTCCCCAGACCGACAACCCGAGGAAAGGCACGGCGGCCGAGCATCACATCCTTAAACAATCCCGCGACCCCCTGCCCCTGGGCAAAGCTCATGTTGGCCGGAACCTGGAAATCAAGCACCCCCACCGAGGCATGGCTGAAGGTATTTGCCAGTGGATGGATATAGACCACCGGAGATTTTTTATGGATCTGCACCGGTTCTGTCGCCCAATTGGTCCGGGAACTCCCGCAGGCGGTGAGCCCGAGGGACAGAACGAGGAACAAAATAATTGTCAGTTTCTTCATCATCTCTCTCCTATCGCTCATAGGCGGAAAGCAGCGTACCGCTCCCGCCGGGACCTGCAGCCAACAAATGATTAATGGTCATGCTGCGCTGCAGCTCCATCCCGGCAACGGAAAGAACCTGTTGCGAGGCGGCATCGGTCAATTTAAGGTTGACAATAACCGTCTGCGGAGTCAGGGAGTAGGTGCCGGTAAGGATCACATTGGCATTCTGATCACTGGCCAACAGCTTGGCATCACGACTGAGCATCAGCTCACCGGCCTGGGAACGCACCAAGATCCGGGAAGCCTTACGAATTTCCACCACACCGAAACCGTGGCGGAAGAGGCTGGTTGAAAGAGACTCGGTCAGGGTCCGACCGAAACGGGAGGTGGCATACAGGTTATCGATATCCACCACCGTGGTTAATATCAGGCGCTGTCCGGCAGACCTCTGCCTAAGGTTGCCAAACAACTGCACGGCCAAATCTTCCCCGACTCCAAAAAAATCCGGGGTGAGCACCGAAACGGTCCCGCCGGTGCTACCCTTGCTGGAACATCCTCCCGCCAGAAGCAGAAGCAGAAACGCCAGCACTGTCAATTTTACTCTTACCTGCATACCCATTCCCCTTTATTGACCCGTTCCCACTATTATTGGCCGAGTTTTTCCTCATCAAAACCCTGCAGACTCACGGTGGTGCCGCTGCCCACTGGCACTCCCTCATCGGCAAGGAGCCTTGCTGTCAAATTCGTGACAGGCAGCACCAGGCTTGCCGAAGAGAGCACCATATTGTCTCCGTTTCTCAAGAGCCGGGCATTGATCATGATCTCTCCCTCGGCCACGGTATAGGTGCCCACAACCATGGCCTGGGCATCCTGGGCAAAACTCAACTCATCCATGTCACGGGAAAGGCCATACTCGCCATGCCCTTTGCTGATCATAATGCCCGGAGTCTTGCGGACCTCGACCACCTCAAGCCCCTGCTGCTGCAACTCGGTCACAAGCTGCTCACTGAGGTAACGACCAAAGGCCGAGGTGGCATAAAGGTTGTTCAGATTGACAAAGGTTGAGACGGTCACGGCATACTCATCCCGCACATCCTCCCCCGATGTGGCCAGCAATTGCCTGCCCAACTCCCGAACCTGCTTGGCAAGGCTGCCCCCCTGCCCGCTTACATTAACGGTAGCCGTCACATCCTGATTGGCAGAGGCCGGAGCACCTTTTGCCTTCATATTGGTCGGTGAAAAAACACGCCCGGTACGAAAAACGTAGTCAGGTGGAATGGCATGTGGGTAATTATAAAAGTAGGGCCTATATGTATACGACTGGTCTACATCCAACTCTTTTTCCTCATACTTTTCGGGCTGCAAATAACCGTCATCAGACACCTTAGATTGTTGTGCTGCGCAAAACATGGATCCGCAAAAAAAGCTGGCAAAAAAAAGAATTGCCCCTACCTTCTTTTTCATCATGAAATCCTCCTTGCACTTTTAGGGGTTAAAATTGTAGTTTACCAGGTCCTTTTCCATGTTCTCCCAGCTCGGACCATAGGCCTGCACCATGGGGTCTCCATTGGGGTTGCCTTGGGCCGGATAAACCACTGGCACACCGCTGTCTCCCCAGCCCATGGCCGGCGAGGCAATCCGCATCTCCATCTCCACCAAGGAACTGTGCACCCCGCCGGAACAGGCAGCACAGAGGGACAAGAGAAGTATTGCCAGAATTTTCTGCATATTCGTCACCTGTCAATGATTTGTCATAATGTCCAAGGCCTGCGGCTAGGAATAAAATTCCGTGCCTCATGCCCTCTCCTCCGCAAACAAGCGGCAGAATAGGAATTTTTTTCGTTGTACCATTGCCAATTTCCTTCAATTGTCTCCAAAATGGCGCGGACACCCGGTTAAATATGCACTTTCCATGCCAAAAAAATTCTTTTCAATCCCCTCTCCACCTCAGCCTCTGCCTGACAGCTAAAGAGACAGGATGCAAAAAACATTTGCCAATCTGGACAGATAGATTATACTTTTTCAGTTTGACCTGATGCGCAAATGGTAAACACTTTTTGGAGGATGTTTTCAGTTATGGCCCGCATAACAGTAGAAGACTGCTTAAGCCAAATCGGTAACGAAAACCGGTTCGCCCTTATCCACCTCGCCGTGGAAAGAATCAAACAACACCGCAAAGGCCAGCCCTTTCTGGTCAAGTGCAAGAACAAGGAAGTTGTCTCCACCCTGCGGGAAATCGCTACAGGGGACGTGAGCTTTGACAACCTCCAGGCCTATGACAGACTTGATACCGAAGAGGCTGCAGGGGAAGAGACTGCGGCCGAAACCGAAGAAAAAACGGAAGAGACTTCTGCCTAAGCAATGGAAAGAGATTTTTACAACACCCTTGGGGTTTCAGCGGACGCAAGCGCAGACGATATCAAAAAGGCCTACCGCAAACTGGCTATGAAGTACCATCCGGACCGCAATCCGGATAACAGCGAGGCGGAAGAAAAATTCAAGTCCGCAACCGAGGCCTATGAGGTCTTAGGCGACCTCGACAAAAGAAAAATATACGACCGCTACGGCATGGCCGGACTCAAAGACAGCGGCTACAGCGGACCAGGCGACTTCAACGACATCTTCTCAAGCTTTGGCGACATTTTCGGAGAGATGTTCGGCGGTGGTTTTGGCGGCCGCGGAGGTGGTTCCCGCCGTCAAGGTCCGGTTCAGGGCAATGATCTGCGCTATGACCTTTCCATTGATTTCATGGAGGCAATCCATGGTGTGGAAAAAGAACTGGAACTCACCAAGAAAGACACCTGCTGGACCTGTGAAGGAACAGGACTGAGGCCGGGGCATAAAGCCGAGACCTGTTCAACCTGTAACGGTCGCGGACAGGTTATCCATGCCCAGGGCATGTTCAGAGTGCAAACCACCTGCCCCCATTGTCACGGCGAAGGCCAGATGATCACCGACCCGTGTACCGACTGTAACGGCGAAGGCCTGGTCAACAAGAGCAAAAAGGTATCTTTAAAGATCCCGGCCGGGGTAGACTCCGGCGCCCGCATGCGCTTGCGGGGTGAGGGAGAAGGCGGGCGCAAAGGCGGCCCCCCCGGGGATCTCTATGTAATCATCTATGTTGACGAGCACGAGTTTTTCAAGCGGCACGGCAGCGAGATCCTCTGCCAAATCCCCCTCACCATCACCCAAGCCACCCTGGGCGACAGCATTGAGGTGCCCACGGTCCATGGCTCCCACGAACTCAAGATCCCAGCAGGCACTCAACCGGGCAAGATTTTCACCATCAGAGCCGAGGGTGTTCCCAGCCTCCGAGGCGGCGGCCGGGGCAACATGCTTGTAGAGATCAAGGTGATTATCCCGAAAAAGCTGTGCAAGAAACAAAAAGAGCTCCTTAAAGAATTTGCCGAACTGGACAAGAACGGTTGCGAGGAACAGGGATTTTTCAAAAAATTCTTCCAGGGCAAAACGGCTTGACAGCAGGTTGACAGATGAGCGACTCCAAGCAAGGACACAACCCACTTACCCACTTTGACGATGCCGGCAATGCGCGCATGGTTGACGTGGGGGGCAAGATTGAAACCACTCGCGAGGCAACCGCTGCCGGCAGCATCACCCTTTCACCCGAGGCCTTTGACTTGGTCAAGGCGGGAGATATCGCCAAAGGTGACGTTTTAGGGGTTGCCCGCATTGCCGGAATAATGGCGGCAAAAAAGGTTGATGACTTAATTCCCTTGACCCATCCCTTAGCCATCAATAAAGTGGAAGTTGACTTTGAGCTACAAGAACAGACGCATTCCATTGACATAAAAGCAACAGTTGGCATTACCGGCAAGACCGGGGTAGAGATGGAGGCACTTACGGCCGTCTCTGTCGCGGCCCTTACCATTTATGACATGTGTAAAGCGGTTGACAAGGGCATGATAATCAACGATATCAAGCTCTTGCGAAAAACCGGCGGCAAAAGCGGGACGTTCCAAAGGGCGTAAAAAAACGCCTGGCAGACGTTATGTCGTAGCAATAGGGAGATTTACTGTGAAGCAAGAGAAACTAGAGTACTTTCGCAAAAAACTTGAGGGCATGAGCAACGACCTTCTTTCCGAGGCCGAAAAGACCATGCACGAGATGTCCGACCATACAGATAATTACCCTGACCCCACCGACAGGGCCAGCGCCGAGTCTGACCGCAGTTTCGAATTACGGATTCGCGACAGGGAGCGCAAGCTGCTCTCCAAAATCAAAGAGGCCATTGAGCGTATCGATGAGGACACCTACGGCATCTGCGATGAGTGCGGAGACGACATCTCGAACAAGCGGCTTGAAGCCCGGCCGGTGACCACCCTCTGCATTGAGTGCAAGACCCAGCAGGAGAACAAGGAGAAGTCACAAAAAGGCTGATAACCATGCCCGAACTGCGCAAAGACCCCATCATCGGCCGCTGGATCATTATCTCCAGCGAACGCGGCAAACGCCCCACCGACTTCATCGTTGAAAAAAACTCGGTAAAAGGCGGTTTTTGCCCACTCTGCCCAGGCAACGAGTCCACCACGCCGCCGGAGGTTTTGAGTTACAGCAAGGCAGCCGGACATGGCCCCAACAAACCGGGTTGGGACCTCCGGGTGGTTCCGAACAAATATCCCGCCTTGGTCATAGAAGGGGAACTGAACAAGGAAGGCGAAGGTCTTTACGACAAAATGAACGGCATCGGGGCCCATGAGGTTATCATCGAGACCCCGGATCATAACGAAAACTTCAGCGAACTTCCGCCGGAGCGGATGACCAAGGTCTTCTGGGCCTTTCGCGATCGACTCTTGGACCTGGCCCAGGACCCGCGCTTCCGCTACGTGATGATCTTCAAAAACTTCGGTGCGGCTGCCGGCGCCTCCCTGGAGCATTCACACTCCCAGCTCATCGCCCTGCCCATTGTCCCGCGCATGATCTCCTCGGAGCTTGAGGGAAGCCTCTCTTATTACAAATACAAAGAGCGCTGCATCTTCTGCGACATCATCCGTCAGGAGATCAAGCAAGACGTTCGCCTTATTGCGCAAAACGATTTCTTTGTGGCCATTGTGCCCTACGCTCCGCGCTCTCCTTTTGAGATGTGGATTCTGCCCAAGCAACACGCCTCATCCTACCTGTCCATGGATGAAGATCATTACCAGGCACTTTCAGAAATCTTCTCGGTATGCATGCGCCGTCTGGATAAATGCATTCCCAACGTGCCCTATAACTTTGTTTTACACGGCGCGCCCCTCAGGTCACAGCCACTCGAGCATTACCACTGGCATTTTGAGATCATGCCCAAGCTGACCATGATCGCCGGCTTTGAGTGGGGATCGGGATTTTACATCAATCCCATTCCGCCGGAAGAGGCGGCTCGCTATCTGAAAGACGCTGAGATATAATATAAAAAACGCCTCCTACTATCGAGGGACGCCATGAAAAAAATATTATTGGTAGACGACGAAGAGAGCATCCATCTCCTCTACCGCGAAGAGCTTGAAGAGGAAGGATACGAAGTGCACTCCGCCCTGTCCGGAGAGGAGGCGCTTGAGAAGTTGCACATCGTCACCCCTGACCTGATCATTCTTGACATCAACATGCCCGGCATTAACGGGATCGATGCCTTAAGGCAGATCAAAGAAAAGAACCCCACCATGCCGGTCATCCTGAGCTCCGCCTACCAGGAGTTCAAACAAGACCTGGCAACCTGGGCCTCTGACGAGTATATTGTCAAGTCATCGAATCTGGACGAGTTGAAGGCAGCGGTAAAAAAACACCTGAGCTAGAAAAAGACCACAACCAGGGAGCAAGAAAAGCCTCTGTTTCCGGGATGTTACCGTGACCGACCAAGTCACGCCCCGGACCGAGGCTTTTTTATGTAAAAATGAAGGATATCCAAGGCCAGCGGGACCATCGCCGCATCAACATAAAAAAAGTTGGCGTCAAAAACATTTCCTACCCGGTCACGGTGTTGGACAGATCCCAAAAAAATCAAAAAACCGTGGCCACGGTCAATATGTATGTTAACCTCCCCCATCACTTCAAGGGGACGCACATGAGCCGCTTTGTTGAAATCCTCAACCGCTTTCACGGGGAGATCAACCTGAAAAGTGTTCACGTCATCCTGGAAGAGATGAAGGCGAAACTCCAGGCAGAGGAATCTCACCTGGAGATGGAGTTTCCCTATTTTTTAAAAAGGGATACCGGCCATGGAAGAGCCGTGGGGATTGGCGAGTACCAGTGCAAAATGCACGGCTCGCTGGATAACCTTGACGATCTGGTCCTCACTGTAGAGGTCCCCATCTCCCCCCCTCTCCCCACCCAAGTGGATGATGGGCTGCCCCGCTCCTTAGGACATTGGGGTCTGGCCACCATCAGCCTCAGGTTTCTGCATTTTATCTGGATTGAGGACCTGATCAAAATGGTGGAAGAGGTGACCAACCATGACCTGTGCTGGCCTTCGGCGGAAAAACAATGCAGCGACCAGGCACTTTCCGTAGAAAGCATCAGCAAGGCCCTGGGTGAAAAACTAAAAAAACACACGGATATCAAATGGTTTTCCGTGCAGGTGGAAAACTTCTCCCAAGGATTCACCACCTTTGCCTCGCTCACCTGGCCGGAAAACACGCAACAGCTTGAACAATAGAAACAACGAACGAGACCCAGCAATGCAAAACGATCTTTTCTTTGAAATAGGCACCGAAGAGATTCCGGCGGGCTACATTATGCCAGCCTTATCCCAACTCGAAAATAATATTACAGCCAGACTCGACACATTGGCTCTTGGCTTTGGCAAGGTGCAGACGGTTGCCACCCCGCGTCGCTTGGCGATTCACATCGAAAACCTGGATATGCGCCAAGAAGACAAGGTTGAAGAAATGCTCGGACCGCCAAAGCAGGCCGCTTTTGATGCCGACGGCAACCCCACCAAGGCGGCCACCGGCTTTGCCAAATCACGTGGTGTAGAGATCAGCGACCTGCAGGTTGCCAAGACCGATAAAGGCGAGTATCTGATGGTCAAGGTGGAGAAAAAAGGCCAGGAAACCCTGGATCTGCTCGCCACCCTCCTGCCCGAGGCGGTTACCGCGCTTCCTTTTCCAAAGTCCATGCGCTGGGGCAGCGGTCAGATCCACTTTGCCCGCCCGATCCAATGGCTTACAGCCCTCTATGGCAAGGATACGGTTTCCTTTACCTTGGATGGCACAAGCAGCGGCAACACCACCAATGGCCACCGCTTTATGGGCGAAAATGACATTGAGGTAGAGGATTTTGCCAACTACCTTACAAAGCTGGGCGAGGCCAATGTCATGGTCGACCCTGCAGTCCGCCGGGAGGCTGTCCGCGAGGCAGTAACCCAAGCCGCAGCCAAGGTCGGGGGAACAGTACTTGCCGATGAGGAGCTGCTGGACACGGTGAGCAACTTGGTGGAAAAACCCTTTGCCATCTGCGGCTCTTTTGAAGAGCGTTTTTTAGAGCTGCCCCAAGAGGTCCTTATCACCTCCATGCGGGAGCATCAAAAATACTTTGCCGTGGTGGACAAGAATGGCAAACTCATGCCCCACTTCATTGCGGTAAACAACACCAAGGTTAAAGATGATGTCCTGGGTGCGGAAGGCCACCAACGGGTGCTTCGAGCCCGGCTTGAGGATGCCTTTTTCTTTTTCAAGGAAGACCAGAGTCATTCCCTTGCCGAACGGGTGGAAAATCTCTCGGGTGTCATCTTTCAGCATAAGCTCGGCACCATGCTGGAAAAAACCGACCGCATGACTTCCCTGGCCGGCATACTTGCGGTTAGCCTGGCCCCGGAGCAAAAAGAAACGACCCAGCGCGGCGCTCACCTTGCCAAATCTGACCTGCTGACAGATATGGTGGGCGAATTCCCCTCACTGCAGGGAGTGATCGGCAAGGACTACGCCATCCTCAACAAGGAGAGCGAAGAGGTTGCCCTGGCCATCTGCGAGCATTACCTGCCCGTCAGGGCCGGCAGCGCACTGCCCCAGTCAACACCGGGCGCATTGATCGGCATGGCCGACCGGCTTGATACCATCTGCGGCTGTTTTGGCATTGGTCAGACCCCCACAGGCACCACCGACCCCTTCGGTCTCAGGCGCCAGGCCTTGGGGTTGCTGCATATCATCATGGAAAAACAGTTCACCGTCTCTTTGGACACATTGGTGGCGGAATCCCTGGCTCTCTATGAAGATAAGCTGAGTATCAGCAACGATGAGGCCAAGGAACAGATCATTGATTTTATCAAGGGCCGCTTCTGTAATGATCTCACCGCCCAAGGGGTTCCCGTGGGTGCGGTGGAAGCCGCGACCTCGGTCCTATTTGACGATCCGCTGGACTGCAAAAAGCGCATCGAGGCCCTCATGGCTATCAGCAAGCAAGAGGCCTTTACCCTGCTTGCCGGATCATTCAAGCGGGTGATGAACATCATCAAGGATAACAGCGACACAACGATCAAAGAAGACCTGCTGGAAAGCGGAGCCGAGCAACAACTTCACGCTACTTTTGAGGCCGTGGCCAAAGAGGCCCAACCCCTTTTGGCAGGCAAAAACTATAAAGCTGCCCTGGGCGCCATCCTCAAGATGAAAGAGCCGGTGGATAACTTCTTTGATGATGTCATGGTCATGGTGGATGATGAGGCCGTGCGCAATAACCGCTTGAACCTGCTGACTAAAATCGCTCAACTCTTTTTAGAGGTCGGTGATTTTTCCAAGATGTATTCACTGAATCAGTGATGGATTCAAAAAAGTCCATCGTACCCTTTAGGATGGCAATGTAAAGTTCGGTATGCAGGTAAGCGAAGACTCCGAGAAGTAGTGGCGTCGCGGACGCGCAGACATACAAAAGTATGTCGAGCATTACGCGAACCCGATACGACGCCGCAGAACGATTCTTCACATGCCATCAGTCAATAAAGTCAAAGAGCTGCACTGTCTCAAGGGCCGCGTCATAGAGGGCGGGCAGCTCATCCAACTCCACTCCCAAACCGGCGGCAAGACTCGTCACCTGTTCCCAAGCACCTCGCTCATAAGCGGTGACCAGTTGCAGGGTCAGCACGAGCCGATCCTGGGTTTGCGCCAGCAATGCCTCTTTGATCTCTGATGCAAGGGCAAGCTCATCCAAAATCTCCCCCATGGGTTTATCCAACATGGCCGGCAAGAGAGAAAACATCCCCACCGTATGATATACCCCTGCCCTATTCACCTCCCCCAAAAGTCTGCTGGCCACAAGCTCACAGAATCCGCCACGCAGGGTCGCCAGCCGTAACAGCTCAGAAGGTTTATCATCGGCCACGTAGGAGAGCATCATCAACGAAAGCCATTTCCTCAAGTTGATCTCGCCCAACATGGCCACTGCTTCCTGCAGGGTTTGAATCTCCTGGAAGCGGGCAAAATAGGCGGAATTGACATACTTGAGCAGCTTGTAGGAAAGGGAAACATCATGGGCGATGAGTTCAGCCAGCTTGCCGAAATCATAATTCTCATCCTGAATCTGCCGGAGAATTTTCAGATAGCTCAATTTTGAACCGGGGATATCTCGGCCGGAAACGATATTGGGCTTTGAGAAAAAATACCCCTGGAAGAGATGAAAGCCGAGCTTTTTAGTGGCGAGAAACTCCTCGTTGGTCTCGATCTTTTCCGCTAGGAGTTTGACATTATGCTGCTTGACGATCTCTACCTGCCGCTCCAACTCTGCAAAACTCATCTGCCGAATGTCAAACTTGATGATCTTGGCCAGCTTGATCAAGGGAATGAGTGAATCGTTGTAGAGAAAATCATCCAGGGCCAGAACATAGCCCTTACGTACCAAGTTTCGGCAGGACTGAACCACCTCCTGGCTGGCAGCTACATCCTCAAGCACCTCGACCACCGTTATGTCTTGCGGAAAAAGTGCAGGATACCCCTTTACCAGCATCCCCTCAGTAAAGTTGATAAAGGCCTTTTTGCCGGCCGTTACCTTGCTGATACCAATGAGCAGAAAACTATTGGTGATGAGCCTGGATGTAGCCTCTTCGCCATCCTGCAGGGGGTCAAAATAGTTTTCCAGACTGGAGCGAAAGAGAAGTTCATAGGCTGCGACCTTCTGGTTGCGGTGAAATATCGGCTGCCGCGCGATGAAAATATTACCCTCTGTAACCATTGCCTCCCCTTGATGCGAATGTAAAAAGTGCCCCCATCACGCTCATCTTAGCAAAGGGAGAGAAGCAGCACCAAGGAGAAGTTTACAAGGGCTCCCGGATCACGGTGCAAGAACAGGGGCAACGACCCCATGTTTAAGCAGAGCAGCCATGACTTCTGCCAAGGGCAACCCCACCACATTGGAATACGAGCCTTTTATCTCGGCAACAAAGGCCCCGCCACGCCCCTGAATACCATAGGCGCCAGCCTTATCCAAAGGCTCACCGGTCAGGACATAGGCCTGGATCAACTCAGGGGTAAGGTCGACAAAGCAGACCTCCGTTCGCACCGCTCGACAAAAGGCAACACCCTGGCGTTCATGAATGAGGGCAAAGCCTGTCCATACCTCGTGCCACCGCCCGCTCAGCCGCGCAAGCATCTCTTCGGCCCCTTGCGCGTCAGCAGGTTTCCCGAGGATCTCATCATCGACATCAAGTACCGTGTCCGCAGCAAGAACCCAGGCATCGGGAGCCGTCTGGCTCACTACGGCCGCTTTTTCCTTTGCCATGCGCTTAACAAATTCGCAAGGGGACTCGCCAGGGGCGACAACCTCGTCAATATCCGCAACCTGCACCTGAAAATCGAGCCCCTGCCCATGCAAAAAATCCTGGCGCCGGGGCGAAGCCGAGGCCAGGATCAAAGGAGCGAGGGTTTGAAATAAATCTGAACCCATGTATACCACTCACTGTTTTTTTACTTGTTACTCTGCACTACACCTATGCGCGGATAGAGTAGCCGCCATCCACAACAACGGTCTGCCCCTGGATCATCCGGGAGAGATCACTGCAAAGGAAAAGGGCCACATCGGCGACATCTTCCGGGGTGGTCAGTCTGCCTAGGGGTGTCCGCTCTAGGGCTCCCCCCAGAATCTGTTCGCGATTAGGAAATTTTTTCAAGGCCTCGGTATCGACGGCACCGGCGCTGATGGTATTTACATTAATACCGTTTGGACCAAGCTCAACAGCCAAGTGGCGCACCAGGGATTCCAGGGCGGCCTTTGAAGCACCTACAGCCGTATAATTTTCCACAGCCCGGACCGCACCCATACTGGAAACAGCCATAATCCGCCCCCCTTTTGGCATGAGCGGCAGCGCATGCTGGGCCAAGGTCAAAAGCGCCCGGGCGTTAATATCCATGGCCCAATTCCAGTGGCGGGCAGAAAGCTCCATGGCCGGCTTCAAGACACCGGAGGCTGCATTGCTGATGAGAAAATCAAGCCGACCGTACTCAACATTGACCTGATCGAACATCGCCTTCACATCTTCGTCATTGGCAACATTGGCCTTGACCACCAGGCAACGCACACCTTGCGCCTCAATCAGACTTGCTGTCTCCTCAGCATCGCGCCGGTGGCGTACATAGTTGACGATGAGGTCACAGCCGCATTTTGCAAGCAGCAAGGCAATGGCCTTGCCTATGCCGCGTGAACTTCCGGTAACAAGGGCAACTTTTCCTTTAAGATCAAACATGGCTTTTACTCCTCTATCTATAACTCTCGATGTGATTGAATTAGGGTAAGTACTTAACAGATTCAAATTTCGGCTAAGGGGTGTGACCGTGATCACACGGCTGTGGCACGAAATTCAGGGGACATGATCAAATTTGTGTTCTTTCTCAAGTGTGGTTTGATTAACACCAAACAAGCTGTGTCACGATAAAATTTTCCGCCGGAAATGTAAAGAAACCTTTCGGCAAACAGGTAAATCTATGCCTGGTTCAGGTACCGCATCCTCAAGCGTTTAACCGCGCCCACAAAAAGACGCCAGGGGTGGAAGCTGACAGGGTTCAATGTGTTAGGCACCATGAAATCATGCACACGTAATTCCTCCGGTGCTAAAAGCGGATAATTTAAATTTTGAGCAAAGGCAGTCTCCAGCCCTCTCTTCTGACACTCCCGAGCCAAAGGGCTCCGCAGAGAGTCGACCCCGAGAAGCTGGTAAAGAGCGGCATCAATGGCCACCGGGTTCAGTCCCCCGGCAATTATTCCCAACTTATACGGCACCCCTGTGGTGGGACCGTTCTGGTGCATGGCCTCGATGCCATCAACCAGGCTGATCCCCGAGGGCATCTCTGCCAAAAGATCGACGAGCAACCGCTCAAAACGATTACCCACATCCCCGTGTTTGGCATGGAGCCACGGCTTTTGAAAACCGACCACTGTGCCAAAATAATTCTTTACGGCCAGAGTAACGAGCAGTTGCCCATGCGCTTTGATCTTGGGCAGATTGATGAGTTGGTCGCACTCATCAAGGGCCCTGTCCAGCTTCAGGGTAAGCCAGCCGCCAACTTGCACGGAGCGAGGCCGATTGAAATTGATCAATCTCACAGGCAGACCATGAAGGGCATCGCTGATACCACAGGCCGACATCACCCCTTGCGCTGTGCCGAAGGCCGGAGAATCCCCCACCGTCACCACTGCCCGATGATCAATGAACCACTGGGCAACCGCTGCGACAAACTCGGCATGGGTACAGGAAATGTTGACATTGCGCATGGCCGAAACCAAATTCGGCTTCAGCAGGACGCGGCTGCCGCGGGAAACGGGAAAGCCCACTGCCGAACAAAGCCGGTCAACCTGTTCGACTATTTTTTCCCGTTCATACCGCGCACAGCGTAAAAGCCCAACATCTGTTGCAACAAGTTCCATGTTTGGTTCCGTCAGTATCTGTAAAGTTTTGCTTGGGCAAAAATCAGTCTGCGTATTGTATGCAGCAATGATCAATGCCGCAACGTTTGCGTAAAAATAAGGTTGTCTTGGAGGTGACAATAATTTTACACCATCAAATTTGACACTTTTATCACTTCTAGTCAAAAAACTGACGATTCCTTGAATACAGGGACTGAACAAAATAAAAACCTCCCCCCACGAGACCAATAAATTCGTTGAATTATCGATAATTTACCGATAAGTTAGTACTAACAATCATCTTTCGGCACGCTGCTTGCTTTATTACTTGCCCAAATGATTGTGCACCGGGAAATTCCGTGAGCGGATTTCCGAGCAAAAGGAGAACATACGACATGGCTGATGAACAAGACGCTCAAGCCACAGCAGAAGAGAGCCCGAAGAAAAAATCCAAGCTGATGCTTTTTGTCATTCTTGGCGTGGTAATCCTCCTGCTCGGCGGGGGTGGGTTCTTTGCATACACCAAATTTTTGGCCCCAAAACCAGCCGTTGAAGAAGGCATGGACGCGGAGAACAATGAGCCACCGGCTATTATCGGTGAGGTCTATGCCCTGGAACCTTTTGTCGTCAACCTGGCCGACCCCAAGGGTAAACGCTACCTGAAGGTCAAGATTGAAATTGAACTGGAATCCCCTGAGGCCGTTGAGAAAGCCGGCAAGGTCGCCCCAAAATTGAGGGACATGGTGATCATGATGCTCACCAGCCTCGGTTTCGAAGAGGTGATGACGCCTGAGGGGAAAATCCGTATCCGTGACGAGCTCCTTGAGCGCTTTAACCAGATCATGCGTCCGGATCGCATCAAAAACATCTACTTTACCGAGTTTGTTGTCCAGTAAGATCTTTACGGACAAACGGTGAGGGAATAAACGGGGTAGTATCAGCGCCCTAAAGTAAAAACAGGCAACGGGAACACATGGAACAGATTCTCAGCCAGGACGAGGTAGATGCTCTATTAAAGGGAATCTCCGGTGGCGAAATCGAAGAACCCGAGGAACCGCTTGATGCGGAAGCCCTAGGGTACCAGGCATACGACTTTACCAGACAGGAACGCATTGTTCAGGTAAAGATGCCTGCCATGGAGGCCATCTCCGATGGTTTCATGCGCTCGGTTCGTAACTCGCTTTCCACCACCCTGCGCCGCATCATCGACCTCACTGCCGCCCCCATGGAGCTCGAGCGCTTCGGCGCCTTTGTCCGCACCCTGCCCGTTCCCAGTAGTTTGCAGATATTCAAGATGGCGCCTTTCAGGGGCCATGCCTTGATTGTGCTGGAGCCCAAACTGGTCTTCACCCTGGTGGAGAACTTTCTTGGCGGCAGCGGGGCGCGCAACGTCCGGATCGAGGGTCGCGACTTTACCGCCATTGAGCAACGCCTTATCCGCAGGGTGGTCAATCTGCTCTTAAACGACCTGGAAAAGGCCTGGTACTCCCTGCAACCTCTCAAGGTGCAGTATATACGAAGCGAGATCAACCCGCAGTTTGCTAAGATTTGCCAGCCCGAGGACGTGGTCATCATCAGTCGCTATGATGTGGACATGGACCGGGCCGTAGGCAGCATCACCGTCTGTATCCCCATGAACAACCTGGAATCGGTCAAGTCCAAACTGTTGACCACCTTCCAGCGGGAGCAGAGCGAAGAGGATATCATCATCAAGCGGGTGCTCACCGAAAACATCAAAAATGTCGAGGTGGACTTCCGGGTAGAACTTGGCAAAGCAGAACTTGTAGCCGGGGACATCATGCAGCTTGAGGTGGGCGACACCATTCAGCTTGAACGCCGTACGGACGAATTATTGCCTGCCTCTGTTGCCGGTGAACGCAAATACATGGGTACACCGGGCATGCACCGGGGCAACCATGCATTTTTGATTAAGAAAAAAGTACTTGATCCGGAAAGGGATTAAGCCGGACCCGGCCCTTCTATATGGGCAGGTCCGGGAGAATCATAAAGTGTCCAAAGGGAAATACTTTTTTTCCAGACGGATACTAGAGAGCAAGGAGAGAAACCATGGCTGACGAACCTATTGAAGGCGCAAGCAACAAAGAAGCCGAGGCAGCCAACGCAGAAGATGATTGGGCAGCAGCCCTTTCCGACCAGGCAGCAGAGGAAGGCGGCGGGGACGCAGCAGCACCCTTTGCCGAGATTGGTGGCGGTGAAGTCGGTGATGCCGGCAGCCAGAACTTGGATTTTCTCCTGGACATTCCTCTGGGGGTCACGGTGGAACTTGGCCGCACCGCAATGATCATCAACAAGATGCTGCAGCTGACACAGGGCTCGGTGGTCGAGCTGGACAAGGCGGCAGGTGAGCCGGTAGAAATTTTTGTTAACAAAAAGCTGCTGGGTAAAGGTGAGGTCATTGTCGTGAACGAGCGTTTCGGCGTACGTATCACTGAGATCATCAGCCAGGCAGACCGTATTAAAAACATGGGATAACTTCCTTGACGGCTTTTCGCGCATCGTTCACATCTTGGCGTATCCCATCTCCCCGGACCTGCTGGCGCAGACTCTATGCGTTTTGTGCCGCTGGAGCTGTCTTGCTTTCCTTTGCACAACCATACTCCAGCCTGGCCGTGGCCGCGGAAACGAAACTGGCACCAGCAGCCCAAAGCTCCCCCCAGTTGATCGGCAACCAAGAGACCGTGTCCTTGGCGGCCACCCTTTTTAAAACCATCGGCGCCCTGGCCCTGGTCATAGGGATCATGCTTGTCCTGGTTTACCTGGTCCGTAAATTCGGCCTGGGCGGCCAGCCCCTCAAACAAGGCTCGCTGATCAATGTGGTCGATTCAAGATTGCTCGCCCCCAAAAAGCAGGTAACAGTGATCGAGGTTGCAGGGGAGTACATGCTTTTAGGCATCAGTGAGCAGCAGATCAACCTGATCAGCAAGCTGGAAGAATCAGAGGCCCTGAAACAGGCCATTAACAGCGGCAGTGTCCCAAGCGGTTTTTCCGACATTTTGAAAAAAACAATCCAGGGGAAAAAAGATGAGGCCCAAAAGGATGCCTAAAGCAACGCCTCACTCTTTCCGTCCCTGCCCCACAGAGCAGCAGGCAAAGACAAGCGCGGGACTTGCCTTTATCATCTTTGCCTTTTTTTGTCTCTTGCCGCAAATCTGTCTTGCCGTACCCATTCCGACCCTGCAAATCGGTCTGGATGACGCCACCAGCCCGCAACAGGTCTCCGTGCTGGTGGAGATCCTGCTCATCTTCACCGTACTCTCCATGGCCCCGGCCATCCTGCTGATGATGACCAGCTTCACCCGGCTGGTTATCTGCTTTTCCTTCCTGCGAAACGCCATGGGCACCCAACAGATGCCCCCCAACCAGGTCCTTGTCGGGCTTGCCCTGTTTCTGACCGTTTTCATTATGAGCCCAGTCTTTATCCAGATAAACAAGGTGGCGATCCAGCCCTACATGACTGAGCAGATTACCGCAGAGCAAGCCCTGGTTGAAGCATCCAAACCGCTCAGGAAATTCATGTTCAAGCAAACACGGGAAAAAGACCTGGAACTCTTTCTCTCCATGAACAAGGCGGATAAACCGAAGAATAAGGAAGAGGTTTCCACTGCCATACTGATCCCGGCCTTTATGATCAGCGAGCTTAAAACCGCCTTCACCATAGGCTTTGTCCTCTTTCTGCCCTTTCTGGTCATAGACATGGTGGTGGCGAGTATTTTGCTGTCCATGGGTATGATGATGCTGCCGCCGATTATGGTTTCCATGCCCTTTAAGATTCTCCTCTTTGTCCTGGTGGACGGCTGGTATCTCTTGGTCGGCTCCCTGGTTAAAAGCTTCGGAGTCTGACCATGAGTCCCACAGAAGCCATTACCATTGCCCAAGGAGCGATACTTACCGCCTTGACCGTTGCCACCCCGGTGCTGCTCGTTGCCATGACCATTGGTCTTATCATCTCGCTTTTCCAGGCGGTGACCCAAATCCAAGAGATGACCCTGACCTTTGTCCCCAAGATCTTTGCCGTGATGCTGACCCTGTTGTTCGCAGCCTCCTGGATGGTGACAAAGCTTATCGATTTTACGCAAAATCTCTTAATGAGTATCCCCAGTTTTATTCGCTGACCTGACGAGGAGATATGGTTGAGACCAGCCTGCTCAACTGGACATTAAACAACATTATCAGCCTGCTCATCATTCTGACGCGGGTGGGCCCCTTGCTGTTTTTTATGCCCATCATCGGCGCCAGGGGTGTTGTGCCCCAGGTCAAGATCCTTCTCTCCCTGATGACGGCTCTGGTTCTGCTGCCCGTGGTCAACGTGAGCCCGGATCTTTTGCCCGAGACCTCGGTGGGGTTCATGCTCCTGGTGCTGACAGAGGTAGGATTCAGCGCAATTCTGGCTATCTTTGTCCGTATGGTCTTTACCGCGGTGGAAATCGCCGGTCAGATCGTAGGTATTCAGATGGGTATGGGAATGGCCGGGGTCATGGATCCCCAGTTCGGCACCCAGGTCTCACCGGTGGGTTTGTTCTGGAGCATCACCGCCTTTCTCATCTTTCTGGCCATTAACGGCCACCATATCTTTTTCACCACCCTGGCGGAGAGCTATAATTGGCTCACCCCGGGCACTCTCTCCGTCACTCAGGCAACCTTTGAGGGCATGATGCGGGGTGTCAGCAATATGTTCATCTTGGCTGTCAAGATTATGGCGCCGGCCGGGGCCGCGCTCTTTTTCTCCCACGTGGCCCAAGGCATTATTGCCAAGGTTGTCCCGCAGATTCCCATTCTCCTGGTCACCATGCCCATTAACATTGCCATCGGAATGATCTTTGCAGGATTATCATTGGTATATTTTCTCCCCTTGATGATTGCAAACTTTGAGATGCTCGGCAGACTACTTATCCAACTGGGCATGGGAATGGGTGGCTAAATGGCGGAAGAGTCCTCCGGCCAAGAAAAAACAGAAGAACCGACCGCGCGACGACTGCAGGAGGCCCGTAAAAAGGGCGATGTGGCCAAGAGCATGGAGGTGCCCTCAGCCGCCGTCCTCTTTGCCGGCCTAATAACCCTGTACATGAGCAGCGAATACATCCTCGGTCAGATGTATATCGTTATTAAACATTACCTCGGCAATGCCCACACCGTGGAGGTAACCCGCGAAAGCATGACGGTCATCGCCAAGGACAGCATGTACAGTGCCGGACTTATTTTGGCCCCCCTCATGGCGGTCATCTTTACAGTCGCCCTAGTTGCCAACTATGCCCAGGTCGGGGTTTTGTTCACCGCCGAAAAAATCACGCCCAAATTTGAGAACCTGGACGTTATTAAGGGAGTAGGCAAACTTTTTTCCAAGCAGACCCTGGCCAACTTTGTTAAATCCATAGCCAAATTGACCACCGTTGCCCTGGTTGCATACTTTGAGATAAAAAAGGCCTACCCGAGCCTGCTACCACTGATGGACCAACCGCCCATCTCCATCCTGGCCTTTATGGCCAAGGTCGCATTTTGGATCTTCTTAAAATGCGCCTTGATCATTGCCGTGCTCGCAATCGCGGATTATGCCTTTCAGCGTTGGCAATTCATGGAAAAAATGAAGATGACCAAGCAGGAGGTCAAGGATGAGGCCAAGCAGACCGAGGGTGACCCTCACGTGAAAGGACGTATCCGTTCGATCCAAATGCAGATGGCCCGGCAACGGATGATGGCCGAGGTACCCACGGCAGATGTGGTCATCACCAACCCCACCCGCCTGGCTGTGGCCTTAAAATATGATCAGGCCAGCATGACCGCCCCGACGGTAGTCGCCAAGGGTGCCGGTTTTGTGGCCAAGCGTATCAAAGAGGTTGCCGCGGAAAATGGCGTGCCCCTGGTCGAAGATAAACCCCTTGCCCAAGCGCTCTATCATAATGTAGAAATTGACCAGCCCATTCCGGACAACCTCTTCCAGACCGTGGCCGAGGTGCTGGCATATGTTTATGGCCTCAAGGGAAAATCGGCCTAGGTGGAATGAAAAATGCATATTTAATAAAACAGGCCTAAAAAAGTCAGAAAGATGACACGGGGAATGTTGAACATTTTCCACTTATAATTACTCACTCTTCATTATTGAACATGGCGGAAAAAGCAGAAACAGCAGCAGGATTTAAGGGAATCAACATCGAGACGGCAAGTCTCTTTGTGGCCATTGGCGTTGTCGCCATTTTGATGGTCATGATCATTCCCCTGCCCACCATCATGCTGGATCTGCTGCTCTCGTTTAACATCACCGTGGGACTCATTATCCTGCTGGTGGCCATGTACAACACCAACGCCCTGGACTTTTCCTCCTTTCCGTCCCTGTTATTGATCACCACCCTGTACCGGCTCTCGCTCAATATCGCCTCCACCCGTCTCATTCTCTTGCACGGGCATGAGGGGCCGGGTGCGGTGGGCCAGGTTATCCAATCCTTTGGTAACTTTGTGGTGGGCGGCAACTACGCAGTGGGTCTGATCATCTTCCTGATCATGGTTTTGATTAACTTCATCGTTATCACCAAAGGTTCCGGCCGTATTGCCGAGGTTGCCGCACGCTTCACCCTGGATGCCATGCCCGGTAAACAGATGGCCATTGATGCCGATCTCAACGCCGGCATCATCAACGAGGGTGAGGCTAAACGCAGACGTGAAGAAATCAGTCGCCAATCGGAATTTTACGGGGCCATGGACGGTGCCAGCAAATTCGTTCGCGGCGAGGCCGTGGCCAGTATTGTGATTATGGTCATCAATGTATTGGGTGGCTTGTTCATCGGTATCATCATGCAGAATATGCAGATCGGTAACGCTGCTGAGACCTACACCCTGCTCACCATCGGTGACGGCCTGGTCTCCCAGATCCCCGCCCTGATCATCTCCACCTCCGCCGGTATTATCGTCAGCCGGGCCGCATCCGATGTAAGCATGGGTACCGAATTCATGAAACAGTTCGGCCTGCAGCCCCAAGCCCTGGCCGTGGCCTCCGGCATCATCCTGCTTTTCGGCATGATCCCAGGCCTGCCCCACGTTCCCTTCCTCATTCTCGGCTCTCTCATGGGCGGCATTTCCGTTATGGCCTTTAGAAAGACCGCGGAAGAGGAAGAAGAAAAAGCGGCCGAAGAAGAAGAGAAGAAAAAGGCAGAAGAGGGTCCGCCCCCCGGTGCGCCGGAGACAGTGGAGAACCTGCTGCCGCTGGACACCTTGCAGCTTGAGGTGGGTTATGGACTTATCCCCTTGGTTGACGAAGCCCAGGAGGGTGACCTGCTTGAAAGAATCCGCGCCATCCGCAGACAGTTTGCCATGGATATGGGTATGATCATCCCCCCCCTTCATGTGCGGGATAACCTGCAATTGCGGCCGGATGAGTATGTGCTGCTGCTGAAAGGCGTAGAGCTTGCCCGCGGCGAGATCATGATGGGCCATCTCTTGGCCATGGATTCCGGTATGGCCAAACGCGAGATCGAGGGTATTCCCACCACCGAACCCGCCTTCCAACTGCCCGCCCTGTGGATCACAGAGGATAAACGGGACGAGGCCCAGGTGGCAGGCTATACCGTGGTTGATCCATCAACCGTCATTGCGACCCACCTCACCGAAGAGCTGCGCATCCATGCCGACGAACTGTTAGGTCGCCAGGATACCCAAAAACTGCTCGACAATCTGAGCAAGACCCACCCCAAAGTGGTGGAAGAACTTGTGCCCAACCTCTTGAGCCTCGGTGCGGTCCAGAAGGTCCTGCAGAATCTCCTGCGCGAGCGGGTCTCCATCCGCGATCTTCTGACCATCTGCGAGACCTTGGCCGACTTTGCCCCCATAGGCACGGACCCGGACCTGCTCACCGAGTATGTACGCCAGAAATTGTCCCGCTCCCTTCTGAATGCCTATACCGATGAAGAGGGCACCCTGCACGTGCTAACCCTGTCCACCCAGCTTGAGGATATCATTCGCGAATCCATCCAGCAGAGCGAACAGGGCGCTTTTTTGAACCTGGAACCCAACCTGGCCCAGACCTTTTTAGAGGCAGCCAAACAAGAGGTGGAACGGGTCTCCAACGAGGGCTACCAGCCCCTTATCATCTGTACACCGATTACCCGTCGCCACGTACGGCGGCTGATGGAGAGATTCATGCCCCATGTCATGGTTCTTTCCCATAACGAACTCTCAACCCAGACCAACCTGCAGTCTCTGGGTACTATTGAATTGAATCCGCAACGGTAATTATTAGGAGCCATCCATGAGGATTAAGCGCTTTGAGGCCTCAGATACCAATACAGCCCTGGCCATGGTCAAAGAGGAGATGGGCGAAGATGCCGTGATCATGTCCAGCCGGACCATTCGCCCGCCTAAAGGCACAACGGGCAAGAACCGGGTCGAGGTTGTAGCAGCCGTTGAGTATGACCAGGAAACCGTCAGGATGCCGGATTGGGCTCCAAGCAACGAACCCGCTTCCGACAGACCTTCACCTTCCCAGAGTTATGGCTACCATACGGTTCGTAAAACCCAACCAGAGGTGCCCCCTGCTCCGGCACAATCCACAGCGCCGAGTCCGGGCAAAAAAAACTTTGCCGAGCATATCAGCCTTGAAGCCCACGACCTGCGCCTGCGCTTTACCAGCTTTCTCAAGCGCCAATACGCAGCCAAAAACGAGTTGGACAGCCGCTTACCCGCAAGCAAGGGCAAAGGCAAACGGGCAAACATGCCCAAGCCCGAAGCGGTTGCAAAATGGCGCAACAAGGTTATCGACCAGTTGGAGATCAAACCTCTGCATGTAGGAGCAAATGGATCGCCAAGCGTTGTCGCCCTGGTTGGGCCGACCGGGGTCGGCAAAACAACCACCGCAGCGAAACTGGCAGCCTGGTACTCCATCCACGAGCAATACAAGGTGGCCCTTTTCTCCATGGACTGCTACCGCATCGGCGCCACCGACCAGCTGCGCACCTATGCACGAATCATGCGGCTGCCTTGCGAAGTCATTTTACGAAAAAAAGATCTTGCCGCGGCAGTTAAACGCCATCAAGACAAAGACCTGATTATCATTGATACGGCGGGCAAAAGCCCCTATGACCCGACGCACATTACAGAACTTGAAAAATGGTTTGACCAGGCAGGGACCAGCATCGACCCTCATTTAGTTTTAAGCGCCACAGCAAAAAAAGAAGACATCCAGCATATTATGAAGGCCTATGCCCCCCTTAATGTCGGCGGGCTGGTCCTCTCGAAACTTGACGAAACACGGGCATACGCCTCGCTCTGCCAACAGGTGGCAGGCACTGAGTTGCCTATTTCCTGCCTTTGCACAGGCCAGCGCGTGCCCGAGGATTTTCTTCTGGCGAGCAAGGACTTTTTACGTACTCTCTTTGGCCAAGGCTGGCAGGCCGCCACAACCGAACTTGCAGCGGAAGCCCAGGGAACCTGGGCATAAACGAGCAACAGGATATTCCATGAATCAGGCAGATACTTTGGAAAGAATTATGACCACCTCTTCACGCACGGCAACACGAGGCAAACATCCCGCTCAAGCCCGAGGGCAGATTATGCCGCCCAGGGTCATCTGTGTCACCAGCGGTAAAGGCGGAGTGGGAAAGACCAATATTGTTACCAATATCGGCTACGCCCTGGCCAAAACCGGCAAAAAGGTGCTGGTGTTAGATGCCGACCTCAACCTTGCCAACGTGGACATCCTCTTGGGACTGACTCCGCGTTACAACCTGCATCATGTATTCAAGGGCGAAAAGTCGCTGCAGGACGTCCTCATAGACGGCCCCGGCGGCCTGATGATACTACCGGCAAGCTCCGGCATCATGGAACTTGCCGAGCTGACAGAGGAGCAACGGCTCTACTTTCTCTCCGAAATGGACGCACTGGGCAGGCAGGTGGACATTCTCCTTGTCGATACAGCAGCGGGCATCAATAATAATGTGATTTATTTCAACCTTGCCTGTCAGGAGCGCATCATCATCCTGACCCCGGAGCCCACCTCACTCACCGATGCCTATGCCCTGATCAAGGTTTTATCCAGCCGACACGATGTAAAACGTTTCCGCATTTTGATCAACCAAGCCCGCTCGGAAAAGGAAGCTGTGGGAGTTTTTCGTAAATTAAGTATCGTTGCCGACCGCTTCTTAGAGACCCTCTCGTTGGATTATGTCGGCCATATCCCTTACGATGCCAAGCTTCCGAGATCGGTCAGGGAGCAGCGGTTGGTGAGCGATTTATTTCCCTCCTCACCCGCAAGCAGGATGTTTTCAAAGATCTCTCAGCAAATCTTACAAGAAGAACCAGAGGTTAAAGCTGATGGGAATATAAAATTTTTCTGGCAGGGACTCCTTGATCTGTAATATACTTTTTTAACGTTTCAGAACAGAAACAGCAGCAATTTTAAGGTATGATGCAAGCAAGTATGGCAAAGCAGCAAACTCCTAAGTTTAAAGATTACACGAACGCCTATTTCGGTCCGTCCGGACAACTTGATCAGGCGAAGCGGAATGAATTGGTCCTTACCTATACTCCGTTGATCAAGTATATTGCCGCACGCCTGGCCTCAAGGCTTCCGCCCCAGGTCGCAGTTGATGATCTTATCAGTTGCGGCATCATCGGCCTGATCGATGCTATCAACAAGTTCGATCTTTCCAAGAACGTTCAGTTTAAAACCTATGCCGAATTCCGTATCAAAGGCGCCATGCTGGACGAGCTCCGTTCCCTGGACTGGGTTCCGCGTTCCATTCGCCGCAAGATCACAGATCTTGAAAAGGCATACTCGGATCTAGAAAAACAGTTCGGCCGCCCTGCTCAGGATGAAGAGGTTGCCGAACACATGCAGATGGATCTGGACACCTTTTACAAGTTGCTGGACGAGACCAAGTCCGTCTCCTTCATGGATATTGAGTTCTTACGGCAAAAGAACAACGAAGCCGCCAACCCGACTTTGGCGGAAACTTTCTCCATGGATGAGCGGGACCCCTTTACGGCGCTGAACATGACGCAGATCAGAGAGCAACTGGCCAAGGCCATCTCAGACCTGCCGGAAAAGGAAAAACTCACTGTTTCTCTTTACTACCAAGAGGAGTTGACCATGAAGGAGATCGGCGAGGTTCTGGGTTACACGGAATCGCGCATCTCCCAGATGCACAGCAAGGCAATGCTCAGGCTGCGCTCTAAGTTGAAAAAAGCCCTTGCTGGTTGATGTTGCCAGCCCATCGGCCTGCAAAATTTTTTATTTTCAAAGTTTGACGTTATAGTTACAATAAAAAAGCTATTGTGATATAAAGAAGCTCATTTTTTTAATACTTACAAACCCCACGGGAGCGTGTTTAGGGAGGAAATATGGCAGCGGATACCAATATGAAAGTCTTGGTGGTGGATGATTTTGCCACCATGCGCCGAATTGTTAAAAACATCCTGACCCAGCTCGGCTTTAAAAATATTATCGAAGCGGACGATGGTACAACCGCTCTAGATATCCTCAAGGCTGAAAAAATTGACCTTATCATATCTGACTGGAACATGCCTAAAATGACAGGGCTGGACCTGCTCAAGGCTGTGCGGGCCGATTCCAGCATGGTAGAAACCCCCTTTATCATGGTTACCGCCGAGGCCCAGCAGGATAACATCATTCTGGCCGTTAAGGCCAAGGTCAGTCAGTACATTGTTAAACCTTTTACCGCAGAAACTCTCTCCGAAAAAATGGAGAAGATTTTCGGCTAAGTAGTTAGCTTATGGCAGATGACGAACGTCCAGAATCAGACGATCCCTTTGCCAGCCTTGACATATCATCTGATGGTGAAGATGCTGATTGGGGTGAGGATTGGGAGTCCGCCTTTCAGGCCGAAGATGATATGTTCTTCTCCGACGGAGAAGAAGACTTCTTCATTGAAGAAGATGAGCAAGCAGCAACTCCTAAAGACGCCTCTTCAGAGCAAAAACTCTCCGACTCGCTAGAACAAAGTCTCGACTCAATCCCTGACGATGGAGTGTCGCCTGGGGTTTCTTTTACCTTGCCCGCGTTCATGGGCAACGTCTTTGTCTTTCTCTCCGCATCACTCGGTCCACTTCTGAGCCGTGTTCAGGCACTGCCACTGCACTTTCGCATCCCGGCCTATGCCGTTCCGGTCATACTTCTGCTTGTAATAATCTCTTTTTTTACAGGAGGAGAAAAACCACTGCCGCCGGAACTGCAACAGGCTCAATCTATCTCAGTGGAAGAAGGCGCCGTTACTCCCAAGGTTACCAGCGTGATTGAGGATGAAGGTCCAATAGAGCAAACCATGCCGGAGAAGGTTCGCAAGAAGTGGACATTCGCTTCCTTTCTCATTCCGGTTGACGCCCAGGAAAAGGACAAACCCGTCACCTTTGTTATGGTGGACATCACCCTTGTCACCGCACTCGACTCAGAAGAGGATCCTCCGGGAGAAAAGAAAACCTTTATGCGGGATGTTATTTATCAGTTTTACACAAACAGACCACTGCACGAACTCCGCCACTTTTCCTTGGCGCGCGGGGAGATGAACAGAAAGCTCCGGGCCTGGATCCAGAAACAATGGCCCGAGGCGCCCATTGAGTCAATTATTTTTAACCGTTATCACCTCACATAAACTTATTAACAAAAATGTAGTTTTTTTATTTTCTTTCCCATTTCGAGCAACCTGCAATTTGCACATCCTCTCCCTACCGCATTTTACCTATAGCTATTCGCGCTTGCCGGCACTCACGCAAACATCACAAAATCGTCAATTCGTTTCCGATTATTTACATTTTTGTACCTTTCCTTTCCTCCCACAACCACAGACAAACAACGACAAACCTCGCAAAATCAACAACATAAACCAAAACAAGCACACAGGCATAACACTTGCATAATTAATGCGCCATCGTAAACTTTTACACGTAAGGGCGGCTTTTCCACCACCCTCCTTGCTTAGAAAACGTTAAGGAGAAGCACATGAAAAAAATTGAGGCGGTTATCAAGCCGTTCAAGCTCGATGACGTTAAGGAATCCCTCAACGAAATTGGCATCAAGGGGATGACCATTTCCGAGGTCAAAGGTTACGGACGACAGAAAGGTCACAAAGAAATCTACCGTGGGGCTGAGTATGTTGTAGATTTTATCCCCAAAATCAAGCTTGAGATTATCGTTGATGCTTCCCAGGTTGACGAGGTTGTAACCCGTATCCGTGAGGCTGCCAACACCGACAAAATCGGCGATGGCAAAATCTTTGTTTTACCTGTGGAAGAGGTTATTCGCGTACGCACCGGCGAGACCGGCAAAGAGGCTATCTAAGTGGATGTTGAGCTGCGGGCCAAGCGTGACGCCCTGGAGTACCTCTGGCGGCAGGGTTTGAGTGGTCAAGCCCTCATCAGCCAGCACTCCCAGCTCATCGACGACTACCTGGCCGATTGTTTTGCAAAATGCCCGGAAGCTCGCGAGGGAATGAGCCTTACAGCCCTTGGCGGTTACGGACGCAGGGAATTATTCCCCTTCTCCGACATTGACCTGCTCCTTCTTTATGAACCACAGGTTGAAAGCCGCCTCAGCACTGTCACCGAGGCGTTGTTCTACCCCCTCTGGGATGCAGGTCTTGAAGTCGGGCATGGTGTGCGCACTCGGGAAGCCTGCCTGGCCGATGCGAAAGATGACTTCTTTTTTCAAGTTGCCATGCTCGATGCCAGACCTTTAGCCGGATCTGTCGAGATGTTCACCGACCTGAAAAAAACCTTCCGTCAGGACATTATCGAAGGCCACAGGCGTGAATTTTTAGAAAACATGCTCAGCCACAGAGAGAGCCGACACAAGCAATATGGCAGGCACAGCTACCAGCTTGAGCCCCATATCAAGGAGAGCCGGGGTGGCTTTCGCGACATCCATGGCATGATGTGGGTTGCCCAGGCCCTTTTTGGCCTGTCTGGTCTTCCGGCCATTGAAGAGGCAGGTCTTCTGGCCGAGCAAGAACGTATTGATTTTGAATCAGCCTGGAACCACCTGATTAAGATTAGAAATCGGCTCCATTATCTGAGCAGCCGAAAAAACGACCAACTTTACTTCGAGCATCAAGAAGAGATGGCCAAGGCCTTCAAATACAGAGACAGCAATGGAGTGCTCGGCGTAGAGCGTTTTATGCAGGATGTTTATCGCCATATGCAGACCGTTGCCACCTGCTCGGATCTATTTTTTGAGCATGTGGACGAAAGCCTTGGCACCAATCGCCCTGCTGCCCTGGAAAACACGGTGGAACCCGGCATTACCGTGCGCCAGAATCGTCTACACCTGACGGACCCGGATCTCATCAAAAAAAGGCCATACCTGCTCATGCGGCTTTTTGCCCATGCAGCACAAATGGGGTTGGAGATCCATCACCGCAGCCGCAAGCTGGTGACAGCAAACCTTGGTCTTATTGACGACAGTACACAGCGCTCCAAAAGGATGGCCAAGGCCTTTTTGGAAACCCTCCAAGTCGGAAATGACCCATTGCCTGCCCTTGAGGTAATGATGGAAACCGGCCTGCTCGAGGCATACATCCCAGAGTTTGCCCAGATCAACTCCCTTGCCCAGCATGACGTGTACCATATTTTTACCGTGGATCGCCATCTTGCCCAGACCGTGGCTGAACTGAAAAAAATCCCGGAGAGCGAGGCCACTTTTTCCCAGGTGGATGCACCGCATATACTCTACCTCGCCGCACTTTTGCATGATATAGGCAAAGGGCACCAGGATGATCACTCCACACGCGGTGGTAAACTGGTGAAGGATATTGGTGAACGACTCAGCCTTACCAAAACCGAGATAAAAAGCCTCTGTTTTCTTGTTGAAAAACACCTCTTCCTCACCGTCACCGCCCTCAGGCGCGATCTGGAAGACCAAGAGCTTATCAAACAATGCGCCAAGCAAATCCAGTCAGGCAACCATTTGGCCATGCTCTATCTTCTCTCCATTGCCGATGCAAAGGCAACCGGCCCCACCGCCTGGAATGAATGGAAGTCCACCCTGTTGCAAGAGCTTTTCTTCAAAATCAGGCATTTATTGAGTAGCGATGTTTTTGAAAGCCCGGATAGAAGCGGTGGTGCCGAATGGATGCGCAGGCAAATCGCAGAAAAACTTGGCAGCAAAAACAAGTATGATCTGAGCCAATTGCCGGAAGAGTATCTGTTGAGCTTTCAGCCCGATGAGATTATCAACCACCTGGATCTACGCCGAAAAGTACAAGCCAAACGCTGTGTTGTGCAGGCGGATGATCACGACCATTACTGGTCGGTCCTGGTCATGGCCAAAGACACCACCGGACTTTTGGCCAAGATATGCGGCAGCTTGGCCCTGCATGGCCTGAATGTCTTTTCCGCCCAGATCTTCACCTGGGCCGACGGCACGGCCGTGGATATTCTCAACGTCCGTCCGCAAAACACCCAACCTTTTGCCGAGCAGGACTGGAAGACCGTGGCTCAAGATCTAAACCAGGCCCTGAGCAACCGCCTGGGGCTGACCCATCGACTGGTAAACAAATTCAAAAGCAGTTACAACATCAGCCCCAAACAGCTTCTCAGCGAGCCAAAGGTTGTGATCGACAACAAAAGTTCGGACCAGTACACCATTATCGAGGTCTATGCCAATGACCGCCCCGGCCTGCTTTATGACATCACCCGGGGAGTGGCGGATTTTGAGATCAATATCCATCGGGCGAAAATAGGCACCGAAGGCGACCAGATAGTTGATGTCTTCTACTGTCTGGACAGCCAGCAGAACAAAATTAATAATCCTGATTTTCAGGAGGAAATAAAAGAGGCCTTGCTGTATACCGCAACGCAGGGCCGCTTGCATTGAGGTTGAAAGTTAATGAGACAGGGCATCTGCCCAGGCCCGCGGTAGCCTGAGGTGCCCGACATGCAATCCAATTATTTAATGGAGGTTTAGTAAAATGGCTGCAAAGAAAGGTTGTAAAAAATGTGAGACAGGCGACATGACCAAGAAAAAAATCATGGATATCGTCAAGAAGGAGAATGTTCACTTCTTGCGTATGCAGTTTGTTGATATCAACGGCACCATGAAAAACGTGGCCCTGCCCATCAGCCAGCTGGAAAAAGCCCTGGATGGCCAGGTCATGTTCGACGGCTCTTCCATCGACGGCTTTGCCCGCATCAACGAGTCCGATATGTACCTGAAGCCGGACTTTGACACCTTTGTTATCCTGCCCTGGCGCAGCAATGACGGCGGTGCTGCCGCCCGCCTGATCTGTGACGTTATGCTGCCGGACGGCTCCCCCTATGTTGGCTGTCCCCGTGGCGCCCTGAAGCGTACCCTGGACGATGCCGCAAAGATGGGCTACACCATGAACGTAGGCACCGAGGCTGAGTTCTTCCTCTTCCTGCGCAACGAGGACGGCACCCCTACCACCACCACCCACGACACCGCCGGCTACTTCAGCCTGGACCCCGAGGACGAGGGTACCAACTGCCGTCGTGAGATCATCGAGACCCTCGAGGCCATGGGCTTTGAAGTAGAGGCATCTCATCACGAGGTTGCCGAGGGCCAGCATGAGGTTAACTTCAAGTATGCCGACGCTCTGACCTGCGCCGACAACACCGTAACCTTCAAGTGGGTTGTTAAGGCCGTTGCCAAAAAATACAACCTGCACGCCACCTTCATGCCCAAGCCTGTTTTCGGCATCAACGGTTCCGGTATGCACACCAACCAGTCTCTGTTTAACAAGAAGGGCGAGAACGTCTTCTTTGACAAAAAAGATAAGAACCAGCTCTCCAAGACCGCTTACCAGTACATTGCCGGTATCATCAAGAATGCCCGCGGTTTTGCTGCGGTAACCAACCCCACCGTTAACTCATACAAGCGTCTGGTTCCCGGTTACGAGGCTCCGGTATACGTTGCCTGGTCCTCTTCCAACCGTAGCGTTCTCTGCCGTATCCCCGCTTCCCGGGGCTTAGGTACCCGCGTTGAGGTTCGCTGCCCGGATCCAACCTGCAACCCCTATCTGGCCATTGCCATGATGCTCAATTCCGGCCTTGACGGTGTCAAAAACAAACTCACTCCGCCGAAGTCTATGGATTCCGATCTCTTTTCCATGAGCCAGGCGGAGAAAGACAAGGCTGGCATCGCCAGCCTGCCCGGCAACCTGAACGAGGCCATGGAGGAGCTGAAGAAAAACCCCATTGCCAAGGATACTCTGGGCGAGCATATCTTTGAGAAGTACTGTGAAAACAAAGAAGCAGAGTGGGATTCCTTCCGCACCGCAGTTACCTGTTGGGAGATCGATACCTACCTGAACTACTAACCCTGCGGAGCTGGATAAGACCCTCTAAATAGAGAAGCAAGAAGAAGGTGGCCAAAAATTCCGTTGGTATGAAAATGTTGTAGAAATAACCCCCAGAGGGTCTAAAGCGTCTCATTAACGCACCACCTCTTTTCAAGGCGGCGGGGAGCAATTTTGCTCCCTACCGCCTTTTTCTTTGCCCTTGCCGGGTCGATCCTGCCGATAATTTCCTATAAAATTAAGAGTGCCGATGGTAAACTGATGGCACTTTTTCGGCACAATCAAACGACAAGGACGGTCTGATGAACAAACCGGTCAAAATATTTTCAGGGCTCATTATTTTCATCCTCTTGGCAGGGATTGCCCTGGCAGCCTCCGTCCATTTCTACCTCACCGACGAACGTATCAAGTCACTCATTATTCCACCGGCAGAGGAGGCCCTCGGGCGCACGGTTGCTATCGGAGAGATCCAGGTCAGCCTATTATCCGGCATCACGGTGCGAGACTTCAGCATCAAGGAGCAGGATAAATCCACGGATTTTATCAAGGCGGAAGCCTTTGTTTTGCAGTATGAACTTATGCCCCTTTTGCAAAAGGAGGTGGTGATCAGCCAGGTCCGTCTGAGTGGCCCGACCATTCAAGTCAAGCGTGATGCGAGCGGCTCTTTTAATTTTGAGAGCCTGGCCATCATGGCGCCAAAAGACTCCGCCGCCAAAAAAGCACCGACTCCCGGCCAAAAGGCGGCTCTGCCATTGGCCCTGACTGTCGACCAGATACGAATCGATAATGCCAGATTCACCTTAGAGGACGCCAAAAAAGAACTGCCGGACATTACGGCAACCTCCAACGTCGAGGTCGGCCTGAACCTGGCTGATCTAAACAAAATCGACTACCAAGGCACTCTGCAGTTTCAGGCCAAGGCAAAATATGGGCAGCTCCAGCCCACAGCCAGCGGGATTCTCACGTTTTCCCCCAAACAGGTCAGCATCAATGCCGATGCCGTGCTGGACAAAGAGACCGTGCATCTTGAAGGACTGGTCACGGAACTTGCCAAAGGGCCTGCCATCAAACTCGACCTCAGCAGCCAAGAGCTTGACCTGGACCATCTGCTGGCCATGATTGCCGGACTGCCCAAAGCCGCGGAAAAAACAACGAAGAAAAGCAAAAAAGCGACAGATAAGCCAGCAGCTATTGGACAAAGCTTACCACCTCACCTCACCATGTTCGGGGCAATCAAGGTGACCAAAACACGTTACAACCAATTGGACATTGACAACTTCCACCTCACCTACAATCTGAAGGGTGGCATTTTTCAGGTTACCGATCTCTCTGCCCACACCGTTGGCGGGCAAATAACAGGAAAAGAGATCGCAGTGGACCTCAACCGGCCGGAACTGAGCTACCGCGGGCAACTCAATGTTTCGGCCTTACAATTCGTTCCCTTGCAGCAAGCCCTCATGCCGGACAAGCCCGTTGTCTTCGGCGGCTCTGCCAACTCCAGCCTTACCTTTGCCGGGACCGGCATCCAGTGGGAAAAAATCCAACAGTCTCTCATCGCCCAAGGCGAATATTCGCTCAGCACTGGCTGGTTCAAAAACAACGAGATAACCAGAACGGTTGCCGCTCTTATCGGTCTGCAGGAGATCAACAACCTTACCTTTGATGATGCCAACGGAGAAATTTCCGTAAAGGACGGGCAAGTACTGCTCCGCTCACAACTTTCAGGAGCTGAGATGCTGGTGAACGCCCAAGGCAGCATTGGCCTCAATGGTGCGTTGAACCTGCCAATATCCATCCGTTTTTCTCCCGCCCTGAGCAGCAAACTGCAACAGCGGATCTCCATAGCCAAATACCTGGCCAATGAAAAGGGAGAAACAATCCTGCGACTGAAGATAGGGGGGACCATACAAAAACCGCGCCCCGCCCTTGATCAGAAAATGGTCGAGGAGTCGGCGGGCAGGGCCATTGAGAAAAAACTCATCGAGACCCTGGGCAAAGAACTCACCGGCAAAGAAGGAGAGGATGACAAACCCAATCCAGCCAAAGACCTTATCAAGGGAATTTTTGGTTTCTAATCATTATGCGTATTTCTGAAATCATAGAAAAATCCAGCCGCGAGCTGGGCAAAATAAAGGAACGCCGGGCCGCTTTTAGCGAGTGGCTGTGGAGTTTTCCGGAGGAAGACGATCCCAGCTGGCACCAGGCAATCCGGGCCCTTATTCGTATCCACTGCATCTTTGTCCGTGAGTTTTTCAAAGACAACATCCCGCTCAGGGCCAGTGCCCTGACCTTTACCATTGTTCTCTCCCTGGTCCCAATGCTCGCTCTGGGCACGGCCGTACTCAAAGGCCTTGGGGCCGGAGACCAGGCCCGGCAGGCAGCATACAGGCTCATTGGCCAGATGGAGAGTTCCATAGACAGCCCACCCACATTGTCCGTGGAGAATGGTGCTCCCAAGATAATGCAGCCCCAGGCCGAGTTGACTCTGCAACAAAGTGAAAACGACAAAAACCTTACTGCGCACCTGCGCAAGGCCGCTGACCAGATCTTTGATTATGTAGACCGGACCGACTTTGCCAAAATCGGCGCCTTTGGTATCATTTTCCTGATTTTCGCGGTGGTGATAGTCATGGACAGCATCGAGGCCTCCATGAATGCCATCTGGCTTGCGGAAAGCGAGCGGCCTTTGGGGCGAAAGATAATGGATTATCTCGCCCTTATGATCCTGCTGCCGGTGACCATCAACCTGGGCCTGGCCACGGAGGCCACCCTGCAAAGCCCGAAACTGCTCGCCATGGTGCGTGAGTTTATCCCGGTACCGGGTCTTGAGCATTTACTCCTCACCCTGCTGCCCATTACTCTGGTGGTTGCCACCTTTTCCATCCTCTACCGTTTTATTCCCAACGCAAAGGTCAAAATGCTGCCAGCACTGCTTGGTGGGCTTTTTGCCGGTATTTGCTGGTTTATCGTCCAGGCAATTTACGTGAAATTACAGATCGGTGTTGCACGTTATAACGCTATTTACGGCTCATTCGCCACAGTCCCCCTGTTCCTTCTCTGGCTGCAGTTCGGCTGGATTATTTTTCTTGCCGGGGCTGAGATGGCCTTTGCCACCCAGTTCTGGAGACATTACAGAAGAGACGATGGCAACCTTTCGCCCATTGCCCGCTTGGCCCTGGCCTATAACATTGTGGAGATAAGCCTGCAGGCCTATAAGACTCGCCACAGCATCGACCGCACCACGCTCATCCATGAGCTGAGGCAACCGGAGTCATCCATCAGCAGTGTTCTTGACGACTTGGTGGCAGGGGGAATTCTCAGACGCGTTGACGGCAGCAAAATCGGCTTTGTTCCGGCCTCCCCCGCAGACACCATCAAACCTGCCGAGATTGTTGACCTGATCATGGGAACGGAAGTACCTCCATTTCGGGGCGGCACCCTGGCCAGTGAGGTCTTGCACGCTGCCCGTGAGTCCGTTGCCGACAAAAAAATAGCAGACTTTTAAGGCCATCCTCCTAACAGCCGCACCACTCCACCATTAATAACCCCCTGTTTTTAGAATGAAAATCAAATTACACACCCTGCTGACTTTATTGTACAATAACGTGTGCAGAAAAAAGGGTCGCGAGCGTGAGCAAGGCCTCTGTCTCGCATGAAATTCCATTAATTCGTCAGAAAAGTGGTGCAAGCATGAAGTCGTGGTACAACTCCTTAAGCCTACGAGCAAAACTCTTACTCCTGGTTTGCTCGGCCCTCGTTGTTGTCGTCATCGGTATGGGGCTTTCCCAGTTTGTTATAAGTCAGGTGCAGATAGGCGGAAAGACTTACAAGGGAATAGAACTCAAAAGCGCTCACATCGATAAGGTTGCTCGGACAAGGCTCAACTTTAACCTTATCAACACCCTCATTCTCCTCCAGATTCAGGAACCCGACGAAGCGCAGGTCGAGACCCTCAACAACACATTTAAAAAAATGGACAAGGTCATCACGCAAATGCGCGCCGACTTTGCCACGCCCTCCCAAGCTAGCATTACCTGCAGCAGTTGCCATACATTGGAACGCGCCAAGTCCATTGTAGCTTCCCTCAAGGTTGTTGAGGCATCTTGGAAGGAAATGCGCGGACTCATTACGGAAAAGATCATCCCCGCTACACAAGACGAGGACTCCGAAACGGCCATGGAGGTCTTTGAAGACGAATACCTGGATCATTTTTATGGCGTGATGGGACAATCAAAGGTGGCCGTTGATACGCTCCGCAAAGCCCTGGACAGGGTAAGCACCGAAACCATCGGCTACATTGACCGCTTTAAAATTTTCTTTAATGTTGCCGGGCTCATTGCCATTATCGCCATTTTGCTACTGGCTGTTTTCTTTGTCCAAATGATCGTAAAGGTGGTAAGCGAGATCGCCACAGACCTTAAACAAAGCGCAGGCAGCATCTCCGAGGAAGCACGGGCCGCAGCCAACAGCTCTCAACAGGTAGCGGAAATGGCCTCACAAATGGCAGCCAACCTGGAAGAGACCAGCGCAACCCTCGAAGAAATCACCAGCCAGGTCAAACACAACGATGCCAATGCCAATGAAGCAAACCTGTCCATGAAGAAAAACGAGGAAAGCGGCATCAAGGTCAGCAAGGTGGTACAGACCATGCAGGCCAGCATGGAGAAGATCAAAAGCGACAGCGACGAGATATCCAACTTTATCGCCGACATCGAAGGGATCGCCTTCCAGACCAATCTGCTGGCCCTCAACGCCGCAGTTGAAGCGGCACGGGCCGGTGAGCACGGACAAGGCTTTGCCGTGGTGGCGGAAGAGGTCCGTAACCTGGCGCAACGCACCTCGGATTCGGCCCACAGCTCCAGCGACCTGATCGGACAGGCCCTTGGCAACGTCAATGAAGGGCTGGACAAGGTAAACTCCGTGGTGGAGCAGACCCAAGGCGTTGTTGAGGATTCCCGCAAGGTGGGCGTTTTGGTGGAAGAAATATCACAGGCCTCCCACGAGCAGGCCAACGGCATCAGCCAGATCAACGAGGGTGTCACCCAGATGGATTCCGGCACCCAGAACCTGGCCGCCAACTCCGAAGAGCTTGCCGCGGCATCCGAGGCAGTCACCTCCCATACCGCAAGACTGGAAGACAATATTGTCAGGCTTGTTGAATTGGTGGAGGGGAAAAACTAAAGAGGCGGCAGTCCAGCAAGGAGAATCAGGCAGGAAGCGAACAGAAAAGCAATCCTGCAAAAAGCGCGGCTGTTTCCGCCAGCTCACAACACGCCCCGAGCACATCCCCTGTTACCCCGCCAAAGGCCTTTTGCGCCTTAAACCGTAACCAGAGTCCCGGCAGCAATGCGCCCAGCAACAGAGCAACACCACCTGGCCAAAACCAGAATAAAAAAGGCGCCAACCACAGGGATGTAAGAAGCAAAGCAGACAGCCGCATCTGACCGACAAAAGCATGCCCAGTACCCTGGCTGCGTGGATAACTGGTCCCTGTAAACAGGGTGAGCATAACCCACCGGCCCAATGCCGGAACCGCGGCAAGAGGGAAAAGAACGCCCCCCCCCAGACTCTCGATCAGTCCAGCCAGAAAGACCAGCTTGGCAAGGAGATGACAGATCAGGGCAATGGCCCCAAAAGCGCCGGTGGCTGAATCCTTCATGATCTCCAGCCGCCGGGCAGGATCATGGCCACCGCCTAAGCCGTCAAAAAGATCCGCCAGCCCGTCAAGATGCAACCCACGCGTCAGAACAGCCCACAGGGCAAGCAAAATCACGGCACATGGCCAGGCGGAAAGCCCAGCCGAAAGCAAGAGCCAGCCGCAGCCAGCCAAAATTGCACCGATCAACCAGCCGGCAGCAGGAAAATAAAGGCTGCTTTCCTTCAGCTCAGTCTGGCCAACCTCTGCGGGCAGCGGGATGGGCAGGATGGTCAAAAAGGCTATGGCGGTGCGTAGGGGCAGAAACATTATTAATCCATGGCCTCGCTCACCCCGGCCTCGCCAAAGGTGGCCATCTCGTTCATGATCTTAAGCCCTGCCTCAACCATGCCCATGGAGAGCGCGGCCCCGGTCCCCTCGCCCAGGCGCAGATCAAGATGGAGGATGGGGGCAAGATCCATCTTTTCAAAAAAGATCCGATGGCCCTGTTCTGCGGACATGTGGCTGAAAAAGCAGTAATCAAGAACCGTGGGCGCAAGCTTGAGGGCAACCAGGGCTCCGGCGCTTGAGATAAAACCATCCACCACAATGGGAATACGGTTTTTTGCCGCAGCAAGCACAGCCCCGCAGATGCCGGCGATCTCCAGGCCGCCAACGGCAGCCAGTGCTGCCAAGGGCGAGGCAAGACGCTCTTTATTCACCTCAAGGGCCTTTGCGACCACCTCAACCTTATTAGATAAAGCCGCATCATCGATACCTGTTCCGCGCCCGGTCACCTCACGGGCCGAGGCAGGCAAGAGGGCCGCATAGAGCGCGGCCGAAGGGGTGGTGTTACCGATTCCCATGTCTCCGGTACCTAAAATCTCGGTCCCTTCATTTATGGCCTGTTCCGCCACCTCAATGCCGACCGTGATAGCGGCCAAGGCATCCTCCTCGCTCATGGCCGGCCCCTTGACCATGTTATCCGTGCCGGGCCGTACCTTGCGGCTGATCAAATCCTCACCGCAGACCTCTGAGGCAACACCCACATCAATCACCCGCACTTGGGCACCCACGTGATTGGCCAAGACATTAACCCCTGCCCCACCCGCCAAAAAATTCAGGACCATCTGCGGGGTCACCTCCTGGGGAAAAGCGCTAACCCCTTCGGCCACCACACCGTGATCGCCGGCAAAGGTAAGGATCACCTTGTTCTCCACCTTGGCCGCAAGGGTACCGCAGATACCGCAGGTTCGGGCAGCTAAAGTTTCCAGCTTCCCCAGGCTGCCCTGGGGCTTGGCCTGATTATCAAGGCGCTGCTGGGCCGCATCGACCACAGCTTCATCCACAGAGGGAATCGCCGCGCAGTATTTTTCCAGATCGCTTGCTGTCATCGTCATAATTCTCTCCTATATCACTGCGGCGTTTTCACGCCGACTCACTTACTGTTCCGCTTTCTTCCAGGCCTGATCCACCGTCTCGATAGAAGAAACAAGCTGTATAAGGTTATACACCTCAAAGGTGACCACACCACAGTATTCACTCAACTCAAGCCGGCTGCCCAGTTGGTTGAGCAAGGGGAGATCCTTGGCGCTTAGACCCTGATGATCTTTGCCGTTTGACAAGCCGTGGAGATGAATATGCCGTGCCGTGTCAATGCGGGCCAAAGCCGCCTGCCAGTCATGGCCGTAACGTTGCACATGCCCAAGATCCAGACAATGCGAAAATCCCTGCTCGCAAGCCAACTCGCTCACCAAATCGTATGGGTAATCGATATTCTCAACCGCCACCAGTTTTTTCTTTTCACCCAAGCGCACGGCAAGATCGGTAAGCCCCTGCCGGACATTGTCTTGCCAGTGCTCTGTAGCAAGTGTCTGTTCCGGTGCAAGGTGCAGGTCGTAGCAATTCGGTGCCAACGGCTCAAGGATGGTCATGAGGCGTTCTATCTCGGCTCCCCCCTCATTTCGCAATGCAGGCGACGAGGCCCCCAGTCGCAGATCACCCGGGAGATGCACGCTGTAACTCAGCTCATGTTCCCCGGCTAAATCGGCCAAAACTACCACATCCAGAGGATGGGCAAGAGTACTTTTGCCCACGCTCTCAAAGAAGAGCAGTTGCACATCATCCACCATTGGCGCCAGCTGCCTCACGTTTGTTTCGATGTCTGCAGGCAAGACAAAGGAGGTGGCACCAATCCGCCAAGGATATTTGTTTTTAGCCCGCATCAATCCACCTGCCCTTGGGAAAGTTCTATCAGCTCTCCCACCTTATCTTGCAGGGCCACACTGACCTTGGGCAGAGGACAATCATGCCCGGCCTCATTGCGTATTACGGCAAGCATCTCGCTTATGGCACCATGGGCCAGCTCCGGCAGATTATTGGCATCGCTGAGATGGGCCAAGACCACGTGGTTTAGGCCATCATGCAGAATCTCGCTCAAGAAACGGGCCGCATCTCCGTTTGCAAGATGGCCCTCCTTGCCCCGCACCCGCTGCTGCAAAGAAGGCGGATAGGGACCGTTCTTGAGCATATGCGGATCATGATTGCATTCAAGGACCAGACCGTGACAGTTGGCCAAGCGAAAACGGATAAGACGGGAAAGCACCCCGGTATCGGTGCAGTAACCTAAGTTGGTTGACCCGTTGGTGATGAAAAATCCCACTGGGTCCGCCGCATCATGGGAGACAGAGTAAGGGTGGATTGAAAGCCCGCCAAGGGAAAAAGCGGTGCCGGTCTCAAAGGTAGAAGTCGCAAAGAGCTTTGTCAGAACATGCGGGGCTGCGGCAAAGGTGGCCGCATTGGCCCAGATGGGCAGGTTGTATTTTCGGGAGAGCACCCCTGCTCCCTTGATATGGTCGCTGTGCTCGTGGGTGATGATGATTGCCGAAAGGCTTTCCGGCTCGATGTTGATTGCGGCAAGGCGCTTGTCTGTCTCCTTGCCGGAAAATCCGGCATCGATCAGAATGCGGGTATTTCCTGCCTCGACAAAGGTGGCATTGCCCTTACTCCCGCTACCAAGAACACAAAAGCGCATGGTCGCATCATTTTCCGGTGTGTCCGAAGCCGCCGTGGTTGCGGACGGTTTCATCCAGCTCGCTCACCACCTCAATCTTGGCCCGACAGACCGGGGCAAGGATGAGTTGAGCAATGCGGTCCCCGCGATTAATCGTATACTCCTCAGGCCCCAGGTTGATCAACCCGACCTTAACCTCGCCGCGATAATCAGCGTCGATGGTGCCCGGTGCATTGATAACGGTTACTCCATGCTTGATGGCCAGTCCGCTTCGAGGGCGAACCTGCAATTCATATCCGTTCATCAGGGCCACGGCAAAGCCTGTGGGCAGCATTTTAATCTCACCGGGAGTCATGACGACCGGCTCAGTCACTGCCGCAGCCACGTCCATACCGGCGGCCAATGCAGAATGATAAGTGGGCAGAGGAAGGTCACCATCCTGCTCAGGGTTCAGCCATTTCAATTCCATCAGATGCTCACTCATGCCAAAATCCTCCTATACCGTTTTCAACGGTGACCAGTCGAGATCATCACCCGTCAGGGGACCGATGGATACGCCGAATAGTTCGGTGTCGAAGAGCTGGCCAGCCAGGTCCATGAGATCCTGTCGATCCACCTTGGTAAAGCCCTCCACCACCTCATCCAGTGAAATGTAACGGCCAAAAGAAAGCTCGTTTCTGGCAATACGGGTCATCCGAGCCTCGGTGTTTTCTCCGGCAAGGTAGAGCCCGGCCTTGGCGTAATCCTTGGCCATGCTCAGTTCCGCCTCACTGACCAAAGAAGAACGAATTGCAGCCAGTTCTTTACCGAGCAAGGAAAGGGCGGAGTTGACCGACCCCGGGTCCACGCCAAGATAAATGGCAAGATAGCCGCAATCGGATAAGGAGGCCAGATAGGAATAAACAGAATAGGCAAGGCCATGCCGCTCGCGAATCTCCTGAAAAAGACGCGAGCTCATGTTGCCGCCCAGGATGATATTCAACAGGTAAAGGGCATAACGTTCGTCAGCTGTCGCGGGCAGACCGTAAGTACCGACGATCATATGCATCTGCTCAAGGCTTTTTTCCACACTCCTGCAATAGGGAGCCAGAGTCTGTGGAACTTCACGGACAGAACTTGCTGAAGGCCCGGCAAAATCGTCCAGCTTCTCCTGCCAGAGCGCACAAAATCGTTCGTGCTCCACATTGCCAGCCGCTGCGATAACAATCCGCTCGGGCAGATAGTGTTTGGCTACATATTCACGCAAGGTTTTGGAGTCCAGTGCAGAAACCACCTCAGGCCGACCAAGAACCGTCTGACCAAGGGGGTGCTCGCCAAAGAGCTGAGAGGAAAACATCTCATGGATCCGATCATCCGGGGTATCCTCCACCATGGAGATTTCCTGTAGGATGACCTCACGCTCGCGACTCAGCTCTGTCTGGTCGAAAATCGAATGCAACAGAATATCCGCCAGGATATCCACCACCTGAGCCAACTTGTCATCAAGGACCGTGGCATGAAAACAGGTATTTTCGTTGGAGGTAAAGGCGTTGGACATCCCGCCCAGCATGTCGAACTGGTGAGCAAGATCTTGGGCGGAGCGAGACTGGGTGCCCTTAAAAAACATATGCTCGACAAAATGAGAGCTCCCGTTGTTACGAGCGTCTTCATCGCGTGAGCCAACCTCAACCCAGACCCCTACGGAAACGGTATGGGAGGGCAACTTTTCGGTAAGCAGGCGGATGCCGTTATCAAGAACGGTCTTTTTGAACATTAGTTAAAATAGGAAGTGAAAGGTGGAGTCGAATTTGAGGTCACATACGGAACAATTACTGCAAATCTTCAGATGTGCCCCAGATGTGGACAAGCAGGCTGTCACGCCATACTAAAGGTATGCGGGACAGCCTGATCGTTCGCAGGTGGGGTGCAACTGGAGATTTACTCCCCGTTTTCTTCGTTGAGGACGGCCTTGCGACTCAAACGAATCTTGCCGCGTTGATCAACCTCGAGAACCTTGACTCTGACCTCTTCCCCTTCTTTCAGGACGTCGGTCACCTTGTTGACTCGGTGGTTCTCCAACTCGGAGATATGAACCAGGCCGTCAACTCCAGGCAGAATCTCGACAAAGGCGCCGAAATCAACGATGGTTTTGACAGTACCGTCGTAGATCATGCCGATCTCGGGCTCTGCAGTAAGCTCGTTGATCTTGGCGGTGACTTCGGCTCCAACTGTACCGTTGGGGGCAAAAACCATGACCTCGCCACTGTCATCCACATCGATCTTGACACCGAACTCAGCGGTGAGGCCTTTGATGACCTTGCCGCCAGGACCGATGAGATCGCGGATACGATCCGGCTTGATCTGCAGGGTGAAAATCTTGGGCGCATGTTCCGGTACCTCATCGCGGGAGGCGGTGAGAGACTCGGCCATCTTATCGAGAATGTGCAGACGACCGGCCTTGGCCTGCTCCAGGGCAGTGGCCATGATCTCGCGGGAAACACCCTCGATCTTGATGTCCATCTGCAGAGCGGTAATACCCTCATCGGTTCCGGTAACCTTGAAATCCATGTCGCCGAGATGATCCTCATCGCCGAGGATATCGGTGAGGACAACAACGTTGTCACCCTCTTTGATCAGTCCCATGGCCACACCGGAAACCGGCTTCTTGATGGGCACACCGGCATCCATCAGGGCCAGGGAACCACCACAGACAGAGGCCATGGAGGATGAACCGTTGGATTCCAGAATGTCGGAAACGATCCGGATGGTATAGGGAAAATCATCTTCCTTGGGCAGTACTGCCTGCAGAGCGCGGGTTGCCAGGGCACCGTGTCCTACGTCGCGACGACTGGGTCCACGCATGAACCGTGCCTCACCCACGCAGAACGGCGGGAAGTTGTAGTGGAGCATGAATTTTCTAAAGGTCATACCCTGCAAGGTCTCAACCCGTTGCTCATCGTCACCACTACCCAAGGTGGCAGTAACAACAGCCTGGGTTTCGCCGCGGGTAAAAAGGGCGGAACCATGGACCCGGGGCAGGACAGAGACCTCGGTCTCGATCCGGCGGACCTCATCGGTCTTTCTGCCGCCGATGCGCTCACCCTGCTCAACGATCTTGGCGCGCATCTTACTCTTCATCAGGTCCTTCAGCAGACCTTTGACCTCACCGTGACGGTCAAACTCGGCATCCGCAGCCTCAAACTTGGCCAGAACCTCCTGAGCCAACTCGTAGGAGGCATTCTGGCGCTCCATCTTGTCGGAGGTGGTGATAACCGTATTAATGGAGTCACCGGCCAGCTCAGCAACCTGCTGGGCCAAGGCCTCATCAACCACTGGAGGCTCAACTTCCATCTTGGGCTTGCCAACGGCCGCCCGCATCTCCTCCTGGGCAGCCAGGATGGACTGAATGGCCTCATGGCCGAAATAAATGCCGTCCAAAACCACCTGCTCAGGCAGACTGTCTACGCCACCCTCAACCATGACCACGGCACCCTTGGTACCGGCCACGATCAACTCAAGATCAGATGCTTCCTGCTGCTCGTGGGTGGGGTTGATGATGTAATTACCGTCAATACGTCCGACCCGTACACCGGCCACAGGGCCATTGAAGGGAATATGGGACAGGGTCAGGGCGGTGGAGGCACCGATCATGGCCAACATATCCGGATCATTGTCCGAGTCGGCGGAAAGAACGGTGGCAATAACCTGGGTCTCATTGGCATAGCCCTTGGGGAACAAGGGACGCAACGGACGATCAATGAAACGACAGGTAAGGGTCTCTTTTTCTGTGGGGCGTCCGATCTCGCGGCGGAAAAAACTACCCGGGATACGCCCAACTGCGTAAAAACGCTCCTGGTACTCAACGGTCAGCGGCAGAAAATCTACATCTGCCCTGGGCTCACGAGCACCAACAACGGTTACTAATACCACGGTCTCACCATAGGTGACTGTTACCGCAGCGCTTGCTTGCTTGGCCATTTTGCCGGTCTCAATGGTGAGGGTACGGCCGCCAAGTTCAACTTCGAGTTTCTTGTACATGTATTCTCCTTACGACGGTCCCCCTATGGGCCCGCCCGGGATAGCAGAGACCTTGCTCTCTATCCTCTATTTATAATGGGTTTCTTCCCTGTAATTATCGTAGTAAAACGGGCGCGGAGAAAAAAATGCTGCGGGTCAAAACAAGCCACCGCCAGCCGAGGCTGACGGTGGCTAGGGAATCTCTTACTTTCTGATACCCAACTGTTTGATCAGTTCCCGATACTTTCCAATATCGGTCTTCATGATATAGTTGAGCAGGCGGCGTCTCTGGCCGACCAGTTTGAGCAGGCCACGACGGGAATGATGATCCTTCTTGTGGGTCTTGAAGTGCTCGGTCAGGTAGGTGATACGAGAAGTCAGCAGGGCAACCTGTACCTCGGATGAACCTGTATCATTGTCGTGTTGGCCATAAGTTGCGATGATTTCCTTTTTTTGATCAGCTTGCAGTGTCACAATTTCCTCCTACAGTTAAGAATTCGGGAGATCGACAGTCGGAAAAAACCGTACGATTCCTAAAGTAAGCCATCATTAATAAATGAAACGGCAAGTATTGTCAATTGAACATGCATGGTAAAACGAAATTTCCGCAGTTTACTGCGGAGTTAGTGGATGAATCAGGCCGGGAAACACCCTGTTCGTCCAAATTCAGCGCGAGGTGAGGTCACTCTGTGCTCTCTTTTCCTTGTGGCAGGTCATCTAAAAAGCGCTCAATTGCATAATCCTGGGCCATGAGGGCATCCCGCCCCTGTGCAGGATCTTCCAGCAGGGTGCCGTTCACTGCATTGGCCACCTTAAAATTCCCGCTCCGGGTGCGCCTGAGGACGATGAGATGTGCGCCGCAGCCGAGTTTCCCACCTATATCATGGGCCAGGGTCCTGATATAGGTGCCTTTGCTGCACACGACCCGCAAAGAAAGGGTATCCCCCCCCAACTCCAAAAGTTCCAGCTCATGAATGGTTATGGGCCGCGGAGGTTTTTCTATACTCACCCCCTTGCGGGCATAGTAGTAAAGGGGTTTGCCCTTATGCTTTAGGGCTGAGTACTGCGGGGGATGCTGCAGTTGGTCACCCAAAAAGGTGGCAAGGCAGGATTCCACCTGCTCTTTACTTAAATCCGGCACAGGCTGCTCAGCCACCACCTTCCCCTCAAGATCCTGGGTGTCTGTCTCCACTCCCAGCTTGAGCACCGCCTCATACTCCTTTTCTCCGGCCATCAAACGATCGATCAGCTTGGTGGCCGGGCGACCGGCGCAGACGACTAAGAGTCCGGAGGCAAAGGGGTCCAATGTCCCGGCATGACCGACCTTCTTCATCCTCAGGGCTCGGCGGATACGCTGTACTATCTGAAAGGAGGTGGGACCGACGGGTTTATCGATCAAGAAAATACCGGCCTCGAACGCCTGATTTTTCTCGGGTAATTGCGAACCGGCAGTGTTTGAAGGGGCAGATGCTTTGTGCAGGGACATACGAAGAGAAAGGTGCCTTACTGGACCATGGGCAACAACTTGAGTAACAATTTTTCGCGCAAGGAGGGAAGATCTATATCGCTCAGTTTAAAACCAGCGGCATTGCGGTGACCGCCACCACCAAAGGAAGAGGCGATCTGGGCCACATCATGCTTGGTTCCCTTGCTGCGCATACTGACCGAGATGAGGTTGGAGTCCGTCTCTTTCAAAAAAACTACAACCTTCACGGTATCGAGAGAGCGGGGATAATTAATAAATGTCTCGGTATCGGCAGGGATTGTCCCGGTCTCGGCAAACATCTCCCGGGTTGCGAAGATAAAGGCGATCTGATCGTCTTCATAAAGCTCCAGCGAATTGAGAACCCGACGCATGAGCTGCAAACGATTGACGGTAAAATTATCAAACAGCTTGCCCGCCACATCGGCTGGTTTCACCCCAAGCTTCACCAGTTCACGGGCAATGCGGAAGGTATCCTCGGTGGTCTGGGAGTATTTGAAAGAGCCGGTATCGGAAACAATGGCTGCGTAAAGGCAATAGGCAGCCTCGTAGCTCAACTGCGCTCCCAACTCGACGGCCAGATCATAAACCATCTCGCCGGTTGAGGCGCGCTTCGGCTCGACCCAGCTGATATCACCAAACTCCTTATGGCCTGCATGATGATCGATAACGATGAAAGGACTTACCTTTAACAGATTTTCAATGGCCCGGCCCAAACGGAAGCGATCGCCACAATCCAGGGCCACGGCACAATCAAAGGTGGAAAGGTCGGGAAGTTCGGTGGCGACTCGATGGCAGCCGGGGAAAAAGGAATTGAGGCGGGAAACCTCATCCTCGCCATACATATAAACCTTTTTGCCAAGCCCCTCGAGAATGCAACCAAGAGCAATCTGCGAACCCAAAGCATCGCCGTCAGGGTGAATATGGGTCAGAATCAGTATGTTCTGCGCGGCCTTGAGGGCTGTTACGATCTCACGAAGAGGTTGATCCATTTTCGTCTCTGATCTCTTTAAACAGTCGTTCCATCTCATCCTGGCGCTGGGCGCTCAGGTCCTGCTTAAACTGTAGCGCAGGCACGTACTTCATTTCAAGTACTCTTGCCAGGGTGCTGCGGATAAAGCCCTTGCAGCTTTCCAAGCCCTTGGCCGCCTCTTTGGGATCCTGATCCCCGTAGACGCCGAACATCACCCGGGCGTTGCGCAGATCCGGACTGACATCCACCTTGGTAATGGAGACGTGCTGCACCCGCGGATCCTTAATCTTCCTGAGCAATAGGGTGGCGATCTCCGCCTTGATCAGATCCCCCACCCGGCTCGGGCGCCGTCGCGGACTCGGGCCGAGATCATCAAAGGAAAATCGAGATTTTGATCGGGCTGCAACCATTACAGCTCTCTTTCAACCTCTTCCATGACAAAGGCCTCAAATACGTCGCCGATCTTAATGTCATTAAAGTTCTCGATGCTCATACCACACTCGTAACCGGCCTGCACCTCTTTGGCATCGTCCTTAAAGCGTTTGAGCGAGGCGATGACACCTGTATACACAACGACACCGTCGCGCAGGACACGAACCTTGGCATTGCGATCCATCTTACCGTCTGTCACATAACAACCGGCAATGGTACCGACCTTGGAGACATGGAAGGTCTCGCGCACCTCAACGGTTCCAATAACCCGTTCTTCAAAGGTGGCATCAAGCATACCGACCATGGCGTTCTTGATATCATCCAAAGCGTGGTAAATAACGTCGTAGGTGCGGATATCGACCTTCTCGTTGTTGGCAAGCTCCTGAACCTTGGCAGTAGGACGAACATTAAAACCGATAATCAGGGCGTCGGAAGCTGCGGCAAGCAGAACATCGGACTCGGTAATGGTACCGGTGCCCTCATGGAGAACCTTGACCTTGACCTCATCGGTGGAGAGCTTCTCAATGGCCGAGCTGAATGCTTCCAGGGTACCCTGCACATCAGAGCGCAGTGCCACTCGAAGCTCTTTGACCTCACCTTCCTGCAGTTTCTCAAAAAGGTTATCCAGAGAAATTTTGGTGGAACTGGCCAGTTCCGTCTCACGATTTTTCATCTGCCGCTCGGCACTCACACTCTTGGCCAGCTTCTCATCGGCGAGAACAATAAACTCGTCACCGGCCTGGGGTACGCCGGAAAGACCTTGAACCTCAACAGGGGTAGACGGCCCGGCTTCCGTGACGTTTTCTCCGTGGTCATTCGTCAGCGAGCGAACCCGGCCACTGTACAGTCCGGCAACAAAGGGGTCGCCGACTCGCAGGGTTCCCTGCTCGACCAAAATAGTGGACACAGGCCCGCGCCCTTTATGAAGTTGAGCCTCGACCACGTGACCGCGGGCTCTACGCTCGGGATCGGCCTTCAGCTCAAGAATCTCAGCCTGCAGGAGGATGTTCTCCAGCAGTCCACTGATACCCAGACCTTGCTTGGCCGAGGTTTCACAATAGATAATATCTCCGCCCCAATCCTCGGGAACGAGATCCAACTCAGCCAGCTCCCGTTTGACCCGCATGGGATCGGCATCGTCCTTATCAATCTTATTGACTGCAACCAGAATGGGAACCTTGGCCGCCCGAGCATGGTTGATTGCCTCCTTGGTCTGCTCCATGACGCCGTCATCGGCAGCAACGACCAGAACAACAACATCGGTCACCTGGGCACCACGAGAACGCATCTCGGTAAAGGCCGCATGCCCAGGGGTATCGAGAAAGACCACATCACCCTGGGGTGAACGCACGTAATGGGCGCCGATATGCTGGGTGATACCACCGGCCTCGCCTTCCGCTACGTCGGTTTTACGAATGGCATCCAGGATAGAGGTCTTACCGTGATCGACATGGCCCATAACCGTAACAACAGGCGGGCGAGCGACCTCCTGGCCACCCTGCTCCTGTTCTTCCAGGTTAAGGATGGTTTGCTCTTCGGTCACTCCCTGCTCAACCTCGTAACCAAAGTCAGCTGCCACGAGGGTGGCGGTATCCACATCAAGGGCCTGATTCATGGTGGCCATGACGCCGAGCCCCATGAGCTTGGCGATCAATTCATTGGCCTTTGCGCCCATTCTGTGTGCAAGATCTGCAACCGTAATGCTCTCGGTCATCTTGATACGTTTCTTGATGGCCTTGGTCTCGGCTGGCTGACCGGCACCGGCTTTCTCTTTACCTTTTTTGCCACCTGCGCGATGACCACGGCCAATGCGCAGGCCGGCCGGCAGGTGACCGCTGATATCCTCGACTTCCTCGACATCAACATCAACCTGGCGCCTTCCTTTCTTGCCGCCTTTTTTCCCACGGTCGCGACCTTCCGGTTCGGGATGAAACTTAACAAAACGTTTGCCTTTTTTACCCTTGGCCGGGGCTTCTTTTTGCTGCTCACCTGCAGGCGCGCCAGCTACCTTGCCGGCAGCCGGGGCAGGTCTCCCCTTGGGTTTTTCTGATTTTTTCGGGCGAGAGGGGCGTTTTCTCTCTTGTTCAACGGGAATATTAATTACAGCCTTACCAATGACCTTGGCCAGACCTTTACGGGCCTTCTCCGGCTTGGCAGGAGCGGCCTTAGCAGGCTCTTTGGCCTTTTCTTCTTTTTCCGTTACGGGCTCAGCCGCTTCCTCTTCAGCCTTCTCGGGAGTCTCGACCGGCTCTACCGGAGCAGCCTCAACCTCTTCGGCAACCTCTGCCTCAGGCTCGGCAACCGCCTCTTCCTTCACCTCTTCGGCAACGAGAGTAGGCTCTTTTTCCTCCGCCGGCAGGGCCTCTTCTTCGGCAACCTTTTCCGCTACGGGTTCCTCTGCCGCCTCTTCAGCCGGCTCAGCTTCGGCCACCGGCTCAGGAGCGGGCACTGCTTTGGTCCGGCGCCTGATAATGGTTCGCCCAGCACCCTGGATACGTTTTTCTTCTGTGCGAACCTCGCCGACCCCCAACTTCATGCGGATCTCGTTCACTGAATGTTCATCAAGCGTGGAGCTATGAGACTTGACGGCATAGCCCATATCCTGGAGCTTGGCCACTAAAGCCTTATTCTCCAACCCCGCTTCCTTGGCTAACTCGTAAACCCTAGTTTTCTTCATTCTTCACTCCCGAAGAGTTTTTTGAGCTCTTCGTCAAATCCCCGCACATGGCTTCGAAAAGTTCTGGCTAAACCTTTTATATTTTTAAAAAATCGTTCCAAACAATCTCTTTCTTTACAGCAATATGCGTGACGCCCCGCCATTCTGCCGGGAAAATCCGCGACCACCATGCCGCTTTCAGTTATGGCAAATCGCCACAACATGCTCTGCTTCTTTTTATGTCGACAACCAAGACAGGTACGAATAGGACCTCGCGATACTGTTGTAGTGGCGGGCGCCATTTACTCTTCGGCTGCCTCATCTTCGTCATCAGCTTCTTCAGCAGCAGGGCTCGGCTCAGACTTCACCTCACCTGCCGCCTTGATAAGCTGCATGGCAACTTCATCGTCAATATTTTCCAACTCGGTCAAGGTCTCCACATCACTGGTGGCAAGCTCTTGAGCCGAGGTAATACCGTTATCGTAAATCTTTTCCGCCAATCGTTCATCGATTCCCTCAACCTCGAGAAGCGACTGGAAACCATCTTCGATGATCTTGGCGTATTTTGCCTCGCTTTTCACATCAATGCGCCACCCGAGAAGGGCGGAGGCAAGGCGAACATTCTGTCCCTGACGACCGATTGCCAAGGACAATTGATCATCCGGCACAACAACCAACAAGGTTTTATTTTCTTCATCAACTACGACTAAGGAAACCTGGGCCGGAGACAGGGCGTTTGAAACAAATCGGGCCGGATCCGGACTCCAGGGCACGATATCGATCTTCTCGCCTTGCAACTCCTGAACCACATTCTGAACACGGGAACCTTTCATTCCCACACAGGCGCCGACCGGATCGACATCAGACTCTGAAGAGGAAACAGCGATTTTGGCCCGTGAACCTGGTTCACGACAGACACCCATGATATTGACAATACCTTCGGCAATCTCAGGAACCTCCATGGTGAAAAGCTTGGTCAAGAACTCATCGTTGGTGCGGCTCAAGACCAATTGCGGCTCGCGGCTGGTGTGACGAACATCCAACAACAGGGCACGAATGCGATCTCCCTGCCTGTAGGACTTCCTGGGCATCTGTTCCCGGGAGGGCAGAATTGCATCGGTCCGACCAAGGTTGACGATGATATTTCCACGCTCAAAACGCTGGACAATACCGTTAATCACCTCACCTTTACGATCCTTATACATCTCAAAGATGACGTCGCTCTCAGCGTCCTTCATTTTTTGAATGATAACCTGTTTTGCGGACTGGGCGGCAATGCGGCCAAGGTCAGCCACGTTCTCCATTTTGCTACCAAGGTCATCACCCATCTGTACATCAGGGTCAAGAGCGATGGCCTCGTCAAAGGTGATCTCGGTCTGCTCGTCGCTTACATCTTCCACAACGGTGCGGAACTGAAAAAGCTCAACCTCGCCCAACTCTTCATTGTAATGCACCTCAAGATCACGGCGAATACCGTATTTCTTTTTGGCCGCAGACATGACCGCCTCTTCGATGGCATCGATGAGGAGCTGGCGCTCAATCCCTTTATCTCTACTAATCTGGTCAATAATTCTACGCAAATCTGACAGCATTGCTCTCTCCTGTCTATCAAGAGTCAGCCTCGAATTTCCCGCAAAAGTTTGGTGCAGGCTGACTGTTATCTTCTTGCTACGTTTATATTAGATCTCGACTACCAATCGAGCTTTTTTAATGAGTGACATGGGAACTTCCACTTCATCCTGGTCAGTGGCCAGCAAAAGAACATCATCGGTACATGAAACAATAGTCCCCACAAAATGATGCTGCCCGTCGATGGGCTCGCGGGTCGTTACCTTTGCCTTCTTGCCGCTGAATCTTTGAAATTCACCAGCATCCCGCAATGGCCTGTCAAGGCCGGGAGAAGAGACCTCCAGGTTATATGCCTGCTCAATAGGGTCTTCCACCTCCAGCAGGTGACCAACCTCACGGCTGACCGTGGCACAGTCATCGAGCTTAATGCCCTTATCGCTGTCGATAATCAGGCGTAATACCCAGCCATGGCCTTCACGCCTGAACTGGACATCGTACAACTCAAAGCCGAGGTCTGTGACCACGGGCTTAATCAAATCTCTAATTTGTCCTGCAACCGCCTGTTCGTAACCCATATTCCGCCGGCAAAAAGCCAATAAAAAAAGCGGGCCAAAGCCCACTTTCATCAAATTCCAATCTGGTCCGAATGACCGGATAGTCTTAAAAAAGAAACCTGCTGATCATGCATACCCTCTGAAAGAAGGCAAGATCGACGGTCTGAAAAAACCGTACAGGGTCAATCTGGAGCGGACAACGGGATTCGAACCCGCGACTCCAAGCTTGGGAAGCTTGTACTCTACCAACTGAGTTATGTCCGCAAGCTCACTGAATTTTTAATTATACAATTATTTTGCAGCTTGTCAAGGATGGGCCAAGTATTCACTCAGCCCATCTAGCAGGAGAAGTGTCTACAGGACAGCGCGAACCGCATCGGTTGCGATCGCCAGCACCTGATTGGGAGCGATACCAAGGGCGATGATGATAACAACCAGGGCAATACTGACCGCCTTGGTAATACCGTCCACCGCGACCAAGGGCCGATCTTCCGGGGCACTACAAAAACTGACGCGGACAACGGAGAGATAGTAGAAAATCGCTATGGCGGTATTGATAGCCGCCAGAATAACCAAGGGGTACATTCCCTGCTTCAAGGCACCGGTGAGTAACATGAATTTCCCCATGAAACCGACAAAGGGAGGAATACCAGCCAAGGCAAACATACCAACAGCCAGGGTGAAGGCCATGAGCGGGGAACGTTTATGCAAACCACTGAGATCTTCAATAAGCAGATTTTCGCCATCCTGAGAGACCTTGCAGATAACCAGAAAGCAGGCAAGGTTCATCACCAGATAACCGATGATGTAATACATGGCCGTGGCATAGCCGGACTCCTGCAGAGTCACCAAGCCGAGCAAAACAAAGCCGGCATGGGCGATACCGGAAAATCCCAGCATACGCTTGATATCCTTTTGCACCAAGGCGATGAGATTGCCATAAAACATAGAGCAAACAGAGAGAACCATCAGCATGGTAACGATCACCTGACCGTCTGAAGGCACGACCAAGGCAGTGATGCGGATGAGCATGGCAACAGCAGCAATCTTCGGTACCGAAGCGATAAACGCGGTGGTTTCGTTCGATGCGCCTTCATAGACGTCCGGTACCCAAAAATGGAATGGGAAGACAGCAAGCTTAAAAAAGAAACCACCCATAACCATGGCAATGCCGACAATGGCCGCAGGATTGTCCATCATGGTGTGCAGCTTCGGCAGCAACTCAGCAAAGTAGGTGGTACCGGTAAGGCCGAAGAGGTAGCTCATACCAAAAAGCATGATACCGGTGGCGACCACGCCATAGAGCACATACTTGATGGCAGACTCCATCTGCATTCTGATGCCGCCCTGATCGTCACGCATGGGCACCAGCAGATACAGGGAGTAAGAGGAGAGCTCAAGAGCGACGAACATGGTAAGGAGCTCAACGCTGCTGACCATCAAAATCAGCCCCAATGTACTGAGGAGCATGAACAGATAATACTCAGGCCGCACCTCATCCTTAATCCCTTTCAATTCAGTGCCAAACAACAGAACAACGGCAAAGCCCAAGGAGATAAAAACCTTGAGGATCTGGGAAAAGTAATCGACTTTATAGGCCTCGAAAAAGAGGGTGCCCTCGTTGCCCAGACAGGCAAAGCAGACAAGGACATTAACGAGTGCCAGACCCAAGGTCAACGAGCGGGCAACCTTGCCGCTGGAACGACCGGTGCTCAGAAAAAACAGGATCAGACCTCCTGCCAATAGAACCAACTCTGGAGCAAACAACGCTAGCTTCATTTTTTATCCCTTATCTGGTTTCCTAAAAAGTAGTATCAAATTCGTTCGTAAATGCTAAGGCAGCATCAGTTTGGCTACAGAGGCCCCACCATTCTGCGCCATGCCGACCTGGTCAAGAAGATGGCTTACACTGGTATGCATCACATCCATGAACGGCTCCGGCGAGAGACCGATCCAAAAAACAAAGTAGAGCAGTGGCGCCAGGGTAACAATCTCTCTGAAGTTCAGGTCAAGCAGGTTTGACTGATCCGGATTTTTTGTGCCGCCCCAAACAACACGCTGCAGCATGCGCAGCATATAGGCTGCCGCCAGAACCGCACCAGGGATCGCGCAACCGGCGATAATCTTATAATCGACAAAGCTTCCGGCCAGGATCAGGAACTCACCCACAAAACTGTTGGTTCCGGGAAAGGCCAAGGATGAGAGCGAGAAAAAGCCAAGAAAGGCAACATATATGGGCATGAACTTACCCACACCTGCGGCCATGGCCAATTCACGGCTATGGGTACGCTCGTAAATCATACCGACACAGAAGAACAGCGCGCCGGTAGTAATACCGTGGTTGATCATCTGCAGAATAGCACCCTCAATGCCGTTCTTGTTGAGGATAAAGATACCCAGGGTGACAAAGCCCATATGGCCGACGGAAGAGTAAGCGATAAGCTTTTTCATGTCCTGCTGGGCCAGGGCCGTAAAACCGCCGTAGAGAATACCGGCCACAGAGAGCCAGAGAACATAAGGCACCATCATGATGGTTGCCTCTGGGGTAATGGGCAGGCAAAAGCGCAGAAAACCGTATGTTCCCATCTTCAGCAGTACAGAGGCCAGGATAACCGAACCGGCAGTAGGCGCCTCAACATGTGCCGCAGGCAACCAGGTATGGAATGGAAACATGGGTACCTTAATGGCAAAGGCCAGAAAGAAGGCGAGAAAGACCCAAATCTGGAAGGTGGAGGAGTAATCTCCGCCCATCATCATGGGGATACTGAATGTGTGCGGGTCCTGGTGCAGAAACAGGGCGATAATGGCCACCAAGAGAAGAACGGAGCCCGCCAGGGTATAGAGGAAAAACTTGATGGAGGCATACACCTTTCTCGGCCCACCCCAGACTGCAATAAGCAGGTACATGGGGATGAGCATGGCCTCCCAAAGGATGTAAAAGAGGACAAAATCCAGAGCCATGAACACGCCGAGCATGGAGGTCTCCATGAGCAGCAGGCAGATATGGAACTCCTTGACCCGCTTAGAAATATACTTCCAGGAACCCAAGACACAGAGCGGCATGAGCAAGGTAGTCATCAAGACCAAGAGCAGTGAAATACCGTCGATGCCCAGAGTGTAATTGATGTTCAGCGATTCGATCCACGGATGGTGCTCGGCGAATTGATATTTGGCCGTGGTGGAATCGAACTTCGAGTACAGAGGCAATGAGACCAAGGCTGTAATGATGGTAACCAGCAGGGTCCAGTTTCTTTGGGCTGTCTCACCGGGAATCATGAGCAGTATCAAGGCTCCGGCCAGCGGCAAAAAGACTACGGCGCTGAGGATGGGGAACCCTATGTCACTCGGGATTAAAAAGTCCATTCCGAAAAGTCCTCTATAATGAAAGTTACGCTAAATTACGCAAAAACAAAGATTACCAGTACAACTGCAACGATGGACACCGCATAAAATATGTTGTATTGCAGCTGTCCACTTTGCACGTTTCGCACCTTACCGCCAACACCGCGTACGGTGCGGGCAATACCGTCGACAACGCCATCAATGGCGTGCCAGTCAAACCAGGACCAAAACTGGGCCGTGGTCATAAGGGGCACAAGCCCGATAACACGGTAGGCCTCACTCACGCAGTTATCAGCAAACTGCAGGGGCTTTTTGGCAAACCAGAGGAAACCGCGACCACCGAAGCGATAAAACCAGTCGAGATCGATACTGATCTTTGGCTCCGGAGCAAGCTTCTTGATGAGCAAGAAGAAACCAAGGGCGGTGAAGAGCAGAATCTGCAGGGTCTCTGCCAGATGGTACTCATTGTACGGATGATACGCCGCAGCTTCCGCTGCATGGGGCAGCATGTTGTAGAGATACGGTGTGTAAGAGCCGATAAAAATACAGAGAAATGAGGCGATTGCCATGGCGGCAAGCATGTTCCATGGCGGATCTTCAGCCTTTTTCCAGGTCTCTTCAGAACAGTTGTTCTTACCGAACCAGATAAAATAGGGCACCTTCAGACCGGTGTGCAGGAAGGTACCGGCAGAGGCCAAGGTCAGAAGAAATGCGGCCCAGTAAATATGCTCCTCAAATCCGGCCGCAACGATCATCGCCTTACTGACAAATCCGGAAAAAAGCGGGAAGGCGGAGATCGACAAGCCGCCGATCATGGTAAAGACAAAGGTTAAAGGCATCTTCTTATAGAGTCCGCCCAACTCGGTGAATTTACTCTTGCCGGTCATGTAGAGGACAGAACCGCAGCCCATGAACAAGAGGCCCTTATAGAGAATGTGGGCAAAGGCATGGGCAACCGCACCGTTGATGGCGAGATTTGTGCCGATACCAACACCCGCGACCATGTAGCCGACCTGGCTGATAATATGATAGGCCAGCAGACGCCTAGAGTCATTCTCAAGTACCGCGTAGACAACACCGTACAAGGCCATGGCAACGCCAAGAGGAACCAAAACATCCATTCCGGCAAAGCCGCGAGCCAGGGTGTAAACCGCTGTCTTGGTGGTAAAGGCGCACATGAAAACCGCACCGCTCACTGTTGCCTCGCCGTATGCATCAGGCAGCCAGGCGTGGAACGGAGGAACGGCAGCGTTCAAAATAAAGCCGATCATGATCAGATAGGTATAGAGGCTCGGGTTATCCACCCCGATTGCTCCAAAGGAGATGTCGCCGCCGGTTGCCTGGTAGCGCAGGATGAACCCGGCCAGCAGGAAGAGTCCACCTGCGGTATGTACCAGCAGGTAGCGGTACCCAACCTGCAAGGACTGCTCACGTCCGCGAAACCAGACCAGGAAGGTGGAAGCAAAGGCCATGACCTCCCAAAAGAGGAAGAGAACCAGGTAGTCAGCACAAAAAATAACACCGAGGGAGCCCGCAACATACACCCAGGCCGCCATGTGCTCGTAGTCGTTTTTGACATGGCTTCCGTAAAGAGTACCGATGATACACATCAAGGTCATGATATAGGCAAAAACCTTGCTCAGGGCATCGACACGGCCAAAGGTAAGGTGCCAATCAAGAAAGGGAACAACACCAAAGGTCCCCTCAACTTGGTTCATGGACAAGACATCCAGGAAGGCCAGAAGGGGCACTATCAAGAGATAGGGCCTTTTCAGCACCTTGGGTACAAATGGCAGCAGCAGACCACCGATTATAAGTATAAGGGATGGGTGCACCCAGATATTATTTATCATAATAATCCTCGCGGGTCATAATGCCCAGGTGGCCAAACCACTTGGAGACGATAATAATCAATACACAGGAAATGAAACCAAAGATGCTCCAAAAACCGGGTATATTCATTTCAGCCCAGGTATGTGCATGCTCCTTATGGACCAGCAATGCATCCCATAAGACCAGGAGTCCGAGGCCAACATAACAGAGTCGGATGACCAGTTTGAGCCGGTCGCGGAAAAAATCAATCAGTTTTACAATCATCCTGTCACCGCCTTCACGAAGTTCATGATGAAGTCAGGGTAAATACCAATAATTACAGAAATTATGGCAGCAATCATAATGGGCACCAGCATGGTCAGCGGCGCCTCCTTAATTCCCTCGTAGGGCTCATTCTCAGGACGCTTGCCAAAGAAGGCCTTGTAGGTTACCGGCGCAAAATAACCGACATTTAGCATTGTACTGGCAAGCAAAATCAAGAGAATACCGATGTAATGGGTCTCCATCTCCATGGTGCCGACCAAGAGCTTCCATTTGGTTACAAACCCGGCCACGGGTGGCGCGCCGATCATGCTGAGCGAGGCAATGGCAAAACAGCCAAAGGTGAAGGGCATGGTCTTGCCCAGGCCGCTCATCTCGGAGATGTTTTTCTTGTGAGCCGCCACATAAATGGCACCGGCACAGAAGAAGAGTGTGATCTTAGAAAAGGCGTGGTTGGCAATGTGGACCAAGCCACCCTGGATACCGCTGGTGGTAAGCAGGGCCACACCCAATATAATGTAAGAGAGCTGGCTGACTGTGGAATAGGCCAAACGGGCCTTGAGGTTATCTTTAGAGAGCGCTATCCACGAGGCCATGAGGATGGTAAAGCCGACAAAGTAGGCCGTGGGAATACCGAGATTCAAGGCATTCATCAGATCCGTACCAAAGACATAGAGCATTGTCCTGGTGGTACAGAAGACACCGACCTTTACAACGGCAACCGCATGCAGCAATGCAGAGACCGGGGTCGGGGCAACCATGGCACCGGGTAACCAGTTATGGACCGGCATCACACCGTTTTTGGCAAAACCGATGATACAGAAGATGTAGAGCATGGTGACCATAACGGAGCTGACATCAGCCGGGAAGATACCGGTCTGAATGTTGTTGGCAAAGTCCAGGGTGCCGGTCAGAACGTAGATCAGAATCATGGCCGGCAGCAACAACCCCTTGGCCGTAGTAGTCAGGTAAACAATGTATTTCTTGGCACCGGCGTAGCCTTCCTCATCCTGGTGATGGGCAACCAAGGGATAGGTGCAGACACTGACAATCTCATAGAAGAGATACATGGTGAAGATGTTGTCGGAAAAGGCAACACCGATGGCACCGAACAGAGACAGGGCAAAACAGGCGTTAAACCGGGTCTGGGCATGCTCATGGGAGCCGCGCATGTACCCGCAGGAGTAAAAGACAGCCAGGATCCAAAGAAAGGAAGCGACCACTGCGAAGATCATGGAAAAGGCATCAACCCGAAAGGTGACGGTCAATCCGGGCAGAATCTCAAACAATCTATAAAAGAGTGTCTTGCCCTCCCCTCCTGCTGACACGGGTAATACCGTGGGGATCATTGAGGCGATAATGGCAAACATGGTAACTGCCGCCACAAAAGACCAGGACTCCCGGACGTTCGGCTTGCGACCGGACAGCATCACCAGGACGGAGCCTGTCAGGGCAGCAAGTATGGCAAGCAGAGGCTTAACGGAAACAATTGTATCCATGACCCAATTTCCTTTTCTTAACCTTTCAGATCCACAACACTTTCAGTGTCAACGGATTTATAGTTACGGTAGACGGCAATAATTATGCTCAAAGCGATAGCGGCCTCAGCGGCAGCGATTGCCATGATAAACAGGGTGAATAACTGGCCAACGGTGGGGTTGGGGGCCAGAAAACGATTAAAGGCCATGAAGTTGACCGAGGCTCCGGCGAGAACCAGTTCCGCGGCAATCAACATACCGATGAAGGTCCGGCGTTGAACCAAGCCGTAAATTCCCATGCCGAAAAGAAATGCGCCAACCACCAAGTAGGTATTGAGGTCGTTGCTTAACGTCAGAACATCCATTACTTATCCCTCCCGGCCCGAGCCAGCACCAGTGAACCGACAATGGCCACCAGCAAGACAACAGAAATTAACTCAAACACCATACTGTAGGTCGTGAGCAGGGATTGACCAAGATCAGCCACGGTTCCCTGGTTGACCTTGACGGCCTCAGGCCATTTGGTCTTCATTCCCAGGGCAGCTAAGCCCCAGGCCATAATGCCGCTGACCAGAAGACCAAGGGGACCAACAAAGGCATTGCCCTTGGGCAGCTTATGGTCCTCATCCGACTCGGCCAGCATAATGGCGAAGATGATGGTCACACAGACAGCGCCCACATAGATAAGGATCTGCATCAGGGCGACAAATGGGCTGTTGAGGAAAAAATAGATACCCGCGACCCCGATAAAACATAGGGCAAGTCCGATAACACTGCGGATCAGGCGCTTGCTGCTGGTTGCAATTACGGCCCCGGCAGCGGTGATACCGAGGATCCCCAGAAACAACAGGCCGCTTAAGCCTTCAACTGTTAACAAGGAGGGGTTCATCAGTTCTGTGCCTCCAATCTTTTGATGAGGTCATAAATATATTCTTCTTTTTTCAGGCCTGCGAGGTTGTAGTCCTTGGAAAAATCAATGGCATTGGGTTTACAACTCTCAACACAGAGGCCACAGAGGCTACATGTTGTGAAATTCAGGGTGTACTCGGTGAGCACCTTGCCCTTGACGCCCTCACGCTTTTCACCGGCCACGGTGATGCAATTTGTAGGACACGCCCTAACGCACATGCCGCAAACAATGCACTTGGTAGCACCGGACTCAGGGTCCTTGGTCAGCTCGATATGGCCCCTGAATCTCGAGGGCATGGGCAGGGTCTCGTGCGGGTACTGCACGGTGACCACGGGCTGGAAAAAATACTTGATGGTGATGCCCAGGCCGACGAACAGGCTCCAGGTCCCGCTGATAATCTCTTTTAAGTAATCGATCATGGTTAAAACACCTTCAACATGGCACTGGTAAGAATCAAATTAAAAAAGGAGATCGGAATCAAAATCTTCCAAGAAAGATTAAGCAGACTGTAAAAGGTTGTCCGGGGATAGGTCCAACGGATCCAGATAACGGTGAAGATGATGGCGTACATCTTAATCAGGAACCACCAAACGCCGGCAGCACCGAGAACCGGAATCGACGCCGGAAACGGGCTATACCAACCGCCCAGAAAGAGGATGGTGGTCAGACATGCGCCGATAACGATGTTTGCATATTCACCCATGAAGAAGACACCGAAACCCATGCCTGGATACTCGGTAAAGGCACCGGCGATGAGCTCACTCTCCGCCTCGGCCATATCGAACGGGGCGCGGTTGGTCTCGGCCAACATGCAGACGAAGAAGATAAGGAAAGAAACCGGCATTAATAAACTGGCTTTCAGGTTAAAAAAGTTCCAGCCGAACATTCCGTAGTCGGCCTGTTGCCGGACGATCTCCATAAGATTCATGGAGCCGGAGATCATGACCAGGGTCACAACCGTCACCAGCATGGGAATCTCGTAGGCCACGTTCTGTGAAACGACACGGGCGGCGGAGATAACCGCGTATTTGTTACGTGAGCCCCAGGCACCCATAAGCAGGCCGAGGACGTTAACCGAGGCAAAGGCAAAGATAACCAAGAGACCGAGATCAAGGTTCCTGGCCACCAGGGTCTCGGAGAAGGGTACGGTGACAAAACTCATGATGGCTGGCACCATGACCAGAATCGGGGCGAGCCTAAAAAGTATCGGGTCGGCACCGGCGGGCATAAAGAGCTGCTTGGTCATCAGCTTAATACCGTCAGCCAGGGGCTGCAGCAACCCGTAAGGACCAACCTCTTTGGGGCCGATACGGCGTTGGATATGACCGGCCTCTTTACGCTCCAACCACACAAGGTAAGCGGCATTCAAGGCGGCAAAGGCAATTATGCCCACCAGGAATGAAAGCAGCCAAATTAATTCGGGGTGTAAACTCATATCACTGGCTCCTTACCTGTCAATCTCAGGAATAACCAAGTCTAAGCTTCCCATCAGGGCGAGGGCGTCAGGCAACAACATGCCGCGGCTCGCCTCACCGAAAAGGCTCAGGTTGGAATATGTTGGAGAACGAAGTTTCATGCGATAGGGAGTGTTGGTGCCATCACTGACAACACGAACACCAAATGATCCGCGGGCCGTCTCAACGGCGTGGTAGTAATCACCTTTGGCCGGCTTGATGATGCGGGGCACCTTCTCGGCCATGACCGGTCCTTCAGGCATCTTGGCGATACACTGCTCAATGATCCGCATGGACTGTTCCATCTCATCCATCCGCACCATGTAGCGGGCCATGGAGTCACCCTCTGTATAGACGGGTACGTCAAAATCAAACTCGGGGTAAACCGAGTAGGGCTCGTGTTTTCTCAGGTCGAAATCGATTCCGGAACCGCGGGCCACCGGGCCGGTTGCTCCGTACTTGCGGCACATCTCCTTGGAGATGGGGCCGATATCATTCAGGCGGTTCATGAGGATGACGTTCTTGGTGACCAGGTTATGGTACATGGGCATCCGGTCGCGCAGACGCTTAATAAAGGCTGTGGTGCCGGTGAGAAAGTCATCATCGATATCATTGTAGACACCGCCGAAGCGATAATAGCAGTATGTCAGTCTGGAGCCGGTTACCGACTCCAGAAGATCCAGGATATGCTCCCTGTCGTCAAAGGCATAGAGCAGAGGAGAAAATCCGCCAAGGTCGAGAACAAAGGCGCCGAACCAGAGCAGATGGCTGGAGACACGATTGAGTTCGTTGGTCAGTACCCTGATATATTCCGCCCGCTCGGGCACGGCGATACCGGCAGCCCGCTCGACCACAGTGACATAACCGTGGTTAAAGGCCAAAGCATGAAGGTAATCCATACGGCCTGTGTTAGGCATGAACTGAGCCCAGGTGCGATTCTCGCCCATCTTCTCATGCATGCGGTGGATGTACCCTAGAACCGGCTCGGCATCGACGATGTATTCACCGTCCATCTCCAACTTCACCCGCAAAACACCATGGGTGGCAGGATGCTGCGGACCCAGGTTCAGGACAAAAGTTTCATTGTTTGGATTTTGGGCAAAGACACTCATACTTGAAAGTCCTTCTTAAGTGGATGAAAGTCGGCATCTTCAGGCAAAAGCAATGGGCTCAGATCCGGATGGCCGGCAAACTTGATTCCGAAGAAATCATGGGTCTCACGCTCATGCCAATTGGCACCGGGATAGATATCTGAGATGGTCGGGACTTCCGGGTTGTCGCGTTCAACCCGAGTTCTTACGGTAACGCGGCACAACTCATCGAAGTGATTAAAGTCGTAAACGACCTCCATATCCTCAACAAAGGGCTCGGCAGGATCTTCGGGGATGGCGACCTCAGCCTCGGCAGCTTCCTTGGCCGCCTTCTGAGCCTCTTCGTCGCCCTCCTCATCGGCTACCTTTTTGGCAGCGGCCTTGCCGGCGGCCATGGCCTTTTTCTTGGCAGCGGCCACGGCATCCTTATGAACACCCTCTTTTTCGCCAAACCAGTCAACACCGGTCACCGCCTCGATGAAGAAGCCTTCGGCGTCAAGGGCCTTGGCGACATCGACAACGTGCTCAGCTGCAACCTGCACATCAAAGGCAAATCCCTTTTGCGCATAATCCGTTTCTGTGATTGCCTCGGTGGCAACAGAGGCAAGGGCCTGTTTGATTGCGGCAAGTTTCATCTCTAACCCACCTCCACTCTGGGCCATCTACGGGAGCCCGTTACCTTTTCCTCAAGCTCGAGGATACCCTCGATCAGGGCTTCGGGCCGGGGCGGGCAGCCGGGGATGAAGACATCCACCGGAAAAAGCTCTTCGGCGCCCTCAACAATGCCGTACTGGCCATCAAAAACAAAAGGGCCGCCGGAGATGGCACAGTTGCCCATGGCGATAACCCATTTGGGTTCGGGCATCTGGTCATATAAGGTTTCAACGGCCGGGGCCATTTTCTTACTGATGGTTCCTGCGACAATCATCACATCACATTGCCGGGGAGAGGGCCGAAACACCTCGGCACCGAAACGCGCCAGGTCAAAACGGGCCGCACCCGTTGCCATCATCTCAATGGCGCAGCAGGCAAGACCGAAGGTCATCGGCCACAACGAGTTTGCCCGGCCCAAGGCAAGCAGCTTGTCAAGCTGGGCAAACTGTACTATCGGGGGTTGTATATTTTGCGTTCCCACTTAAACACTCCCTTTTTCCATGCGTAAATGATTATCAACGACAGGATTGAGACAAAAATCAAAATTTCGACAAAGGCGCGAACATCACCGACAAGACCTGGCGTGGTATAGATAAGCGCCACCGGAAAGAGAAAAAGAATGTCCACGGCAAAGGCCACGAACATCAGGGCATAAAGGTAATAGACTATACCGAAGCGGACCCAGGCGTCGCCGATGGGCTCCACACCGCACTCGATAAGCTGTTTGGTTTTATTCTGCTGGGTATGCCGGGTTGATCTGGCGGCGAGCAAATGCGCGATGACAAAGGGACCGATTGCGAATCCCAGTCCGCCAAGAAAAAAGGCTGCTACATAAAGAATGTCGAGAGTTGCTTTCTGTTCCACGACCGTCAGCTCCTTTGTTTGTGAGAGCGTTAAGGTTAGGTAAATTTCGACCTAATTTACTCAATCAAAAATCGATGTCAAGCAAATACTGAATGGCTATTCAGGAAAGTGAAAAAATAATTTCCGCTTTTAAGGAATTCTTTTTTCCATGCCAAAACAACGAGTTACAGGTTTGGTGATTTTACTACAGAGAGAAAAGCAGCGAACCCTTTACCCCGCAAAAGGCTCGATAAAGCAATATGATAGGCCCGTACCTTTCCCGTCAGTAAAACTACCTATAATGGCGCTACTGATTACCCCCTTCCGGCTAAAAGTTCAAGCAACCTTTCGTGGATATTATCAAATCCACCGTTTGAAAGAATTGCCAAAACATCCTGCGGACAGGCATTTTTCTTGAGAAATGAGAGGATGGAGTCGGTATCAGGAAAAAAATGCGCCTCTTTGCCAAGCTCTTTAAGATCCGAAACCAGCATGCTTGAAGAAAAACGCTCCGCTTCCGGGACATTGTCCAGTGGGATCGGCTCGCGGATGACAACAACATCGGCGCCGTCAAAGGAATGGACATAGGTTTTCTGAAAAACATTTCTACGGCTGGAATTGGTCCGGGGCTCAAAAACAGCCACCAACCTTTTACCGCTGTATGCCTCCTTGAGCGCACCCAGGGTCTCGCGCACGGCCGTGGGATGATGGGCGAAATCGTCAATGACGGTGATATCATTGACCACGCCCCGCACCTCCTGACGGCGGCGGATGCCTTGAAAACCGACAAGACCATGGCGAATAGTTTCCGCACCTACGCCGACCTGATCCAGGGCGGCGATAACGGAAAGACTGTTCAGGGCGTTATGTTTGCCCGGCAAAACATTGGCAAACTCACCAAAGGGCCTGCCATATTTCTTAACGACAAAGCGTGTCTGCCCAGGCTGCACCGTGCATTCGGCCAACTGCCAGGCACAATCCTCCCCTTGGCCGTACCCCACAACAGAGCATTGGGCCGGTTGGACAATCTCCCGAACCACCGGATCATCCATATAGGCGATAAGGGTGCCATCGGGCGGCATTGCGGCAACAAGCTTGCGAAAGGAGACCTTCACCGCCTCAAGATCGGTATAGATATCGGCATGATCGAATTCAATGCTGGTCAGAATGGCAATATTGGGGCGGTAATGAAGAAACTTGGGCCCCTTATCAAAAAATGCCGTGTCATACTCATCTCCCTCCGCGACAAAATAATCGCCACCTGCCACATTGAAATTCCGGCCAAAGGCCTGAACCAGGCCGCCGATCATAAAGCTTGGCGCGAGCCCTGCCCCATGGAGCAGGGTGGCTAAAAGGGATGAGGTGGTGGTTTTGCCGTGGGTACCACAGACCACCAGGGATGTCTTCTCTTGAATAAAGAAGTGGCTCAGGGCCTGGGGGAAAGAGAGGTAGGGTATTTTCAGCTCGGCCAGGGCCAAGGCCTCGGGATTCTCGCGCCGGATGACGTTACCGACAATCACAAGGTCGGGCCGCTCGTCTAAATTGGCAGCGAAAAACCCTTCATACACCTTTATGTTCTGCTCAGCCAAAAAATCGCTCATGGGCGGATAGACATTGGCATCGGAGCCGGTCACCCGAAATCCTGCGGTCTGTAACATGCCTGCTAAGGCACCGACACCGGTACCGCATATTCCCATGAGGTGGATATGTTTTACTGCTGAAGGGGTGAGATTGAGAGTTGGATCGAGGGTCACCGGGCAGCCTGACTATTTCTCTGAGCGTACCGTCTCCCGCACCGCCTTATAGACGTCTTGGAAGGTTTCGGAAAAGTTCGACGGGGCAAGGCGGCCAACCTCAATAAACTTAACCACGATCTCCTTGGACACCTTCAAAATGGTATCTTCGGTGATGGGCTTGTGCCGTTGTTGAGGATGGGATTCTTTTTTGCTCGCTGACATAGGCTGTCTGGCTAAAAAAAAGCCTCTACCATAATGAAGAAGGCCAATTCTTTAATATTGGCAGAGGCAAAACTTTGTAGGAAAAACCTCCGAAGCCCTCCCTAAAAGTTTGTTGGTAGGATGTGGTGGAGCTAAGCGGGATCGAACCGCTGACCTCCTGTCTGCCAGACAGGCGCTCTCCCAGCTGAGCTATAGCCCCACACAGGTAAATCATCTCCAGCAGGAATTTCCCGTTGAAAACGCACTTGAGTTAACATGGGGCATCTGCCACTGTCAAGTTTTTTTCTCCCCCGTTGTCCGGCGTAGACAAGAAAAACAGCACCTTTTCTGATGATGCTTAACATCAATAAATCATTGTCATTTTAAGCGGATATACTATTCTTGCCGCCTGAAACAATTTTCCAGCCGACTGCCATGGGGAAGGCCTGCATTTTTCTTGCCAAGGAAAATTTAGTCTGTTAGACTTTAAAAAATTTGTCCACCTATCGGTAACTATTCGGAACCATAAGGCATTCTAAACACGCAATGAGGTTATTTCACTATGTTCTCACCCTTTGATTCGCTGTTCGGCTGGCTTTCCAATGACCTGGCCATCGATCTGGGTACAGCCAACACCCTGGTCTTTGTGAAAGGCAAAGGCATTGTTCTTCGAGAGCCCTCGGTTGTTGCAGTGCGAAAGGATGTCCGTTCAAATAAGGTTCTGGCAGTAGGTAAAGAGGCAAAAATGATGCTGGGACGAACTCCGGGCAACATTGCTGCCATTCGCCCGATTAAAGACGGTGTTATTGCCGACTTTGAGGTAACCGAGGCCATGTTGCGTTACTTCATTAATAAGGTCCATAATCGTCGGACCCTGGTTCATCCTCGGATCATTGTCAGTGTCCCTTCCGGTATCACCCAGGTGGAAAAACGTGCGGTTAAAGAGTCTGCTGAATCTGCAGGCGCCCGCGAAGTCTATCTCATCGAGGAGCCCATGGCTGCAGCCATCGGTGCAGGCCTGCCCATCACCGAACCCACTGCTAACATGGTTGTTGATATCGGCGGCGGTACCACCGAGGTGGCGGTTATCTCCCTGGCAGGCGTGGTCTATGCCAGTTCCGTTCGTGTAGCAGGCGATAAGATGGACGAGGCCATCCTTCATTATATTAAGCGGAAACATAACCTGGCAATCGGTGAACATACCGCGGAACTCATCAAGACTACCATCGGTGATGTAATGCCTGAGACCCCATACGAGAGCATGGAAGTTAAGGGACGCGATTTGGTTTCCGGTGTACCCAAAACCCTGACCATTACCTCGGAAGAGATTCGCCAGGCCATCACCGAGCAGGTCGACGCCATTATCGAAGCGGTCAAAATGGCCCTTGAGCTGACTCCACCCGAACTTTCCGCTGACATCGTAGACCAAGGCATTGTCCTTACCGGCGGCGGCGCCTTACTCAGAAATCTTGACCAACGTCTGCGGGAAGAGACCGGCCTGCCCATCATCATTGCCGAAGATCCGCTTTCATCCGTTGTTCTTGGATCCGGCAAGGCCCTTGAGAACATTGAAGTCTTAAAAGAGGTCATGACGACCTGATCCAGTGATGATCAGGTTGTTTCATCGCCATTACGGCATTTTTTTCCATCCTCTCTGCCTCCGCCCAGCGGCTGAGCAGGGGCATATTTTGAGTCGGCAATGAGGAAACGGGGCAAGCGCTCACGCCAAATTAAGGTATTTCTGCTCTTCGGGCTGTTGCTCACTCTTATTCTGATTCTCATTGTTTCCACGGTTGGTCGGCAGGAATTCAACGCTCCCCATAAGTTCGCCCTTGAGGTGGTCGGCACCGGCCAGGCCGGAGTCAATCACGTCACCAGCTATTTCAATGGAATCTGGCTCAACTACAAAAGCCTGCTGAACGTTCGCGACGAGAATAAACGCTTAAGAGAAGAACTCCAGAAGTTCAAGGCCATCAATACCGAGTACCGGGAGGCCGTTGCCACCAACGTTCGCCTGGCCAAGCTGCTTGAGCTGAAGGAATCCCTGCCGCCCCCAACCCTTACGGCGCAAATCATCGGCAAAGACCCATCCCAGTGGTTCAAGACCATCATCATTAACCGCGGCAGCAGCGACGGCGTACAAAAAGGTATGCCCGCCGTCACAGTGGAAGGTGTGGTCGGCCAGGTGGTCAACACCTCGGCCCATTATGCAAAAATTCTTTTGGCCACAGACCCAAACAGCGCCATTGATGCCTTGATTCAAAAAACCAGGGTTCAGGGAATCGTTAAGGGCGCGGGCACCAGCTATCGATTGAACTATGTTTTGAAAAACAGCGATGTACAAAAGGGGGACATGATCGTCACCTCGGGCATCGGTGGTGTGTTTCCTAAAGGGCTGCCCATAGGCAGTGTAAGCAGCGTGACCAAGACCAGGCGCGGCATGTTCCAGAAGATTGAAATCTCCCCGACCACGGATTTTTCCCAACTGGAATACCTGATTATCATTATGAAAAAGGACTCTCTGGCCAAGTAATGGTTGTCAGCACACTTTTTCTTCTCGGCACCATCCTTCTCATCCTGCAGACCACCCTGCTTCATGCACTGCCGGACTGGATGGGACGCCCCGATCTTCTTTTTCTGCTTATCGTTTTCCTGGGCAGCAAGGTGGACATCTACAAAGGCGCAATGCTGGCCCTGTTTTTCGGCCTGATGATGGATATCTTTTCCGGCATCTTTCTTGGCCTGCACCCGGTGGTTTACCTGTTTCTCTTCTTTACCCTTAAGGGAATTGCCCATCACCTGGTGATCAATGAAGCTGTGCATCAGGTTCCCCTGGTGGTTTTAAGCTATCTTTTCGCTGCCAGTGGGATCTATATCTTTTCCTCCATGCTCGCCCCGGATACCTCGCTGAGTTGGGGGTGGGGAAACCATGTCCTGCAAATGCTTATCCTGGCCGTTATCTGCATGCCGTTTTTCAGCCTTTTTGAGTGGGTGACAGAGGCCTTTGACAGAAGTAATCATCACCCCTTTGGCCGTTCACGGTCGAGCAACCGGTTCCTCTAAAAACCAGCCGCCATGCCGCGCCCTTTAGCCAAAATCCATAAGATGGACCCTGCCGAGCTGAAGATGCTGAAAAAACGCATCGATATAGCTATGGCCGTAATCATCTTTTTTATCGCCCTGCTGGTTTCACGCCTCTGGTTCTTGCAGATCCATAACGGCTCGGAATATGTCAAGCTCTCCGAGAGCAACCGCATCCGCATGCAAAACATTGCCGCCCCGCGCGGTAATATCCTGGACCGGACGGGCCGTATCCTCATAACCAACCGGCCCCAGTTCAATGTGGTCTGGATCCGAGAGGATGCGCCCAACCCCGATGAGACCATCAAGACCCTGGCAAAAATCTTGGATGAGGATGTCAACGTTCTTTTGGATCGTATTCGCGCTGGCGCGGATCACCCTCGCTACGTACCCACTCGCCTTGAGGAGGATATCGACTGGAAGACCCTGGTCTACATCGAGAATAATCGCTTTAATCTGCCCGGTGTGCGGGTTGAGGTGCTGCCTTCTCGCGATTACCTCTTTGAAGATTTGGCCTCCCACCTCATCGGCTACCTTGGGGAAATAAACCGCAAGGAGCTAGATGACCGCAGGGGCCTGAACTACCAGAGTGGCGACGCCATCGGCAAGATGGGTGTGGAAAAACTTTTTGAAAAATTCCTGCGCGGCGAAAAAGGCAGAAAATTTTTGGAAGTGGACGTACATGGTTTTGAACAACGGCAGGTCAAGGTCCAAGAACCGCTGCCCGGTAACGATGTACAGCTGACCATTGACATTGAGTTACAACATGTGGCAGAAGAGGGTCTTGGCGAGCAAGCCGGGGCCATCGTCGCCATGGAAGTCAACAGCGGCAAGATCCTGGCCCTGTGCAGCACCCCACGCCTGAAGCTGCAGGAATTTGTCGGCGGTATCTCCACCAAGGCTTGGCGGGAGATGCTTGACAACCCGTTAAATCCGCTCCTCAATAAGGCTATTCAGGGCCAATACCCGCCCGGCTCCACTTATAAAATCGTCACTGCTCTGGCCGCCTTGGCCGAAGAAGTAGCAACGCCGGAAACGGTGTATTATTGCTCAGGCTCCCTGACCTTTGGCAACCGCAGCTACGGCTGTTGGAAAAAGGGAGGACATGGCGCGGTCAACCTGCACCAGGCCTTGGTGCAATCATGCGATGTTTATTTTTACCAGGTGAGCCAGAAACTGGGCGTAGACACCCTGGCAAAATATGCGCAAAGCTTGGGGTTGGGAAAAAGGACCGGCATTGTCTTAGAACACGAAAAGAGTGGCCTTGTTCCTACATCGGACTGGAAACGCCGCCGCTACGGAGAATCGTGGCAGGATGGAGAAACGCTTTCCGTCTCCATCGGCCAGGGCTTCAATCTGACGACCCCCTTACAGGTCTGCCAGATGACTGCAGCCGCAGTCAACGGCGGCACCTTATACAGGCCGCAGCTTTTGGAATCCATCCTTGATCCGGAGGGCGAGATCCTTAAGGAATTTGTCCCCATGATCGATGGCAGGATCGAGGGTAATGATGAGGCCCTCGAATTGATCCGCCAGGCCCTGGTCGGGGTAGTACGTGAAAAGCGCGGCACCGGCAAAGCGGCGCGGGTGAAAAACGTCACCCTTGGCGGCAAGACCGGAACGGCCCAGGTTATCCGCCTCAGTCACCTCAAGGATCTGCCCGAAGAAAAAATCCCTTATAAATACCGAGACCACGCCTGGTTCACCGCCTTTGCCCCGGCAGAGGAGCCACAGGTTGCCGTTACCGTCTTGGTGGAACACGGTATGCATGGTGGCTCTGTGGCAGGGCCCATTGCCAAGAAGATCATCAAGCGCTACTTTGAGCTGCAAGCAAACACCAAAAAGAACACCTTGGCCAAGGCCGAGAGCGTGAGGAGTGAATAATGTTCAGGTTCGATAGACGCTTAGTGCTGAACTTTGACTGGGTGATGGTGGTAGCCGTGGCCCTGGTCGCTCTCATCGGTCTTGCCAACCTTTACAGCGCAGCCCATTTGAGTACGGCCCTCGGCACCCCGGTCTATATCAAGCAGCTCTATTACTTCTTCATGGGCGCCTGCGTGATCCTCCTGATTATTGCCGTGGATTATAAGGTCCTTGTGGCTTGGAACTACCCGATCTACTGTGCTGTTATTCTGCTGCTGCTTGCAGCCCTTTTTTTAGGCGAGACCGTGGCCGGCACCCAGCGCTGGATCAACCTGGGATTTTTCCGTTTGCAGCCCTCGGAGCCTGCCAAGCTCATGCTGGTCATCACCCTGGCCAGTTATTATTACCGCAAGGACACGGGCAAGGGCTTTTCCCTGCCCGAGCTCATTGTGCCCATGCTGCTCACGGCAGTCCCCTTTGTTTTGATCCTCAAACAGCCCGATCTTGGCACCGGGCTCATGCTCTGCTTTATCTTCATCTCCATGACCCTGTTCGTCAAACTGCGCTGGACCACCCTGGTCATCCTGTTGGGCACCTGCCTTTCCGCCATTCCCCTGGGCTGGAAATTCTTTCTCAAGCCCTATCAACGGCAACGCATTGAGACCTTCCTCAACCCGGAGAGTGATCCTCTGGGCACGGGCTACCATATCACCCAGTCTAAGATCGCAGTGGGCAGCGGACTCAAATTCGGTAAGGGATATCTCAAGGGAACCCAAGGGCAACTGGACTTTCTGCCGGAACGGCATACGGACTTTGCCTTTTCGGTCTGGGCGGAAGAATGGGGCTTTATCGGCTCGCTGATCTTTCTGGCAATCTACTTTTTCATGATCCTCTGGGGGCTGAACATCGCCATCTCCTCCAGAGACAAATTCGGTGTGCTCCTCGCCTACGGCATCGTCTCGCTCATCTTCTGGCAGGCATTTATCAACCTGTCCATGATCATGGGCTTGTTGCCGGTGGTTGGCATGCCGCTGCCGCTGGTCAGTTACGGCGGCTCCTCACTGCTCACCACTCTGGCCGGAATCGGCATCCTCATCAACATCCGTATGCGGCGTTACCAGGGGACGAGTTAAGGTAAATACAGAGTTAAGAATTAAAAATGAAGAATGGATAACGAATATCCATCACTTTTCATTCTGCATTATTCATTCTTCATTTCTTTTCAGGTTTTTATGGAGCGCAGTTCCTCTCGGGCCATGGCCCTCGCCTTTTCCTCCTGGTCATTTTTGGGCTTACACCTCTCGATACAGTTGTATACCTTCTGGATACGCTCGACTTTGATCCGCAAGGAAGCGATGGTCTGATTGATAATGGCGACAAAATCCTTCATGGTGTCGTCGTTGCGCAGCTTGATCTTTACGGTCAGATCCCCCTTCCGCACCGCCTCAAGCTCTTCCTCTATACGAAACAAGGGGCCTGCGATTTTCTGGGGCAGAAACAAGGCCAAGAGTGTGCCGCTGAGCAGGCTGACAAAAGAACCGGCCAGCACCACGGGCAGCAACAGGTCGCTCACCCGGCGAATAGTCACATGGGCGGTATAAAACGAATCAACCACCTCCTTTCTGGCAAAGAGGTAAAGAATGCCTCCCGCCACCAAAGAACTGAGAATCACCGTGCCGAAAATCCGAAAAAGCAGCCAACGCTGAAACTCGTTTTTCACCGACAAATTCAACTTTTTCCTCTGGTATTCCAGTCCCATAGCTCTTTCCTTCCCTCTTATAGATTCAGACAAAATTCTTATGGCAGCCCAAGCAGAGCGCCTTTTTACTAGATCGGCTTAAGCGATATTCATTATTCGATGCATGGGGCATGTGGCAAGACATGCAGCTGATCTTGCCGTTGGGCAGGGTGCTGTAGTCATGGGGCACCACCATGCCGTTTTTCGGAAAAACCTCCACCGGGTGGGTGAGAACCCCTTCTGTGCCGGGATGGCAACTGTAGCAGACCTTGATCGTCAACTCAGATGGATCGCGCAGGGGCAGGTGGCTGCCACCGTCTTCCAACACCATTTTTACTAAGGCGCTCTTCTTTTGCCCACCAGTCCCCTCCACCAACCCGAGTTTCACATTGACCGGTTTTTGGGCCCGAACCTGGAGCAGGTACTCTCCCTGGGCATAGTAAAAATCCGTAAACAGGCTGGTATTTTCCAACGCTCCACGATTTTTTATGCGTGAGGAGCGTGCCTTTGCCGCCGGTTGATTCGTACTAAAACGTATCTCCTCGGAGGTAACCACATTACCGAACAGATCCTGGGAAACGGCTGCAAATTTGTATGTTTTTTTAGGCGCAAGACCACTTAAAACTACTTCATGCTCCGTACCGAGACTTTGCTCATTGCGCACCGTGTTATAAAGCCCTTTTTCACCGAATTGGCCAGCGGAGTCGGCAATCTTATCGGTCTTCCAGGTAATAACGGCGCTGAGCACCACTCCCTGGTGGATCTCGCGGATCCTCAAATCCTGAACAGAGGGAGGCTTACCGTTATCGGTAAACTGGTGCACACTGGTCTTGGCCGGAACCCTTAGCTGCTGCTCGATAACGTGACCGCTTTCATCCTCGGTCCGCACCACTATGTTTTTCCCCTCGTGCCCGGCAGAGAGCCTGAGCCAATGGTTTTCCTTTGTCATGTAATCTAAGGCAAGCCAACTGACCTTGCCTTTTACCTGAGGGGGGAGGAGCACCTCCTCGCCGGAAGGCCGCAACTTCTCTTGGGCAATGTGACAGCTGGCGCATTTCTGCTCGAGAACCGGCGCATGCACGTAAGCCTTTTCATTGACACTGGCACAGACCTCTTCATGACAGGAGCAACAGCTGCCGGATGCCACCCCGCTCTCGGGATTACAGAAGAGAACTGCAGCAAAGCCCAGAGCAACCATCGTTGACCCTAAAACACAGTACATCTTGCGCCTGTGGCGAGCGCCAAACTTCCTCAAATAAGAACCACCCATTATTCAACCACCAGGATATCCAAAGGTTTAGCGCCCAACTCTATGGAGCCGACCAACTGGTTGCCGGTCTGGTCCACAACGGCCAATTGCCCGTTTTTTCTGTCCGCTGCATAGATAAATTTTCTGCGACTTGAAAAATCGAGCTCAAACGGCTTTCCGCCAACTCGAATATCCCTATAAAGCTGTTGCTGCCGAACTAAAAACAAGGAAACCGACCCTCCATTAAAATTGCTGACATAGATGTTGTCCCCGTCTTTAAGCAGACGTCTCGGGGAAAACCCCACATTGACACGCTTATGCAGCGTACGGCTGCGCAAACTATATATCCCAAGGCTATTGCTGCCGCTCTCGGCCACATAAAGAAAATCATTATCAACCACCATTCCCCGCGGGCCGCTGCCCACGGCGATGACACCCGTTGTGCTCAAGCTCTCGGGGTGAACCAGGTTGATATATTGAGACCTGGCCGAAGAAATCACCAAGCCATTGCTCGTTCCCCGCCATGCTGCGTAGCGGGGGCTGTAGCCCAGTTTGACTCGTTTTTCTATGGTCCCCTGCGCCAGATCAATGCGGATGAGATAATCGCCTGCTTCATCCAGGACATAGCCGGTCACACCATCCGGGCTAAAGAAAAATGTAGGCTCCTTGGTCAAGGGGATCTTGAAGCGATCAAGAATCTGGCCGGTAGTCACCTTCACCACAACAATCTCAGAAGTTTTTTGCGCCAGGACATAAAGCTTTTTTAATGGAGCATTGTAGGCCATATAGGTCGGTCCGCCTGCGATATTCAGCGAACCCGTCACCCAGTTGCGATCCGTGCGGTACATGTAGAGCGTATCGATATCTGGGCAACTGACAAAGGCGAGATTTGCCAAAAATATCTGCGGCCGGTAGGTGACAACAAACTTGGGGACAAACAGGGCCCTGCCCTCCAGGGATTTCTCCTCATCCCAAATAAGGAAAAGGGATCGGCTTTCCCTGCCCTGGAGCTGAAAATTGGCAGGCAGAGGGAAATCGACAATGGGGTCCGGCACTGCCAGTCCTATCTTTTCTCCCCCTCTCTCCAAGGCCGCCTTATCAATAGCGACCCGCAAGGAATGATAGCGAACAGGAGCGACTGAGCCGCGGGCAACAAAACGCTGACCGCCCTGGATGCGCCCGGCTGAGAACTCCTTTTGCGCAATGGCAAGCGGGGTCACGCGATCATCGGCAACCAGGGACAACGAATCCATCCGTAACCAAATGCCGGAGGGGGTCTCCTGCCTTAAGCGAAGAAAGACGCTGACCAAGGCCTTATCATTTCCAGGCGTCTCGGCGGCAATGATGGAGCTGCGCACAGCAAGGGTTTTCCCGGCCTTGCAGCCGCTGCCTACAGCCAGAAGCGAGGCAACCAGCAGCCAGCAGAAAACGAACGAAAGTGTCTGTATGGAAATTTTGTTTTTTTTCATCAATCCTTGGTCGTGTGGCAGACGGCGCAGCCATTATACCCTCCGGGGCCGGGCCATCCTTTATAGTTCCAACGCAAAATTGCATCATTGGGCGTGCCATGGGCTCGATGACAGGACAGGCACATGACGATGGCGTCATCCACCCCTGCGGACAACACATTCTGATCAGGCGTTGTCGAGACTACGGAGGTGGCAACGGGAGAGACCACGCTATAGCTTTTATCCGTATTATAGGTTCCATACTCAGAGCTTGAAACGGCATGGCTCATGTCGTAATCAATGGGGTGCCTGAGCCAGACACTGTTCCCTACAACCCCGTCAGAGAGATTGCCGGAGCCGTTATGAAAATCCCCGTGGCAGCGGGCACAGAGGGCACTGACCGATCCGGCGGCCGTATCAAGCTCGTTTGAGCGATCTACACCGAAGTAGATATTATGATCCGCGACCGTTGGCTGGTACTCATAGTCGGCCGCACCAAAGCCCTTGACCCCGTCCAGAAAGCGGTAGCTGTTTACAATACTGCTGCCGTCCTTCCAGATGGTGGCATCGTTACCATGATGGCTGCCATGCACAGCCAATGTTTGCGACGCTACAGCAGCATCTCCATGGCAACCGTTGGTACCGGCACAGGTAATCTGCCCGGCCATGGCTGCTCCGCCGTTTGCTCCGGGCGGAGTAAAGACCAGCTTGGCATCAGAGTTGGATATGCCCAGCACATTATGGCCGTGCCGATCGTCACTGCTCAACCAGTAAAAATTTCCTCCGGCCAGGGAATTGCCGGTGGTGCCGGTGTCGCCGTAGGTGGGCTCGGCATTCGTGTCCAGGACAAAGGGGGTAAGGTTTGCACCGTTATTGGTGCCTTGGTGGCAGCCAATGCAATCGGTACTCAATAAAGCGCTGTTGGGCGTTGCCTGCATGGTCACAGTACCGGCCAAATCAACGGTGTAGGCCATGGGGGTACCGGCCTGGCTGTTGTGCATGGTGTGGCAGTTCGCACAGCTGCCGCTCACCCGGGCCAGCAAGATGCCTGAACTGCTCAAATGGGCTGCCACAGCCAACCCTATTATGCATTGCCACCGCATGAGGCTTTCCCCCTTTAGCATGGGCCATCTCCCAGCAATACCGGATTCGGGCACCAACAAGCCCGAATTATTTTATCCCCGGCATTGATCATTGCTCAAAGACCTCAATCCTGCCGTTTCCTTCATCAACAATGCATAGCCTGCCCCATGGATCAAAAAGAATCTCATTGGGGTAATAAAGCTTGCCGCGGCCACTGCCTTTGGCAAAAAACTGCGATTTTTTCCGGCCTGATCCGTCATAGACCATGACCTGGGCGCGGTGCCGGTCCAGAACAAACAGGGAGCCATTTTTACCCAGAGCCAGCGAGACAGGAAAACTCACACTTTGCCCAAGATCGAACTCCCGCAAGACCTGGGCCTTGCCTCCATAAACATAGACCCTTTTTTCCAGCACACCCAAGGCCCACAGGCGGCCGTTCTTCACCTTGAAATCGGAAAAACCAGAGGAGCCCATGGGAGCGGCAAATACCTGGCTCACCTTGAGATTGTCATCAAGGCGCAGCACCGCCCCCCGCACCTTATCGAGCACATAGAGGCTGCCTTCGGTATAGGCAATGCGATCAACCACCACATCCCTTCCTTTGTAGGAGAGCGGTATCAGCAATTGCCCTTTTGACTTCATGTCGATAAGCGTCAGGCCTTTTTTGCCTTTTTCCGCTATCACCAGGCGGCCGTCAGCCAAACGCACCATATCGTAGGGCGCGACCAGCTCGCCTTGGGCGTTAAAGGTTTTCAGGGGCTTGCCCGCCTTGTCATAGGAGACAACCTGGCCGCCCTGGCAATCCACCACATAGTATCTGCTCTTTTCGACATCTATATAGAGAGACGTCGGTTGCACAAAAGAGGTTGCCTTATCCGTTCCCCGCACACTCATGGCCCATTTCCACTCCGCATTCTTGGCCTGAACCTGTGCTGCCAGGCAAAAACAGAGCCCCACGGCCAATAAAACAATTTTCACAACGTTATATTTTTCTGATCTCATCGTTTTGCTCCTCGTGGTCAATAACTTCTGTGGCACTGGACGCAAAGAGACTTTTTACGGCTCTGCCTGAGATGATATTTATAGTTCGTACCCATGGGGTCATGGCAGCTGAGACAGGTCATATCCTGGCCGTTGCGCATGTCCACCACCCCTTCTCCCACCGGATGGGTAAACTCGCCTTGGGTCTCATGGCATCCGGAACAGACTTTATTGCCGTCTCCTTTCAAAAGGGCGATGCGATTGGCGCCATGCACCTCGTGGCAATCCGTGCATTTGCCGATATTGGGATGCGTGTGCAGGGACTGCTGCATCCGCTCATAGGACATCTCGTGGCAACTGCGGCACAGCTTATCCTCTCTGGATTTCAAGAGGTTCTTCTTATCCCCTGCATGTGGGCTGTGGCATTTGGTGCAGCTCTTGCCGGTGGTGGAGAGCATATGGTTATGGGAGCTTTCGCTCTTTTTGCTGATATCGGCGTGACAGGAAAGGCAGATATCAACCTCATTGCTCTTTTTGCCATGACAATCTCCGCAGCCCTTTTTAAACGGGGCATGGAGATTGTCGCGCATCAATCCTTTCTGATTGCTGCCGTGCGGGCTGTGGCAGGTCAGACATCCCTGCACCTTGCCGGGAAATCCCTTATGTCCGGCCAACTGGTCCGGCTTGGCGTGACAGCTCATACAGAGATCGTCCGCATCTTTTCTGAGCAACTGCTGCCGCCCGGATTGATGGGGATAATGACAAACCATGCAGTTGCCCTTTTCGTAAGGCTTATGGGTCACCTTGTATTGTTTTTTCAATTCATCGTGGCAGCTCAAACAGAGGCTGGCCGTGTTTTGCCGCAGCATGCCTTTGACGTTGGAGACATGGGGGGCATGGCAGGCCAGGCAATTGCCATCCTGGACCGGGGCATGGACTTGGCCTTTGCTCAGATCCCGCCGTTTTTTCTCGTGGCAGCTAAAACAGAGCTCTGCCCCCTTTTCCATGAGCAGGCCTTCATACTTTGCCACATGCGGATTGTGGCAATTCGTGCATTTTTCTTTGGCCACAGGGGCATGCACCGCCTTGCCCTGAAATGTCTTTTTTTCATGGCATTGAAAGCAAACAGACTTGGCCATGGCGACCCCTCCCATCATCAGGAAGAGTGCCGGAATCATAAAAGCTATTCCTTTACGCATTATTTCTTCCTCCCTGGATGACAGGCCTTGCAGCCTCCCTTTTTAAAGGGGCTGTGACTCACCGGATAAAGCAGACCTTTTTCCGGCCCGCCATGGGGATCATGACAGGTCAGGCAAGAGGCGCCGGAGGGTTTCACCCCGCCGTGCACATTGATAAAGCGCTTGCCATCGACACTATGGCAGGAAAGACAAAGCGCTTCACTCTTCTTGGTCAACAGGGCAGGGTTATTACCGGCATGGGAGCTGTGGCAGACCGTGCAGTCTTTCTTGGCCGGGGCATGGGCAACACCCTCGGCCCAATACTTGGCCACCTCCCGGTGGCAATCCAAACAAAGGCGCGGACTTTCCTTGATAAGTCCTTTACTCTCCGCCGAACCATGGGGCAGATGGCAAACACCGCAACTCCCCTTTTCAAATGGGCGATGCAGATATTTTTTGCTGCGCAACTGTTTATCAAGCGTTGTATGGCAACCTAAGCAGGCCTCGCCTCCGCCTTTATTCATGATCACGGCATAATCCGCAGCATGGGCATTGTGGCAGGAAAGGCACTCGCCTTTATTAAAGGGGACATGCTGTGAGGTTTGAGCATCCTCCTGTTGGGCCTCATGGCAGGTAAAGCAGAGCGCACTCCCTCCGTTCTGGTGCAGGAATTTGCTGCCGCTTTTTCCCTGGTGCGGATTATGGCACCGGCTGCATTGTCCAGCCGCAAAGGGTTGGTGCAGACTGAAACGGTTCAACTCGTCATCAATCCCTTCATGGCATTGGCCGCAAAGCGCACCTTCCGGTTGAACAAGCACCTTGGGTTGATCGGATTTATGGGGCGCATGACAAGTCAGGCACTCACCATCCTGCACCGGGGAATGGGCCATAGCTCCCTTGCCGTATTGACCGGCGTCGTGGCAGCTATAGCACAGCTTGGCATTTTCCGCCTTAAGCCCGTTTTGTTTTGCCTCGCCATGGCCAAGATGGCAGCCAAGGCAGTTGCCTGACTCAGCCGGTTTATGCACACTGCCCCCGCTCTTTTTCTCAAAGGTCTCATGGCAGGTAAAACAAAGCTCCTGGGGCGAGGTTGCCAGCAGAGCCTGATGCTCGCTTGCATGGGGGGCATGACAGTTCAAGCACTCTCCCTTGGCCACCGGTGCATGGAGTTTTTGGATATTTTCCTGCTCATGACACTTGAGACACAGGGCCGAACCCTGGGCCGGGGAAATAATTTTTTCGCCAGCTTGCTGACTATGGCAGTTCCGGCATTCACCTCCGCCTGTCGGGCCATGCACCACCCCGCGCAACAACCCTTTCTGTTCGGAGCTATGGGGATTGTGGCAGCTTACGCAGCTGCTGGACACTCCATAGCCGAAATGCGCGGTGGTAAACTTTTTATCATTGCTGTCATGGCAATCCAAGCACAGTGCATCCGCAGCCTTATTCAACATTGCCGGCTGCTCGGAGCGATGGGGGTCATGACAGGTGCTACAGCCATCCATGACCGGGGCATGCACATTGGCGCGTTCATAGGGTTTTGCGTCATGGCACTTATAACAAACCTGGTTTTCCGACTTCTTCAAGAGGGCTTTTTCCGGCGAATTATGGGGGGTATGGCAGGTGGCGCACTTTCCCTTCTCCACCGGCTTATGCAGTTTCATTCCACCCACCACTTGGACAACCTGACCATGGCATCTTAAGCAAAGCTCGGGCATACTCTGACGCAAATACACGCCCCCCACCAAACCATGCGGCAGATGGCAGGCTGAGCATTTCTTTTCCATCACCGGCGTATGAACATTCCCCTCCATACGTTTGGCAGCCATTTCCTTGTGGCAATCGCCGCACGTCTTTCGAACCGCAACCCTCCGTTTTGGCTCTTTGACGCAACCAACACCAAGCAGCATTGCCAAGGCGATCAATACGCTAACTGTTTTTCTTGCTGGCATCTTTTTCCCTCAACTCCTTTTGCAACCGCACCCATTCTTCTTGCGCAACGCTGATCTGCGAGCGGCTTCTCAGCATCTCGACAAACTCTTTTTTCGCTTGCTCGTACTTTTGTTTTTGTACCTTTTCACCAATCTCCTGCTTTACCTTTTCAAAGGGAACCGGTACTGCTTTTTTCCTGCTTATCAGCTTCACAAGCGCCATGCCCTCCCCATACTTGAAAGGAACACTCACTTCCCCTGTCTTAAGCCCTTTGAGGGCTTCAGCCAACTGCGGCTTCAGGTGGTTGATCGGCAATTGCCTTGTCTCGGCCCCTTCCGGGTAAACAGAACTCACCGCCTCAAAAAAATCTTTGCCGTGCACAATGCTCTCACGAATTTTTTTAACCAGGCTCTTCTCACCATCGGCCATGGCATAACTGATCATCTCAGGATGCGTATAACGCTCCTTATGCTCCTTGTAATAGCTGAGCATATCCTCTTTGTTGACCTTTGCTTTGGGTTGCACAAAGCGTTTTTCTATCTCCTTGGTCAGGCGATGGTTCGTGTAAAAATTGTATATGTTCTTAAATGGCTCTTCTTTTTCGTAATGACGTTCCAAGGCCTCCCACGAGACCAGGGTCTGGGAGATGATGTTTGCCATTACACTCTCTTTTAGATCCGCAAATTTGAGATCTTTAATGCCGAGATTTCGCCGATAATTCAGATCCCGCTGCACATTGTCCCACACGGTCATGGCATCGATATTTTGCTTTTTGGTGGCAATGACAATTTGTTTTGCCAACTCCTCATCAGGCCTTTCCTCCCCTAACCGGGCCAGGATCTTCTCATCAATGCGGAGTTGATATCTCTTTTTTAATTCCTCCACAAAACGCACCGTATGTTTCTGATGCTTTTCTTTATAAAGACCACTTTCTATGGTGCGCTTCACCGCCTGATAGTCTTCGCTTTCCGGCCCTTGTATTTCGAGCAGCACCAGAATCAAAAAACCATTGGGCTGTGATATGGGTGTAGAAACAGCCCCAGCTTGGGGACTCTCCCCAAGGTAATCACGCCACTCAAACCTGAATTTCGGCAACCGTTGCCACCTTTTCAGGTGACTCAAAGGCCCACCCTGTTCGAGTGTTAGTTTTGCCAGCTCTTCAGTCGTCACTTCCTTGCCGACCAGACGCTCCGCCTGCTTGCGAGCCTGCTCTTCTTCTTTAAAGAGAAAGGCCATCAGGTGCCATCTGGGGTTATATTCCTTTTCGTAATGGGCTCGAATCTCGCTCTCAGGGATCTTGACCTTTTCGTCGATTTCTTCTTTTTTAAGGAGCATGAGCGAGCGGACTTTGAGAAAAGTTTGCACCTTTCTCACATAGCTCGGCTCCTGGTAAAGCTCCATCTGCTCGCCCTGCTGGACCATGAGCAGCCAATCGACATACTCATCCGGGCTTTCCGGCAGCGGGGTATCCTTCTCCCGCCAGTGGCCCCACCATTGTCGGTAATCATCCGCCGTATAATCGGCACCGTTCACCGTCAATAAAGGGTCACTGCCCCAAGACCAAGCCAGGGACACCTGGGGTAAAAGTAAAAAAACCGCGGCCAAAATGGCCAATGTGCAACTCACCCGGCGCAGGGCACAAAGCCTTTGCTTTCCCATATTTCCAAAATCTCCTGAAACACATTTTTACTTAGAGCGGTAACTGTGTTGATGAGGCCAAAGTGTAAAACCTTCCTGTAATCACTCCCCTTCTTTGCATGCACCGTGGCCCAAAGCAGCTCGCCCGAGGCACCATCATGCACCCTCAGTCGCACCTTTAAGGCCGGGTCCACAAAGTCAGGTCCCAACTTTTCCTCCATCTCCAGTACCTCTCCACCTATAAGCAATTCCACTCCCAAACGGTTGGCAATGATGCGCAACTGCTCAGGGGTGGGAACTTCTTCCCAAGATCTTAAATGCAACTGCCGATACACCCTTCTCACATCACCCTCAAGGGCCATTTGCCATTTCTGGTGGCGTACCAGTTCGCTTTGAAATGAACGGTAGGCGATATCTCCCCCCTGGCTGTAACTGCTCTGATTCATGAAGGGCAGCACACCAATACTGCATGTTTTACCCGAAGGATCGCCGCGAAATTTTTGAAAATAGGGATCTTTACTCCCGCAACCCCATTGGCCTGCGAGCAAAAGACACATGAGCAGCATCAAAGCCAGCTTTCGTCCCGTTATGTTGCGCTGCATACTCATCATGCTCAAAAATCTTCCACCCAGGCCTCGGAAAGAAGAACCTCTTCTTTCACACCCTTGTCGCCATCGGGCTTTCCTTCTGCTAAACGCACCAAATCTTCAATGCGTTCCCTTTTTTTATTCCCCAGCACATCCTTGGTCTCAATCAAACAGCGGATGCTCTGCCGTTCGTCCGTGGGCAAAGCCACCATCAGCTTGGCCGGCAAGCGCTGGCCGGTTTTTTCGACCAACAACTTCCCTTTAAAATCACGAGCCTCAAAACGCCAAAAAGCCAACGGAACGTCGTTATTGATGTCCAGATTCACCTCTACCCGCTGATCGTAGCGCTCAAAGGCCATCTGCACCTCCGGCGGCTTTCTGGCAAGACGTATATTATGCATGGCCGTGCCGCAATTCATCGCCTCATCACAGGCCATGAGTTCAACGATATAATTACCGTCGGCCACAGGGTATCCGGCCAGGTTCTGCCCCTGCCAGGTCAAGGAGGCGGGAAGACTTCCTTCTCCTTTTCCTTCCTGCAGGACAAGGCCGTCCTTGTCCTTAATCAGCACCTGCCAGCGCAAAAGAGGATCCGGCTCCAGAAGGCGTGGGACAAAATCAAGTTTGCCGTTAAAGACCGCGGTTTTATTATAAACACGGGTCTGCATCTTCAAGGTCAAGCGAGGCGCCATGCCATCCACCCGGTAGCTGCCACCCAACATTATTTTTTCTTCAACTCCATTGCCGGAAAAGGTGAGATAGACGGGGTATCGACCATCGAACTGCTCCGCCTGCCAGCTCAGCTCAAAACTCTCTTCTGCTGCATTAAACTGGGCAGGCAACTCCCTGCCGCGAACATGGATGGTTATTCTTATGTCTTGCATTTCCGTCAAGGCTTTGGATAAACGTGCTCGAAAACGAATCGTACCCCCGGGCCTTACCACCTTGGGGGTAACTTCAACCTTGTCAAAAATCAGCATAAACTGGCGTTCGGCAAAACCCTGGCCCGGATTAACCGGCACATCGTCCACAATTTGTGCAACCACCATTTTTTCTATGTCTTCAATATGTTGCGGCTCGGAAAGGCCAAGAATTTTGTTCACATCGGTCTTACACAACTCCGAACCACCCGCCCAAATGGTACGGCCATCCTCTGTCCGGATCAGCTGCAAAACCACGCCCAAGGCCGGGGGCATCTTCTCACGTCGCTGACTGACCGTGCCGATGAGCACAAAATCCGCGGCAAGCTCATCCCGAAAGCGGCTTAAATAATAAGAATCGATGTGCCCGACCCAGCGAATCCTGTGACGGACCATGAAATCAAAAATCTCTTCCTCCGCCAGCACGGAAAAACCCTTTCCCTCAAAATTCTTGGCCAAGACACGGCTCAAGTTAAGATTCAGCCCATTGGGCCCGTGACTGAGATCGGCCAAGGGCATAACCGCAACACTTTGCCCGGCCCAAGCTGGTTGAGCCATAAGGCAAAACAGGGCAATGATCGGCAAAACCAATCCATACCGTTTTATGTTGCGGCAAAGACTCATTTCACCTCACCATCTCTGTTTTCTGGGGAATGGTGTAGAGCAACTCGGTCACAAGGTCCCTGGTCACCGTAAAATCATCATGGGCGGAAAGCCCGAACAGCCTTCTTGTTATGGAGTCCCCACTGCCGTAACCACTTGCCTGCCAGATGAGCAGTCCGCTTTGCCCCTCCACCATGCGCATGGTAATGGTGAGTTCAGGGTAAGAGACCGAGCCTTTTCTTCCCTTACCCGCCATGTCAATGGTTCCAAGGAGTACGGCCTGCACACCAAAGCGTTTACTCAGTCGCCTGATGGTCTGTTCATCCAAGGGGCGATCCGGCTCAATGGCCTCATCGCGCAAGGCACTGTCCACCACCCCTTTATCGATCACATCAAAAATCCCCAGGCTCAAAACCTCGGTGATGACAATATCCCTAACCCGCTCCGGGGCATATTGATCCTGAGAGTTGTTGACAAAGGGCATCACCGCGATCTTGCGCACAAAGTTAAAATCCACATTCTCCCGCTCAAAGGCCCTTGTTGATCCTCCGCCGCCGCAACCGTACATGAGCACACAGCCCAACAGTAAAGGCAGTAATCTTTTTATTATTTTTCTATTCCCTATTCTCATGCGTCTCCTCTCGGTCTCTTCATCGTCTCTTTTCTCAGCGTGTGGAAAAGGAGGCCGTCAATTGCCATTTTATCTGCCAGGATTCCTCGGCTCCGTCCTCTTGCGTATAACCGGCATCCCATTGCATTCCGACATACCGGCTAATCCGCCAATCCAAAAAGCCGCTATATGTGTTGGTTGTTACTGCGTCGTGGTTGTAGCCATAGGTAAGCGAACCCTGCATCTTTTCGCTGAGCGACAGGTTGATTCCCAGATCCAATGATTCGCCCGTGCTCTCACTGTTTTCCCAGCTCTTGCGAGTGGTTGTGGTCAGCGACAATGTCTCTGAGGCACGCCAGTTCATGGAAAGATCGACCAGATAATTCTCGGTACTGCTCACGGTTTTTTCCTGCCGGTAGTCTCCCCGCAGGGTGCTGGTAAGCTGCGGCATCAACCGGGCTGTAAATTCCAAATTGGAGTTGTATTCTTCCTTGGCCAGGCCTGAGGTCTCATCCTCATTATGGGAGTAATCAAGGCCCAGGCTACTATCCAAAGTGGAATAGAGCTGTGCCGTACCAAAGAGACCGACACCATGCTTGACGCTGTCACGGGAGTCACCGGTGTACTCCTCGTTCCGAGTCAGGCCAAGATTCAGGCCCAGGGTGGGCAAAGGGTTGCTGCCAAAGTTTATCCCGTAAAAACGAGTCATATCCCCGGGAGCCAGCCCCTCTTCCTTTCTGGACTCGCTCAGGTTGAGGGAGGAGGTTAAATACTCCCAGGGGGTCCATTTCACAGAGGCGGTTTGACTTGTGCGCTCAAACTCCTGTTCCGAAGCATATTCTCCCCACTCACGGGTAACGTTATAGGTCATGCTCAATTCGGGTGTGATCTTCAGGCCGAGGTTCATGTCGGAAATGTTACCAAAAGAGGAACGGATGCTTGATTGTACTGTTTGCTTCCTGTAAACCTCGATTTCGGTGAGCTCAACCTGGGTGGCAGAACTTGAGCTGGTCACTAACTTAAACCACAAGGGAGCAAGGGGGGGGGTGACGGTAAACTCAAAACGTTTCTCTGTAGAATCATAGACAAATGGGTGGCCAGCCCTGGCAAGCTGCCAATTTTTCCCGTCCTGGCTTTGATAAAGGTCAAAGGTAAAGCTGGCACTCTGGGCGGCATCATTGTCTTGGGTATAAAGATACAGAGTGTCGACAGTCTCAAAGTTCACCTTGGCGGCAATGCTGAGAGGATCGGTCAATGATGTATCGACAAAGATCCCGCTGGCAGTAGTCGTATCACCGTTTGTCAAAAGCGGGGCATTGGCGTCGGTCAATTCGGTATCATCAGTGATGAGGGGCGTGTCATCCTCTCCGGCCAAAATTTGATTAATATTGACGGAAAAGAGGGAAAATCCGCCGCTACCTATCTGCCGGGTATTGATGTCTCTATTTTCTGTGTACTGGTGGGAAAGGGCTATGGCAAAACGATCCTGCCACAGGGAGGTGTTGCCCTCGAACCTGGCAAGGTGGGAGGTGGTTTCGCTGGTGCTCAGGGCCACCAGATTGTCGCTTTCACTTCGGTTGAGCTGGTAGAGGACGCGCAGCTTGTCGATGCCCCAATCGACACTGATGGAATCGCGCTGGCTTTCTGAGTTCTGCCGGTGGGGATCCTCGTCGTCCTTGTTATAACTTTCGCTGTAGCTCGCCTGCAGCTTGGGCCAATACTTTTTATTCCAGGTGCTGCCCCAATTCAGATCCCAGGATTTATTGCTCGTGTTTGTGGCGGCTGAGCTCCGTTTCTTGCTGATGTTTCCCTGGAGATCAAGGGAGAAGATATCATTGACCAGGCCCAAGGCGGCGCTGGGATAAAATGTATCGGTGTGGGTGCCGTCGGCACCACGGTTCTTGGTGTAACGCAGGGATTCTTCAAGGCTCAACGCCTCGCTCAAGGGTTGAGATAATGAAAGGTTATAGGTGTAGTCCTGGGCACTGGTTTCACCATCGTCTTTGGACTTTTGCTGAGTCCACTTGCCGGTGAGAATTTGCCCTGCCATTACACCTTCGCTTCCAAGCATAAATACCCCAACAAGGACCGGGAGGATTCTGAGTAAATAAAGCGCTTCTCCCCTCATATCTTACGTTAATCCTGCCGGCAGCCTGTAACAGGTCCTCCATATCCGGACTGCATCCCCCACCTCTCCGGCTTGCTGGTTGAACCTTTTTCCCATCTGTAAAAGACTCCAATCGTGCAGTCTGTTTCTCTTTACAATCCGTCACTGCCTCGTCACAAAGAGCCGGACAAACAAATCCATTTTGCCCGGCCTTTATCTGCTCGGTTTAATCTTCGGTTTTTTGCGATCATAGGACTTGGGTGCATGGCAACCAACCACGCAGGTACCGCCAGTCTCGCTCTTGGTGAGGGCGATGGGGTATGACCAAGCGCCAAAGGGCACCTCATAGCGCACATGCTTTGCCTGGCTGCTCGCATGGGCATCATGACAGGAGACGCAGTTTCTGCCCTTTTTCATGTTCACATGGAAAAAATGCAGGTTGTACTCGCCATCACGGAAACTGGTCAGGGTCTTGGTGTATTTCTTTTTGGCGATATCCTTGTTATGGCAGCCAAAGCAGAGGGCATAATTCTCCGGCCGGTATTCTTTATAGAATTCTTCGGGGTAGTAACGACTGAGAAGACGGCTGAACTCCGAGCCGTGCACCTTATGACAGGCCATACAGTCGCCGGTCTGCACCGGGCCGTGGCGGTACTTGCTGCCCGCAACGTCATCAGCCAACTCTTCATGGCAGGAAAAACACAGATTCTCGGTTGCGGTCTTTAAGAGCGGTTTAACATTGGAGGAATGCACCCGGTGGCAATCGGCGCAGCGGCCCTGATCTACAGGTTCATGCTTATACACCGCATTATCGATATCCGCGTAGACCTTGGGGCTGAGCTTCTTATGACACTGGGCACAGAGCTTTCCACCTTCTGCGTGAAGCTGGAAGCGGGCATTGGAGCTATGCGGATCGTGGCATTTGTTGCAATTTTCCGAAACCGGGTCATGGACATGCTTCATGGAGAACTCTTCTTTTCTGTCCTGATGGCACTGGAAGCAGACCTGCCCTTTTTCCGGCGAGGCGATAAGCAGATTCTGATATTTTCCCGCATGGGGTCGATGGCAGGCAATACAGTCGCCGGCGCCTACCGGGCCATGGCGATGCTCCTTGGTGAAAATACCCGGTTCATGGCAGTTGAAGCAAAGACTGCTGACACTTGCCCCGTCGCCGCGGAGCTGAAAACGCATGGGCGACTCATGGGGGTTATGACACTCAATACAACCCTCCTGTACCGGGGCATGGACAACACTGTCGTCAAACTCTTCGCGCTTGGCCTGGTGACAGACCAAACACAGCTCCTGGCCTGTGCGTTCCATGGCCAAGGGCTGATAGGAGCCATGGGGGCTATGGCAGGAGATACAGACACCTGCGCCGACCGGACCATGGACATGGGCGGCCTTGCCCATATCGTTATGACACTTGCCGGTGGTACAATTCACCCGGGCCGGGACGATACGTTTAAAGTCATACTTGCCGCGCCGCAATTTATGGCACTCTTTACAGTCCAGCACTACGGGGTTGCGATGCACATAAAAACGCTTCATACCCTTGGGCGCCTTCTTGCCCTTCCTGGCAGCCTTAGAAGGCATGTAATACACGTTAACGGTTTTCTTCAGCTTGCCGGCTGTAACGGTGAACTTGTTTTTCCCTTCGCTGAGAGTGATGATGGTGCCAAAGGCACCGTTCGTTACCGCAAGGCCGCTTTTCGGCGCCTTGGTGGAGACACCTTTAATGGCAACCTTATCCACGGTAACGCCCTGGACTTTACCCGCCATGTAGAGCTGCTTTTCCGTGACCCACACCCCGTCTGGTGGAGAGACAATGGTCAGCTCCGGACCGCTTGATCTTTTGGCAGCATACGCATAATCAAAACTTCCCCCTGCCAAACCAAGCAAAACCAGCATGGCAACCAATACCTGTGGCCAGGAACATCGACCTTTTTCGCTCAAGTGCTTCACAGCTCCTCCTCAATTTGCAGCACTGTTCATCAAATCTCAAACTCACCCGCTCGCCTCTTATCTGTTTACTTATGCAAGTTGTGGGCCACGGAGAACGCTCGGGCCGGTGTCCCGGCGCAAAAACACCGCGCGGGTAATTTTCAACCGGCGCGGTGCTGAATGGGTAATGCTCGTTTTTTTTACGCTTAATCGCGTTAGACTATTGCCTTATTTAGCACCGTGGCAGGACTCACAACCAACACTCTGTGCCACGCCGCCAGCGAGGTTATTGGCTCCATCGTTATAACCGAAGCGGATCAGGTCGGCCTGGTCACTGCCGTGCGGGCGATGGCAGGAGATACACATGACAATGTCTGAGTTGGTGCCATCTCCGCCCACGGGTACCTTGGCATTAACCTTTGTATCGGCCACAAGGGCTGCCGCATAATTCGTGTCATAGGCCGCAGGCAATACAATATTAGTAGGATGACGTGTCCAGGGGCTCGCCGTCCCGGTATTGGCAGTGCCGTGAAAATCGCCATGACACCCTGCACAGAAGGAATTCATTGTTGCGGCATCATAAGGTGTCACACTTCCGTCATCAACGCCATAGGTGCCACTGGCAGCGCCACGGGTGGAGACATAGACGGCACCGACACCGCCGAGGCCGCGGTAGGAGTTGACGCTGGTACCAAGATAGGTTGCGTTGCTCCCGGCAGCCGTACCGTGGTGAATTTTTGCCCCGTGGCATCCCTGGCAGGTCAGGGCAGGATTAGCGCCATTGGCCGTGGCAAAAGCACCACCGGGTGATGTGCCGAGATTGGTGTTAATCGCAGCATCAATGCCGTGACTCAGGTCCACAACATTATGGATATTGGCGTCCGCCGGGGTGGTCGGGTCAAAAAAACCACCGGCCAGGATCAAGTCACCGGCCACAATGGGATCATTATCGACCTGAGGTGCACCCAATGTAGCATCCATACCGGTGAGAGCCGCATTTACACCGGTTGTATGGCACCCGGCACAACCGCCGGATTTCTTCAAAAGAGTACCGTTTCCGGCATCGCCGTAAGTACTTCCGGTAACCATTACCTGACCACCTTGACTGTTATGCATGGTGTGGCAATTTACGCAGTTTCCGCTTGCAACACCGGCCAGAGCTGCAGCCGGAAGTGCCAGTGCACCTGCAAATACTGCTGCGACCAGAAGTTTCTTCTTATTGCTTTCCATCATCATACCTCCCTCAGGATTTTCCCTAATTTCCTGATTACCTCTTTCCCTAGTACTTTCCCTAAAGCTTCCTTCGTCCTCTCCTTTACCGTGCGATCAACTCACACCGCCAACTTCCCTTTGTTCCCTTACTTCAGCTCCCCTCGTGCTTCGTGTCACCGCCCCTTGGGTGGGACCCCCGGCGGCAGAAGACTGGAGGGGATTTAGCCGCCTACCGCCGGGGATATGGTGAGGTGCTTTTCTGGAACTATCAGCCCAACTTCTCAGGGCTTTTTAAACTTTTGCCTCACACCCGGCAGCGTCAAGGCCTTCTTTCCCTGATTAAATAAACGAGTGTACATGACAAAAGGTTCCACCTATTTCAAAGTGCATTTCAGGTGCGCCTATTTCCCGCTTGGCGACCTGTCACCCTGTATATATGGCAATATGCGTGCCAGAAATTCACAAACAGGAAAAATCAGACCAAAATCGCACTATTACAGCAAGATACCGCACCAAGGGCCGCACACTCACAAAGCACAAAAGCAACAGGATCTGACCACTTCCCACCAGCTTCTGTTGAGCATGGTTGATATTTTCAATCTGATTATTTTTGATTTTATTACGAAGAACTAGAGAAAAAAACGGGCAGATCTACAGCAGGTGACAACGGAAAAAAGGGAAGAAAATATCGCCCTCGACCAATTTCTATTTTTTTGAAAAATAAAATGCACGTTGGTGAAAATTTTCCTTTTTCCAGGAGGTGAAAATATTTTTTACTTTCCTCTCAAAGTCCCCTTTGCAGGAACAAACAAAAGAGGGCTACCCACCAGTTTCTGGTGAGTAGCCCTCCAAAAACTGAACACCTCATTCCTACCCAAAGGGGTTAGCAAGATTATAATCGGATATCTTTTTACGCAGGGTTGTCGGAGAAATATTCAATCTTTTCGCAGACTTAGTTATGTTCCACCTCAGCCCCGTCAGAATTTTTTCCACATGTCTCTTCTCTGCCTCGGCCAAGGTAGTGGGCTCACTATCCTTAATGGCAGCCTGCGCCTGAACCGGCAACATCACCTGTAGATCATCCGCAGTAAGAATCTTATCATTGGCCAGTGCCACGGAACGGGTAAGCACGTTTTCAAGCTCCCGCACATTGCCCGGCCAATCATAAGCCACCAGTTTCTGCATGGCCTCGTCGGTAATAGCTGGTTTACGGCACTGCAATTTGGCCGCTGTTTTTTCCAAAAGGGACTCTGCCAACAGGCTGATATCCTGGCGCCGCTCCCGCAGAGGAGGAATCTCCAAGGATGAAACACTCAAGCGATAAAAGAGATCTTTCCTAAACCGCCCGTCTTCTACAAGTTGCTCAAGATCCCAATGGGTTGCCGCTACTACCCGGGCCTTAAATGGGATACACTCCAACCCGCCAACCCTTACAAACTCCTCTTCCTGCAAGACACGAAGGAGTTTCCCCTGTAGATCCATGGGCATATCGCCGATCTCATCAAGAAAAATCGTACCGTCTCCGGCATACTCGAGCTTACCTATCTTTGCCCGGTCAGCCCCGGTAAAAGCACCTTTTTCGTGACCAAAGAATTCGCTTTCAAGCAGGGTGGGTACCACAGCCGAACAGTTAATGGCGACAAATGGTTTTTCCGGTGCGCTGGCCTCGTGCAAAATGCGGGCAGCCAACTCCTTACCGGTTCCGGATTCTCCCCGGATCAAGACCGTGACCTGGCTTCGGGACAACAGGCCGATTTTCTTATGCAGCTCAATAATATGAGGATGGGCGCCAATCATGTCCAGCACATCAGGGTCGGCACCTTTCGCTTCTTCTTCCTGAAGCGGCTCGTCTTCCTGGGAGCGATGGCGTTCAACCCGCTCCACCATGGAAAAGATATCATCAAGCTCAAGGGGTTTACGCAGGTAATCAAAAGCCCCGGTGCGCATGGCATCAACCGCGGCGCGATTATCCGTCTCACCGGTCATCATGACCACGGTGGGTGAGTTGGGCAGCTCCATGAGCACGGGCAGGGCTGTCAGGCCGCTTTGATCCGGCAGGTTTAAGTCCAAAAAAACTATCTGCGGAGACTCCTCTTTCGCAGTCTCAATCCCGCCTGTTGCCTCATGCATACAAACAACATCATGCTTCTGCATGCTGAGCTGGATCTGCAATGACCGGCAAAGCGCCTGGTCGTCGTCAATGATCAAAACCTTCATCGTAGCTGGCCTCCGAAATACCAACTCTTTCATGTCCGCAGGAATCGGACTGTTACTCCCCACGGGGAGCCGCCTTACATCTTTACTTAAATACGATGCAAACTCCGGGCCAACATTCCGGCCAAGAAATTTATTTTTCCATCGTCCGACTGTTGCCAATTCCTCTGCCATTGTACCAAAAATCGGGCTCTGAGGCAGAATCCGCTAAGGCAGAGACTGGGACGAACCCGCCGCCAAGGCCTTTAAAATACTCTAACTTGCTGAATTTGTGTTGAACAATATGGCAATTAATAGTAATAAGTAGTTGTAATAGGTACCCTTTCCCTGACCTATTACCCCTAAAATAAACTTCCCAGTCCGTGCCATCATTATCCCGTTAGGGATCATTGTGCTTTGTTTCTTTGTAGCCGTGTGACTTGATCACACGGCGTTTGAACAACGTAATGAGTGAGGTACGTCTCTTGAAAATCAAAACGCTTTATCAGGCCCTTGTGCTGGCACTTCTGTTCTCCATGAGCAGTTTTGTGGCGACCGGATCGGCAGAATCATTTCCTTTTCGTGCAATCGAACCGGGTGACACGCTGCCGCCAATATCCTTAAGCGCTGTAGACACCTCTGCCACACTGGAGGTTTCTTCCTTGGCCGGTTCTCCGCTGCTCATGGTCTTCTGGGGGGGAGACCTTGAAACCAAGAAGAAACGGGCCATCCTTGCCTTGAGAGGCATCGAGGAACTACGCCCACTGATCAAGAACAAGAAATTCAACCTCCTCATTGTCAACGCCCAGGGAGACAACAACTCCATCATTGACGAGGTCAAGGGGGCGGCAGGGATTGATGTGCCTTTCTACATGGATTCAGAGCAAAAGGCATACGCGGATCTCGGCATCTTTGTCATGCCTTCCATACTCTTAGTTGATGCCAACAACAAGGTTGTAACCGGCATGGGCTACAGCAAAAACATGACCGCCAGGCTCAGGGGGGAAATTGAGATTCTCAGCGGCGACAAGACACGGGCTCAGGTTGAGGCGGAACTCAATCCTAAAATGGTGGAGAAACCGAAAACAGAAAAGGATGCCAACCGCCATCTCAACATGGGCAAGTCCATGGTCAAAAAGGGGCAGCTTGAGTCCGCCCTCAGGGAGTTTACTCTGGCAAGCGAGAAAAACCCGAACATGGGTGAGGCCTATGTGGAAATGGGCTGCCTCTATTTCAAGCTCAAGGATCTGGAAAAAGCCCAGGCCAACCTCGATAAAGGATATGACCTGTTGCCGGATTCCGTGCAGGGTGAGATATGCCAGGCCCAACTTACAGCCGAAGAGGGCAAGGTGGATGAGGCAATAGACGACCTCATCGCCCTGCTCTTTAGAAACGGACGCAACCACACCTTGCGACACGTGTTGGGGCAACTCTACCTCAAACAAGGCAACAACGAAAAGGCAGCAGCAGAGCTGGAGAAGGCCTACAGCCTTTTACTCCGCCGTGAAAATATAGATTAACGCACATATCAACGATTCTTTTTGGGCCAAAAGCATGAACGCACTCTACAGAATATCGGAAACGGGTCACAGCCATGAGCAACCTGAGCACTCTTTCACCGGAGGACCTCCGCCAACGGAAATCGGCAGACACGGTCCGCTCATAGGCTGCCTCCTGTCCATCTTTCTTTTCCTGGGACTGAACAGCGGCCTGGTTATGGCCCAGGAAATAATAACCCCAAAGGATGGGGCCATTATCTATGCCAGGCAACCCACCACCCACATGGTCATCAGCCAAAAAGAAAACCGCGGCTTAAAACAGCTACGGGTGAGCGACGGCAATATTGTTATCTCGGCCCTCGGAGTGTGGCAGGAAAGCGGCACCTATTATGTTCACTTCCGAATTCCGCTGCGGGCAGGGAAAAATCGATTTGAGATTCTGCCTTCGGGTAAAAAAATTACCATCAAGTACCGCCCCCTGCGTTCGTTACTCAACGCCAACTTCAATGCCAAAAACGTCTACCTCTTCCACCGCGACAAACTCCTGCCCAAGGCGTGCACCTCTTGTCACGACCCGAACAAAATCACCCCGAATAAAGGGTTAAGCGGCGAGGCGCAACCTCTCTGCTACTCCTGCCATAAAAATATCCTCGAAAAAACCACCTGGCAGCATAGCCCGGCCGCCAATACGCTTTGCCTTGCCTGCCACCAGGAATCAACAAAACCCATGCAGATTACCATTCCCAAGGGAAAGGTGGAGGCAGTCTGTTTCAAGTGCCATGTCAACCAGAAGAACTGGCTCAATATGGGCCATGTCCATGGCCCAGTTGGTACGGGAGACTGCACGGTTTGTCATAACCCGCACGGAGACAACAACCACTCCCAACTGTGGGCCGACGGTAAGGTGGATATCTGCGTGGCCTGCCATACCGACAAAAAGGAGCTCACCGCACAAGAGGGAGAGACAACACAATATGCCCACGGCATTTTAAGCGGCTCCGGCTGTGTCGCCTGTCACAGCCCCCATGCCACGGAAAATCGCTTCCAGCTATACAAACCCATCAACGAACTCTGCACCGGCTGTCATCCATCATTTAAAGGTGTCACCCGCGGTCATCCCGTTGGAGGCCATCCGGTAGACGGGGTTTTGGACCCCCGCCGACCGGAGCGTATGTTCTCCTGCACGAGTTGCCACAACCCGCATGGCTCCGACTATCGCTTTTTGCTGATCGGCGACATCCTGGGCGGCCACGTCTGTAGCCAGTGCCATTATTAGAGGTATCGCGTTGCCCATGTATTATCACCTTTCACGCAATAAAAAAGACGCCTTCCGCTCCGGCCTATACAGGAGCGCGGTGCAGTTGCTCGGCCTGTGGTCTCTAGGCTGTGTCTGCCTTGTCTTGCTGCATCTTGCAAAAGGCACTCTCCGGGCAGAGGAATCTCAGCAGGAGCAACAGGCGCCCATAAAACTTGTCACCCTCCTCACCGAAGACGGCGAAGGCAAACCGCTACGCTTTCCTTCCACGGTTGCCTATGACAGGGATCAGGATGAAATTTATGTGGTGAACAGCGGCAGCGGCGGGGTGATTGTTTACGACCGTGATTTTTTCCCGCATCTCTCCCTCGGCCCGGGCCGCGGCATAAATGCCCCACAGGGGATATTTTTTGATAACAAACAGGGAGACATCTATATCTGCCAGGGAAACACCCCCACCCACCCTGCCCGCGTTACGGTTCTCAACGGCGCCTTTCTGCCCAAAATGGAGATTACCTTCGTTGATATGGCGGACCCTGAGGCGGCCGCCTTTATCCCGGCTCGGGGGGCCATCGGCAAAAACGACATCATTTACCTGGTGGGCCCCAGCAACCGGGGCGCATTAAAAATTGATAAAAACGGCACGTTCATGGGTTGGCTCAAGCCCATGGAGTCGATCACCCAGCAGGATGAGGATGAAGAGATCGATCCGGAAGAGGAAAGCTTCCTGGCCGGAAACGATGAGCCCGAGCCTGAGCTGAGCACCGATGAATCGATTACCGAAAGCGAGATCTTCGGGCTGCCCTCTGAATTGCTGCCCAAGAAAAAGGGCAACCAGCCACGGCGCAAGAACAGCCGAAACAAAAGGGCCGTGCAGCTCAACGACATCAGGATTGACCGGGAAGGACATATCTTTCTGCTCAGCCAGGAGACAAGCAAGGTGTACGTCTATGGGGCCAATGAGGAACTCCTCTATTCCTTTGGCCAAAAAGGCGGCTCCGCAGGCAAGATGAGCAGGCCCAGGGGACTGGCCGTTGATGAAAAGAAACAATGCGTCTATGTGGTGGATTATATGCGCCACACGATCTTGGTGTATGACAACGGCGGCAAGTTCGTCTACGAGTTTGGCGGCCGGGGCTACGGCCCGCTGTGGTTCAACTTCCCCACGGCGCTTTCCGTGGACAGGTTAGGTCGGCTCATTGTGTCCGACCTTTTTAACAACCGAATACAGATACTTGAGGTGCGGTTCGACACGTCGTTTCCGCTCTTTCAAAATAACGTAAACATTGAGGACAGTGGCAATGATTTAAAACGAGACAGCAGCTCCGCGGCTGCCACACAGGAAAATAACAGCACAGAAAGATAGCTGCCCTGACTGGTCTATAGGTAAAGTTACCCGCTTCTCCCTTGACGCATTGGGTAAAACCTTATAAATAATTTTTTATTAAGGGAGGGGAAATCCTAATTTTCCCAAATCAGGACAATGGGCACACGGCCTATTCCCTGTTCAGGTGCTTTTTTTCTCTGCTGCGCCCATGTATTTTGGTAGAATTTTCGGAGAGACCCTCTTGAGTGAGGGACCGGCTCGTTCCGGAGATTCTCTTGCCCGTTGGGGCGGGTAACAAAGTGCGTGGGGTTGCAACTATCTTTCTTTTAGCTGAGATTTTCCAATTTGGTGCCCGGATGCGGCGCGTTTTAAACGTTTGCAGCATTATGGCCCTGCTCTGTCTGCCGTCCTCGGCTGAGGCCTGGAAGTTTTCGGAGTCTTTTCAAATGCATGGCTTTGTATCCCAGGGTTACCTGGACAACTCTGCCAACAACTTTATTGCGCTCGACAGCCGCACAGGCAGCTTTGATCTGACTGAGGTTGGTGTGAACGCTAATCTTGCCCTTACGGATGACATCCGGGCCGGGGCACAGGTGATTCTGCGCAATGTCGGCGATTTTACAGAGGATGCTCCTCAGATCGACTGGGCTCTTCTTGACTATCAGCCCCGCGATGAACTGGGCGTGCGTCTGGGTAAAGTCAAGATGCCCATGGGCCTGTACAACGAGACCAGGGATTCCGACTTTTTACGGCACATGATCTTTTTGCCGCAGAGCATCTATGACGACACTCGGCGGGATGTCTATCTCGCATACCTTGGCGCAGGCCTATACGGCAACATTCCAGCAGGAAGCTGGGGCGATGTCGACTACCACTTTTTCGGCGGAGAAATCTGTTTTCCCAATAAGAGCGTCCTTGCCGCCAATTCGGAACGCTCTCTGCGCTCGACCATTGCAAAAAACAATGCTGCCGCCTCCCCCAACCCGGCCATTCCCGCAAGCTTTTTGAGTTTGGACAGGAAAAACGACAAACTTTACGGCGGCTCCCTCATCTTCAACTACGCCGGAGGCGACTTACGCTTGGGCGCTAGCATTTTCCATGAGGAAAACTCGCTCTACCTTAATGACTTGCCCACCCCGGCCAGCGAGGCGGTCATTCATCATAAATACGTTCTTTCCCTTGAATATACCTGGCACGATTGGCTGTTGGCCACCGAGTACAGCGAAATGGACCGCACCCAGACTACCTTTGGCGTCGTCACCCTCGATGGTCCCACGCAAAGTTGGTACGTGATGCTCAGTTATCATCTGGACGAAAAATGGACAGCCACGGCCTTATACGATGAATTCTACCGCCTCAAAAATGACAAAGACGGAGGCTGTCTCCTCCAGGCAGAAAACTATACGGCCTGGCGCAAGGATTTCGGCCTGGGCCTACGCTATGACTTTACGGAAAATTTAAACGCCAAGGCGGAGTACCACTGGATAGACGGGGCGGCCCAACAGCTCAGCCTTTTTAATCCCGACGGCCTGGCCCGCTACTGGAATTATTTTGCCGCAAAAATTTCTTACAGTTTTTAGGGAGCCCTGCACTTGAGGCTGAAACGGACCATCATACTCATCAGCACCTTGCTGACCCTGCTCGCAGGCGGTGTATCCGCCGAAGAAGCGGAGTATATTATTGTGGTCCACCAGGATAATCCGGTCCATGATCTTAGCTGCGAGGAGCTAAAACGGATCTTCCTGGGTAAAAAAACCAGATGGGCCGACGGCTCTCCCATTACCATCATCATGAACACCAACGACGAGGTCCATACCCTTTTCACCCGGACCATGTTGCATAAATCCCCCATGCAGCTCTCCGTCTACTGGAAAAAGATCCTCTACAGCGGCACCGGCATGCTGCCACTTTCCGTACGCGACGACGAAGCGGCAAAATCCTATATCGGTTTTCATAAACACGCCATCGGCTACATTGCCTCAGACTCTTTAGACAATCAGATAAAAACGGTGAAGGTGGAAGACGAATGAAGTACTGCACCGGGAGCATTCGATCCAAAATCTGGCTCTGTGTTCTGGTGGTCATGGTCGGCTACTTTGTCGCTACGGTGACCGTTTTTTTCACCAACAAGATTCAATATGACCGCCTCTCCCATCTGCAGGAAACCCACTTTCCCCTGGCCGCCCTGGGCAACGAGCTGTTGCATACCTTTAAAAAACAAACCGAACGCTATGAGGATGCATTCTTAACAGGGGAAAGCGACCTTGCTCTCCAGGGGAACGAAATGCAGACCGGGGTGCAGGAGATGCTTGATCAATTGCACCAGGCGGTCGGCAAAGACCAGCATAAATCGGTTATCCCGGCAAGCATCAAAAAGCTCAAACAACATTATTTCACCTACGCGCAGATTGCCGCAGAGGTCTATAGTGAACTGAACGATGTTGATTTTTCACCGCAATCGCAAAGAAAAATCCAGCAGCTTGGCCGCATGCAGCGCTACCTTTTGGAAGAATTCAACAACCTCAATGAAAAACTCTCCTCCGCCCTGGTCAAAGAGATCGACAACAATAAGGCCAAGGCCCTTTACAGCACGCTTTTCTCCCTGGCCCTGTTCATCATTGTCCTCTTTGCCGTCACCTTGCTGGTCGACCGGGTGGCGGCCCGGCTCCTGGTTGGCCCACTCGCAACCATCAGCGACAATGTACAACGCTTCGCCCACAGCCAGGAGGTTGTCAAGCCAAAGGATGCCGACCAGTCCGATGAGATCGGCCACCTGGCAGTGGCATTCTGGGAGATGACGGAAAACCTGAAACAAACCACCGTTTCAAAGCGTTATGTGGACAATATCATCAGAAACATGTCCGGCGGCCTGGTGGTGGTCCGGCCCGATCTTACCATTCAGACCATAAACCAGCGCATTGTGGAGATGTTCGGCTACCCGGAAGAGGAACTCCTGGGCCGGCCGGTGGAAATGCTTTTTGCCCCCTGTAGCGACACGGTTGTCTGCCCGACCAAGATCAGCGAACTGGTCGAGGCCGGCCCGGTCAAGGACATGGAGGCCCCCTGCCTGACTAAAGCGGGCCGCCTCTTCCCCACCCACTTTTCCGGCTCGGCCATGTATAATGAAAACGGCATCATGCAGGGCATTATCTGCGTTTTCAACGACATTACCGAACTGAAGGATGCCGAGCAGAAGCTGACCCAAATGGCCCATTATGATGCGCTCACCGGACTAGCCAACCGCAACCTCTTTTTCGACCGCTTGGAACAGGCCATTCACGACGCCAAGCGCCAGGATCACAACTTTGCCCTGCTCTATCTCGACCTGGATAACTTCAAGCCGATCAACGACAGCTTAGGCCACGATGTGGGCGACCTGGTCCTCAAGAGTGTGTCTTCCCGCTTTCAGGAACTGGTTCGGGCTGGGGATACCGTTGCCCGCATGGGCGGAGACGAGTTTACCATTATCCTCAATGCCTTGAGTTCGCCTAAGGATGCTGAGAAGATCGCCGCAAAAATAATCGAACACATGGCCACTCCATTTTCCATCGATGACATGCCGCACACCTTAGGCGTGAGTATCGGGATCAGCATCTTTCCGCAAAACGGAATCAATACCGAGCTCTTGGTCACCAGGGCGGACCAGGCCATGTATAAAGCCAAAACCGATGGCCGGAATACCTTTTGCCGCTATGGCGAGGTGGAAACCCAATTTACCCTTCCAGGACTCCAATAAGGTTGAGCCGCTGACAGGATATGAACTTTAAACTACCGGAAAGCTTCATCATCACAGGCAGTATTCGGACCAAGGTCTGGGCCTGCGTGCTCATCGCTTTGGTCGGCTATTTCATCGCCACCCTGTCCAGCTTTTACTTTAACAATGTGCAGGCCAAAAGGCTTGGCCATCTGCAGACCAGCCATTTCCCCCTGGCCCTGCTAAGCGACGAACTCTCAACCACTTTCAAGGAACAGATCAGCAATTACGAGGATGCATTTCTCACCGGCGAGACAGAAGAGGCCGTACAGGGCAACCGACTGAGCAGCAGTGTTGTCGAATTGTTGGACGACATGATTCGCATATCTGGCTCAGACCACAGTTTTTCCTTTGAGCACAGCCTCATTAAATCGCTCAAAGACCAGTACGCCGAGTTTTCGCAACTGGCCTCGGAGGTCTACCTCAGGACCGAGGCCATCGAAACCTCGCTTGATCTGCAAAAAAAAGTCCAGCAACTGGGCAGCATGCAGGCCGGTATCCTGCAAGACTTCAGCAACCTGGCCCAACACCTCTCGGAAACCGTGGAAAAGGATATTGAACAGGAGCGGCTTGATGCCCAGCGCAACACCATCTTTCTCGGCACCCTCTTTGTGGTGGTGCTGATCTCCGCCGGCCTGGTCAGCCGCTGGTTTGCCAACCGAGAGCTCATCGAACCACTTTCCGAGGTGCAGGACATGGTCCACCGCTTTGGCCGCGATCAGGAAGTGGCCCCGCCTCCCTCGGGCGATCCCGAGGACGAGATCAGCACCCTGGCCACCTCCTTTTGGAACATGACCCAGCAGTTGAAGGAGACCACGGTTTCCATGGATTATGTGGATAGCATCATCAAAAACATGTCCGGTTGCCTGTTGGTCCTGGCGCCGGACCTGACCATGCAAAAAATCAATGAAAATACCTTGCTCATGCTGGGCTATCAAGAAGAGGATCTTTTAGGCAAGCCGGTGGATATTCTGGTCTCCAGCGAGACCTCGGCCATCTTCAAAGAAAAGGGCCTGCTCACCTTGCTCACAGGCAAGGATGTGGAAAACCTGGAAATATGTTTTGAGCGAAGCGACGGTGGAAAGATCCCCATCCTCTTTTCCGGCTCGGTCATGCGCAACCTGGACAATGACCTTGAGGCCCTTGTCTGCGTGGCTGCGGATATCACCGAGCGCAAAAAGGCGGAAGAAACCCTACGCAAAGCAGAGGTGGAACGGGCCCTGGCCAAAACGGCATCCCTGGCGGCAATCGGCGGCCTGACCTCCAGCATTGCCCATGAGATGAGAAACCCCCTTTCCTCCATCAAACTCAACCTCAAGGCCATCATGAAAAAGATGGACGAGGTGGACCCGGCCTATGCCGAACTTGCCGATATTGCCCGGCAACAATCCGCCCGCCTTGAGGATATGCTCAACGATCTTTTGAACTACGGCAAACCACTGGCCTTAAACATCCAGCCCACCAATTTCAGCGACCTGATGCACGAGACCATGATCCTGGTGGCGGATGAAAAGAAGAAAAAAGGAGTGGTGGTGGAGATTGCCAACAGCCTGGACAGCAAAATTATTCGGGTGGACAAAGAGCTTTTTAACCGGGCCCTCTCTAACCTGGTGCTCAATGCAATACAGTGGTCGCCGGACGAAGGCATTGTCCATGTAAGAGGCAGGGTCCGGGCCGAGGATGGCGGGCAAGAACAGGCTGAGATCCAGGTGCACGACAGCGGACCAGGGCTGAACGAAGAAAAAATAGGAAAACTCTTTCAACCCTTTTTCACCACCAGAAAGGGGGGAACCGGGCTTGGACTGGCCAATGTCCGCAAGATTGTGGAATACCATGGCGGCACGGTGAGTGCGGAAAACATCCCGAATAAGGGAGCCCGCTTTACCATCCTCTTGCCCTTAAACCTGTTGGGAGTCACCGCTGAAATTCCTGCAGAGAGACGGTAACTTCTCCCAGGTCTAAAAAATACCTGTGACAGATAAGCACCTTAACAGGCAGCAGGCTAAGGCTTCGAGCCACAGGCAGTTTCGCCAAGTACGGAAATTGCTCTTTACGTTATACGATCACTCCCCCCGCAACTCGAAGCCTGTCTTATCTGCAACGAGAGGAGTGAGCTTTTCAAGGTTCTATCCTCAACTAATCAAACCCCATCATATCCAGTGTGCCGTCGCGCTCTATCAAACCATAATGGGAGATTTTGCGGCGCAGCGTATCTTTTGAGATCCCCAGCTCCTTGCAGGTCGCCATACGTTTCCAGTTATTGCGGGTCAGCGAGGAGGAGATTGCCCGCTTTTCAATCTCGGAAAGGGGCATCGCCTTTTTGGGGTCATAATCACTGGGCGATGCCGCAGCACGGCTATTTGACAAGGGCGAAGGCAGATGCTGCGGCTGGATCATGCCACCGGGGCAAAGGATAAAGGCATACTCGATAATGTTCTGCAACTCCCGCACATTGCCCGGATAATCATAGCCCATGAGCACCCGCAACCCTTCTTCGGAGATACCGCCGATGTCGCGATCCTTTTCCTGGTTCAGCTTTTCGACAAAATGGTCTGCCAAAAGCGGGATATCGCAAATCCGTTCTTTTAAAGGCGGCAACAGCATTTTCGCCACGTTCAGGCGATAAAAAAGATCATCCCGAAAGGCACCTTCCTGCACGGCCTTGTCCAAATCCCTGTTGGTGGCGGCCACGATACGGACATCGGCCTGGATCGACTTTGAAGAACCAAGCGGCTCATAGCATTTTGCCTCTAAAACCCGGAGCAGTTTCACCTGCATGGCCTGCGAGATATCACCGATCTCGTCTAGGAAAATAGTCCCCCCCTCGGCCGCGGCAAAACGGCCCTTACGGTCTTGCTTGGCATCTGTGTAAGCCCCTGCCATGCTGCCGAACAACTCGGACTCAAGCAGGCTGTCGGGCAAAGCACCGCAATTCACAGCAATAAACGGCCCCTTGGCGCGATCACTCATGTCGTGCAGGGAGCGGGCAAAAAGCTCCTTACCCGTGCCTGACTCACCGAGAAGCAAAACATTGCTCTCGGACTGGGCAATCTGGGGCAGAATCTCAAAAATCTTCTTCATGGCCGGGCTTTTACTTACTACCTCTCCCATACAGTCCCTCCTGTATAAGCGTTTCTGTAAAGCCTTGACCACGCGAAGATCCCTGAAGGTCTCTACACCGCCGATGAGATTACCCTCGTTGTCGTACAGAGGAGCGGCGCAGATACTGACCGGAATTTTCGCCATGTCCACATTTTTAATATGGATACAACGGTTGGTCTCCGGCTTTCCGGTGCTGATACTATGGGCTATGGCGCATGATTCGCCACATATGCTGGCATGAAAAATTTCACTGCATGATTTTCCCAGCGCGTCTTCCCTGGGAATACCGGTAATACGTTCGGCAGCCTTATTAAAGGAGGTGATCCGCCACTGGGTGTCCACGGTAAAAACGCCGTCGGCAATGTTATCCAGGATCAAGCCGCGGTCCATAACCGCCTTAACCCCGCGAAAGATCTGCACGCCGCCAACCACCTTGCCTTTTTTATCTTTTAACGGCATGGCGCTGATGGTTGCCCCCATCTGCTTGCCGCTGACATGGGTGATGAACACGGATTTGTTCTCCACGGACTTGCCCGTGGCAACACTTTGCCCCAAGACACAGTCTTTACCGCAGGAGCTTGATTTAAACACCTCCTGACAGGTCTTGCCGATGGCATCCTCCTTTTTCCAGCCGGTGAGCAACTCGGCGGCCTTGTTAAAGGAGGTTATCTTCCAGCTGTGATCCACGCTGAACACCCCATCAAGAATGGAGTCCAGGATAAAATCAGACGGAGCAAAGTTAAGCTCCTCATCCATTTGGCTGAAATTTCTGGCCAGGGTGGGGAGCGGAATGGCCCAATCCACCTTTCTTTTAAAATTGATCCCGCAACGAACCTTGCCGCTGCCGTTTATTGGTTTTACCCAGCATATTTCACCATGAACAAAGGAAGAGTCCACGTTTTGATCATCGGGCCACACCTCGATCTCCATCTGCGGAGAAATCGGGGCATCCGTCTCAACCTGAATGCCGCAGGGGTGAATGTCTTGACTATGGGCATCATATGTCTGCCTGCTGTTGCTTTCACGTAAACGGAACAGAAGATTAAAAGGCATGCGGGAAAGTGACCGACGATCGCTGCTGTTTTTTTGCACAGAGTTCATACCCCCTGTCTCGGGTTGACTTGCCTCAGGGCATCCCTTGTGAAGTAACTCAAGGTACACCTGCCGAAGAATGCTGTTATCTAGTATCTGGTTCATTTGTAATGCCCCCTCGGTTTCTCAATGTTAGCAAGATTGGTACCAACATCCCCCACAACCCTAACCACCCAATTTCACTCGATAAAATTCCCCACGCAAAAAACAGCGCCAGACAGACACCACCACTTTCTAGTCAGCAACCCTCCACATTCTGTGCAATGCTCCCACCCGACAAATCAGCTTCTGGGCTCTATGGCGAATTTTTCGCCCGAACGATTCATAAATGCCGTAAACGATTATTTGCTGCTTCATATGAAAGAACGGGGTGATCGGGGAAAAGGTTCCATCCCGGCGCAAAAGCGCAACCAAAAATGCTGTATTATCAGCAAGTTGAACGAGACATCCAGACACAAATGGGGAAACAAACCTTCCGTTGGGATAAATGAGGGGAAAGATCAATAAAGAGGAAGGATCTTTTCTCTCTTCCGTGTGGAACTACACGTATTTAGGTATTTTTCCAGTAGTGTGTTTCTGAACTATCTTGGATATAAAAGGATATTAGATAGTGTGGGCCAATATGGCGATATACGGCGCGGGCCATATTGGAATATACTGCATGCAGCCTATAATCTATTTAGCCCGCGCCCGATAACACAATATTCGGCTTCTAATGACAATCAAGGAGTAAGAAAATGGCTTGGTCTAAACATGGAGCCGGAAGCAAAATTCTTCAACTCCTGCAAAAAATGGGGTTGGAATTCCCGATCAGGAAGTCGAGCAACTATTGGAATATGGTCATGCAAATATCTGTGGATTTAAATGCAAAACAGCGAATGTACTCGGGTCTAACAGCTTCCGCTTAATCGTCTGCAAAGAATGGTTTTATGGAAATCTCGACGTAAAACCAAAAACGAGAACAAGTCAAGTTGGATTCGACTACCAATTAATACCTACACGTAATTATCTTTTTGCAATCTATTATCTTGAGCTTCGTGTCTATGCAAGGCAGCTTGAAAAAGATAAAGAACGGTGGATTCATGATCCTTACTGGGGAGTGGAAGTGAATGAAAAGAAAGGTTTGTTTACCTGGAAAGGAGGAAACATTTTAAGATTCCCACTACAAGTATTGAGTTCTCCACTTGACTTAGATTTACGAGTAAAACAATATCATGAACAATGTAAAACATACACTTTACGTTCATCATGGTTTCAGGCAGATAGAAGAGAATTCAGTTATTCTAATCGGAGGATAAAATTTTGAAAAAATGTCCTTTCTGTGCAGAAGAAATACAGAATGATGCTATTAAATGTAAGCATTGCGGAGAATGGCTTTCTAATCCTCCAGAAACACCTAAAGATGTACTTAAAAAACCAGACGAACCATTAGATTTACTTTCATCAATGGATGTTGAGATTGAGCCAAACGACTCCTCAGAACTTATTGAGAACGAAGACATCGAAATAGCTATTAACTCCCCATTGCAACAAAAACCAAAATGGGGCTGGGGCTGGCTCCTTTTTCTGGCGTTAATCGTCCCTGGCCTGCAAAAAATGGGTGGGGTGTCCGAAGCTGCTAAAGCTATGAGTTTTTTGTTTTCAATCATTCTTCCAGTATTACTCATAGCTTTCTATTTTTGGAATAGGCGAAGAATTATCAATAAAAATAAATATGCTACAAAAATATGGACCTATTCATTCACAGCAGGATTTGAAGCCTACATTCTTGCTGTCATAATTATTGGATTTTCCATGTATTTTGTCAGTGCACAGGATGCCAAAGATAACAACTTATTCTTTAGTAATTTTCAACAAAAAGCAGAGTTAATAAAAGACAAAGAAATTGAATTGGCTGAAAAACTATCTACTTTGCCAGAAAATGACAAGGTAGTAATCAAATCTACAGATTATTTAAAAGAGTATTTGCAAGTTATTGAAAGTAAGAAATCATTTTCAGAAGAGTTATTTCAGTATGTTGAGAATTATGGAAGATCTAAAAATGACGACCAAATTTTTAATGATGTAACCAAAATTAGAGAAGTAAGTTCTAGTTTATGGAAGAAGTATGATGAATCAACAAACAATCTAATCCAGTATTATAGCACAAGCGAAGAGAATTTTTACAACAAGTACGAAAAACTATCTTCAGAAATAGCAAGCCTTGAAAGCGAATATAGAACGTTGTATCAAAGCTTAATAATGAAAATGGATTTTTAATGCCGAACAAGACGTTCGAGTCGGATTGCGGGAACAGCCCCGCAACCGCCCAACTCAACATTATAAGCAATACAAATTAAATGAGTAATGCTAACAAAATAATAGAAAATCACTCTTCATCTGAGCTTCTAAAGCAACTCCAGGCTTTTCAGTCGCTTGAAAAGCTATACAAAGCGATTCCTTTTGCTAAAACATTATTTCCGAAACTTGAAGATACTTTTTCTAGGTTCGCGGATCTTAGAGATCAGGCAGAAATATTAGCAGTCCCCGACCGTTTTAATGATCTTTTTGGTAGTTTAGGTTGGGTTGCGTACGAGTCAATGAACCTTGAAGCCATGAAGGAGGCCATCCATATTGCAGAAAGTATGGATATTAATGCTGCAGAAGAACACCTTGCGACCTACTACAACAAGGAAACAATAGAATTTGGGATTCAAAGATTCAAAAGCCACCCTGAATTTCGTCGTCGTCTCCGCCTCATAGAATTGGCAAAAACAGACTATTTGGCTCAGCGTTACCATGCATGCATTCCCCTTCTTCTTAGTCTTCTTGATGGGCTTGCCAATGATATCTCAAATCATGTTGGTTTTTTTGCAAAATCTTCAGACATGACAGCTTGGGACTGCATTGCGGCCCATGAAACAGGACTTCAAAGCTTGGCAAGCTTAATGAGGAAAGGCAGAAAGAAAACAAATGATGAAGTAATCACACTCCCCTTCCGTAACGGCATATTGCATGGTCGTGAATTAGCATTTGATAATCATATTGTGGCCGCAAAGTGTTGGGCAGCAATATTCGCAACACGAGACTGGGCGGCAGCACTAGCTGAAGGAAAAAAAGAACCCAAAATCCCCAAGCAAGTCACCTGGAAAGAACTACTAAATAGCTTGGTCGAAAATCAAAAACAAAAGGCACTGCTTGAGGAGTGGAAACCACGAATAAGCACAAATTTATTGTATCTTCCGCACTCTGGACCATTTAGCGAATTACCCATTGATTCACCAGAATACGCAGTGAGTGAATTTATCTACAATTGGACTAAAAAACGCTATGGCTTACTAGCTGAAAGACTACTCTATTTTTACGATCTCCCTGCTAGCAAGAAAGCAGGGAGGGCAAGAGAAGATTTTGGTCATTATACCCCATTATCGCATACTGTTGAGTCTATTGAGGACCAAGCTGCTGCTGCCACGCAAGTAAATGTCTCACTCAGCTTTGATTCTGAAGAAGGCGCTAAAGAAAAACAAGCTTCTGTTAGAGCAATATACCAAGACGCAGAGGGAAACCCACTAATGCGTGGCCAACCAAATGGTAGCTGGAAAATAGTACAAAACTCTTTTTCGGAAATTATATACCAAATAAGCTTATAACAAGTCAATCAAGCTGACTGGCCAGCACGCGCGTCTTTTCGGTGCCCGACTTTCACAACCAAAATAACCACTGTATCGTCATGAATTTCATATACTATACGGTAATCGCCGGATCGCACTTTATGAAACGGGTTATTCCCTTTCATCTTGGTTGTACTTGGGTCCGGCAGGCTGCTACCAAGCTCTTCAATTTTCTTCTTAATTCGTACCAAATCCCGTTTGGGAAACCGCTTCAAGCTTTTCAACACCGCAGGCCGAAATTCTACAGAGTACTGCATATGCTACAGCCCCAGCTGCTTCCAAACCTCTTTGGCCGAAACATTGTCACCAGGTTCCGCAAGGGCTTTTTTAGCGTCTTCAATGTCAATATGGTCTTCAATCTGTTGAAGCAATTGAAGCTCATCAATCGAAACCAAAGCAGCAATCTCTTGTCCTCGCCGGGTCAAAACAATAGGCTCCTTGCCGTAAGCAACCTTGTTAACAATATCAGCGAAATTTTTTCTGGCATCTGCGGTAGAAATTGTAGTGGTCATGCGCCACCCCCTTTTGTACTTTATGTACAAAATATACAACACGTACTTATTGGTGTCAACTTAAGCCTGCATTAAATAATCCTTGCTTAAAGCTGGAAGTGTGTTAGTTTTGCGCCCCTCTTAAATGAAAAACATTTGATTTACAACCTGCCCAGGTTATCCACAGTTGTACTATCTTATTTAGTTTTCCCCATTTAAATCAGCACCTTACTTATCTCCACCGGGACACGTGTTTCTTTTGTTTACTAAAAACTAATTTCTTTGGATTTTTATGAAAAAATATTTTCACATCTTTGATTCATCGCAAACTGTCAATTACAAAACAGAAGTTTTATCTGGCTTAACCGTTGCCATTGCCTTGGTCCCTGAAGCCATAGCATTTGCCCTGATCGCTGGCTTGTCGCCATTAACCGGTCTGTATTCAGCCTTTGTTTTGGGGCTGGTCACTTCCATATTTGGTGGACGCCCAGGCATGATTTCCGGCGCAACCGGTGCGGTTGCCGTGGTTATTGTTGCCTTAGCCAAGTCCCACGGGGTGGAATATGTTTTTGCCGCCGTTGTCCTGGCCGGTGTAATTCAGTTTGCAGCCGGTGCTTTGCGCTTGGGTAAACTTATGCGCTTGGTTCCGCATCCGGTGATCTTCGGTTTTGTGAATGGACTCGCTATTATCATTTTCACATCGCAATTAGACCAATTTAAAGATCCGGCAGGCAACTGGTTAAGCGGTGCCCCGTTGTACGTTTTGCTGGGATTGGTCCTGGTAACCATGTTGATCATTTGGGGTTTGCCCAAACTGACAAAGGCTGTGCCTGCCTCGCTCTGCGCGATCTTGACTGTATTCGCAATTGTGCTGGGTTTTGATATTGATACAAAAACAGTGGGCGATATTGCCTCCATCAAGGGAGGGTTCCCTCCTTTTCATCTGCCGAATATCCCGCTGAGCTTTGAGACGCTTCGCATAATCTTCCCATACGCTGCTATTGTGGCCGGTGTTGGCTTGATCGAAAGTTTACTGACACTCAATATTATTGACGAGATCACAGAAACCCGCGGGATAGGAAACAAAGAGGCCATCGCCCAGGGAACGGCAAATATCCTCTCTGGTGTTTTCTCGGGAATGGGTGGTTGCGCAATGCTCGGTCAGAGTCTGATCAACGTTTCCAATGGTGCCAGGGCCCGATTATCCGGCATTGTCGCTGCCATCATGCTCCTGGTATTTATTATGTTCGGGGCAAATTTAGTTGAGAAACTTCCCATGGCCGCCTTGACCGGTTTGATGATAATGGTGGCAATCGGCACCTTTGAGTGGGCAAGCCTGCGCACCTTTAGCAGAATGCCGAAATCAGATATCTTCGTCATGATATTGGTAACTTTGGTTACCGTACTCCTGCATAATCTTGCCTTGGCAGTTGTGGTGGGTGTAATCATCTCCGCCTTGGTATTTTCCTGGGACAACGCCAAACGTATTCGGGCAAGAAAACGGATCGATGACGACGGGGTAAAACATTATGAAATATACGGACCGCTGTTTTTTGGCTCTGTGACTGTTTTTAATGAAAAATTCGATGTAATGAATGACCCTGATGAGGTTGTAATCGATTTCGAAGAAAGCCGTGTTGTTGACATGTCTGCAATCGAAGCATTGAACAAAATAACGGAACGCTATCGTAAGGTTGGAAAAAAAATACACCTCAAGCACCTGAGTCCTGATTGCAAAAAACTGTTGAAGAATGCGGAAAAAATAATCGTGGTCAATGTATTGGAAGATCCTACCTATAAGGTAGTGGTCGATAAGCTGTAAGTTGGCTCCATACCGCGCAGCAAGCAGCTGTTTCCCTCTCAGACGGAAGGGTGTATATATAACGGTTCTTGCCAGAGTGACAGCAGAGCAATTTCACAGTTGAGCATTTTTAAGTAAATATTATGCATGAGCGTCAGAAAAAATTTAAAGCCCCGCCCAAGAAATACCAGCCCAAAGGGCTTTCCATCATCTATGAAGATCACGATATTCTGGTGGTGGATAAAGCCAATGGTCTTTTAACGGTGAGCACTGAAAAGGTTAAGGAAAAAACAGCTTATTTTCTCTTAACGAACTACGTGAAAAAAGGCGTTCTGAAGTCAAAAAAACGAATATTCATCGTGCATCGTCTGGACAAAGACACTTCCGGTGTTCTCATTTTTGCTAAAAATGATCATGCCAAGCGTTATCTCCAGGAAGAATGGGCGAAATTCAGCAAAAAATACCATGCCGTTGTACTGGGCACGCCACCGGAAAAAGAAGGCGTAATCACTTCTTACCTTGCAGAAAACAGTATCCATAAAATGTATTCTGTTGATGATCCCCAAAAAGGAAAACTTGCCAAGACCGGCTATAAGATTCTCAAAGAATCAAAAAAATACAGTCTCCTTGAAGTGGATCTCCTTACAGGGAGGAAGAATCAAATCCGGGTCCATTTTGCGGAAATGGGTTGTCCTGTGGCGGGAGATAAAAGGTACGGAAAAAAGGAAAAAGGCGTCAAGAGACTCGCGCTTCATGCACTCTCCATAACAATTTCACATCCCCAAACGAAAGAGAAGATGACCTTTGCGGCAAAGGTTCCCTCCTATATGAGATCACTCATGACCGCTGACTAGCGCATTTTTAAAAACATCCCCTGCGGGCAACCGAATCGCCACAAATTAAAATCATGAGTTGTTACGAGATGTTAATGACAGGAGGAGAGTACCAGTTCCTTGAGCGTCTCGACAAAACGCGGCCTGGTATTGAGGGATTCCGTGCGGTGGAGATTGAGCCCCAATGATTCGGCATGCTCCCGGTATTGGATATCAATCTCATAGAGGGTCTCCACATGATCGGAGACAAAGCTGATGGGCACCATGAGAACGTTTTTTGCGCCCTTTGCGGCAAGAGTGTCCAACATGTCCGGCGTGGAGGGGGAAAGCCACTCAACAGGCCCGCTTCTGCTCTGAAAACAGAGGTGGCCCTGCTTATTGGTTATTTTTTCTACGGCCGCAATGGTCTGCTTGATCTGATCCAGATAAGGATCACCGTCTTCAATGAACTTCACCGGCAGGGAGTGGGCGCTGTAGACCAATTCTACCTCTTGACCGGAAAGCTTTGTCAACCCTTCGCTGACGGTCTCGGCCAGGGCGGCGATATAATTCTCATCCTCGGGCCACTCCAGGATCTCGATCAAGTCAAAAACCTGGCCCGACTCCTTGGCCGCCTTGATCAGGTCATCCATGGAAGAGCCGGTGGTGGCCACCGAGTAGTGGGGATAGAGGGTCAGCCCGACCACCTTCTTGATCCCGGCCTGGCTGAACATACGCAGGGTTTCCGAGGCATAGGGGTTCCAGTAGCGCATGGCCATGCGCACCTTAAAGTTGCCATGGGGTGCAAGAACCGCTTCCAATGCATGGGCCTGCTCCAAGGTAATCTTGGCAAGGGGAGAACCGCCGCCTATGCGACGGTATGATTCCTTGCTCTTGGGCGCACGCTTTTTAGCGATCTTAGCGGCAATGAATTTCTGTAAAAAAGGAAAGGGGGAAAGGCGGATGATCTTACGATCGGAAAAGAGGTTGAAAAGAAAGGGTTCAACATCGTCCAGGGTGTTTGGTCCACCCAGGTTGAGCAATATGACTCCGATTGGTTCTGAGCTTTGCACTCCTTTCATTACACTCCCTCTTTAAATTGCCGAATTTCTCCTGTAGGAGCCCCTTCAGGGGCGACAAGAAGGCCTGGCCAATCGCCCCTGAAGGGGCTCCTTCAGACGGGGTTCACGGGATATCAGACCTTCAACCCGTCAAGCTCAAACACATGACCGTTTACGTATTCCGCCACCTCTGAGGGCGTTACGTCCAGGCGGGAAAAGATCTTATCCTCTATCGCATGGGCATTGGCAAAATTCTCACGGATGCGCTCGTGTATCCACTCATCGCCATTGCCATAACGCTCGATAATATAATCCAGCCGATCCACGAGGCTGACGATCTCCTCGTGGCGCACCCTTTTATCCGCATAGTAGACAATCTCTTTTTCCGCGCAGCAATCAAAGGGTACCCCGTTTTTGAGGATCACATGCTCGGCAACGATATCGGCCAATTCATCAAAGCCGTGGGTGCGGCAAATCTCGCCACCCAACTCATCATGGCGGCCATCGTTGTTTAAGGTCTGGGTCTTGGCAATATCATGCAAAAGCGCCCCGCTCACAATCAGGGGCAGGGAGATCTCCTGCCCGGCCCCACTGAGACGTGCGCCTAGAAAACCAGCCACCCGGGCCACCATAATGGAGTGGGCCCGGATATTGGGCAGCATCTCATACTGCTCCATGAGCATGTAGCATTCGTCAACTGAAGGAATCATAATTTATAGATAGTGACCAGTAACGAGTGACGAGTAAATAGTTTTTTGAAACTCCCTACGACTCTGTCACTTGTCACTCGTTAGTATTTACTCGCTTGTACTCAAGCGATGAATGGTCTCAACAAAAAACTTGGCCTGCGCAGGCGGAATCTCCGGCACAATACCATGGCCCAGGTTGAAGATATGGCCGCGGGTACCCTTGGCCTGGTTGAGAATATTCTGAATGCGCTCCTCCATCTTGTCCTGGGGCAGCATCAGGGCGATGGGGTCCATATTGCCCTGGAGCGATACCTTCTGGCCGACCACCTTGACCGCCTCATCGATATTGATCCGCCAATCAAGGCCGAGCACGTCCGCACCGCTTTCCAGGGACTGGGGCAGCAGGGTGGCGCCGTTATTGGCAAAGTAGATAATGGGCACCGTGACCCCGCCATCCTTCAAGGCAGAGATGATCCGTTTCACATAAGGAATGGCGAATTCGGCAAAATCACGGGGAGAAAGCACGCCGGCCCAGGAATCGAAAATCTGCAGGGCCTGGGCTCCGGCCGCGGCCTGGGCCTTGAGGTATTCGATGGTGCAGTCGGTGATCTTGTTCATCAGATCCGCATAAAGGGCGGGATCCGTGTACATCATCTTCTTGGTCAAAAAATAATTCTTGGAAGAGCCACCCTCCACCAGATAGGTGGCCAGGGTAAATGGCGCGCCGGAAAATCCGATGAGCGGCACCCGACCCTCAAGCTCTTTACGCAGGATGCGGATGGTATCCATCACGTACCCCAACTCCGCCTCGGGATCGGGGATGCTCAATTTATCCACCGCTGCCCGGTCGCGAACAGGCTCCAAAAAGACAGGCCCGCGTTTTTCCTGAAACTCCAAGGGGCAGCCCATCTTCTCAAGGGGCACCAGGATATCGGAAAAGAGGATGGCCGCATCGACATTCAAGTAATCAATGGGCTGGATGGTAACCTCGGCCGCCGCCTCAGGGGTCTTGCACATATCCAAAAAGGTATACTTGCCACGCACCTCATGGTACTGGGGCAGATACCGCCCAGCCTGGCGCATCAGCCAAACCGGAGTATGATCAGTTTGCTCGCCCCGACAGGCCCGTAAGAAATTATCGTTCATCTATCCCTCCCGCTTATTTTCACGTTTATATTCGTAATTCCACAGCAAATATTTCAGCCCTGTAGGAGCCAATTTATTGGCGATAATTCAAGCTGTACAAATCGCCAATGAATTGGCTCCTACAGACACGGCATTTTTTGTGTGATCATTCCCCAAACCGAGCAGTTGCCCCCAACCTCATCACAGTGCCCCAGATGCAAGGAGCCCGCCTGCGAGCTGTAGTAAAGCTACGCGAGCAGGCGAGCGACGCGGCAGATGGGGTGCTGCGGTGAGGTTACCGCATTTTGGCCGGCACGTAAGTGCAATAAGGTTCCTCTGCCATGTAATCACCGGTCACCGCATAGGCTCGCGCCCTACAGCCGCCGCACACATTGACATACTCACAGGAGCCGCAACGGCCCTTATAACTCTTAAAATCCCGCATATCCTGGAAGAGTTTGGAGTTCTCCCAGATGTCCCTGAAGGTTGTTTCGCGGATATTGCCCGCGGCCATGGGGAAATAACTACAGGGCAGGACATTGCCGTCCACATCGATCAGGGAGATCAACTGTCCGGCCAGGCACCCCTTGGCTCCGCCGGTGGAGAACTGCAGGCTGCGACGCTTGAAATCATCGCCCTGCTCTTTGGCTTTTTGCAGGACGACCCGGTAGTAGTTGGGTGCGCAGGTGGGGCGGACCAACAATTCTTCCTCGCCCTTTTCCATCTCATAATGCCATTCAAGGAGTTTCTCGTAATCTTCAGGCGCAATAAGCTCGTTCATGATATCCTCGCCCCGGCCTGTGGGCACGATCATGAACATGTACCAGGCAGTGGCGCCCAGCTCCTTGGCCAGCTTGTATATCTTGGAGATCTCATCCTGATTACGCTTGGTAAAAGAGGAGTTGATCAAAAACTGGATGCCGTGCTTTTTAAAAAGCTTGGCTGCGCGGATGGTGCCGTCAAAGGCGCCGGGCTGGCAGCGGAAATCGTCATGCACCGCGGCAGTAGAGCCATCGAGACTCAAAGAGACCATCTTGATATCCGCCTCCTTGATCTTCTCGCAGATCTCCTCGTTCACCAGGGTCCCGTTGGTGGCAAGGCACATCCGCAAGCCCTTGGACCCGCCGTACTTGGCGATATCAAAAACATCCTCGCGCAAGAGCGGCTCGCCGCCGGAAAGCACCACTACCGGCTGGGCATAGGAGGAGATATCATCGAGCACCCGTTTGGCCTCGTTAAAATCAAAATCAGGATGCTCCTTTGCCTCAAGCTCGGAGGAGGAACGGCAGTGCACACACTTGAGATTGCAGCGCCGGGTAATTTCCCATGCTATCCATTTCGCTTCAAAATCCACGGTTGCTCCTTATATTTTTTGCCACGAAATCCACGAAAAAACACAAAACTTGTTATTCCCTTTCGCAGTTCATTCCTTTTATGACACTCCTACACCATTTTTCGTTCCAAGGACCTATAAATAATCGGCCGCAGCCGCAGCCAGGGAACTGCGCTCGCTCTTTAAGAGGGTGATATGCCCGTGCATGGGAATACCCTTGAGGCGCTCAACGGTATAGGTCAGGCCGTTACTGGACGAATCGAGATAGGGATTGTCTATCTGGTACGGATCGCCGGTGAGCACCATTTTAGTGCCCTCGCCTGCCCGGCTGATAATGGTCTTCACCTCGTGGGGGGTCAGATTCTGGGCCTCGTCCACAATGACGAACTGCCCCGGGATGGAGCGGCCGCGAATATAGGTCAAGGCCTCCATCTCCACCGTATGGGCCTGGAGAAGCTTATCCACCTTCTGCTTGGCACCTTCTTCGATCTCCTGCTCGGTCTTTTTCCCCTTTTTCTCCCCATTGGTCATGAGGTAGGTGAGATTATCAAAGATGGGCTGCATCCAGTGGCCCAGTTTCTCCTCTTTGTCGCCGGGCATATAGCCCAGGTCCTTGCCCAGGGGAATGATGGGTCGGGAGACCAGGATGCGTTCGTAACGCTTAAAGCTGATGGTGCACTCCAGAGCCGCGGCCAGGGCGAGCAGGGTCTTTCCGGTACCGGCCTGGCCGACCATGGTCACCAATTCGATATTAGGGTCCATCAACAACTCAAGGGCCATACGCTGCTCTTTGCTGCGCGGGCGAATATTCCAGGCCTGGTCATACTCCTTATGCATATGACCCAGCTCTTCTTCACCCACGGCGCGGGTCAAAGCGGTATGCTTTTCATCGCCTTCATCGGTGAGGAGCACAAATTCATTGGGCACCAGATGCAACCCTTCGGTGGTGATGGTAGGGTTTTCATAAAATCGGTTAACCACCTCAGAGGGCACGGTTACCTCGCGCTGGCCGGTAAAGAGCTCGTCGAAGTTGACCTTTTGTTTTTCAAAGTCCATTACATCGATGCCCAGGGCATCGGCCTTGAGGCGGGCATTGATATCTTTGGAAACAAAATAGACTCTCTCACCTTGCTTAAACAGGGTATAGGCCACAGCCAGAATACGGTTGTCCGGCACCTTCATGCTCAGGCCGTGGTCGACGCATTTATCAGCGGTTTCGGTAAAGATCATCAGCCTGCCGCCGTTATCCATCTCAACACCATCACCCAGTTTGCCCTTGCGCCGCAGGGCATCAAGGCAACGGATAACGCGCCTGGCATTACGGCCCAACTCATCATTATGGGACTTGAACTTGTCCAACTCCTCGATAACGGACATGGGCAAAACCACCACGTTGTCGGCAAAGGAGGTAATGGAGTCGGCGTTATGCAGCAGGACATTGGTATCCAGGACAAAATATTTTTTCATAGTGCCTCTTTCTTTCCGGTCTTCCGGTGCTTTATGGAATTGGGTACCACGGGATCAAAATGCATAGTGATAATTATCCCGTTTAGCCCCAGCATTGCAAGTAAAATGATATGGGATAAGGCTTCCTTTTTCCTGCAAATTAAAGGACGACTATGCTATATTGCGGCCATGAAAATCGCCCTTATACAGACAAATCCACTCATCGGCGCCTTTGGGCAAAACATTGAGGCCATGAAATCATGGCTGGCCCTGGCCAAAGACTCGGGTTGCGAGCTGGCCATTTTCCCGGAACTTGCCATCAGCGGCTACCCGCCCCAGGATCTTTTGGAGCGGCCCGCCTTTATAAACGACCACGACCAAACCTTACGCGAACTTGTTGACGAGGTCCGGGGCATTGGCGTGCTCTGCGGCACCATCACCCGCCACCATGCGCACAGTGGCAAGGCGCTGCATAACAGCGCCGTTCTCTTTAGCGAAGGCGAGGTGCTCTTTACCGCCTACAAACGGCTGCTGCCCAGTTACGATGTCTTTGACGAGTCACGCTATTTCGAGCCGGGGATTGAGAGCCACCCCTTTAAATTCAAGGGACTCAACCTGGGCATCACCATCTGCGAAGATATTTGGAACGACAAGAACGTCTTTGAGCGCCCCTTGTATCAGGTTGATCCGGTGGGCGCCTTGCTGGCAAACAGCGAAGAGCATGTGGATCTGTTGATCAACATAGCGGCCTCGCCCTTTAATTTGGGCAAATCCGCGACCAAGCAGGAAATCTTTGCCAACATCTGCAGCAAATACAATATGCCCCTCCTTTATGTGAACCAGGTGGGCGGCCAGGACTCGCTTATCTTTGACGGTGAGTCCATGGTTCTGGATCATCAAGGCAAGCGGGTGGCAAAGGCGGCCAAGTTCAAAGAGGACATGGTGGTGGTGGATACAGAGACCTGGCAGGGTGAGGTTCGACCCGCCACATCCGACCAAGGCGACGATACGGCCGATGTTTACCAGGCTCTGCTCTTAGGCACCTCCGACTATGTGAAAAAATGCGGCTTTACGCAGGTGGTGATCGGTCTTTCCGGCGGGGTGGATTCGGCACTCACCGCAGCCATTGCCGTTGAGGCCCTGGGCAAAGAAAACGTCCTGGGAGTGGCCCTGCCCTCACCCTATTCCTCGCAACACAGTGTGGACGATGCCGAGTTGCTGGCCAAAAACCTGGGCATCGAGTTTAAAATCATTCCCATCGGCGATCTCTTTGGTGGATTTTGCGAAGCCCTGGCCCCCCACTTTGAAGGGCTCAAACCCGATGTCACCGAACAGAATATCCAGGCCCGCATCCGCGGCAACCTGCTCATGGCCCTGGCCAACAAGCAGGGGCGGCTGGTACTCTCCACCGGCAACAAGAGCGAAATGGCTGTGGGCTACTGCACTCTGTACGGCGACATGAGCGGCGGCCTTGCCGTGATCTCCGATGTACCCAAGCAGTTGGTCTATGAAATCTGCCGGTACATCAATCGCGAGCAAGAGATCATCCCCGTCAACACCATTGAAAAACCACCCAGTGCCGAGCTGGCCCCAGACCAGAAGGATGAAGACGACCTGCCCCCATACTCGGTCTTAGACCCGATCCTTTCCGCCTACCTCGAAGATAATCTCTCCATCAAAGAGATCGTGGCCATGGGCTTTGACGAAGAGATTGTCCGCGACGTGGTGCGCCGTGTCCGCATCAACGAGTACAAGCGCAAACAGGCGCCTGTGGGGCTTAAGGTCACCACCAAGGCATTCGGCTATGGCCGCCGCTACCCCACGGCTGAGCGCTATCTGGAGGGCAAATAATGAAGCCATTGCCCACCCGCTGGACGGTCTTCTTTTTACTCCTTGTTGTCCTGGCCCTGGTCATCCGCGAGAACATGACCAAGCGGCCGGATCAGCTCTACCAATTGGCATCCGGCCGGGTGGAGATGTGTCTGAGCTGCCACAAGGAAGAAAAGCTTGATGCAGCCCACGGCCGAGAGGTGCTGGGTTGTTCCTCCTGCCACCTGGGTGACAGTTACGCCATTGATAAAGAGAAGGCCCACAAGGGCATGGTGTTGAACCCAGGTGATCTCAGGGTGGTGGAAAAGACCTGCGGGGTGGAGGGTTGTCACGCCCAGGATGTCAAGAAGGTCAAGAACTCCCTCATGGCCACCAACCGCGGCATTTTGGCCACCCTGCTCTATTACTGGGGCGAGGCCGAGGACCAAAACGGCGATTATTCGGTGGAGCAGCTTCTTGAAAGCGGTGAGACCTCCCTGGCCATTGATTACTACAGAAAACTCTGCGCCACCTGCCATCTGTGGAAGCCTAAAGGCGACCTGCCCGGATTTTTCGGGGAAAAGGGCGGCGGCTGTACGGCCTGCCATTACATCCGCCCCCAGGCACCCAAGGCGGTACGCCCCTGGGAGACCTTCTTTCAATTCGGCAAACTCAAGAAAAAACCGCATCCCCTGATCAGCAAAAAAGTACCCATGGAGAGTTGCGTCCGCTGCCATAACCGAAGTGGCCGCGTGGGCACCTCCTATATCGGTGTCTATGAAGGGGAAAATTACGGCACCCCCTATAAGAACGGTGAACAGTCGGAAAACCGGTTGCCGGGCGATCGTTATTATCTGGACCTGCCAGCTGACGTACACCATGAAAAGGGCATGGCCTGCATCGACTGTCATACCAGGGATGAGGTCATGGGGGACGGTAAACGCTACGCCCATTACGAAGAGGCCCTGGAGATCTCCTGCAAGATATGCCATACCACCGGCAAACCAGGTAAAACAAGAAAGGACAAAGAGCTCAACAATATCCGGCAAAAGGGGAAAGAGTTTGTTTTAGTCGGCAAACTCGACGACAGGGAGCACCCTTTAAACGCACCAAAACCAGGCATCTGCGATTATAAAGGGCACAAGCGCGTCTCCTGCGAGGCCTGCCACTCCAGCTGGATCCCGCAATGCTATGGCTGCCACGCCAAACGGGATATGCGCGACACCCATCTGGATAAATTGACCATGAAGGAAACCAAGGGCTGGTGGGAAGAGGGCCGCTCCTATCTCAGGTACGAAAAGCCCATGCTCGCTGTGTGGGGTGAAGAGATCGTTACCGTGACCCCGGGCTGCCAGGATATCGTCACCCTGCTCGACGAAGAGGGAAAGGCGGAAAAACAGTTCAACCGCTTGACCATGGCCGCACTCAACGCCCACACCACCCAGAAGACAGGCCGAACCTGCGCCGAATGCCACACCTCTACCAAGACCATGGGCCTGGGCGAGGGCACGGCCTGGAAGGAAAACGGCCAGTGGCATTTTTCCGGCGTAGACAAAGGCGTGAAAACCGAGGTGGGCACCACCCCGCCCCTGGACGGCTATGTGGACATTAACGGCACCCCCTTGCAGCACAGCGCCCGGCCGGATCTCAGGCCGTTTAACAAAGAGGAACTGAGCCGGATCTTGCGGGTGGGCCAATGCCTGCCCTGCCATAAGGACTACAACGACCCGGTGTTTAGGGAGTATGATACGAAAAAGCTCTGCCCGGTCTTTGATGAAGAAGCTAACGCGCCCAGAAACAAGGAGAACAAATAAGGGCAGGGCAACCCGTATCTGCAAATTTTAGCCTATGAAAAAAAACATCCACTCCGTTTTGCAACTCGTCCCGGTCATTTTGAGTTTTATCCTCCTTGGCGCACATTTTCTGCGCTACGGGAACTCGGTGCTCATGGTGGGGTGCCTGCTTTTGCCGTTACTCCTCTTTATCCGTCGCCCCCTTGCCGCACGCATTATCCAGTTCGCGCTTTTCCTGGCCGCTGCTGAGTGGGCTTATACGGCTTATAATCTTGCTGCTGCGCGGGAAGCGATGGGAATGCCCTGGACCAGGGTCGTTGTTATTCTTGGCGGGGTCGCCATTTTTACGGCAGGCTCGATATTTGTTTTCTTTTCGCAGACCCAGAAAGAACGGTATTCTCTATTTAAACAGAAAGAGTAAAAGGTTGATGACAGCCTGCTGAAACATATTTACATTCAAAAGCTTACGAATCAGCCCATAAACGTTGACGATACTGTCGGTACATTATTCAAATAGGACCAAATCATGATCATCACACCGGTAACCACCACCTCGGATGAGGGCGAAGCAATAATCGATTCCCTACGGGACAGGTTTCAGCTGGCGGATTCAAAATGCCAGGAGACAGTCGGTGCAATCATTGACGACATCCGCACGCGTGGTGATGCGGCGCTCCTTGGATACACCCAAAAATTCGATTCCCCGCAGATGACCGCCCAGGCCCTGCCGGTAAGTCATGATGAATTGCGCGATGCCTTTGACGAAATAGAACAAGATTTTCTCGATACCTTGGAGCTGGCCATTGAGCGGATTTACTCCTTTCATGAAAAAGAAAAGGAAGAGTCCTTTATCACCACCCGGGAGGATGGCACCATCACCGGACGCCTGGTGCACCCGGTGGACTCTGCCGGTCTTTACGTGCCGGGCGGCCAAGGCGGCAAAACGCCTTTGGTCTCCTCGGTGCTGATGAACGGCATCCCGGCAGCCATTGCCGGGGTGGATAGGCGGATCATGGTCACCCCTGCGGACAGCGAGGGCAAGGTCAACCCGGCTTTGTTGGTGGCAGCCCAGGAGATCGGCATCACCGAGATTTACAAGGTGGGCAGCGCCTGGGCCATTGCGGCCCTGGCCTACGGCACCGCGACCATTCCGGCCGTGGATGTTATTGTCGGGCCCGGCAACCAGTATGTGACCGAGGCCAAGCGCCAGGTTTCCGGCCGGGTGCGGATCGACATGATCGCCGGGCCGAGCGAAGTACTGATCGTGGCGGACGACACTGCAGTCCCCGCCTATATTGCCGCGGACATGCTGGCCCAGGCCGAGCATGATCCTCAGGCCCTGGCCATGTGCATCACCACGGGCCAGGAAATGGCGGACGATATTGTTACCGAACTGGAAAAACAACTGGCCGAGCTCTCCCGGGCCGAGATCGCACAAAAATCACTGAGTGAGCGGGGTGTGATCCTCATTGCCCGCGAGGTGGAAGAAGCCATTGTCTTGGCAAACGAGTTTGCGGCGGAGCATCTGGAGCTGATGATTGACAACGCCTTTGAATGGGCCACCCGTATCCGCCACGCCGGGGCGATCTTTCTAGGCAAGCACACCCCTGAATCAGCAGGCGACTACCTGGCTGGCCCCAACCACGTGTTGCCCACCATGGGCACGGCCCGCTTCTCTTCCGCTTTAGGGGTGGAGACCTTTATCAAAAAATCAAGCCTGATTGCCTATTCGGAAACAGCGCTCTTGGATGACAGCGAGCATATTCAGAAACTGGCCAACCTGGAAGGGTTGACTGCGCATGCCAAGTCGGTGGCGATACGCACCGAGAAGAAGGACTGAGGTATCAATATTCGCTTGCGTTACTCTCTGTAGGAGCCCCTTGAGGGGCGAATGGCCAGGCTTTACTTATCGCCCCTCAAGGGGCTCCTATAGCAGGGACACTGCCCTATCGACCATTGGTGCAATGTCCTGGCAAGCAAAGTTTTTTAGGGAGGGGAACACCGTATGTGGCGAAACCTGTGGATCATCAGCTTTTGCGGCGTGCTCCTTTGGTCCGGGATCGGGCCAAAGGATTATCCCATCTGGTTGCTGGAGGTCTTGCCGGCCCTGATTGGGGCAGCGACCATGGCAGCCACCTACAAAAAATTTCGCCTGACCCCGCTCTGTTACTTCCTCATCCTCGTCCACTCGATCATCCTCATGGTGGGCGGCCATTACACCTATGCCGAGGTGCCGCTCTTTGATTGGCTGAAGGAGGCCATGGGGCAGAGCCGCAACAATTACGACAAGGTGGGCCACCTGGCACAAGGATTCATCCCCGCTATCATCGCCCGAGAGATCGTGATCCGCAAACAGGTCTTCTCCACTGTCCCCTGGCGCAACTTTTTCATTGTCTGCTTCTGCCTGGGGGTTTCCGCCTTTTACGAATTGATCGAGTGGTGGGTAGCCCTTCTCAGCCAAGAGGCGGCAGAATCATTCCTCGGCAGCCAGGGCTACATCTGGGATACCCAATCGGACATGTGGTTCGCTCTGCTGGGCTGCACTTTCGCCTTAATTCTGCTCGGTAAGATGCATGATCGTCAGCTCAGCTCTTTACCAACAGGTTAGTTAAACTCCCTCGCCCCTCAGGGGAGAGGGAGAAAAAATAGCATCAGCAGACCCACCATTTTGACCCGTAACCCTGTTTTGCCCTATACTTATTAGACAAGCACAACATGGAGCAAGAGAGTATGGGTAAAAAAATCCTGGCTATCTTCAACATCCTTGTCGGTCCTTACTGCGTTTATTGGGCCTGGACAGAGGGAGGCGTATATATCCCCACGGTTCTCTTTATCGGCGCGGCAATGACCATCTTCGGCCTGGTTCTCCTCTTTCGGCGTGAAAAAAAGACTCCCAGCCCCCAATACAAGGATGTGTATGTGGAAGAGGAAAAAAAGGATCATAAAAAATTGTAAAATTCGGTTGCATCCCCACCATGGATACCCCAACTCAACAAAAGACCGCTCACCTGCTTCGCCTGGCAACCTATGCCTCTACCACCACGGCGGCAGTGCTTATCGGCATTAAGTTTGCCGCCTGGTTCGCCACCGGCTCTCTGAGTATCCTTGCCTCTTTGGTGGACTCTTTAATGGATGGGGCAGCCTCATTGATCAACCTTCTTGCCGTACGTTACTCCCTTAAATCCCCAGACAAGGATCACCAGTTCGGCCACGGTAAAGCCGAGAGTCTGGCCGGTCTGGCCCAGGCCTCCTTTATTGCCGGCTCTGCTATCTTCCTGACCATGCATGCTGTGGAAAGGCTGCATAACCCGCAACCCTTGAGCGCCATTCCCCTTGGCATCGGAGTGATGATCTTTGCCGTGTGCGCCACCATGCTTCTTTTGGCCTTTCAGGGCTATGTCATCAGCCAGACCAACTCCCTGGCGATCAAGGCGGATTCTCTGCATTACAAGACCGATCTTTTGACCAATGCCAGCACCCTGCTCGTCCTCTTGCTAGCCAGCAACGGCTGGGCCATTCTGGACCCGCTCTGCGCCCTGGCCATTGGCGCCTATATCCTCAAAAGTGCGTGGCAGATCGGCCACGAGGCCATGCAGGTTCTGATGGACCGGGAGCTGCCGGAAGAGTTCAGGAAAAAGGTCTGCGATATTGCCCTGAGCCACCCTTTGGTGCTTGGGGTGCATGGCCTCAGGACCAGACAATCAGGCCAACTCAAGGTGATTCAAATGCATCTGGATCTGGATGCCGATCTCCCATTGGTTGAGGCCCATGCAGTGGCCAAAAAGGTGGAATACGCGATCATGGATGCCTTTGCCGAGACAGACGTCACCATCCACCAAGACCCGGTGGCCCCAAAGGCAAAACGATTACAAACGGAAAACTGCGACTAGGTCAATCAGTCGGCAGGGCCGAAACCACCGCCACCCGGGGTCTTGATGATGAGGACATCTCCTACGGCCATGTCCGCATGGTCGGCAAAGGAAAGCTCCTCCAACGATCCATCCGTACGCAAAACTTGATTGCACCCAGGTTTACCGGCCTTGCCGCCAGCCATGCCCTGGGGGCTGTGCCTTCTGTTATTTGACAGAATGGAGGCAGACATGGGCGCTAAGAAGCGTATCCTGCGCTCTACCCCGTCACCGCCATGAAATGCTCCGGCCCCGCCGCTCTCTTTGCGCAAAGAAAATTCCTCCAGCAAAACCGGAAAACGGTGCTCCAATACCTCGGGATCGGTGAGGCGGGAGTTGGTCATATGGCATTGCACTGCCGAAGCACCGGCAAAATCTTTCCCAGCGCCCGAACCTCCGGCAATGGTTTCGTAGTACTGGTAAGTCGCATCGCCAAAGGTGAGATTGTTCATGGTCCCCTGGGAGGCGGCCAGAACTCCCAAGGCACCGAACAGGGCATCGGTGACCGCCTGGGAGGTTTCCACATTGCCTGCCACCACCGCAGCAGGATACTGTGGATTGAGCAACGAGCCCTCGGGCACAATGACCTGAAGGGGCTTCATACACCCGGCATTGAGCGGGATATTATCCCCCACCAGGCAACGAAAGACATAGAGCACCGCTGCCTTACACACGGCCAGGGGCGCATTGTAGTTTGAGGAAAGCTGCTCCGAGGTCCCGGAAAAATCAATGGTGGCGGAACGCTCCATATGATCCACTGTGACCTTCACCCTAATCATGGCCCCGTTATCCATCTCAAAGGTAAACGCACCGTCGTGCAGATGATCGATCACCCGGCGCACCGACTCCTCGGCATTATCCTGCACATGCTGCATATAGGCGGAAACAGCGGCAAGGCCAAAGGAGTCGATCATCCTCTTTAACTCCTGCACGCCCTTTTCGTTGGCCGCAATCTGGGCGGCGAGGTCCGCCATATTCTGCTCGATATTCCTCGCTGGAAAGCTGCCGCCAGCCAGGATTGTCCGAATCTCCTGATCGAGCAGCCTCCCCTGGTCCACCAATTTCACATTATCAAAGAGGATGCCCTCCTCCTCGACACTGGTCGAGTCAGGGGGCATGGAGCCGGGGGTCAAACCGCCGATATCGGCATGATGGCCGCGGGAGGCCACATAGAAGAGAACCTCGCCGCCCTCGAAAACCGGGGTGATCACCGTGACATCGGGTAAATGGGTGCCGCCGTTATAGGGGGCATTTGCCAGATAGACATCGCCCGGAAGCATCTTTGCCCCGTGGGCCGCGATAAGGGATTTCACGCTCTCGCCCATGGAGCCTAAATGCACGGGCACATGGGGGGCGTTGGCCACCAGGTTTCCCGAGCCGTCAAATATGGCGCAGGAAAAATCCAGCCGCTCCTTGATGTTCACCGAATGGGCCGTGTTGGCCAGGACCGTGCCCATCTGCTCGGCAATGGACATATAGAGGTTGTTGAAGATCTCAAGCATGACCGGGTCCACGCTGGTGCCCACGGCCTGCTGCCGTTTCTTTTCGCTGATGCGGGTAAGCAGCAGATCGTTTTGGCCGGTGAGTTCCGCCTGCCAGCCCAGTTCCACCACCACCGTGGCATGGGGTTCGATAATAATGGCCGGGCCGCGTAATGTATTGCCCGGCTGCATCTTTTGTCGATCAACCACCGGCGCCACCTGCCAATCGCCCTCGCTGAAAAAACGGCTCACCGAGAGCAGGGCCTCGGAGGCGATCTCCTCAATCAGGGATGGGGATGCATTTTGTGTAAGGAGCACATCGCTCTTACCCTGGGCCTCGACAACCAGGGCCTCGACGTTGAGCTTTTTTGCCGGGTCGATAAAGCCAAAACGTTTGCTATGCTCGGCGGCAAAGGACGCTTCCATTTTTGCCCTTGAGCCATAGTCCACCAGAAGGCAGGTATCCGAGCCATGATAGCGCAACTGGGCCTTGGTGCTGATGGTGATCCGTTCCGGCACCACCCCCTGGCTCTCTACACCCTCTCGCACCTTTCGGCCAAGCCGTTCTGCCTCCTGCTGCAAATGCGCCATGAGGGAGTCGTTCAACTCCTCTTGCACGGATTGCTCTGCCATATCGGTAAGGTCGGCCAAGCCCATGCCAAAGGCGGAGAGCACCCCGCTGTATGGGTGGAGCAACACGCGTTTTACTCCTAAGGCATCGGCCACCAGGCAGGCGTGCTGCCCCCCTGCTCCGCCAAAACAGGTCAGGGTATATTCGCTGACATCATGCCCCCGCTGAATGGAGATCTTCTTGATGGCATTGGCCATATTATCCACGGCAATGGCCAAAAATCCGTCTGCCACCTCCTCCGGGGTCTTCTCTTCCCCGGTGGCCGCCTTGATCTCCAGGGCCAGGGAGAGAAAGCGTGTTTGGACTTCGTCACTGTCCAGGGTCTGATCCGCATCAGGGCCGAAAATCTTGGGAAAATGTTCCGGCATAATCTTGCCGCACATCACATTGCAGTCGGTCACGGTGAGCGGCCCTTTCTTGCGATAGGCGGCAGGGCCGGGATCGGCCCCGGCAGAGTCCGGTCCCACCCGGAAACGGCTGCCGTCAAAATGGAGGATGGAGCCGCCGCCTGCGGCCACGGTATGAATATGCATCATGGGTGAACGCATACGCACCCCGGCCACCTCGGTCTCAAAGGCACGTTCAAATTCACCGTTAAAATGGGAGACATCGGTGGAGGTGCCGCCCATATCAAAGCCGATCATCTTATCAAAGCCGGCCAGCTCGCTGGTCTTGACCGCCCCCACCACCCCGCCAGCCGGACCGGATAGGATACAGTCCTTACCGGCAAAATAACGGGCATCGGTGAGCCCGCCGTCGGACTTCATAAACATCAACCGCGTTTGCCCCAACTCGCCTGCCACCCGATCCACATAACGTCTGAGCACCTGGGAGAGATAGGCGTCCACCACCGTGGTGTCGCCGCGAGAGACGTACTTTATGAGTGGGCTGACTTGATGGCTCACTGAGACCTGGCTGAAGCCGACCTCTTGTGCCAGCTCAGCAACCTGCTTCTCGTGGGCTGGGTAGCGATAGCCGTGCATGAAAAGAATGGCAATGGAACGGATGCCTTGCGCGTAGGCATCGAGCAACCCATCCTTGACCACAAGCGGATCAAGCTGCGTAAGCACCTCTCCCTGGGCCGTTACCCGCTCGTCCACCTCCAGCACTTGGCTATAGAGCATCTCGGGCAGGACAATATGCAGATCAAAGAGTTGGGGCCGATTCTGGTAGGCAATCCTGAGCCCGTCACGGAATCCCTTTGAGGTGACGAGCAAAACCCTTTCACCCTTGCGTTCAAGCAGGGCGTTGGTACCGACGGTGGTACCCATCTTGACCTCGCGGATCAATTCGGCCGGAATCGCAGCATCCTCTTTAAGACCCAACAGATCACGAATTCCGGCAAGGGCTGCATCCTCATACTGCTCCGGATTTTCCGAGAGCAACTTATGGCTTAGCAGCTCCCCTTGCGGACTTTGAGCCACAATATCGGTGAAGGTGCCGCCACGGTCGACCCAGAAAGACCATTGGCGCATGTTGGAGGATTGCTGTGCTGAAGATTCAGGCATACGGTTATTTCCTAAACGCAGGATAAATGGAGGAACTATACCGTTGGCCAAGAGATTGTCAAGCAGGGCGGGATATGTAAAAAAAGTCGGGGGCGCCGGGTAAGCGCCCCGGGTGGAGAGGTTACCGACCTCAAGTTGCATCCACGTCTTTCTGGGCAGTATTTGGGCCTGTGAGTGCCTGCACCGATAATGGTCTCTATGTTTTTCACAGAGACGCGTCAGCGCCACATATAAAACTCTACGCCAGGCAACAAGAAACGATTCCACCTTTTGGGCGTTGGGGTTGAATTATTTTCTCTTCCTTGCAAACACTGGGCAGTCAGGGTAAAAACAGACTTTTCCTGGACCGGAACCCTGTAAATAATTGAGAAAAATGGCCCCAAAAAAAATCCTCTTAGACGGCATTGCCGCCCTTGATCTCCCTGTGCCGGAGTCGGCCGTGGAACCGCTCTGTCGGTACTGTGACGAGCTGATCAAGTGGGGCCGCAAAATCAATCTGGTGGCCAAGGCCGGGGTGGAGGAAATTTTAGAAACCCATTTTCTTGACTCCCTGACCCTGCTCACTGTTCTGCCAATACAAACAGATCTTGCGGATATCGGCACAGGGGGAGGCTTCCCTGGTCTGGTGCTGAAGACGGCCCGGCCCGAGCTGGAACTCACCCTGGTGGAACCGCGGCAGAAGAGGGTTTCCTTTCTCAAGCACATCATCCGGACCCTGGGACTTTCCGGGGTGGAGATTCTGGCCGGGCGCCTTGAAGAAAACAGCAACCTGGTGGCAGGCACAGCCGTTACTGCCGAATACATCACCAGCCGCGCCTTTACCTCCATCAATGAATTTTTAAGCCTGACCGCACCCTGTTCGCCTCCAGGCGGCAAGGTCATCTGCATGAAGGGCCCCAAGGCCGAAGAAGAGTTACGAATCTGGCAGCAAGAACAACCGGACAGTCCCTATACGTTGTCGGACATTAAAGAATTCACCCTGCCTGTGAGCAAGCACAGCCGCAGCCTGGCCACCTTTATCAAGGAACGGACGCCATGAGCCAAACCACCCCCGCACTCATGTTTCAGGGTACCTGTTCCAATGCAGGCAAATCCGTACTCACCGCAGCACTCTGCCGCATCCTGCTGCAAGACGGCGTTCGAGTCGCCCCCTTTAAGGCGCAGAACATGTCCCTCAACTCCTTTGTCACCCACGACGGAGGCGAAATGGGACGGGCTCAGGTCGTACAGGCCCAGGCTGCTCTTTTGGACCCGGATGTGCGCATGAACCCGGTCCTGCTCAAACCCTCAAGCGACACGGGCAGCCAGGTTATAGTCATGGGCAAGCCGGTGGGAAATATGCAGGTCAAAGAGTATGTGGCCTATAAAGAGCAGGCCTTTAACGAGGCCAAGGCAGCTTACGACTCGCTGGCCTCGGAGTTCGAGGTTGTGATTCTGGAGGGGGCAGGCAGCCCGGCCGAGGTCAACCTCAAATCACACGACATCGTCAACATGAACATGGCCCGTTATGCTGAAGCCAAGGTCCTGCTGGTGGGGGATATCGACCGGGGCGGGGTCTTTGCCTCCTTTGTCGGAACCATGGAGATCCTGGATGAGTGGGAGCGTGACCTGGTGGCTGGATACGTGGTCAACCGTTTCCGCGGCGACAAGTCTCTCTTGGCCGATGCCTATACCTACATGTTTGAAAGGACCGGCAAACCGGTACTGGGCACGGTGGATCATATCAAGAATCTCGGCATTCCGGAGGAAGACTCGGTCAACTTTAAGGGCGGCCTGTTCAGCCCGGAACGCCCAAGCGTCGAGCATGTGACCCTCGGCCTTATCGACCTGCCGCACATCTCGAATTTTACCGATTTTGAGCCCTTTCTCGATGAGCCGGATGTTTTTATCAAGATCGTTAAAACCCCCGAGGATCTGACAGGCCTTGACGCCATCATCCTGCCGGGCAGCAAAAACGTGATCAATGACCGCAAATGGCTCTTTGCCTCAGGCCTTGCCAAACGTATCCAGGAATTGCAGGGCACACTTGAGATAGTCGGCATCTGCGGCGGTTACCAGTTGCTCGGTAAGGGTATTGAAGATCCGCACCATATTGAATCACAGGGAGAGTCGGTTTCCGCCCTCGGTCTCTTGGACCTTATCACCGTGCTTGACCGGGACAAGACCCTGACCCGTCAGCAGGGTGCGCATTGTGTCTCCGGCTGCCCGGTGCACGGCTACGAGATCCACCACGGGCAAAGCCAAGCCTCAGGAACCACAGAGATCATCACCTTTCATGACGGGGTGAGCGGTGGATTGGGGAGCAACACACACAAAATATGGGGAACCTACCTGCACGGGGTGTTTGACTCCGACCCTTTCCGGCGCTGGTTTATCGACCAACTGCGAGTCGCTAAAGGCATGGAACCTCTCAAGACAGTGCAGGCGGCATACGATTTAGAGCCCGCCTTTGACCGCTTGGCCGCGGCAGTGCGCAATGACCTTGAGATGGATGTCATATACAAATTTTTGGGAATTTGATGCGCCTTGAATATCAACTCCTCATAGCCATTGCGCTTGACTTTCTGTTCGGCGACCCGCGCTGGCTGCCGCACCCGGTGCAGATCATGGGCCGGTGCGCTCTGATTTTGGAAAAAATCTTTCGCGCACTCCTGCCCCCTGCTGTTGCCGGATTCGTCACCGTACTCTGCACCCTGCTGCTCACCGCCCTCACCGTGCTCGGCATTCTCCAAGGGGCAATTTACATACATCCTCTTCTTGGAGAAGCAGTCTCCATCCTCCTACTCTACACCTGCCTGGCCACACGGGATCTCATTCGCCATAGCAACGAGGTCTACCAGGCTTTAGTTGCGGACGATCTTGCAGAGGCGAAAAAGCGGGTGGGCATGATCGTAGGAAGGGACACGGAAAACCTGGATCAGGCCGGGGTGGCTAAGGCTGCCGTGGAGTCGGTGGCAGAGTCCATGGTGGATGGAGTGACCGCCCCCCTTTTCTTTGCCCTTTTGGGCGGCCCCTTAGGCGCCATGCTCTATAAGGCGATCAATACCATGGACTCAACCTTTGGCTATAAGAACGAACAGTACGCCCAATTCGGCTGGACTGCCGCCAGGCTCGATGATGCAGCAAACTTTGTCCCGGCCAGGCTGACCTCGCTCATGCTGCCCGCCGCCGCTTTCTTCCTGCGCCTGGATTTTAAACGCTCCCTTTTTATCCTGTTTAGAGACCGGCTCAACCATGCCAGCCCCAACTCCGGCCATAGCGAGGCCGCCGTGGCAGGGGCTCTGGGCATACAGCTGGGCGGCAGCAATATCTATTTTGGCAAGGTTGTGGAAAAACCGACCATCGGCGACAGGGTACGAGAAGCAGAACCCGAGGATATCCCGCGCACCAACGGCCTTATGCTGCTGGGCTCTTGCCTCATGCTGCTCATACTCCTTGCCTTACGTGTGCAAATATATCTCTTGTTGGCAAGACTCCCATAGGCTCATTTTCTTTTCACGTCCCCACCGCTGTTTCACCTTCATCTTCCTTTCGATATACCCTACAATGGTTTGAGTAGTGTGACTCAATCACGTCGCGACGGCAATTTACACAAACCATCAAGCAGCGGACAGAAATAGTTGGGGAAACTGACCATACTGGGTATCGGCGACCACCATGCGACCAACATTCCCGGTGAAATTATTAAGACATACTCTCTCGGCTCCTGCGTGGCACTTATCCTTGAGCATCCGCCTTCGCAGAGTTACGGCATGGTGCATATCGCCTTGCCCGACTCCAATTTCGGCCTCCCCAAAGCAACGCCCAAGCCCGGCTACTACGCCAACACAGCCGTACCATGCCTACTCGGTGAACTCCGAACACTGGCCATGACTCCCACAGGCTTTACCAAAGGCATTCAGGCCAAGATGACCGGGGGAGCGAGTGTCTTTTCCAGCTCACATTATGACTTCCAAATCGGATCAAGAGTTGTGGCAAAAATTGAGCAAATCCTCCGAGATTTGAGAATTCCCATTGTCGCAGCTGAAACCGGCGGCACCATAGCGCGTACCGTTGCTGTCGAACGCGACAGCGGCAAGGTGATCGTCTCCTCTTCCAACAAAGACGATTGGCAACTTTAAGAAAACTTGAGATGGGAACAAACCATGGAAGCAAAAATTCTCGTTGTTGACGACGAACAACCTATCCTGAACATCGTGACAGACACCCTCTCCTCCTCTGGCTACGCTGCAGACACGGCCCTTGATGCGGCATCGGCCATAGAGTTGCTAAAAAATAAACATTACCATGTGGTTATTACGGATAAAAATATGCCGGGCACTGCACATAAAAACGAAGGCGGCCTGGATGTTCTTTGTTTTGCCAAGGAACATAACCCTGCCTGCGCCGTGATCATCCTGACCGGCTTTGCCACCATTGAATCTGCCATCGAGGCCATACGACTCGGGGCCTTTGACTACATGAATAAACCCTTCAGCATCAACGACTTTAATGAGAAACTTGAGCGTATCCTTAAGTTCCAACGCACCCTGAACCCGCAAGATACCTTGAGCACCTATAGTCTCTTTCGCGATGGGCTCTTTGGCTTTATCGAAGAGATAGAAAAAAGTGGCCATCCCGTTAATGAGGCAACAAAAAAACAGCTTTTAAACAGCTTTCAGGAAAACCTCGACCTGCTTTTTGAAGAAAGAAAGCGCAGAGAGTTTGTTATTATCGAGCAGCGCGACACCTTAGGGGATATAGCCGGACTTGCAAGCCACCTCAAAGAGATCCCCCCCGAAAGTGAAGAGGCTAAAAAAATCATTGAAAACATCATCCTAAAGGCTGGTGAGCGCCCATAAATAATCCGGGCATCACCTGACTTGTTCTAGCACGGCAACTGTGGTAATCAGGTATACGAAACATAACGAAAGCCCTCTATCTATGGAGTTTTTCTCTATGATGATCCGGACGTTCCATTTTTGTTTTGCCGTTTTCCTACTGATTGTTTTTCCGCACACCTCACTGGCGGTCACTCCTGGCAAATCCACTTTGGATCTGCCCACCATTTTTTTTGACTACAGTGTTGACGATGGACGGGATGAACTTCTCATTCTGGCCGACGTTCCCTTAAAAAAATACCGCAGCTTCATGCTGGATAAGCCACCGCGTCTGGTCTTTGACGTCCACGGCGTGAGTTTGCTGGAAAAGGTGGTGGGGCTGCCGATCAACCGGGCTGAACTCAAACGGATTCGCATTGCCCGGCATCCGGACAAGGTGCGCTTTGTTTTTGATCTTGGCGAACAATCCATTGAGCACCAGGTAATGCAGGTGGAGAAAGGGCTCAAGGTGATCATCACCCCGGCCGCGAAAAAAACAAAAGCCAAGGGCAAAAAGAAGGGTACGGCCCAAAAAGCATCCGCAACTAAAAAAGCCCCTCCACAGCCAAGCCCCATTCGCTTTGCTGATTATGGGGCTATATTTGGCAATAAACGGATTACCATCCTCTTTCACAAGGCGCCGCTGCCAGAATTTTTCACTTACGTTGCCAGCAAAACAGGTCTTGCCATCTCGGTAGATCCTGCCTGCAAGGGGTTGATCTCCCTTCAACTTACCGATGTCACGCTGAGTCTGGCAGTGCAGCGTATCGTCCGGAAAAACAAACTGCGCCTGGTACGAAAAGGAAAGGGGATCAAGGTCCTGCCCCCTGTTCAGACAAAAAAATAGCCGTGTGACTTGATCACACGGCGGGGGAGCCGAAGCTCCCCTGTTCCACAGCCGTCTTTTCCTGACTTTTTTACTTCATGCCATAATGCTTGAGTGCATCGACATATGGGCCGAACAGGTCGTCATAGTCGCTCAGGCTCTTTTTGAGGATCAGGTTCAGCGAATGCACATCATCGTCATTGACCACCAGATTTGCGCTGAATGCCAGGGCCTCTAAATCATACAGGGTGCGAAAACTCGGCCCCAGCAAGACATAATAAATATAGCGCCTCTTACCCATGGACATGACCTGCATGAACCGATGAAAGGAGGAGTCCTCGAGAGCCCCGCCTTCAAAACTGGTGTGCAGGACTACAGCCTCATAGTTCATGAACTGCATCTTGTCGATGGCCTCTTCCGCGGACTGTACATACACCGGCTGATAGCCGATTTCGCCAAAGGCCATGGTGGCCTGGGTGTTCAGTTCCGTATCCGGCACCAGGATAAGGACATGGGGCACATCCTCAATGATCTCTTTTTCATCAAAGACACCGCTTTTCAACCACTCCAGATCTGGCGGTTTAGGGGCATCAGGCGGCAGGCGTACCGGTTTGGGGCGTTCCTGGATCGCCTCGACCATGCCGACTGCGGCTTGGTCCTCATCCCCCGCATGATCGGAATAAAGCACATCCTTGAGCACAGCAGCACTGTCAGCGCGGCTCTCATTGCTCAGTTCAATGGGCTGTTTGCATTTGGGGCAGCCGATCTTGAGCGACTTGCCCGGAGCCAGCCCGGCAAGGGCGGTTTCCAGTTTTTCTTGCTGGGCCGCACTGAGGTTCAGCTCCTGCCGGCAGTGGGGGCACTGGGAAAGCATATCTACCTCCGTCCTTTCTCGTCACACATAATTAATAACCGGAGCGGTCATCCTGTTCTACCTGATCCATGGCCAGGCCGGTGATGCCTGTGGTGGACTCGCCGCGCGCCGCCTTGATCCGATCGAGCCCGCGGTTCACAGCAGTCTTCCTGGTACAGTAACCCATGGCAACCTCCTCGGTGATCACCCCCTCCTCATAAAGCTCAAGCATATGCTGATCAAAGGTCTGCCAGCCCAAGGCCTTGGCATCGGTAATCACATCATAGAACGATTTATCCTCGCTCTCGCCATGCATGATCAACTCGCGCACCCGCAGGTTCATACCCATGATCTCAAAGGCGGCCACCCGACCGCCGCCCACCTTGGGCATCAAACGCTGACAGACGATCCAGCGGATGGTGTCCACTAGGCGGTTTCGGATCTGGGCCTGCTCTTCCTGTTCGAACATGCCAAGGATACGATTGATGGTCTGCCCCGCATCCACGGTATGCAATGTACTGAGCACCAGATGGCCGGTCTCGGCCGCGCTGAGGCCGATTTCCATGGTCTCCCTGTCACGCATCTCACCTACGAGGATGACCTTGGGCGCCTGGCGTAGCGCAGCCCTGAGGCCCGAGGCAAAGGCATCGAAATCATTCCCCAGCTCCCGCTGATTAAAGGTGGCCTGTCTGTGCTGGTGCACATACTCGATGGGATCTTCCAGGGTAACGACATGCACCGGTTTTTCATCGTTGATCTTATCAAGCAAGGCAGCCAAGCTGGTCGACTTACCGGAACCCGTGGCACCGGTGACCAGAATGATGCCGTTACGCTCTTCACTCATCTTGTAAAAGAGCTCCGGCAGGTGCATCTGGCTGATGGTTGGGATTTGCATCTCCAGCTTCCTGAGCACGGTGGAGAGGTTGGTCTTTTGCGAAAAGACATTGACCCTGAAACGGGCCTTATTGCCCAGCCAGTAAGAAAGATCGCATGAGCCGTGGTTGACCAGATCGTCGAGCAGGCGTTTATTGCCGCCGATGAGGTTCAAGGCAAAGACCTCGGCCTGGAAGGGAGTCAACTCCTTGATGGGCGGCTCAACAGGAACCGGGCAGAGCTGGCCTGCGGTCTCCACCTGCAGTGCTTTGCCCACCGTGATATTGAGATCCGAGACATTGCCGCCATAGGTCTCCAACATGGAGGTGATCCAATAATCGACTTCGTTTTTCTTCATGGAATCATTCCTCGCCCGGCCCATCGAAGGTAAGGTGCCTTGAAACATACACCTTCACAGGGGTGGAACCCAGCCTGTAAATATTTATGAAAAAATCGTAAGTTTTCACAGGTGCCGTAGATTCGTGCAAGCACGGCAGACCGCCATAGCCCGCTATGCGGCCTGCCGTGATCGCACGAAGGTGCGGTGCCTGTGAGAACTTACGTAAAAATTCTACCTAAAGGGCAGCATGACTGACAACTATTTCTTGAGCAGAAAATACAGCCTGCCCGCCTGTTTCATGCTGCCGGCCGCGGCCTCGGCATAGTCACCTCCCCCCCAATAAAAATCAAGCCGCCCAAGCCCCTTGATGGCCGAGCCGGTATCCTGGTTCAGAACAAAGCGATGCATGGGCTGCCAGCCGGTGATCTCCCCGCTGGCATTGACCAGGGGCTTACGGGTTTCCAAAAAGCCCAGGGCACCTGGAGGGTAACATGCCTGGTCAAGGGCCACGGATCTGCCGGGCGTTAATGGCTCGCCAAGGTTGCCCAGTGCCGACTGACTGCCGTCTTTTCCCCAACGAAAAAAGATAAAGGAGTCATTATGGTGCATGATACGCTGCCGCTCTTCCGGGTGTGCCTTCAGGTAGGCAAGAATAGTTGGCAGGGTTACCTCCTCAAGCCGCATCTTGCCTTCATCAACAAGAAGCTTGCCAATACTGCGATACTCCCGGCCATTTTTTGCTGCGTACTGCACGGAACGTAAAGAACCATCAGGGAGCCGCACCTTGCCCGAACCCTGAACATGTAAAATGAAGGCCTCCACCGGATCACGCAGGTAAAGCAACTCCTGGCCACGTAAAATATTCTGCGTCTCGATCTGGGACCGCGTCCAGTACGGGGCAAAACGCCCATCCTGCATGCGGCCGAATCGCGGCCGCCCTCCGTTTTTCGGGGGCCTGGTCAGCAGATCATCCGGCTTCCGGTAAAGGGGGGATCGATACTGTGCGTCGGGGGTAAGGCTGGCCGCAAAGAGCGGTTCATAGTACCCGGTAACAAGCAGCTGCCTTTGGGCAAGCCCGCCTTGGGCCTGGCAAACGACAAACTCCTCCGCAACATATTGCCCTAGGGCCTGGGCTGAGGGCTCAAGATCCAGAACCTGACGAAAGGCCACCAGCGAGGCGCGCAAATGGTTGACTGAGACCTTTTTTCCGCAGAGCGGGAAAAGCTTTTTAGGGGGGAGCTGCCTGAAATACCGAAGGCTCTTCGCCAAGGCTGCGTCCAAGGAACGATAATCCAAATCATCGCTGAATATAGGATTGTCGGCAGACGGCAATGGGCGGGTCGCCTCTGTCTCGCAGGCCAAAAGAGAAACCGGGGGCATAATGAGCATAAAGACGAGGAGAGGCCCCCATACCGTTCGCCCTAAATTTTGCCCCATTATGATCTGTTTCATCGGCACACTATACCATGGCCCCATTGGCAAAGCAGGAAAATGAAAAACCGGCTTCCTTAATCATTTTGATAGGATATGACTATCGTGCCGATTTTGGGCCTCTTTTTTTACTTGACCTGAAACGAGCCGCAGACGTAAAAAAATATATTGTCAAAAAAACATGGCAAGAACCGGCAGCAATAGGTATATATTCCTAATTTTTTTTGCTAGGTATATATTCCTATTTTCTCAAAGCATATGGGGAGGACATATGAGCGACGATCAAAAAATTCAAAGTTTGCAACAAGAAGGACAAACCTTTCAGCCGCCCACCGAGGGCCAAGACCAAGCCCATGTGAAAAACATGGAAGAGTATGAGGCGCAGTACAAGCGCTCCATGGATGACCCGGAAGGCTACTGGGCCGACCGCGCCAAAGAGCTGCTGACCTGGGACAAGGAATGGGACAAGGTGCTGGAAGCGGACATGATCACCCCGGACATCAAGTGGTTCAAGGGTGGTAAGCTGAATGTTTCCTACAACTGTCTCGACCGCCACCTGGAGAACGGGCGCCGCAACAAGGCCGCGCTGATCTTTCAGGGTGAGCCGGAAGAAGACGTTAAGGTCTACACCTACCAGATGCTGCACACCGAAGTGTGTCGCTTTGCCAATGTACTGAAAAGCATGGGCGTTAAAAAAGGTGACCGTGTTTCCGTTTACCTGCCCATGATTCCTGAGCTGGCCATCGCCCTGCTGGCCTGTACCCGCATCGGCGCTATCCACAGTGTTGTTTTTGCCGGCTTCTCTGCCCAGAGCCTCAAGAGCCGCGTGCAGGACTGCGAAGCCAAGGTGCTGGTTACCGCTGACGCTGTTCTTCGCGCCGGCAAGACCATCCCGCTGAAGCCCAACGCTGATGATGCCCTGGACGGAAGTGACTCCGTTGAAAAATGTATCGTTGTCAAGCGTGCCGGCAATGAGGTTAACATGCAGGACGGCCGTGATGTCTGGTACCACGACGAGATGGCAGCCGACGGCATCACCGCTCACTGTGAGCCCGAGAGCATGGATGCCGAGGACAACCTCTTCATCCTTTACACCTCCGGCTCCACCGGTAAGCCCAAGGGTGTTGTCCACACCACCGGCGGTTACCTGACCTATGCGGCCCACACCTGTCAGCAAGTCTTTGACATCAAAGACGACGATGTTTACTGGTGTACAGCTGATATCGGCTGGATCACCGGCCACAGCTACATCCTATACGGCCCGCTGGCCATGGGTGCCACCTCTGTTATGTTTGAGGGCGTTCCTTCCTACCCCGGACCGGATCGTTTCTGGAAGATCTGCGAGAAGTTCAAGGTCAATATCTTCTACACCGCTCCCACCGTTATCCGCGCCCTGATGCGTGAGGGTGCCGAGCATACCCAGAAGAGTGACCTCTCTTCCCTGCGCATCCTCGGTTCCGTTGGCGAGCCCATCAACCCCGAGGCCTGGTTGTGGTACCACGAGAATATCGGCAAGTCCAAGCTGCCCATCGTGGACACCTGGTGGCAGACCGAGACCGGCGGCATCATGATCTCCGCCCTGCCCTATGCCACCCCGCTCAAGCCCGGTTCCGCCAGTCGCCCCCTGCCCGGTATCGATGCCGCCATCCTGCGCGAAGACGGCTCCGAGGCCGGCCCCAACGAGGGTGGCCATCTGGTTATCCGCAAACCCTGGCCCGGCATGCTGCGTGGTGTTTTCGGCGATCCGGCCCGTTACAAGAAGACCTACTTCAGCCGTTACGAGGGCATCTACGATCCTGAGGATGGCGCTCGCTGCGACGACGACGGCTACTTCTGGATCATGGGCCGCCTGGACGACGTCATCAACGTTTCCGGTCACCGCCTTGGTACCGCTGAGATTGAGTCCGCTTTGGTAGCGCATCCTGATGTTGCCGAAGCTGCCGTTGTCGGTGCTCCGCACGAGATCAAGGGCCAGACCATCTACTCTTACGTCACCCCCAATGCGGGAATCGAGGCCTCTGATGAACTGCGCGCCGCCCTGCGGACACACGTTCGGAAAGAAATCGGTCCCATCGCCACCCCGGAGATCATCCAGTTCTCCGACGGCCTGCCCAAGACCCGCAGTGGTAAGATCATGCGCCGCATCCTGCGCAAGATCGCTGCCGGCGAGACCGAAGCGCACGATTTTGGCGACACCTCAACCCTGGCAGATCCTACCGTTGTCGACACCTTGGTGGACGGCAGCAAGGATTTTGTGAAGTAAGAACTGCCAAGGCTACATAGCTGAACAAAAAAAAGGAGCCGGGTTTTTTCCCGGCTCCTTTTTTATTACATACTCTTAGGCAGTTAATTTTACTCAAATACAATCTCACCTATCCCCCCAAAAAAATTCTCCACAGGCCTCTCAATAATGCCGCCACGTTGACGAGCGTCTTCATCCTTGGCGTTTTTCTGTTCAGCCTCAGGAGTCATCCCGGCAATATAAGCCATATCCTCCTGCTTGTTCCCCATAGATGTATTTTCTAGGACCTCAGCAGACTGCAGAACATTTACTTTGTCCATGGCTATACTCTTTCCCTTGCTATAAGGAAGCATCCAAAGAGTGCTCAGGGCAAACCCTATGACCAGCCAAAACATATTCCGCACAACCACTGCTACCTTTCGGAAGCGCCCTCCATGGCCCCTAAAGCATCGGCCAACCGTTGCCCCAACAAAATCACCATCTTTTCAGCCTTTGGATAGTGCCCCCCGGCATACCCTACATACACCTCAACCCACAGTTTTGACCGCAGGGCAAACCTATCAACCTTTACCTCGCCATCCCCCTCGTCCTGATAAACTTCTCCTAGGGTAAAACTGGTATTACCAACCTGAACGATCATTCTATTACGGGTTATCTCATGCACCTGGCCAACTATTATTGAGCCTTTGGAAGGAGTGGCGGCATGGCCTAAAGCAGGGTAAACTCCGCCACTAGCCAATAAGCATATCCCTATCAGGAACTGATAAATTGTCTTCTTCATAACTCCATCTTCCCTACTTGTTCTCCCACCAGCTACGCAGTGATGGCCTTAATCCTATTAAATTTAGGTTTATCCGCTTAGTCCCCCCCTTTTTCCCCCCGATAAAAACATCCCTTCCATGCAAAACAGGGGACGACACCATATCATCACCAAGGAAAATACCTGCAACGGAAATGAGAGTCTCACCATCCCGGATTTTGTCGTTATCATCAAACTTTCCATCACCATTGACATCAAAGACCACATACCCTTTTGGAGGCTTCCCTGTTTTATAATCCAGAGCGTAAATCCATGCTTCTCCTGAGCCTTCGCAGACATTAGACGATGGGGTAAAAGTGGTGAATATGGCAAGCCCTGCTACCACCAGGGGCTTGCTGATAATCCGCTCCGCAGCACCAGCAGCGGATTGGTTCATCATCTTTACTGCCCAAGAGTAGTTTCCAGTGTCGGGTTGCACCTCTCCGTCTGTCGGCTTTATGTATTGGACCCGCTTCAGCTCCACCGTGTTTCCGTCTGCATCTTTCACTGCAACAGCGGACTCGGCCGTCTCAAAGAGATAGGGCCGCGTGTACCCCTCAGTCTCGGCAGCAGAGGAACTCATGGTATATCGCGGCTTTGTCAAATCATCTTTTAATCCGAAAAAATACTGCCGGTAGTCGGTAAGTTTGTCTGCCTGAAGCTCGTAACGGCCGGTGCCGAAATGGACCCATATCTCATTTTTTCCATGGTAGGCGTACGATGGCTTTGCTCTGATGGGTGTCTCATGACTGCGCGCCCCTCCTCCATAATTCCTGTCGAAATCCAATAAGGTGCTGACCTCCGGCCGAGCTCCTTTTTCAATGTCATCAACCCGGTAGAGAGTTCCATACAGATCACCTGCATAGAGCCTGTCACGCATGTAGTTATCATCCATCTCTGCGAGCAGTACGCCGGAAAGAGCGTTGTTAGCCCGTGATTCTGCCGAAACCTTTAAGCGGGGAAGAATGCTGCCGTCGCTGTCTTGCCACAAGTAGGAGGCGTCCTCCATGGCAATGCCGTAAAGATAGGCCTCTTTGCTTGCCTGGGCGGCATTGTTCATGGCATACCCGGAGCCGAAAAATACACCCCACTCAGTAACATCATCTGCCTCCACGGTGCCTGCTAAAGCACTGTCTTCACCTGCAACGCCGACCCGGTAAATCTCTACTTTGGCCCAAGTCTGTCCGAGTTCCCTGTCGGAAAACTCCCACATATAGGCTGACTGTTTTTCAGTCTCAGCGTCAAAAAAAGATTTTCCCCAAGTGACATCCAAAGCAAAGTAGGAGTCTCCCCCCCGGCGCAAACCGCTGACCAACACAGTCTTCCATTTTTTGTCAATACTGTCATAGACATCAGCGGCAACAGGGGAGCCGTCTACGCTATACTCATGACACCAGCGCAGTGAACACATGTCCCTACTTTCATCATTTTCCGCGCCATCAAGTTTTAAAAATGTGCTTCTAGGATAAAACCGCCAGAGCTCTTCTCCTGCATTATTGATCACAGTGCCATCATCCCGGACCTCATTCTCCAAACGGAATGCATGGAGAGCACCGTCATTGGAACCCACAAAGACCATAGAGTCACGGGCACGCTTTTCTGCCCGAAATTGGGAATACGAGCCAAAGGAATAAAAATATGAGGGAGAACCAATTATAAGGGGACTAGAATTGATGATATCACCAAGCGGCTTACAGAGATACCTATCATTATTCAAGGTTTCATCGGTATATTCATCCACATAAAATTCAACGGTGTCATCGAAGTTGGTGCGACTAAAAACCGTGTAGGCGTTGATATAGACAGGCATCCTGTTGCTTGCTCTCCAGAGCTCATCCCCAATGACCTTGCTGACCGAATCATAGGAGTTGGCAACCAAATCTCCGACCCAATTGTCAGCGGAAAACTGGGCAGTCACAATGACACCCTGATTATTGCCCGTTGTGGTAGGGTTGGGCGTTGAGCCGTAAAAAATCTGGGTTTTCACATTTGTCAGGATATCTTCAAGCGCTTTACGCAACTGCCATTTATTCTCCGCAAGATAGGGCAGGCCGTTGCCGTGGCTATCCTCTTTGTGTAGGGCGAAGATACTGTCATCATCACTCTCCTCGCCTTTTTCATTGGCAATCTTGGCGATCTCCTGGATCTGTTTCGCATCATCGATGCCGAACCCGACAACAACTGTGGAAATCCCCTCAGTAGCAAGATCTCGGGCCTCCTGCTTGACTCCCTCCAAGGTCGTACCCGTGTTGCCAAGCCCGTCAGTAATGAAGATGGCTATTTTCGGCTGGCAATCCAAGTCCGTATAGGTATCCTCATTCTCATCTTTCCGGTCTCCGGCAAAATAATCCTGGGCCGCTTCCATTGACGGCTGGAGCGGTGTACCTGAACCATCAGTCACACTCTCTATCTCGGAGATAAGGGTGTCGTAATGGTCATTATCATTAAAGCCGCAGCCTGTATGAAAGTGGGTGTAATCATCATCGCTATAATCATCTTCCCAAGAGGCAAAACCCCATGCGATAGTGCGGTCTTGAATCAACTCCTTGAGTACTGCCTTGGCAACAACCATCCGTTCTTCATTGGTCTCAGTCTTCCACCCTTTGAGATTCCAGGAAATTGATGGAGCCGGTGCCGGTGGAATTCGGTGTGAAATATTGCCGTTATCATTCTCGTCAAAGGCTGGGGCGGAATCCGTTGCCTGGGCAAAAACTGTTACCGTCACATCCGAGGCATTCTCTGGGCTGGAATGGATGGGAATAAACTGGATATAAGCACTGGTTATGCTAGCCCCTTTTGGAATAGCAACCTTATTAAAACGGAGGCCGGTTACTGTATTCGCCCCCAGTTTAAGAAAGTTTCCATCGGCATCAACAACGTTTTCACTATTTTCAACAACATCGTCGCCGCCGATGTCAATTGAGATTTGGATATCTGTTTCACTTCCTGCGAGTTGATAGACAATCTCCAAAGTCGGGTAGAGCTCAGAGTCAGAACTTGCCCCCTCATAACTGTAGGCACCACGTACCTTTGGGTCGGAATCACTTATCTCACCGACTGCTAAAGTCTGCCCTTTAAAAACAAAGGCCACCGAGTTGCCGGATTCCCAGCCGCCTCGATCTATTATCCCCTGGAGCAAAGCACGAAGGTTTGGGGTTCTGGCATTTTCTTTATCCGGGATATAGTTGATGTTCCAGCCCATGCTGCCCGAAGCATCCAGCAGCAGCATGACTGCCGGATTGACAACATTTTCCGTATAGAGAGGGACATCACCGCAGGAGGAAGATTCGGGCACCGCCTCAAGGGTGAGACTGACGGTTATCTGCTGCGGGCTGCCCTTGGCATCAGGATCGCTCACCGTAACGATAGCCTCGTGAGTCCCCTCTCCAAGGCTTGAAACGTTGAAGGAGAGCGCTATGGTCTCCTGCTGCCCCTCGCTCAGTGAACCGCTTACTGGGCTCGCAGACAGCCAATCTTGGTTGTCGGAAACATTGAAATCCAATGTTCCGCCTCCCCCATTTTTGACAACAGTAGTCCGGGTGGCCGGATTCACCCCGACATAGCCGGAAACGCCAACATATGAGGGTTCCACTTCCAGAACCGATTGAGCTGTGTCTTGGTATGTGATATGGAGGGTGGGTGGCCCATCCGCCATTCTCCAATCATCATACTCACTGGCCTGCACCTCGCGCGCGCAATTTCCACTCAAAAAAAAGGCCAGGGAGTTGCCGGAACTCCACTTATCGCGACGAATAATCTCCTGAACGATTGAGGTAACCTTTTCGCTTTCAATATTGCTATTCCACCAGGAGCCATCTTTTTTCCATGATACGATTTCCGAAGTGGAGTTAGCGTTACGCCGGCTGGACAGGTGGCCGGATTCCCCCGTAAAAACAGGTGCATTGTCAATGTCTTCCCCCACAATAGCTAGGCGGCAGGTCCCCTCTGAAGAAGCGGTATACTGGGTAGGGCCAAACTGCAGGTGCGCATCGACAACCCGCGCGCCCTGCGGAATAGACACATTCTCAAAACGAAGTCCTACCAGAGTCTCTCCCCACCCCCCCCATTCCAACCAGCCGCATCCATAATCGACATACCCAAAATACAACGGAGAACTGTCAAGGGTCATTTCTCCGGCGTTTGCCACTGTTCTGCTGTTCCAGGACCAATCTGAACAGACAGCGTCCGATATCAACTCATATGCATCGTTGCCACCTGCGGTAATCTCTTGTTGGAATGAATCCGCCAAGGCAATATTGTTGCCAACAATCCCCCCAAAAGCATGTAGCATAACGGCACAATAAATCATGCTCCATTTTAGAATAACTCTCCTTCCCCCTCGCTTCACAACCTCCTCCCTCTACTTATTATATCCCTCGCTGTTGTAGATCCTCTTCACCACGGTCAACACTTCCGGCCCATTATTGGCTGTACCGGTAATTTCATAATAATAGTCCCAGCTATTCCCGTCGCCGCCTCTGGTTGTTTCATTGTGCCTTTCGGCCACCTTAAACCAATATGGAATATCGTATAGAGTCCCGTCTTCCGTATTTGCGCTACACGAGTGGTTTAGGTTCGTTGCGTTTGGATCAGTTCCGTTATTACCAAAGTTCTTTACATTGTCTTGTTCTGAAACGGGTACGGTCCCGGTGTTTATTTTAAGCGGGGGTCCTGAAAGACTTGACAGCCACTTTACCCCTTCTTGCCAAGCCGATTCAGCCGTGTAAAACTCCCTGACCATTTGCCTGGTATTGGCGGCAATCTGCATTTCAATGTTTGAAACATTCAAGGCTGCGGTCCCCATCACCACCAGGACCAACATTACAAGCAACGAAGTAACAAGGACGGCTCCGCTTTCATTGCTTGCACATGGATAAAGTTTCATGCTGCACCTCAACTAAAATCTATTTTCTGGTAACGAAACGTTGACTCTTTGTTCACACCGTTCTCCACCCATGAGAGCAAGACATCAACCTGCTTTGTACGCGCATCTTTCTGTGTGACTTGCCATGAAAGCTGAAAATTCGCTTTTCCCTTTTGGAGGTCTATGGGGCCATGATGACCAATGGCTAAATCATCATCTGAAAAATTCTTTTGCACCATCGCCTCCAACTGATCCATAGCCTGGTATGCAGATTCGGTAATATGCATTACTCTGCTGTTTACCTGCGTAACCGTTATGGGCATGATGGCCAGGCTCAGAAGCCCGATTGACAAAACCACCATGGCAACCAGGATTTCAACCAGAGTAAAGCCCTGCTCCTTCATTGTTTCCCCCATTTTCAAATCCCCAAATTTCTGCACATAACTTTGGAGGTAAAGATTCGTCCCACCATCCCCTCCTCCAGGCTCCAGGTTCCGCCGCCTGGCGGAGAAAAAGTTGTTGTGCTCCACTGGCCGGCATTCTTGCTCCTAACACCAGCAAGTATAGTCACCTCTACTCCGCGAATTTTTCGCATATTCCCTGTCGTGACAACATCTACCCGGCCAAAACCATCAGCTGCGCTGCTATCCGACACAAGATAACGGAAACGTAATCCGGCAATATTTACGGCAACACCTTCGGCCCTACCAAAATTTGTTAATCCTGGCTCTAATTGATCACCACACCGTGTTCTGCGCCCCAGACTGAGGCTGTCCGTCCCGTACAGATCGTACTGCACCCGGACCAACTTCTCACTTTTGCCCACGTCTGCCCCATCCTGGCCCCCATCTTTATCATTGTCATCGTTGTCAGACAATTTGCTCGTGTCGATGTAGGTAAATGCCAAAATGTCGTTATCCGAGCCAACACAGATACCCGGGCTGGTAAGGCAGTCAGTGCCCGCCGGCGAATTAATAAAATCATCGCTGTAGCCAGCCAAGCGGATCTCCTTGCTGATAACATTAAACGCCGCCCGAATGTTCTGTTGAACGTCAGTCACGGCTTCCTGGGAGAGATAGGCCTTTTGTTGAGCAAGGAAAGTACTGTAGATGGCTCCCAAAACTACGGAGGAAATAAGGATAACTATCATCAACTCAACTAAGGTAAAAGCGCATTGCTTGCAACGTTGAGATAAATTTTCGTGGCCGTTTTTCATTTTCGTGCCAGCAATTATGACTCATCACAGGATTCGGTCACGGTGCTCACACTGACGTTGCCGGCCTTGGAAACAGAAACTTTCTTCTTCAGCCCGGAGCTGTTACTCAGTAAAATGCTGCCGGTTTTCCCCATTCCCAGAGAGTTAAAAAGTAAGTCATTCGCATTATCAACTGATACTGTGTTCGATATTTGCACAAGACGGAGATCGACATCTCCGTCAGCAACGTCCTTAACGCCGTTATCATTAACATCCAGCCAGATAGAATAAGCACCGCCGGGCATATCTTCGCCCGTATCTATAAAACTAAGCCGAACCACGCCGCGCTTGCGCACAGCCTCAAGCCTTGCCCATAGCAAACTAGCGGCAATCTGGCGAGCCTGGCCGTGAATCTCCTGTCGTTCTGCCATGGATTTAAGGCTTGGAACAGCCATAGCGGAAAGAGTTCCAATCATCGCCACGGCAATAAGCAGTTCCGCTAGGGTAAAACCACTCTGGCAACCTTCACTACGTAAAATAAAATTACCTAATGAAAATAAACGCATACATCCCCCCTAAAATCTCTTTGGATTCAAAAAAATCGTCCAGCCTAGTTATTGGAAAAATCGATTGGGATAAGGATTTACAACTGAAAATGACCGTGCACGTGTAGTGTACACATTAGTAGAAATGCCCCCCCTTGCCCCTCTGCGACAAAAAAACATACAAACTCAATCCTATCATCGCATATGAGCAAAATACTCAAATTTCATTTTTTTTCCAGAAAAATAGGGGTAGGGTTTCTCTGTATTTTCCATATGTTGGAAGACTATTTTTTCACTGAGATCTTTGCTTTTTTTCTTAAAAAACCATAAGATAATCTGAATGATGTTTGGGGAGAGTTGTTAACGTTTTCAGGAAAGGAAAAATTACATGAATTTTCGAGAATTAAAACTCAGTGCATTTTTCATAGCCTCCATGGCCTTAGCCGCATCCAGCGCACAGGCAGAGATGCTCAAACTGGAAGAATCCGGTGTTCGTCTCGGTGTTTCAGACTCACAGGCAGATCAACATTTTGAACAGTATGAAGTCTTTTCAAGCCATGCCTTGCCATGGCAGTGGGATATGGGCAATGATTGGGAGTTGCAGAGCCGCCTGAACCTTTCCGCCGGTGTGCTGAGTGCGAGCGGCGGAGACGGGCTAGTAGCCACCATAGGACCAGGACTTGTCTTAAGTAAGGAAAAATGGAATTTCTTTGCCGGAATATCACCGACCTACCTTGGCAAAGACACTTATGAGGTGGAAGACCTCGGCGGCAACGTTCATTTTACCAGCCACATTGGCCTCGGTTATAAGTTTGACTGCAACTTCGGCATAGCCTACCGCTACCAGCATATGTCAAATGCGGGACTGGAAGACGAAAACCCAGGACTCAACCTGCACGCCCTGGAAATCAAATATCATTTCTAAGGGATATTCTTACTTTCTCCTAGCCGCTATTTAGTCGTCCCTGAAAAATGCTATTTTTAGTCAGCCAGCACCGATCTTAACGCGTA
>CAYLQA010000002.1:0-151309 GCA_964385695.1 uncultured Desulfobulbia bacterium | reverse complement strand
AGGAAGCGCCGAACTATCGATTGGGCTAAGTAAATCCTTTTATTATTTATCTTATAAATTAATGCTGGAGCTGGAACCATGTTTGTGTTCTGGCTTTAACATTGTGAATTCTCGAAATTATCATGGATATCCATAGCGAAAAAATACTGATCCTGGATTTTGGCTCCCAGTACACCCAGCTCATTGCCCGGCGTGTGCGTGAGGCCGGAGTGTACTGTGAACTTTTCCCCTGGGACATGGAGGCCGACGATATAAAGGCCTTTGGCGCCAAGGGGATCATCCTTTCCGGCGGGCCGCAATCGGTCCACGAGGACTCTACTCCTCGGGCCGCGGATGTGGTCTTTGATCTCGGTGTACCGGTCTTGGGTATCTGTTACGGCATGCAGACCATGGCAGCGCAGCTCGGCGGCGATGTGGAGTCTGCCGACCATCGGGAGTATGGCTATGCCCAGGTCCGAGCCCGCAGTCACTCCTCTTTGCTCAAAGATATTGAGGACCACACCAGCCCGGAAGGCTTTGGCCTGCTCGATGTCTGGATGAGCCACGGCGACAGGGTCAACCGGTTGCCCGAAGGCTTTAATATTATCTGTGAGACGGATAACGCCCCCCTGGCGGGAATGGCGGACGAGAGCCGTAAATTTTACGGCCTGCAGTTTCACCCCGAGGTGACCCACACCCGCCAAGGACAGCGCATCATCGAACGCTTTGTCCATAATATCTGCGGCTGCGGCAGCCTCTGGACTCCTGGCAATATCATTGAAGACTCCATCAAGCACATCCGTGAACAGGTGGGCAGCGATGAAGTTTTGCTTGGCCTTTCCGGTGGTGTTGACTCCTCGGTGGTGGCCGCCCTGTTGCATAAGGCCATCGGTAAGCAGCTGACCTGTGTCTTTGTCGATAACGGTCTCTTGCGCCTCAATGAAGGCGATGAGGTCATGAGCACCTTTGGCAAACACATGGGGGTCAAGGTGATCCGGGTGGATGCGGAGAAACGCTTCTTGGACAAGCTCAAGGGCGAGGCCGACCCGGAGATCAAACGTAAGATCATCGGCAACACCTTTATCGATGTCTTTGAAGAGGAGTCAGAAAAGCTGACCAATGTCAAATGGCTGGCACAGGGTACCATCTACCCCGATGTGATCGAGTCTGCCGGTGCCAAATCCGGTAAGGCCAAGGTTATCAAGAGCCACCATAATGTGGGCGGCCTGCCCGACTACATGAAGCTGGAATTGGTGGAGCCGTTGCGCGAACTCTTTAAAGACGAGGTGCGTAAGATCGGTGTTGAGCTGGGTCTGCCCTCGGAAATGGTCTACCGTCATCCCTTTCCCGGCCCCGGCTTGGGTGTGCGTATCCTGGGCGAAGTCCATAAGGAGTATGCCGATACCCTGCGTCAGGCCGACCATATATTCATAGAAGAGCTGTTTAAAAACGACCTCTACGATAAGACTTCCCAGGCCTTTACTGTTTTTCTGCCGGTCAAATCCGTGGGCGTGGTTGGCGACAATCGCCAGTACTCCCATGTTGTCGCCCTTAGGGCCGTGGAGACCGTGGATTTCATGACCGCCCGCTGGGCCCATCTGCCCTACGAGTTTTTGGATCATGTGACCCGCAGGATCTGTAACGAGGTGCGCGGTGTGTCAAGAGTTGTTTACGATATTACGGGGAAGCCCCCCGGCACTATCGAGTGGGAGTAATCGATCACATGGCACAACATCTGCGTTGTCAGAGGGATGTTCGCATACCGGAGTATGGCTCACACCCCCTCTTCCGCGCATCTGCCGTACCCTGTGACCGATTACAGATTTTGAGTAAGCCGTTGTTTTAAGGAAAGGCCCGGGACGAAAATAAAAAATATGCTCAAGACCGGAATATATGTTGATGCCGAGAATATCCGTCTCTCCGGCGGCTATGGCATGCGCTACGATGTGCTGGTTGATCTGGCCAACGGTGGCGACTCGGTGCTTTTGCGGGCCAACTCTTATGTGGTGGAGGACAAATCCCGCATCCGCGAGGACCAGGAGTACCGGCAAAAGCTTTACAACTATTTCGACATCCTGCGCAACTGCGGCTTTAAGCTGATCAAGAAGTATGTCAAACGCTTTGTCGATGAAAACGGTGAAGTAACCACCAAGGCCAATGCCGATATGGACCTGGCCATCGATGCCCTGTTGCAGTCGCGGAATCTCGATCGCATCATTCTGGTCAGCGGCGATGGCGATTTTCTGCGCCTGGTAACGGCCTTGCAGAATAAGGGTTGCCGGGTGGAGGTCATCGGTTTTGATAATGTTAATGCCGAGCTGCGTGAGGGGGCGGACCTCTATCTTTCTGGCTACCTGATTCCCGGTCTCACCCCGCAAAGTACCGGCAATGGCAACGGCGAGACCTGGTTCCGCGGGGTGCCGACCAACTATAATACCTCCCGCGGCTTCGGTTTCATGCGTTACTATAAGCTCGGCCCCGAGGGTCTTGCGCCCGAGACGGTCTTTTTCCATTGTTCCCAGTCAAACGATGTGGACCCGCAGCTTTTCACCAACCCGACCAATATCTTCGAGTTCCGGATCGTTTCCTCCCAGCAGAACAAAAACCGGCCCGAGGCCCAGGACATTCAGCTCCTCTCCCGTGACGATCAAGGCAAATAGCTTCCGGCCCCATGCGGGTTTCTCCTTTTGTCATCCCCTTGTTTTTTGTGGTACTATTGTTTGATGTTTTGTTGAGAGTGTTTTCTTCCCGTTTTTCTATAAACTCCAAGGAAGGTTCCCTTGAAAAAAACGAAGAAAGGATTAAGCGATCTGGACATGGCAAACCGGCTGTTGGAGAGTTTCGCCAAAATATCCGGGGTTATCAATGCCAGGCATATCGATTACCAGACAAGGATGAGCCGGGTGCTGGATGTGATTTTGGGCTACCTGGGCGTGGAACAGGGTTCCATTATGGTCCTCGAGCGCAAAAAGTTCCTGGTGGTGCAGGCTGCCAGCCGCAAAAACCTCATCGGTCTGGAACAGCACATCGATGAAAGCTCCGTTGCCTCCTGGGTGGCGAAAAATCAGGAGCCGCTTTTTATCCGAGATATCAGCAAGGATAAACGTTTCGGCGGCGGCACTCGGAGCGGGTATAAGAAAAACTCCCTTCTTTCCATGCCCATCGTTCATAAGGGCAAGGTCCTGGGCGTTATCAATGCCACCGACAAAGTGGGTGCCAGGGATCTGTTAAAAGAGGATATCACCCGTCTGTTTGATTTCAGCAGCGTGATTCTCTCCCTCCTGGTCCAGGAGAACCTGCAAAAAGAGGTACGAAAACAGCAGAAGATTCTTAAAAAACGCAACCAGGAGCTCAAAAGGCAGGAGGCCATGCGCAATGAGCTCTCCCGCATGTTGATCCACGACCTCAAAGGCCCCTTGGCCGAGGTGGTTGCCAACCTTGATATCCTCTCTTACTCGGTTAGCGATGAGAATAAGGAGTTCCTCGAGTCGGCCCAGATGGGGTGCGATCGGGCCGTGCGCATGGTTTCCAACCTCGTTACCATCGGTAAAATCGAAGATAAGAAGATGAAGCCGATCATGGAGGTTGTGGAGCCGGACGTTCTGTTTGCCGAGGCCTTGAGCGCTTTTAAGGGAATGGCCAAAATCAAAAATGTGGAGATAACAATGGAGGTTGATGATGGTCTGCCGGACATCAAGCTTGATCGCATTCTGATCCTCCGTGTCCTCCAGAATTTGCTGACAAATGCCCTGGGTTACTCGCCGCCGGATACCAAGATCGTTTTCGGTTGCAAACAGGTGGTCGGCAAAAAACGGCTGGAGTTTTTTGTCCAGGACCAGGGGCCGGGTATTCCCAGTGAAAAGCAGAGTACTATCTTTGAAAAATATGCCCGCATTTCAGATACTCACGATGCCTTGGTTGGTACGGGGCTTGGCCTTTATTTTTGCCGGGTGGCGGTGGAGACCCACCGCGGCAAAATCGGCATAGAGAGTGCATCCGATGCCGGCAGCCGCTTTTACTTTACCCTTCCTCTTTAATAGATTGAACCGGACAAACAGGACGCGATAGTTGGTATGAAGCTGAAAGACCCGAAAGACATGAATTTCATGGTTGTTGACGATGTGGACAACATGCGTCGTTCCGTCAAGGCCATGCTGAAACTCCTCAGCTACGGCCGGGAATACTATGAGGCGGCAAACGGCCGCGATGCCTGGCAGATTCTGCAGGATGAGAAGGTCTCCATCGATTTTATCATCAGTGACTACAATATGCCCTATGTCTCGGGCACAGAGCTTTTGAACCTGGTCCGCGCGGAAAAGAAGATGCGTGACATCCCCTTTCTTATGATCACGGCCGATGCCAATATGGATATCGTGGCCGAGGCTGCTGAGCAGGATGTGGATGCCTACATGACAAAGCCCTTTGTCACCGCCACCCTGGAACAAAAGATCATGGAGCTTTTAGACCAGATCAACAACCCCTCTCCCTTTATGCAGCACCTGCTCAACAGCCGCACCAAGGAGGAGAAAAACGATCTGGACGGGGCGATTGCCGAGGCCAAGGAGGCCTCAAAGCTGAATCCACGCTCCTCGCGGCCCTATCGTGAACTGGGCCGGTTGCTGGTGAAAAAGGGACAGCTGAAAAAGGCCTTGCTCTGCTTTGAAAAGGCAACCGATCTCAACCGGTTGGATGTCAGCTCCTATCACGCCTTGGGTCAGCTCTATTACAAGAAGGGGCAAATGGCCAAGGCCCTGGAGAATTTTTCCCGGGCCATGGATATCAGCCCCAGGCATTCGGACCGGGCCCTGAACTTTGCCAAGATCCTGCTCAAGAAAAACCAACTCGCCGAGGCGGAAAAGGTCCTCAAGCTGGTCCTCAAAACCAAGGCCAACGATGTTGACTTTAAAGAGGATATCGCCGAGTCATGTGCCGAGTATGGCCTCTACGATCTTGCTGTTCGTTCCTTTCGCGAGGTGCTCAGGGCCGACCCGGAGAGAATGTACTTGAACAAGAAGATCGGTCTCACCCATTTCCAGATCGGTGAATATAACGATGCCACCAAAATGCTTGAAAAGGCGGTGGATAAATTCCCGGAAGACCTTGAGGTCCTTTTGGCCCTGGCCAAGTCATACTGGGAGATGAAAGTCCCCATGCGGGCGGATAAGTGGGCATCCAAGGTGGTGCGGATCGATCCGAAGAACAAGGAAGCCCATGAGATATTGTCAAAAACGACCTGACGGCATGTTGGCTTGAGCTTGAGAAAAAACGGCAACCTCTATGGAAGAAAATAACTTCATACTCGTTGCAATCCGCCCCTTGGCCGCAAAGGGGAATGAGCTGCTCGGCGATAACTGGGCGGAGTTTTGGCTCTATTTTCATAAATCCCTGACCGAAAAGGGTTTGGAGGCTGAGGGGAGCAGTGATGTACAGCTGCTTTTTGACTTTGAACAGCCTTTTTCCGCCATAACCGGGGTCTATGAGAGCCTGGCCCGGGCAAAGAACAAGTTTGAGTGGCAGGATTCATTTGGTCCTGCGCCCTTTCAAGTAATCATACATTTTGCGGCTGATGACGAACTTGCCTCTTCAATGAAGAGTCCGGATGCCCCGGTGTGGGAACATCTTTTGGTCGAGGTTCCCCATATCAGCCAGGATCTCTATGAGCAGTGGGGAGCGTTACACCTTGGAGACCTGCTTCCCGAACACAGCTTTAAAAAGACTGAGGCAGGATTGTACAGCCTGCTCTTTAACGACCTGAGCCAGGTCCGCAGAAAAAGATTGTTCCCCTATCGTGAGCTGCCCGTTCAGGGTGATTTGCGTCCCTGTTTTTACTGCGGCATGACCAGCCATAAACCCTCTTCCTGCCCCAGTAAGTTTTTGACCATGGCCACCCAGGGAGTCCACCTCCTTGGCTCCCTGCCCGTGGGGCAGATCAGCGACCTCTATTATGAGGCCTTTGCCGGCCGGAAACGGTTGGTGGGGTTGCTGGCCTCCGGGGTGACCCCGGGGCAGGTTCGTAAGGATCAATTGCTGCGGGTTTTTGTCTCTTATTTTGACCTGAATCGCACCTTTCAGCTCCGGTTTTTATGGAACGCCTCCTTCACCACCACATCAACCTGGGAGGAGTTGGGGCAGCCGGAAACGGTAAGTGTGGATAGCCATAGTATGCACCGGGGCCTGGATTGTCTTCGGGTCGGGCAGTATAGTCAGGCCGAAGAATTTTTTGTCGACGAGAGTCGGCGCCCCAAAGGCAGGCAGTTTTACGCCACCATTGCCCGCGCCTTTATTGCCATGGAATTGGATCGTGATAGCGATGCCATCCACTTTCTGGAGAGCGCTGTGGCCATGGCCTCTTCGAGCAATGAAAAAATCTATGTTTCCCTGCTTCTTTCCCGCTTTTTTCTGGTGGTGGGCGATCACTGGAAGGCAGAGCACGCCTTGGACAATATTTTCAGTGTGCAGCGGGATAATGACGAGACGCTGTACAGGCAGGTGCAGCTCATGGTCAACAGCGATTTCGGCGGCACCTGGCTGCAGCAGCTGCGCGGGTTGATCCTGTCCAATAAAGAGTTGTTTTTGGCCGCTTTGATCGATCCGTTACTTCTGCCCGTTGTCGGGCCGGTGGAGGATATTCTTTTCAGCCGTTTAGAGGCTCAACGCCAGGAGGCATTGGATAACTTCAGTCAGGCCCAGGCGCAATGTGTTGAGTTTAGCTCATGGTTTGATGAAGAGGATTCCGAGCTTGGTGGTCTGCTTGAAGAGTTGAGTCACATTGGGGAGCGGCTGAACAAAGACAGCTATTTTGATAATCTTGAAGTGGGCCATCGGGCAAAAAATCTGCTGCATGCCTGCTACCGACAGCAAGAAGAAAAGGTTGATTCCCTGCAGGGAGACATTGAGGAGACGGAAAAATCCTGGGAAGGGTATCGCCGTTTCTGGCAGGCCTACCCCTACAAATCGTTTTTTAAAAATTTTCAGGAGATTATGCAGGGGGCGAACAATGGCCTGGCCGAGGTGGGCGAACTTGCCAAGCAGAGTATGTATGGCGAGCGTTACCGCAAAATCCAGACCGTGCTCGAGGAAATCCGTGAAGATTTCGCCTCGTTAAAACCCATGGCTGTGCGGATGAATTGGGTCAAAATTTTATTTGACGGCGCAAAGCTTTTTGTCCGCAGGCTGGTACTGACCGAGGTTATTTTACTGCTTCTGGTGATGTTTTCCGTCCCGATCCTGGTTTTTTGGCTGGATGGCGCCAATGCCAACGGTTTGATAGACATGGTGAAGAACCCCTGGGTGCAAAAGCAGATCCTGCTGGTGGTGACGGTTATCATTGCCCCTATCATTGCCCTGGGGCAAACCCTGTGGAAGATGATGGAGGTCTGATCCCTCCCCCTTACACCTCCTCCTTTTCATAGCAGGGAATGCAGAGAATTTTCCCTGCCGCCTCCTGTGCCATTGGCTCCATCACCTTTTCATTGCATGCTGCACAGCGCAGACTCTTATATACCTGTGCCGGCTCCGGTGTTTCCGTTGTGATATGCCGGATGGTGAAAAGCCCCTCGGGCTTGGCTGCCCGGATGGCCTGAATTTTTGCCGCTTTGCGTGCTCGGATTACCCGCATGATTTCCGGCTCCCGATCACCCTGACGAAAACGTAGCCACGCCTCTTGCTCTGCCTGGCTTTCTGCCGGGGCCTGCCAGATAACAGCCAGCCGCACCGCCTCTCCTGTGCGGCGATTGCAAAATGTATATACCTGTTTGCCGTATTCTTTAAAAAGCAGGTTGCCCTTGCCTGCCGTGCAGCCGGTGACCACCTGGATGCCGTCAACGGCGCAGGACCGATTCTCGCTAATTGCCACCAGCTCTTCGTCTTGAGCACGGACAATACCAAGTTCCTTAAGGGCTGCTTCCGCCGCTCGAACCCCCAGTGCCAGGCCCGGGCAGGCATGGCCGTGAAACTGTACTGCCTCATTAAAAGTCTGCTGCTCTCTCATGCTGTGTCCTTTCTCTTGAATTTACAACTTTGCTTTTTTCAGGCGGGCTGGTTAAAGTCAACAGTGCCGCAGCACGGGTTGCTTGACAAGGTTTTTCCCTTCGTTGTATCTCCATTAAGGAGAGTTTTTTTCTATCCCTTCCACTTGAGAGCGCTATGCAACATACGGTTTTGTTCGTTGATGATAATCCGGTCACTTTAAAAGTCATTGAGAATACCTTTGCCGGTGAGAGTTATGATGTCATGTTGGCCGCCTCCGGCGAAGAAGCCCTCTTGCTGGTGAACGAAAAAATTCCCCACGTCATAGTCAGTGATCTGCGTATGCCGGGGATTGATGGCCTGGACTTTTTAAGCCGTGCCCGGCAGCACAATGATCATTTCATCGGTATTATCTGTACAGGGTATGTTGATATTGATTCCATTATGCAGGCCGTGGGTTCCGAGGCGGTGTGGCGTTATATCACCAAGCCCTGGAATGATAACCGGGAGCTCATCTTGGCCGTACGCAATGCCTTGCAGTATCATGATGCCATGCTTGCCCGGCGTCAGGCCGAAGAGCATCTCAACCGGGCGGAACGTTTGAGCGCCCTGGGGCATTTGGTTGCCGGCATCTCCCACCAGTTTAACAATATCAATGTCGGGATTATGGGCTATGCACAAATGGCCTTGGTCCAGCAGGATCTTTCCACTGAGGTTCGTGACGACCTTGATCATATTCTTAAGTTCACCAAACGCGCCACCGAGATAGTCAAGGAGCTGGCCGCCTTCAGCGACCAGAGTGCCCAGTGGGGGTTTGGGGTTGGCGACTTAAACGCGGCTGTGCGTGAGGGTGTAGCCTTTCGCCAAAAGGAACTGGATGACGAGGGTATTGAGCTTGAGCTGCGTTTAACGGACATCCCCGAAGCGGTGATCAACTATGGGTTGGTCCAGCAAATTTTTATCAACCTGCTCAACAATGCCTGTCATGCCACCCTGGGGCAGGAAGAGCGCAAGGTTATTGTGGAAACTGGCCAGATTGCCGACCGGGTTTTTTTGCGGGTGATTGATAATGGCTGCGGCATTGCCCCAGCGTACTTGAAGAAGGTTTTTGATCCTTTTTTCACGACCAAGGGAGCCCAGGCGGTTGCGGGCTCAAGTCAGGCCTCTGTCAGCGGTGTGGGGCTGGGGTTGAGCCTCAGTCAGACCGTGGCCCAATCCCATAACGGCGAGATCGCTGTACAGTCCACTGAGGGCGAAGGTTCGGAATTTACCTTTTTGCTTCCCATCGCCTAAAAAGGCCGGAATTTTTTTTGGCATAAAGAGTAACGGGCGTTTCCGCATTAGGCTGCGGATTGGCAGTTCTTTTTATCCATTTTGCAGGCATACATCAGGTGGTCGGCCCGGGCCATGAGTTGCTCCAGGGTATGCTCCTCTTTTTTCTGCACCACTCCGAAGCTGATGGAAATCGTAAAAAGGTGGGCTTTTGTAGCGTTTTCCGCATTGATGGCCTCATCCAAGCGGGAGATAATCGCCTTGGCACTGTCGCTGCCGGGCCGGGCGCTGATTAAGACGGCGAACTCGTCTCCGCCTAAGCGGGCAATGGTGTCTGCCTGGCGGAAGGTATTTTTTAGGAGCCGGGCCGTTGTTTCAAGGGCATTGTCTCCTGCGCTGTGCCCCAGAGAATCATTAATCTTTTTCATGTTGTCCAGGTCGGCAAAGAGCAAAAAGGTGTCATGCTCGGCCCGCTGAGCGGCGGTGATCTGTTTTTCCGCCAGGGTCAAAAATCCGCGCCGGTTAAAAAGGCCGGTCAGCTCATCGGTAATGGCCATATCCCTGAGCCGTTCTTCAAGCTCTCTGTGCTTGGTGATGTCGTTGAAATCTTCAATAATTCCGACAAGATCTCCGGATATGTCGTAATGGGGCAGCGAGGTGACCGCGCAGTCTATTCTTTGACCGTCGGGCAGAATTTTTTCCACCTCCATTTCCACAAGTTCCTCCCCCTGTAATATTCTGGAAAGAGGGCAGCTGTCCGTGTTGCAGGCAAAACCTGGAAAAACCTCATAACATTTTTTACCTACAACTTTTTCTTCGGGCAGGCCGGTGAGGGTCAGGAATGTTTTATTGGCTCTGACAATGGTGTGATTGGTGTCGACCAGGCGCATGCCGTTGGCTGCGGTGTTGAATATCTGGTCCAGCTCGGCATAGGAGTGGGCCAAGGCACGTTCCTTTTTTTTCAACTCGGTGATATCAAAAGTGGAGCCGATAATGCCAGCAGCCTTACCGTTTTCGCCCTCTTGTAGGGATTTATAGGTGACAAGCTCATGCTGGGAGCCATCGGCATAGGTCATGCTCGTTTCAATGGACTGGACGCTTTTTTTCTCGCATGCGCGGCGATCCGCCTCAAGATGTTTTTCGGCAAGCTGCTTCGGGAAGAGATCTTGAGGGGATTTGCCTATGATTTCACCGGGTCGGAGACTGAATATGGCGGAAAAGGCCTTGTTGCAGCCAAGGAAGACTCCCTTGATGTCTTTATAGCAGATGGGGGTCGGGATGGAGTCGATGAGGTCCTGCTGGAATTTGAGGCGGCTATACAGCTTGGTGTTTGTCCATCTGTGCAGCAGCAGGAGCATGACCAAGAGAATTGTCGTTAAGAGATAGGCGACAAGGTAGCCATCCCAGATGGCGGCCAGGGTGGAGTCCGAGGCGTAGGAGATCAGGTAGCCGGCGGTTTCGCCACTGACATTGACAAGGGGGAGAAAGAGGACCAGAAAGCTAGCCCCCTCTGCCTCAACATTAAGGGCAAAGGGTTCGTTGCGCGGCAGCCGGTCTTTGATACTGTTGCGGATCTTTTGGTTGATTCCGGCAAGGGTGTCGCGGGCAATATGGCTAAGGTGGGGGACATCGGTGGCGCCCAGGTCTGCCTTTTCGTAAAGGTACCCTTCGGCCAGCATAGTGCCGGCATAATTGGCCTGAGAGTGTGGAAAGAGTTTTTTGTTAATCAATGATTTTTCGAGCATGAGAAAATATTCCGCCCCGAAAATTTCCTTCAGCGCGTTATTGATCGCATAAAACGGCACGCTGAGTCCCACGCTGCCCAAGTGTTCGGCACCCTTGCTGATGGGAAAAATATGGCGGAAGGCATGAAAGTGGCGGCCCAGTTCAAAACCGCTGATATAGCGCTGCTCTTCGTTGGCCAGGCGGATGGAGGGCCGGACCTTGAAAAGGTCGTCGCCAAACTCTTCCGGCAGGTGCATGCGTAAAAAGCTTTTACCGTCCGGGGTGTGAAGATGCACTTGGCGAAAATGTTGCTGCCTGAGGCGGATGTAAGCGGGTTTCAGACTTTCGTATATCCGGCTGCGCGCGGCTTGTTGGACCTGCTTATCCGTAGACGTTGCCCGACTGAATAACTCCACGATTTTGTCTTGATCCAAAACCTCGTTGAAGGCCAGCTGCGCCAAACGACCGTAAGAGGCGGCAATGGAGCGGTATTCTCCTTCAAAGCGCTGGAGTTTTTCCGAAAAATAAAGCTGTTCGCTGTGATTTTTGGCGGTGAATAAGGTGCCGACCAGCAGGGCCTGGATAAAGATAAAGATCAGCAAATAAAGAGGAATGCTTTTTCGTGCCATACACGCGCAGTGAGGAGATTGATTTATAACTCTTCTTTACGGTACGTCTTTCTGTGAAAAATTGCAAGGATACGGGGAGTTATAGAAGAAAAAGCGAACAACGATTTGTCATGGTGCCTAGCCTTTGGTTGGTGGCGAAAGGGGGGTAAGCTCCACCTCACCCCAGGCGCCGAGCTGTTCGTCACGGATAATAACGACCCCGTAAAGTCCTTGAATTTGTTGGGCCACGTCCAAGGCATGATTGATATCATGTGCCGAGGTGATCTCATTTCCAAGGCGGGTGGCAACCGCGTCTGCCAGGCTGGTATCCTGCGCGAGCACGGTGACGGAATCGGCCTCGCCCAGGCTCAAGGAATGACCCACTGTGCCGGATGAGGTGCAGATGCCAAGGGGCATGATTGCGGCCGGGATCTTTAAGCCGACCCGGTAGCTTAAAGGCGAGGTGCCGGCAAAGATGCCCACCACGGCGTCTTGCTTGCGGGCCATGAAGATATCGCCACCGTTTTCAACGACCACCTCTTGGGCTCCCTTTTGCACCAAAGCCTTGCCGACATATTCTGCCGTGGCGCCTGCAACTGCGGCCATGGGGCCGACCTCGGCAGCTTGGGCGGCGCACAGCATGGATTTGACCATGGGCGGGGCCAGGGGATCGTCGGGGAGAGGAATGAGTGAAGAAAGGAACAGCGGATTATTGGCGATGTAACTCTCTAAAGAGCTGCGCAACTCAAGAACAGCATGCCGAGCCTGGTCCTCAAGCTGAGAGCTGGCCAAGATATGTAGGTCCGTCTCCTTGATGGTCACGACAAAGGAGCTCAAGTCGGCGTGATCGATAAGCCGGCGATAGGAGCGCTTTTGATAGGAGGCGGGCTCCGGAGCTTTCTTTTTTCTTTTGACTGGCACCTGAGAACCATTATAGTGGAGGGGGTTTTATCCTGACCCCGTTATTTGATGAGTAACCGTTCCAGCAAATTGCACTATAGCGGATCACCCTGTGGCGGGCAAGGCTTGCACTGGGTGAAGATTATATGAATAACCGGTCCAAAAAAGTCGTTCTCCTATTCACCCGCTATCCTATGCCGGGCAAAGCCAAGACCCGCCTTATCCCGGCCCTGGGTGCCGAGGGGGCCGCTGCCTTACAGCAGAAGATGACCGAGCAGGTGTTTCATGAGGCTCGCTCCCTGCAAGAGGATAATGTCGGGCTTGTGGTGCGTTATGCCGGCGGCAGTCTTATCCAGCTCAAAGATTGGCTGGCCGGAGCCTATGCATATCTACCCCAGTGCGACGGCGATTTGGGGGCGCGGCTGCAAGAAGGCATTGCCCACGAATTTGCCCAGGGAGCGGAGCAGGTGCTGGTCATTGGCGCAGATTGCCCAACACTTACCGTTGATCATCTTGGGCAGGCCTTTGCCGCCTTGGCGGAGCATGATTTAACCCTGGGGCCGACCCATGACGGCGGTTATTATCTCCTGGGGCTTGCCGCTCACAGCCCGAATCTTTTTAAAGACATCCCCTGGGGCAAAGACAATGTCATGACCGTTACCCTTGAACGGGCAAAACAGCTGTCCCTGTCCGTAAAAACTTTGGAAACCTTGCATGATATCGACCGACCGGAAGACCTGCATACTCTCGGTGATTATCCCGACCCTCAATGAGGGGAAAACCATTGAGTCCACCCTCTCGCGTCTTACAAGCCAACAGGGAGTGGAAATCATTGTGGTGGATGGCGGCAGCACGGATGATACCGTGGAAAAGGCGCAAGCGCTCGGGGCGCAGGTTATCTCCGCCACACCAGGGCGCGCCAGCCAGATGAATGCCGGAGCGCGGGTGGCACATGGTGAGATCCTCTTGTTCCTGCATGGGGACACCCTGTTGCCTGAGGATTTTCTGGAAGAGATCTCCGCCGTACTTGCCCAGCCGGGAGTGGCAGGGGGCGCCTTTTTGTTGGCCATTGATGCCCTACCCTGGCGCTATCGTCTGGTTGAGTGTTTTACCAATTACCGTGCCCGCTTTCTCGGGCGGCCCTATGGTGACCAGGCATTATTCCTTTCTGCCGGGCTTTTTCGAAAGCTGGGTGGTTACAAAGAGATGGAGTTGCTTGAGGATCTGGACCTGATCAAGCGGCTCAAGAAAAAAGGCCGGATCAGAATAGCGGCGCAAGCGGTGCAGACCTCGGCCCGCAGGTGGCAGCGGCTCGGTGTTTTTAAAACCACCCTGCTCAATCAATTGATACTATTGGGCTATTTTTTGGGCCTCTCCCCTGCCCGGCTTGCTGCCTGGTATCGTCAGATGCGGTAGGGAGATGGCCGGTTTTTGGGGGAGAAAATGGGTGTGCAGCTTGTTATCCTTGACAAATTGCAGCATAAACTCGGTTGATTTGGCAAGGTAGGGTGCGGTGTATGATTTGGTGAGCAGCGGGTTTGAGTTTGCCAGAAAACCGGCCAGGATCATATAGCCGACGGTGACGATGATAAGGGCCTTGCTCAGGCCGAAGAGCCCGCCCATCATCCGGTCAAACCAGCCAAGAAGGGAGATGGTCACTACCTTTTTTAAAAGGTAGCCCAGGCCGATGACAACGGCAAAGACCCCGGCAAAAATAAGGCCGTATGTAACCAAGAAGCCGATTTGGGGCGAGGGAATAAAGGAGCTGAGAAGCGAGCTTGATTCCTGGTAGTATCTCCCGGCTATGATATAGCCGAGGATCAGGGCGGCAATGGAGGCGAGCTGCCTGATCAGGCCAACCCAGATTCCCCGGGCCAGAAATAGGGCTATGATGGCGATGACACCGGCATCCAGGGCAGTCATGATTAAGAAACATCCTCCAGGAAAGATAATAAGAAACATGAGTAACAAACCGGGTTTGATGCAAAAAATCAAGCAATTTGAAAAGCCTGCTTTCCTTGGAGGCAGTGGCCGAAAAGGTGTGCTTGATGTCTGAGACGCTCTTAAAGATTGAGGAGGTCATCTTCCCGGATGTGCTTGCCGGTCTGCAACAGGCCCTTGGGTGCCCGCCCTTTGCCCTGGTGGGACTGGCGTTGCCCTCCCTTGATGGGGTTGGCCTGGAAAAGGTCGCGCAGGTTGCCTTGCGGGCGGATGAGTTTGTACAGTTTAGTTCCTACTCGCGGGCCAAACGGCAACGGGAATGGCTGGGGGGCAGAGTTGCAACCAAGCTTGCCGTCCAGCGTTTGCGCGGCGGAAGGGACGAAGCATTTTTGCAGGGTCTGGCTATCACTCCGGCCCCGGATGGGCGTCCGCTTCTTGGGGGCACTTCCTCCGGCTTTACTGCGCATCTCTCCATCTCCCACAGTGGGGACTGGGCAATGGGCATGGCGGCCGAGTCCGCCTGCGGGGTGGATGTCCAGGCACTAAATGAGAGTGTGGTCCGGGTGCGGGAGCGGTTTTCTTCACCGGGCGAGGAGGATATCCTGGTTGCCGGTGCGGGGGACCTTGGCTTGAAAAGTCGCCTTACCATGCTCTGGGCCGCCAAGGAGGCGATTCGTAAAATGGTGCAGCGCTCTCCCCTTTTGGCCTTTCATGAGATGATGCTTGTCGGGATCACGGGGGCCGGACAGGCGGAAAATCCCTATCTTGTCAATTTTGAGCTGGACCAAGGCACGGCAGGTGCTGTAAAGAGGGTGCAGGCGGCTGCAGTGGAACTCGCTGATGGGGCAATGCTGGCCGTAACCTGTCTTACTGAAAAATAAAAGCCCGGAACGAGGATTGTATGGATATTGAAAATTTTTTGAGCCAGATTGCTCTGTTTTCCGGCTTGACCCCGGAGCAATATAAAGAGTTGGCCGCGATTGTCACGCTCAAGGAATATAAAAAAGGACAGACCATCTTTAACGAGGGCGACCCTGGAAACGGCTTTTATATCCTGGCTTCGGGCCAGGTCAAGATTTACAAGATTTCCATCGAGGGCAAAGAGCAGATCCTCCATGTCTTCGGCTCGGGCGAGCCCTTTGCCGAGGCGGCGGTCTTCACCGGCAAAAGTTTCCCGGCCCATGCCTTGGCCCTGCAAGCTTCCACAGGTATGTTCTTCCCGCGCGATGCCTTTGTCTCCCTGCTCAAACAAAGCCCGAGCCTGGCCATGAATATGATGGCCGCCCTTTCCATGCGTCTCAAGCAGTTCGCGCAAATGATCGAGGATCTCTCCCTTAAAGAGGTGCCCGGTCGCTTGGCAGCCCATCTTTTGCTCCTCAGTGCCCGTCAAGGCAACAGGGATCGGGTGGAGCTTGAGATCGGCAAGGCCCAGTTGGCCAGCCTGCTCGGCACGATCCCGGAGACGCTGTCCCGTATTTTGGCAAAATTTGCCAAACAGGGATTTATAGAAAGCAATGGCGCAACCATTGAGCTGAAAGATTGGGAGAGCCTGGAGGAACTGGCCATGGGAGAGCGGAGGTTATAAGAGGCTAGCCCGCATTTCTCACAAAGATTGCTTGTGAGAAATGCGGGCTAGTGCTCGATGCCGAACTCAAAGGTAAAGCCGGTCTTTTTAAAGTGGGTGATGATGTTTTTCAACCCCTGGAGGGTGTCGACCTGGAACTTGACCTGCCAGGCCGAGGTTCTGGAAGGCAGGCGGGAGAGACGCTCGATATCGGTGATCAGCATTTCCTCCGGGGCAACGCTTAAAAGCATCATGACCCGTTGCCTGCTCGGCGCCTCTATAATCACCAGCACCTGCGGTTTGCGGACCCGGGTCTCTTTCAGACGCCAATGCAGTTCCACCACATCCTCCCGTTGAACCTTCAGTGAGGTGATGGTTTCGCACTCCTTCTGGTGTACGGAAAGCCCCCGCTCACTGAGTAGGCCGTAGAGTCCCTTTTCCGTAGGAATCGGGTTGCAGCAGCGGGAAAATTTAATGTAGGCCGGGTCCAGGGTGGCAAGCTCGATGCGGTTGAGGCTGCCGGTGGGTGGGGCAAGGGTCTCGCGCCCGGCATAGAGTCCGCTTTTCATTTCAAAAATCAGCTCTTTTAAGCGCAGCCTTCCTTCGCCAATCGCCAGGAACAGTTCGTCGAGATCCGCAAGCCCGAAGTAAATCATGATGGATTCCATGCCCGGTTTTTCGAGAATATCAAAGGGCAGGCCGTAGCGTTTGAGCTCTTGCTTCATGATGTTTTCGCCGATGTCACGGGCGAGAGCCCGCCGCCGCATGCGAAAGAGTTTGGACAGCTCGGAGCGCGCCTTGGGGGTCTGGCATTTTTTCTGGATGTCCGGTTCAAAGCGTACCGGATTCTGCTGCAGGATAATCTCCACCTGGTCGCCATCCCTGAGCCGGGTTTGCAGGTTGGCCTGGCGCTGTCCCACCCGGGCACTGACGCAGCGTTTTCCCACCTCGGTATGGACCTTAAAGGCAAAATCTAAAACAATACTGTGTTTGGGCAGCTCAAAGGCGTCACCCTTGGGGGTGTAGGTGTAGATACTCTTTTTGCCGGTGGCGGCGATCATATCCCGATAGGAGAGATCGTCGTCCGTGCCCAGAATGTCGAGCATCTCCCGAAGGTCGGACTCAAAACTGCTTGGTACCCGTTTTTCCGCAAACCAGGTCCCTACCAGGCCGGTGCGCGAGGCGGCGGTCATCTCCTTGGTCCGGATTTTAAACAGATAGTTGCGGCCCTTGATGTTGGCCCTGGCATGCAGGCTGTGGTAGCCAGTGGCCTTGGGGTTGGCGATAAAGTCGCGGATGGTACGCGGAATGGGCGGAAAACTCTGGTTGATAATGCCGAGCACCCGGTAGCAGGTCTGCACATCCACGGTCAGGATGACGAATTCCATGGGGTTGGCCAGGGACTTGTGCAACACCCTTTGCCCCTGGTCGTAATAGGCCCATAAACCCTTTGGGTTGATGCGAATCTCGTTGGTGATCCAACTCTCTTCCATCTTTCTTTCAAGATGGTCTTTGATGGCCAACACCCCTTCGTCGGTGCGTAGCTTGTTGATGCTGCTGAGAACTTTCTGGCTCTGGCGGGGAAATTTTTGTTCGAGGGCCAAATTGTACAACTCGCGCTTCATGGCAAAAAGCCCCATCACCCCGGCCAGGGGGGCGTAAATATCCAGGGTCTCATCGGCGATCTTCTGCCTTTTGTGCTTGGGCATGGCACCGATGGTGCGCATATTGTGCAAGCGATCCGCCAGCTTGATCAGCATGACCTCGAGTTGGGCCGCAGCCCCGGAAAAGAGCTTGCGGTGGACGAGCTTGTAAAAGGTCTGTTTGTCGCCGGTGTAGTGGGTGATTTTGGTGCAGGAATCGACAATGGTCTCGATATTCTTGCCGAACATCTCGCCGATGACCGAGTTGGTCACCTCATCCACATCTTCAACCGTGTCGTGCAGCACGGCCGCAGCCAGAACCTCCGGGTCACGCACCTCCAACTCTTCGGCCAGGATTTGGGCCACCTGCAGCGGATGGCTGACATAGGCCTCGCCGGATTTACGCCGCTGGTGCTTATGGGCGTCAACGGCAAAGGAGAGCGCCTGCCAGAAGACCTTGGCCTCGCCATCTTGCCCGCCCAGGATGGACTCCATCCTGTCGCAGTATTCGCTTATGTTGAATTGTTTGTTGGCTGCCATGGTCGGTGTCGGTCAAGAACAAGTGGGGAAAAGAGTGCCTGCCCACCATATTTCATGTACAATTTGGTGGGTTGCTCAGTAGTGTGTTCACTCCCCAATGCGTCCTGATTGATTTTTATGCAATAACCTGCTCTTTTTCAAGGGAAATTGGCGAAAAGGCAGGTCTTTCTTTACAAAAGGTTTTTTATACAGGGCAAAGGAGAATTATTTTTGGCTCGTCGACGATTTTCACGCAAGAGGCATTCGCCTCGCTCTTTGAATAATAAAAGAAAAAATACCGCGCAGCGCAGCAGCCGCTCACGATCCGGCAAACAGGGGCGGGTTGAGGGTGTGGCCAGTAGGATCGAACAGGATATCCTGCTCGCCCTTTACGAGCACGAGGAGGGCTTGGCCGGCAAGGAATTGCAACGGGTGCTCGACTTGCCGCGTAAATTCCGCAAAGAGCTGCAGTTCCTGCTCCAGGAGATGTACCATCGTAAGATTATCCGTGAGGTTGATGGTGTCTTTTCCCTCTACTCGCCAAGTGATTTTCTTGAGGGCAAGCTTTCCGTCCATCCCAAGGGCTTTGCCTTTGTTGCCGTGGATCAGGTCAAGAATCCTCGAATCAAAAAGGATATCTTCATTCCGCCCGGCATGTTGGCCACGGCCACCCACGGGGATTTGGTTCTGGTGCGCATTGTCGGGAAAAAGGATGATCGCCACGAGGGGCGTATTGTCAAGATTGCCAAACGCGGGGTGACCCGCCTTATCGGCATCCATGTTGCCGGGGGCCGTGGGCCCGGCCTGGTAATGCCCGAGGATGAGCGTTTTCCGTTTCAGCTGGTGATAAAAAAAGAGCAGGCTCTCGGTGCCAAAGACGGTGAGGCGGTCTGGGCCGAAATTATTTCCTATCGCGAAGGTCAGCAGAATGTGGAGGGCAAGATTCTTGAAGTGCTGGGCGATCCCAATAGTATTGCCGTGCAAAACGAGATGGTGGTCAGAAAATTCGACCTGCCCCATACCTTTTCTTCCAAGGTGGAGGAGCAGGTAAAGAACTTTGACGACCGGGTGGTGCTCTACAAGGAGCGCACCGACCTCAGGCAGGTTCTGCATGTGACCATTGACGGCGAGACCGCCCGTGATTTTGATGATGCCGTGGCCATTGAGAAAATAAAAAACGGCTTTCGCCTCTATGTCTCCATCGCCGATGTCAGCCATTATGTAAAACCGAACACCCCGCTCGACCGCGAGGCGTATAAGCGCGGGACTAGCGTCTATTTTCCCTCCCGGGTACTGCCCATGTTGCCGGAGCGTCTCTCCAACAACCTGTGCAGCCTGGTGCCCAATGAGGATCGCTATACCTTTACCGCGGTCATGGAGTTTGATTCCGAGGGAAAACGGCTGAGCAAGCGCTTTATGAAGACTCTGATCAGAAGCCACCATCGTCTGACCTATACCATCGTGAAAAATATTCTGGTGGATCGTGATCCGGAAACCTCTGCCGAGTACAGCGATATCGTGGACAATTTGGGCCTGATGGGCGATTTGGCTCTTCTGCTGGAAAAGCAACGCATGCAGCGCGGCAGCATCGGTTTTGAAATTCCTGAGCCGTGGGTGATCCTGGGCAAGGATGAGACGGTTGATGATATTGTCCGTTCCGAACGCAACCAGGCCCATAAGCTGATCGAGGAGTTCATGCTGGCCGCCAATGAGGCGGTGGCCGAGACCTTTTCCGAACAGCGACTTGATTCGCTCTTTCGGGTCCATGAAAAACCGGACCAGCTCAAGGTGGAGGAGTTTGCCGAGTTCGGCAGCAGCATGGGGCTGGAGATTCCTGCCGGTGAGGGATCGCCGCACTGGTTCGGCAAGGTTCTGGCCTTGACCGCCGGGACCCCCAAGGAGTATATCGTCAGCAATCTTCTGCTGCGCACCATGCAGCAGGCCCGTTATGCGCCGGAAAATGTGGGCCATTTTGGCCTGGCCGCTCCTTTTTATACTCATTTCACCTCCCCCATTCGCCGCTACCCGGACCTTATGGTGCATCGGGCTCTGGCCGCGATGCTGACGGGCAAGGCCAATAAGGAAGAGCAGGCCCCTGCCAATGTGAGCACGGGTGAGGCCGGACTCTTTTTATCTAAAAGAGAGCGGGTGGCGGTTGATGCGGAGCGGGAGATGGTTGAACGGCTTCAGGTTCGTTTTATGGCGGACAAGGTGGGCGAGAGCTTTGCCGCAATCGTTTCCGGCGTGACCTCCTTCGGTCTCTTTGTCGAGCTGGTTGAATCCTTTGTCAGCGGGGCCGTGCCCATCACCGCCCTGAGCAATGATTACTATGAGTTTCATGAAAAACAGCATCAGCTCATTGGCCGTGGTACCGGAATAACTTTTCAGCTCGGTGATATGCTGACGGTTCGCCTGGACAGTGTTGAGATTTCCAGGCGGCGGGTCAATTTCAGCGTTGTCAATACGCCCGAGCGGCAAGAAGAGAGCGGGGCCGAGTAGTGGCAAGCACTGCCCAGCAGGCCATCCAAAAGCTCCTGAAAAATGTGGCCATAGTTCTGGTTGCTCCCAAGTATCCTGAAAATGTCGGGGCGGCTGCCCGGGCGGCCATGAATATGGGAGTGGCCAAGATCCTTTTGGTCTCTCAAGAGATGCCGGACGATGAAAGAATGCGCAGAATGGCCACCCATAATGCGGCCCACCTCATAGATGGGATTGAGCGTTATGATTCCCTGGCCGAAGCGCTTGCCCCTTTTGGCTGGGTGCTTGGCACCTCGGCCAGGCAGGGCAAAAAACGTTCTGCGATCCGAAGCCCGAGGCAGGTGATGGATGACCTGCTGCCGAGACTTAAAAATAACAAGGTTGCCTTTGTTTTCGGCCCGGAGGACCGGGGCCTTGTCAATGAGGACTTGAAACTCTGCAACCAGATCACCACCATCCCCACAGCGGATTTTTCTTCACTTAACCTGGCCCAATCCGTGGCCATCCTCTGCCATGAATTGCATTATGCTGTCCTCGATGCGGTGCATGACGGCTTTGGTAACTTTGTGCCCAGGCAGGCGCAAGGCATTGAGCTTGAGGCCATGTACGATCATGTGGAAGAGATGCTGCAGGAGATCGGCTTTTTCCAAGGGAAAGACAGCGGCTACTGGATGAACAGTATCCGCCATTTTTTAGGGCGTATCGGCCTGAAATCAAAAGAGACACAGCTTGTCCGCGGATTCTGCCGCCAATTGCTTCGGCATCAAGCCGGGAGCTGGGAGGAAAAAAAAAGGCAAAAGGATTAACCTTTTGCCTTTGTGCTTTTCTGTGTCTTAAAAAAAGGGCGGCGGCCGGAAGCTGGACATATCCCACAGAGCTCTCGGGTTTGCATACAGGAGGCGGGGTTGTATGCCGATTTACGTGGGCAGGGAAGAATCAACGGTATGTGCGGGTTATTCACACACTGTTATCATCCGCTCCGACCGCCTGGGGTGGCCGCATGTACTTGCGGCCTTACGTATTTGTATTCCGCCTCCCGGAAATACTACATGCCGGTTACAGCACTGAACCAGCTGGAAATCAGGGCAATTGGTCCGCCCGCGGCAATCATGCCGGAAATCATGCAACTTACCGCCCAGGCGCCAATAAGCCCAGCCGCCATGGCACCGGCACCGAGTACTGAACCTTGGAGGATATCAGTTCCCACACCATCGGAAACCAATGCATTGCTCTTGACCTTTGATTTTGTCATCATGTTTGTCATGTCCCGCCTCCTTTCCTTTCCTATCTTTTTGAATAGTTAATGAGTGGCTCTAAATTTTAGTATAAGGATTCCCTTGTGCTTTGCAAGAGATTTTTTACAATAAAATCAAATAGTTATATGTAAACTCCCACTGTAAGTATTGGCAGAATTTTTTTCAGGAAGCATCCGGGTGAGCAATTGACTCAGCGAATGCTTACAAGAAAAATTGTCAGGATGGGTGGGGCAGATAAAGAAAGGCAGGATTACAAATGCTCCAGCGGGCAGCCGGTGCAGCGAGGATTGGACTTTTTGCAGTACTCCTTACCGAGACAAACCAAGAGGGCATGGTACTCGTTAAAGAGTGGGGTTTCCTGGGGCAGGTTGTCCATGAATAATTCCTGGATCTCGTGGTAATCACTCTCCTCGCTGATCATGTTGTGGCGGGAGAGTATGCGGTGTGTATAGGCATCCACCACAAAGGTCGGTTGTTCGGCGGCATAGAGCATGATGGAGTCGGCGGTCTCCGGGCCGATACCGGAAATAGAGAGCAGAGAGAGACGCAGGTCATGGGGGGCTTGGCTGAAAAAATCATCCAGGGTGTCAAAGTTCTCGCCAATGGCAGTAAGCAGGTTTTTCAGGCGTTTGGCCTTGAGGTTGTAATAGCCCGAGGGTCGGATCAACTCTGCCAGGGCCTCCATGGATATGGCCCCCAGCGCCTCAAAATGGAGTAGGTTTTCCTGTTTCAGGTTGGCAATGGCCCGTTCCACATTGCCCCAGTTGGTGTTCTGGGTCAGCACGGCACCCACCATTATTTCAAGGGGTGTTTCGCCGGGCCACCAGTCTTGCGGGCCGAAATGGTCAAGCAGGAGGCGGTAGATCTCAGAGAGTTTATGCATGTTGGCTCAGGAACAAAAGGAGCCGGATCAGTCGGAGCGCATAAAGAAAAAGTAGATGGCTATGCCGATGGCAACCAGGAAGACGCCGATTACCGGCAGAACCTTATCAAGCTGCAGTTCGTTGCCGACCACAAGGCCTTCCATATACTTACTGCCGGTAAAGAGCCAGAGCCCGATGCCCAGGCCGGCCATAACCAGGCTGTTTATCGCCTGCTTATAGAGGTTGTAGCCGATAAAGCCGATGAACGGCACAAGAAACCAGGCATTGGTAAACAAGCCCTTGGCATCCACCTCGCGGACCTGCTGCGGAATGTTGGTGTTGTTGAAAAACTCAGCAATTGCGACCAAAAAGTCAGGCATGGCGGCACCTCCTTTTTCGGGGTAATTAAGCGCCCATGGAGGCAATCCCCTGGCTCCATGGGTGGGCGTACCCGCTGTCTTTGGCGTATGGTGACAGACTGCCCTTATTATTGCAAGGGCAAGGATCTGTTATTCCTTAAGGCGTTTCTCTGATGTAGCCTGCTTGTATACCTTGATGGCGCAGTAAGAGCCGCACATGCTGCAGGCATCCCCTTTATAGGTGTTGCCTTCCTCGCGGAAGCGGCGTGCCTTTTCCGGATCAAGAGACATCTCGATCTGCCCCTTCCAGTCCAGGTTGTTGCGGCGCTTGGCCATTTCGATATCCTTTTCCATGGCACCGGGGATACCCTTGGCAATGTCCGCAGCATGGGCCGCAATCTTGGAAGCGATGATACCCTCGTGCACATCCTCGGGGCTGGGCAGCTTCAGATGCTCGGCCGGGGTGACGTAGCAGAGAAAATCAGCCCCTGCGCGGGCGGCAATGGCGCCACCGATGGCGCCGGTGATATGGTCGTAACCCGGGGCGATATCGGTGACCAACGGCCCGAGCACGTAAAAGGGCGCGCCGTGGCACAGTTTTTTCTGCAGGAGCATATTGGCCTCGATCTGGTCCATGGGCATATGGCCCGGCCCTTCGACCATAACCTGCACACCTGCTTCCCAGGCGCGTTGGGTCAACTCACCAAGGTGGATTAATTCCTGGACCTGGCCGCGGTCTGTGGCGTCTGCCAGGCAGCCGGGGCGGATACCATCGCCAAGGCTCAGGGTCACCTCATGCTCTTTTAAGATGGCGAGCAGGTCATCAAAATGCTCGTACATGGGGTTTTCTTTCTTGTTGTAGCTCATCCACTCAATGGTAAAGGACCCGCCGCGACTGACCACACCCATGAGGCGTTTGTGGTTTCGGACACGCTCCAAGGTGCTGCGGGTGATGCCGCTGTGGATGGTCATAAAGTCGACACCGTCTTTGGCCTGCTGCTCGATGACCTTGAACATGTGGTCTACGGAAACCTCGCCGATTTTCTTTTTCTGTTTTTCCACCACCTCGGAGATGGATTGGTAAATGGGCACGGTACCGAGCGGGATGGGGCAGTTTTGCAGGATCTCCTGGCGGATTTTGTCCAGCTCACCGCCCATGGAAAGGTCCATTACCGTGTCGGCTCCTGCTCGGGTGCAGACGCAGAGCTTTTTCAGCTCCTGCTCCACCTCGGGATAATCCTTGGAGGAGCCGATATTGGCATTGATCTTGGTGGAAAGGCCTTTGCCCACGGCCATGATTTTATCGAAATTATGGTTGTTGTTCTTGGGGATACAGATGGTTCCCTCGGCAACCCCTTTCATCAAGGCCTCCGGGCTAATGCCTTCGGTCTTGGCACAGCTTTCAAAAAGTGGGGTCAGCTTGTTGTTTAATGCGTCTTCACGAATACTCATTTAATGCTCTCCAAAAAAAGCAGCCAGGTGTGAAAGAGCTGCACCGTGGCTGATGGGTTTATTAAAAGTAGAAAATGGAAAAAATTTCGCAGTTAAGCAGGGAAAGATAACAGTGGCCTTAAGGTGCTGTCAATGAAGAGTTAAAAATGTAAAATTAAAAATGTAAAATTAATGATTTTTTGCCGGGAATTCTGCACTTTGCATTCTTCATTTTTTATTCCGGCTGAGCCGGTTCAGCCGAACACGCCGTGCTCAAAGAGAATTTTCGCGCCGATACCGATTAAAACAAGGCCGCCGAGAATTTCCGCCCGCGGCCCGAGGCGGGAGTTGGCCCCGACAAAGCATCCCAGGTGGAGGCCGATCGCCGTCAGGATCGTGGCCACGACACCGATAACAAAGGCAGGAAACCAGACACTGACCTTGAGCACGGCAAAGCTCAGCCCCACGGCCAGGGCGTCGATGCTGGTGGCCACGGAGAGGATCACCAGGGTCCGGCCGCGGGTCGGGTCGGCGCCCTCCTCTGCCTCCCGTTCTTCCCGAATGGCCTCAAGGATCATGCGCCCGCCGACAAAGAGTAGGAGAAGAAAGGCAATCCAGTGGTCAAAACGCTCGATTAGGCTCTGTACGGTTATCCCGCCGGCCCAGCCGATGATGTTCATCCCGGCCTGAAAGAGACCGAAATGCCAGGCCAGGCGAAAGGTTTGGCGAAAGCTGACGTGACAGAGGCTGACTCCGGCGGCCAAGGCCACGGCAAAGGCATCCACGGCCAAGGCCACGGCTATGATGAAGACGGTGGAGAGTTCCATAATGTTTATCTGGATAGATTGATGGGGGCAGTTGACCATTTTTCCTCTCCCTGGGCAAGGTCAATCTTTGTCGTGGTTTCCTCAAGCAGTATCAAACAAAAACAGGGTATTCTTAAGGGAGTTTTGGTATCATTCTCAGTATGGTGCATAATCTGTCGGCCTTGACTTTTTTGCGGGGTTGGTCGACGGTGGGTAATATTTTCAGTCCTGGGGGGGACGGGCTCATAAGGCCCAGAGAAATAAGGAATAAGAGTTATGAGTAATATTCGTATTGTGCTGGTTGATGACCATGAAATGGTGCGGACCGGTTTAAAGTCGCTGTTGGAAACCCAGCCGAATTTCGAGATAGTCGGCGAGGCCAGCAACGGCCTGGAGGCTTTGGCAAAGGTTGAGGAACTCTCACCGAACGTGGTGGTGATGGATATCTCCATGCCGGTCATGGACGGCCTGGAGGCCACTCGACAACTGGCCGAAAAGTTTCCCGACTGCTCGGTTTTGACGCTCACTGTCCATGAGGATAAACAGTATTTCTTCCAGATGCTCCAGGCAGGCGCCAAGGGATATATCACCAAGGAGGCCGCCGCGGATGAATTAGTGGCGGCTATCGATTCGGTGGCCGCGGGTAACGTTTACCTGCTTCCGGCATTGGCACGTTGGCTTTTGGAAGACTATAACGAGATGGCAAGCCAGACCCAGGCCGGCAAGGGAGAGGTGGATCAAACCGGGCTTGAGGTGTTGACCTTGAGAGAGCGCGAGGTTTTGGAGTTGGTGGCAGAGGGTAAAACCACCCCGCAGATTGCCGAGATTCTTACCTTGAGCCCCAAGACCATTTCCCGGCATCGCGAGCGGATCATGAACAAGCTGAGCATGCACTCCACGGCCGAGCTGGTCAAATTTGCCATTCGTACCGGTTTGGTCAAGGTGAACTAGCGCACATGCTTATGCATGAAAAACAGATCTATTCTTTGGAGCCCCTTTCGGGCTCCTTTTTTTTTAGGCAGCGTCCGGCGGCCATACACCTGCGGCACTGATCACAGCGGTCGTCGCTACACATCTGGCAGGAAAAGCAATCCGGGCAGGGGTGTTTCTGCTTGGCCTCGGGTGCTTTTTCCGGGATGAATATCTTGCCCGTTCCATCGGGGAGTTCGTAAAAGCCCATTTCTGCCTCCCCCTAAGAGGTTGAGGCATCCTTTTCCCGCTGCAATCGTTTTTCTTCAAGCCGGTAAAATTCTTTACTCATCCGGCATTCCTTCAGCAGGGTCCAGCTGATAAACAGGTGGATGCCTAAGATAACGATATGCATAAAAGGCAGCTCCCGCAACCTGCTCAGGGCATAGGCCATGTTGCCGAGCAGGCTGAGTGCTATAGCGACCTGGACGGGAAGGATCAGGCCTTGGGGCAGAATGCCCTTTGGTCGGACAAAGGCGCCGGCAGGCAGATGCTTGCAACAGCGGCCCATGTCAGGTCTCGCAACTGGTAGGGGAAGATGGTTCTCCGCACTCAATGGGAAGATTCGGGTCCCGGGACCATTCATTCCAGGAGGCAAAGTAGACCCGCAGTTTTTCAAAGCCTGCAAGGCTGAGGGCCACATAGGTGTGTGCCGCCCGTGAGCCTTTGAAGCAGTAAATGATTACGTTGCTTTCCGGCAAAATACCCTGGCTGGCGCACAGTGCCCGGATCTCTTCCGGTGGACGAAAGGCCGGAATAGGCGCACGGTCCATGAATGAGTACCACTCGATCCACTTGGCCCCCGGTATCCTGCCCCGGCGGGGGGCAAAATCAAAGCCGTAGGGCGAGGATGTCTGCCCCAGCCACTCGTCCGCATCGCGGTTGTCCAGCAGGACGACTTCCGGCTTGTTGACCACAGCGAGCACCTCTTCCCAGGTCACCATGAGCTTTTCATTCACCTGTGCCTCAAAGCGGCTCGGTTTCAAAACGGTTTCATCGCAGGTGGTGTCGAACCCCTCCTCTTCCCAGGCAAAATATCCGCCGTCAAGGATTCCGCAATCCGGGTGGCCGAGATAAGTGGCCAGCCAGTAGCCGCGGCAGGATGCACCGTAGCGGGTATCCAGGCTGTCTTCGTAAAAGATAACCTTCTGTTCAAAGGTGATGCCCACCCGGGAAAAGCTCTCTTGGAACTTGTTGCTGAGTGCGTCCAAACCTTCTGCAGAGCTGGTGCTTAAATAGGAGAAGATCTCCGGCATGTTCACCGCACCGGGGATATGTCCTTTTTCAAAGGTGTCCTGGTCGCGAATGTCAACCAGCAGCACCTTGCCCTCTTCAAGAAGCTTGCGGGTCTCCTGGGGAGAGTAAAGAATTTTTGTAGTCATGGAAATTTCGAATAAGAAAGTTAGAAAAAATAATTTGCACCTGAGCAGATTGTAGCATAGGTTTTTTGCTTTCGCTATCAGACAGATCCACCATTTTTACGGCAAAAAAACCCCACAACTCCTAGGCGTTTTTTGTTCTATCTGGTTGAAATATAGAGATATTACCTCTTTTCCTCTCGGCTTGAGGAATCGCGTTTCTTCATTTATAGTGATATGAGGAGGTAGCAAAGATGGCGATCGATCCCCAAATGAAAATATTGCTTGTTGAAGATGCCGGAACCATGCGTAAGATGGAGGCGCGCATCCTCAACCAGTGTGGTTTTTCTAATATTGTCGAGGCCGAGGACGGCAACCAGGCCGTTGAGAAGCTGCAGGCAGAAGATGACATCAAGCTGGTCATCAGTGACTGGTCCATGCCCAATATGGACGGCTATGAGCTGCTGCAGTGGATGCGCCAGGAAGACAATTTTAAGGATATCCCTTTTCTCATGGCCACCGGCCACGGGGATAAGGAGTATGTGGCCAAGGCCAAGGATGGCGGTGCCAACGGTGTTGTGCCCAAGCCGTTTACCCCGGATGAGCTGAAGACCATGATCGAAGAGGCCTTTGGCGTGAAAAAAGAGGCCGCGCCCGTAGTGGATGAAGGGCCAAAGGTCAGCGCCGAGGGTAAGGTCAAATTGAAGCTGGGCCACATCCAGATCACCGACCACCTTGCCCTGGGTGTGCTCAAGCATCTGGTGGAATCGGGCCAGAAGAGCCCGCAGCATTTTACCTTGGAAACCCAGTGTATGCCGAGCTGGAACCCGGTGCAAGGCGCCTTGGAAGACGAAAATATCGATGGCGCTTTTATCCTGGCCCCCATGGCCATGGATCTGTACAGCTATGATGTGCCCTTAAAGCTTGTGCTTTTTGCCCATCGCAACGGCAGTATCTGTGTGCGCAACAAGGCTGGCAAGTACATCAAGCCCTATCAGCAATTCTTTAAGCATAAGACCTTTTATATCCCGCATAAGATGTCCATCCACAACATGCTGGGCCATATGTATTTTACTCAGATGGGTCTCAGGCCCGGCGTGGCGGGGAGTGAGGCGGTCAATGTCCTCTTTGACGTGGTGCCGCCCATTGCCATGCCCGAGTTCATGCGGGAAAATCCCGAGTGCTGCGGTTTTTTAGTGGCCGAGCCCATCGGTTCCCGGGCCATTGCAGCGGGTATTGCCGAAAAGCAGTTTCTCTCCAGCGAAATCTGGCAGGACCACCCCTGCTGTGTTGTGGTCTTCCGCGAGGAGATTATCGACCAGTATCCCGAGGCAGTGCAGGAATTCACCAATATGCTGGTGGAGGCCGGGGTCTATATACGAGACAACGTTGATCAGGCCGCGGATATCGCGGTTAACTTTTTGGACCCGGAAAAGAAGCTGGGCCTTGAGGCTGGACTGTTGCGCAACGTGCTTTCCGACCCCCAGGGCATCACCACGGACAATCTCTACCCGGTCATTGAAGACCTGGAGGCAATCCAGGACTACATGACCGCCAAGATGGAGATCGGCCGCTCCATTAATGTTCGCGAGTTTGTTGATACCCGCTTTGCCGATATAGCCTGCAAAGATGTGCAACCCATGGTGCGCACTGCGGAAGACGCTGAAGAAGGCGCCCCGGCTGGCAGCAAAGCAAGTAGGCGGGCAGGAAAAATCGGCTTTGAAGAGGGGCAATCGCTGGCTTCTCGCGAAGGGAAATACCTCATCTTCACCCTGGGCAAAGAGCGTTACGGCCTAGGCATTCTTGATGTGCGCGAGATCATCGGCCTGATGGAGATTCATGAACTGCCGCAGATGCCGGAGTTTTTTAAGGGAGTGGTCAACCTCAGAGACAAGGTCATCCCGCTCATGGATATGCGTAGCAAGTTCGGCATGGAAGAGGTCGATTACAATGACCGTACCTGCATCATCGTGGTGGAGGTCTCCGGTGTGGGCGGTTCACAGCTCATGGGGGTTATTGTCGATGCTGTTTCCGAGGTTGCCATCATTAAGGAAGAGGATGTTGAGGATGCACCGAAATTCGGTGGTGAGGTTGATGTCTCGGCCCTGCTGGGCATGGCGAAGATGCCGGAAGGGGTGACCATTCTTCTTGATATTGATAGCTTGATGCATACCGAGGGGATGATGGAGTTGGGCGGTTTTTAGCTGTAATTTAGGCTTTAGACATCTTCAGGGAGGGTTCGACCGGGTCCTCCCTTTTTTTTAGGTTCATCACGGAAAAGAGTGGAACTCAATTTCCCATTGTTACGCAGCCGAGCAGCGGAGAAATGACCGGAAAAGCGCGAGGACTGTCTGAGTCACGCGCAAGCGTGGCGAGTTTCGCAGCGCCCGGTCATTTTGAGCAGCGCAGGGCAGCCCGAAGGGCCAAGTGGCTGGGTGCATTTCTTTGGTTACTTTCTTTTGTGCAAGCAAAGAAAGTGACATAATATCAAGCACTTCTTGCCGTGATGCTGATAGTGAAAGAGCCTTACTTCTTTTGCTTGCCCAAAAGAAGTAACAAGAAAAAGGCCCCCCAGATGTCCTGGCCCTGCGGGCTTCCTTGTGCTCCTCGACGCAGGCGCGACGCAAAAAAACTCGCTTCGCTCAAACAGGTTTTTGCGTCTTTTCCGCCAGCGCCTGCGGTGCTCAGCAGGACATAAGGGGAATTTAAAAGAGTTTAACCCCTTCATACAGTAATGAGAGGGCAAAGAGGCAGAGGAGCAGGCCCAGGGTGCGGATGGTGTTGCGGTAGAGGGTGCCGGAGAGGAAGTGGCGTGAGTGTGCTACCGTGTATGCCAGGCCGATTTTGGCACCTACCAGCAGGAGGTAGAAGCTGCCGACAAAGAGTACGGCGGCCAGGCCGTCTTTTTGCCATGCTCTATTCAGGATCGGCCCGCCCACACTGAGCCAAAAGAGATATGGGTGTGGGCTCAGCATGTTTACCAGTATGCCTTTTTGCAGCGATTTTTCCTCTCCCTGTATATCTTCCTCGGCCCCGCCCCGGAAACGGATGTTTTCAATACCCATCCACATGACAAAGCAGCCGCCGCCAAGGGAGAGCAGGGCCAAAATCAGGCCATTGTCAGAAAGGAAACTTAGGGCATATAGCGTCAGGCCGATAATGGGCAGATCCGTAATAAGCGGGGCCAGTGCCACCTTGATACCTGCCGCCCGATTGTGGCGCAGGGTTTCGCTGATGACCAGGGTCAATAATGGGCCGGGGGCAAAGCCTGCGGAGAGGCCGAGTAGCAGGCCGGAGGTCAGAAAGGGCAACATAACGGACATAAAAAGAGGCAGAAGGAGGCGGCTTGCGCTTAGAGGGTAAACACGGCAACGGTTTCGTGGTATTTGTCCACGAACTCTTCGATGATGTTACGCATGTTCTCTTCAAAATGAGGCACCTCGGGCAGAGTGGACTTGATATCCTCATAGGCCAGGACATCAAAGAAAAAATCATCCGGGTTGTCCGTGTCGTACTCGGTGAGATGGACCAGGGTGTTGGCAAGATGGACGATCTTTACTCCCAGTCGCTTGGAGCGGGGTTGGCTCATATCGTGATGCAGCCCCACCGGCAGGGTAATGGCCTCGGGCAGGCCCCATTTCTCCAGCAGGGCCATGCCCACCTCGGCATGGTCCGTGTGCAGCAGGCGTTGCTCCTTGGCCAGCATCGGTTCTTCCGGATCATCACTATTCTGGTTGAGGCACTCGATCTGCAGGGGGCGATCCAAAACCACCTTGCCCAGGTCATGGAGCAGGGCTGCGGTATAGATGGCGGCACTGTCTCGGGCCTTGGCGTGGCGGGCAATGGAGCCGGCCAGGTTGGCCACGGCATAGGAGTGGTGCCAGAGATCGTCGTTTCCCAGCTTATAGGCCTCCCGTGGGTCTTTCAGCAACCCCACCGAAGCACTGGTGATGGCGATAATCTTCACGCTCTCCAGCCCCAGGCGGATAATGATGTCTTTGATTGAGGTGATTTTTTTTACATGGCCGAAGTAGGCGGAGTTGGCCATCTGCAGCATGTTGGCGGTAAGCCCCGGGTCGCGTTCGATCTTTTCCGCCAGCTTGGGAATGGAGCAGTCCGATTCATGGGCAATGGCAAGCACATCCAGCGCAATCTGCGGACAGGGTGCTAACTTGTCGATATTTTTAATATATTGATTGGCAATATCCATGGTCATGGTTATCGGCCCATTGCATTTGGGTTAGGACAAATAAGCTGGTTAAAACCAAAAAGCTGCTTTTGCAAAACTCTCTGTAATTATTGCATAAAGAAATAATCTTGTAAATGGGTAGCTCCTTTCCGGGCAGAGACTTGACAGACCATACGGAGTGATTATTTTTTGCCCGAATTTAAAAAATGTGAGGCATCATGCCCCTACTCAAAATAAACATCCAAGGCACAAGAGGTTGAACCAAGCCCATGACTACCGAGCAAACCACCCCCCAGTCCGAAACCAAGGAGTTCCAGGCAGAAGTCAAGAAGATGCTGGATATCGTTATCCACTCTCTGTACACGGAAAAGGATATTTTTTTAAGAGAGCTGGTTTCCAACTCCGCTGATGCCCTGGAAAAATTCCGTCATCAGAGCATCATGGAAGAAGAGGTATTCGACAGCCATGTTCCCTTGGAGATTACCATCGGCGTGGACGAGGAGAAAAAGACCATCACCATCACCGATACCGGTATTGGTATGGATCGCGGCGAGCTTGAGGCCAACCTCGGCACCATCGCCCACTCCGGCTCCAAGACCTTTTTCAGCCAGTTGGCCGAGACCGAGCAAAAGGATGTCAACCTGATCGGCCAGTTCGGCGTTGGTTTTTACGCCGCCTTTATGGTTGCGAAGAAGGTCACGGTCAAGTCCCGCTCCTTCCGTACCGACGATATGGGCCATGAGTGGGTCTCCGACGGCACGGGCAGCTACACCATCTCCATGAGTCCGGGCATCCGCCGCGGCACCACCATAATCCTTGAACTCACCGACGAGGCCCATGAGTATGCCAATGAGGACAAGCTCAAGTCCATCATCAAGCAGTACTCCAGCTTTGTCCCCTTCCCCATCAAGATCAAGGACGAGGAGGTCAACACGGTTCAGGCCCTGTGGACCCGTGGTAAGAGCGAGATCAAGGAGGAGGAGTACAACGATTTTTACAAGTTCATCGGCAACGCCATTGACGAGCCTGTCGGCAAACTGCACTTCAGTGCGGACGCGCCTTTGGCCATCAAGGCCCTGCTCTTTGTGCCCAAGGAGAATATGGAGAGCCTCGGCTTCGGTCGCATGGACCCCGGGGTCAACCTCTATTGCCAGCGGGTGCTCATCGAGCAGCACTCCAAGACCATCCTGCCCGAGTGGCTTCGCTTTTTGCGCGGCGTGATCGACAGCGAGGATCTGCCGCTCAATATCTCCCGCCAAGCCTTGCAGGACAATGCCCTGGTCGCCAAGATCAACACCGTTGTCACCAAGCGTTTTTTGAAATTCCTCAACGAGATGAGCACCAAGGAGCCAGAGAAATATGCCGAGATATGGGAGACCTTTGGTCCCTTCCTCAAAGAGGGCATCATTTCCGACTTCAGCTATCGCGAGCAACTGGGCAAGCTCCTGCGCTTTGAGTCCTCCAAGATCGATGCAGGCACCAACACCTCACTGGCCGATTACATCGAGCGCATGCCCGAAGGCCAGGAGGAGATTTATTACATCAACGGCCCCAGCCGCGAGGCCATCGAGTCCGGCCCCTATGTGGAGACCTTTAAAAAGCGTAACCTTGAGGTGATCTACACCCTGGACCCCATTGATGACTTTGCCATGAGCCATCTCAACGAGTTTGACGGCAAAAAGTTGGTCTCCGCCGACCGCGGCGATCTGAAATTGCCGGATACGGACGAGAGCAAGGCGGAGGATAAAAAAGAAGACAAGGCCGATGCCCTGGAAGAAAAGCAGGGCGATGAGCTGAGCAAATGGATGAAAGAGGTGCTGGGGGCAAAGGTCAAGGATGTCCTGATCTCAAGCCGCCTCACCGACAGCCCGGCCATTATCGTTAATCCCTTGGGTTTTATGACCAGCAGTATGGAGCGGGTCATGAAGGCCCAAGGGCAGGGCGCACCCCAGGAGTTCGGAGCCAAGGATCTTGAAATCAACACCGGACACAGCCTGATCAAGGGTATCGAGTCCCTGCGGGCCAAGGATGAGGAGCTTGCCAAGAGTATCTGCGAGCAGGTCTTTGACAATGCCATGATTCAGGCCGGCCTCATGGTGGAGCCCCGCTCCATGGTCGAGCGCACCTATAAGCTGCTCGACAAGCTCGTCCAGTAATTTTTTTAGCCACGAAACCCACGAAAAGACACGAAAAATATTTTTCAGCCAGCCGCTAGCAAACGGTTACCCTGTAGGAGCCATTTTAATGGCGATTGACCAGGCCGTTATTTCGCCATTGAAATGGCTCCTACAATGAAAGGCATAAAAACTTTCGTGTTCGTTTGTGGGTTTCGTGGCTAAATACTTGAAACATTTTTATTCTGTCGCTGTCTTAACTCGCAGTATCGAGAATCCTTTAAACAACTTATAAATTGCTACTTTGTCAGGAGAAAGGTCCATGATTGAAGTGCAAGACCTGTGTAAATCGTATGACGAGGTGGATGCCCTCCGTGGGGTCTCCTTTTCCGTCGCACCAGGGGAGATTATCGGCCTGCTCGGGCCCAACGGGGCCGGCAAGACCACGGTCATGAAGATTCTGACCGGTTATCTCCACCCCAGTTCCGGCACGGCCCAGGTGGATGGCAGGGAGGTTTTGAGCCACACCGATGAGGTGCAGGCCAAGATCGGCTACCTGCCGGAAAACGCCCCCCTCTACCCCGAACTCACCGTGCAATCCTATCTCAAGATGATCGCCGACCTGCGCTCTATCCCAAAAAAGGAGCAAGCTCGGTATCTGTCCGAGGCCATAGAGGCCGTTGGTCTGGAAGATCGCCTGACCCGGCCCATCGGCACTCTGAGTAAAGGCTACCGCCAACGGGTGGGGCTGGCCCAGGCCATCCTGCATAAGCCCAAGCTCTTGATCCTTGACGAGCCCACCAACGGCCTGGACCCGACCCAGATCGTTGAGGTGCGCCACCTGATCAAGAAACTGGCCCAAGAGAGCACGGTGCTTCTCTCCACCCATATCCTCTCCGAGGTGGAGGCGACCTGTGACCGCGCCGTGATCATTATGCGCGGCGAGGTCAAGGCGGACGCCCGGCTCTCCGATCTCTCCGCCGCCACGGACGCCCTGCTTACCTTGGAAACGGATGCGCGTGGTGAGGCAATCATTGCTGATCTTTCCGCGATCTCCGGGGTGGACTCGGTGGTCACCGAAGAGAACGAGCATGGCCGTTTGCGTTACCGGATAACTGGTGACTCGGCCCAGGACCTTTGCCCGGCCATCTTCCAACTGGCCAAGGTTAAGGACTGGCCCTTGGCCGAGCTGCACCGGGAGGTCCGCACCCTGGAAGCGGTCTTTAACGAGCTGGCCACATCAGAGGGAGACGTGCAATGAACAAGACCATCTCTGTAGCGAAAAAGGAGCTCAAGGCCTACTTCGGCTCCCCCATGGCCGCCATCTTTATCGGTACCTTCCTGCTCTCCACCCTGTTTTCCTTCTTCTGGCTGGAAACCTTTTTTGCCCGTAATATTGCCGACATCCGGCCTCTTTTTCGCTGGATGCCGTTGCTGATGATCTTTCTCACTGCCGCGCTCACCATGCGTCAGTGGAGCGAGGAGCAGAAGATGGGCACCCTGGAGGTGCTCATGACCCTGCCGGTTCGGGTCAGCCATTTGGTCCTGGGCAAATTCTTGGCCGTATTGGCCCTGGTCGCTCTTTCCCTGGCCCTGACCCTGGGGCTGCCCTTTACCGTCTCCCTGTTGGGCGACATGGATTGGGGCCCGGTCCTGGCCGGGTATCTCGGCGCCTTGCTCCTGGCCTCGGCCTATATTGCCATCGGCCTCTTTGTCTCCTCCCGCACCGATAACCAGATCATTGCCTTGATCATGACCGTGCTCGTAAGCGGCCTTTTTTATCTCTTGGGCTCAAGCGGTGTCACCACCTTCATGGGCAATGCGGCCACCGAGTTTTTTCAAAACCTGGGCACCGGCAGCCGCTTCATGAGTATTGAGCGGGGGGTGATCGATCTCAGGGATCTTGCCTATTACAGTTCTTTGACCCTCCTTTTCCTCCTGCTCAACGCGATCTCCCTTGAGAGCAAGCGTTGGAGCAAGGGGCAGAGCACGGCCGGCTTCCGCAGCAGGATGAAGGTTGGCCTCGTTCTGGCCGCTGCCAACCTGCTGGCTCTGAATATCTGGCTGGCTCCGGTTTCTTCCATCCGCCTCGATCTCACGGAAAACGGTGAATTTTCCATCTCCCAGCCCACCCGGGATCTTATCGAAAACCTGCAAGAGCCCCTTGTCCTGCGCGGTTACTTCAGTGAAAAGACCCATCCCCTTTTGGCCCCTCTGGTTCCGCGTATCCGCGATTTTATGGAGGAGTACGAGGTTGCGGCCAAGGGCAGGGTCACGGTGGATTTCGTCGACCCGAAGTTTGATGAGGATGCCGAGCTTGAGGCAAACCAGCAGTATGGCATCAAGCCCATGCCTTTTCAGGTGGCGGGTCGCTATGAGGCCTCGGTGATCAACTCTTATTTTAATATCTTGATCAAGTACGGGGATCAGTACGTGACCCTGGGCTTTAACGATCTTATAGAGGTTCAGGCCAATAAAGACGGCCAGATGGATATCGGCCTGCGCAATCTGGAGTATGACCTGACCAAGTCCATTAAAAAGGTGGTCTACGGCTTCCAGAGCCTGGATATGGTCTTTGCCGCTTTGGACAATCCCATCACCCTCACCGCCATTGCCACGCCCAAGTCCATGCCTGAGCAGCTTGCTGATATGCCCCAGAGCATCACAGAGGTGGGAGCGGGCTTAGTTGATGAGGCGGCCGGCAAGCTCGCCTTTATCCAGCTTGATCCTGATGATCCGGGCAGTCGTCTGAGTCGTGCGGATGTGAATAAGCGTTTTGATATCAAGCCGTTACAGACTGGTCTTTTTGACAAGGAATCCTTTTATCTCCATCTTTTTCTGACCATTGGTGAAAAATCCGAACGCATCTTCCTGGAAGGCGGTATGGGCCCGGCCGAGATCCGCCAGGAGGTGGAGGCGGCCATCAAGCGTACCTCCTCAGGCTTTCTCAAGACCGTGGGCATCTGGACCCCGCCCAGCGCTCCCTCCATGATGGGCCAGCAAAGCGGACAACAATACCGTGTTTTTCAGCAGGTGCTGCGCGAGAACTACAATGTCGAGCTGGTGGATCTGACCACCGGCCTGGTCTCCGCCGATGTGGATGTCCTGCTCGTTGTCGCCCCGCAAAACCTGAGCGAGGTGGAGCGTTTCAGCGTGGATCAGTACCTGATGCGCGGCGGCAGTGTGGTGGCGCTCACCGGTAACTATGTCCTGAACCTGCCGCCCGGGGCACAAAACCTGGATCTGGCCGAGGTCAAGGATGGCCTGGCCCAGCTTTTGAGCCATTACGGTCTGACCGTGGACAAATACCTGGTCATGGATAGGCAGAACGAGCCCTTTCCCGTGCCCGTGGCCCGAGACATCGGCGGCCTGACGATTCAGGAGATCAAGCATATCGATTACCCTTTCTTTGTCGATGTGCGGGACGACGGCATGAGCGACAAGAGCCCGGCCGTGGCCTCGTTACCCACCGTGACCATGAACTGGGTCTCGCCCCTTCTCGTGGATGCTGAAAAGGCGGCAAATCTCGAGGCGATCACCCTGCTGCAATCAAGTCCTGAGGCGTGGTTGACCAACGAGGGCACGATCCAGCCCAATTTTGATCGTTTTCCGGAAAAAGGATTTGCCGTAGGCGAAGAGCTTGCCCGGCGTAATCTGGCTGTCTCCCTAAAAGGCTCTTTTGCCAGCTATTATAAGGGCAAGGAGGATCCTCGCCTTGCTCAGGCAGAGGAGACTGAGGCCACGCCCCAGAATGGTGCTGCACAAGACAAAGACAAGCCGGAAGAAGAGCCGTTGGTTCTCAGCCCGGTGGCGTTGCAATCCCCGGACTCCTCGCGCCTGGTGGTGGTGGGCAGCTCCGAGTTCATCAGTGATACGGTGATCTCCATTGCCCAGTCCATGGGCCAGGACCGGATCCTCAATAGCCTTGAGTTTTTGCAGAACCTCATCGACTGGTCAGTGGAGGATGAGGGACTGCTCTCCATCCGTTCCCGAGGCTCCCACGCCAGGGTCCTTTACCCCCTGTCGCGTAGCGAGCAGACCTTTTGGGAGTGGCTCAACTACTCCCTGGCCCTGGCGGCTCTTATCCTGGTGAGCTGGTACGGTTACCGCCGCCGCCACAACGAAAAACCGCTTGTCTTAACAAGAGGGTGAATTAATGAGCAAACGTAATATAGCCCTACTCATACTTCTGGCCGTGCAAATCGGCCTGATCAGCATTTTTTATCGCCCCGGCCAGGATGCCCAGCCCGCTGCAATGCAGTTTTTCCCAGATCTTGCTGCGGAGCAGATTGTGGAGCTGACCATCTTGGGGCCGGACAAATCCGGCATCACCCTGAACAAGCAGGAGACAGGCTGGATTGTGAGCAGCCAGGATAATATTCCGGTGGATCCGGAAAAGATCAAGACCGCCCTGGAAAAGCTCACCGCACTTTCCTCTCAGCGTTTGGTGACCAAGACCAAGGCCAGCCATAATCGTTTTAAGGTGGGTAAGCAGTACAGTCAGGTTGTGGCCGTGAAAACGGCTGACGGCAAGCAGGAGAGCCTCTATATGGGGACCTCGCCTGCCTATAAGTCCACCCATGTCCGGTTGAATAAGGATGATCGGGTCTTCCTGGTGAAGGATTTCTCCTCCTGGGAGGTGCCGCTTGAGGTTTCATCCTGGTGGGATGCTAGGTATGTGCAGGAAAATTCCGATGCGCTGAGTACGATCATCATTAAAAATAGCAAAGGTACCCTGACCTTGAAAAAAGGGGAGGAGAATACCTGGCAGGTTGCCGACGCAGGAGCCGAGCAAAAAATTGACTCGGCCAAGTTTGATAATTTGATTGATCGGGCGACTTCCATGCGGCTTTCCGAGTATTTGGCTCAGGAGGAGAAGCCTGAGTATGGTTTGGCTGCGCCGCTTGCTACGATTACCCTTACCGGAAGCAAGGGTGAGGTTGTTGTTCGCGTTGGAGCCAAGAATGAAGAAGATAATAGTTATGTGCTGAAGTCTTCGGCTTCACCTTTTTTTGTGCGGGCCAGTGGTTTTGGGCTGAGCGATTTGTTGGATGCAGGTGTGGGGAGGTTGCTGGTGGAGGAAAAGAAAACGGGTGAGTAGCCCGGCAAATATTATTTGTTCCACTGATTTTGGGCATTCATCGAACAGGGGACCACATTGATCCATCTTCTAGACATCTGCGGTACCTTGGCTTTTGCTGTTTCCGGTGCGTTTCGGGCGGTGAAGTATGAGCTTGATCTGCTTGGTGTGCTTGCCCTTGGGGTGATCACCGGGATCGGTGGCGGTATTGTGCGGGATGTTGTTCTTGGTTCGACCCCGCCCATGGCCTTGGTGGATCCTACGTATGTTCTGGTTTGTTTGGCCGGTGGGGTTATTGTTTTTCTGGCCGCACCCAAGATTGCAACGCGCTGGGACTATGTGATGGCTGCCGATGCCGTGGGGCTGAGTGTGTTTGCTGCCATTGGGGCGGCCATAGCCGAACAGAGCGGGGCAACGCTTTTGACCATTATCCTGATGGCGGTGATAACCTCGTGTGGTGGGGGTGTGATCAGGGATCTGCTGGTCATGGAAATCCCAGCCGTATTAAAGAGTGATTTTTATGCAACCGCTGCACTCTGCGGCGGAGTCTGTTTCGTCTTCCTGGGTTCGCTTGGCGTAGGCGATGAGACACGGACTGCCGCCACCATTGTTGTTACCTTGCTCCTGCGCGCCCTGGCCATGAAATATGGCCTTTCCCTGCCAAAAGTCAAACCCCTGCCCGCTTCACCTTCGGAACTCACCCTCGAGCGAAGAGCGCGGAAAAAGAAATCGCATAGCAAAGAAGACGACCTACGTTAGTTCGTGTTTCTCTAACTCAGGTCAACCAACAAAAAAACCGGCTTGCGCCGGGCTTTTTGTTACTTGGTATTGAGCTCTTTTCTTAAGCCCACCATCTTGTTCTGGAATTGTTTGATGTATTGGTCCAGCACGTCTTCGGTTTCGATCACATAGGGGGTGATCATCACCAACAGCTCGGTTTTGGTAGTCGATTCTTTTTCATACTTGAACAACCAGCCTAGCCCAGGAATGTCTCCCAATAGGGGTACCTTATTTTGGTTAATTGTTTTGTCCTTTTTTATCATCCCCCCCATCAGAATGGATTGACTGTCTTTCACTGCCAACTTGGTCTTTATCTCCCGTGTTGTAATAATCGGTGATTCGGTTCCACCCAAAGTATTTTTTATTGCATCACTCACTTGCTGATTAACATCCAAAATAATAATACCATCGTAGTTAATGCGCGGAGTCACCGTAAGAATTGTACCTGTGTCTTTATACTGCACTGTCTTGTCCACCGCATCTAAGCCAGTTTGCTGGGTCTCAGTGGTAATAATCGGTACCTGATCACCCACGTTGACTGTAGCCTCTTCATTATTCAACACCAAAAGGTGAGGAGAGGACAGGATTGTCACATCATTCTCTGAGGCAATTGCATTTATCAGCCCAACCACATCAGTTGGCCCCCTCAGGATGCTATAGGTAAATCCTCCGGTAGCACCTTGGGCCACTGAAGAGCCGAAATTAGTAGAAAAAGTTTGTTCATAACGAGAGTCGTTGATGGAGAGCTTATTATTTTTCAAAGCCCACTCAACCCCGAACTCCCATTCATCGGTGAGTTTGACCTCGGCCACCAGAACCTCTATCAGCACCTGCCTTGGGAGGTTATCAAGCCTTTCCAGCAACTTAACTACTCTGATGTAATCCGGGGTCAGGGCACGAATCAGGATAATATTGCGGCTGTCATCGGGCAGGAGCAGGGGCTCCCCGGCAAAGCGAAGCTTGGCCAAGCCCTTGCCTTGCGGTTTGGCAATGGTTGGCTTGCTGGTGGTTTTTTTATCCTTGATCGTAGCAGAGGTGGTCGTGCTGGTTGTCTTGCTGTCGGTTTTTGTCTCCCCCCCAATCAACGAGTTAACGATTCCGCCCAGTTCCGAGGCCACGGAGTTGCGCACCGTGTAAATATAGATGTTGTCGCTGCCCTCGGTGGGCATCACGTCAAGTTCCTTGATCCAGCGATCCACGTTGTCCAGCAACTGCTCGCTCTTGCTGACCAGGAGCAGGGAGTTGACCCGCTCAAGGGGAATCACGGAAACCCCGTCAAAATCCTTTTTGTTGATGGCCAGGGCCGAAAGAATTTCCGTAAGTTCTTCGCGCAGGTCAAAGAGCGGGGCATTATCCACCCGCACCATTCGGACCTTTAAGGCGGCCAGGGGGGTGATGTCCAGGCGGTTGAGGATGGTCAGAGCATCATAGACCTTGGACTCAAAATCGTTGACGATCAGGGTGTTCTGACCGGAAAGTTCGTGAATGGAGCCGGATTCCGAGAGATAGGGCTGGATGAGCTTGATCGCCTCAGCAGCAGCCAGGTGCTTGATGGGCAAGACCTGCAGCACCCTGCGGGAGCCTTTGCCCACCTTAGCGCTGTCATCGGCATCCAAGGCCTGCCGTGGCATGGGAGACTTGGCGGGGTGGATATAAAAATAATCCCCCTCGTCGGTGATATCCAGGCCGTTCATGTGCAGGACTTTTTCAAAGACCGTAAAGAGATGCTCAATGGGGATCTTGCGCCCGGAGTGGATATTGACGACCCCTTTGACCTTGGGATCGACAATGTAGTTGATATCCAGGGTCTCGGTGACCACCTTGATAAACTCGTAGATGTCGGCATTGTCAAAGTTGAGCGACAGGCCCTTTTCTGTATCCAGCTCGGTCTCGGCAGCCTTGCCTGGACCGAGGGCAAAGGAGGGGGCTCCCTTGGCGGACATGGTCATGTCCTTGACCCTGGGCTGCGTGTCCATGCTTGCTGCCTGCCCTTCTTCCAGGATGTCGCTTTGCCGCCCGGTGCGCTGGACGTTTTTGTTGACCTCGTCCAGGTCAACCCAGGTTCGGGTCTTGGTCTGCTGCGCACAGCCGGAAACTGCCACGGCCAGCAAAATTGCCGTAAATAAAAGGCATACTCTTTGTATCATCTTCCTTTCTTCCTCAATATGTTCACTCATACAGCATACGCGATAATCCGCATTCTGCCTACCGTCCTGCAGGCGCACCGGGCGGCGGGGGTGGCAGCGGCGGCGTCATTGGCGGGTTTCGCCTTGGTGTTGGCCGCGGCCGTGGCGGCCGTGTCACCTTGCGCGGTTGTGTCTTCTTCGGCCTTGCAACGGGGCTGCTGGGCTTGACAACGGTGCGTTGTTTGTTTGGATCGTGCAGCAGCTTTTCAATCTTTTCGCTGCCCCGGCTGAAAATAATTTTGTCCGGCAGTATCTCCGAGACCGTATAACCGCTGACCGTATCGCCAAGGCTCACGGTAAGGGATTGTTGCCTTTGCTTGACCTTGCTTGCACTTGCCTTTGCATAGGAGAGGATGGCCTTGGCCTTTTTGCCCATGACCAGTGAGCCGCTATAGACCACGGTGTCGATGTTCACCTGTGCACCGGTCTCTTGCCCATTGCCCTCTGCGCCCTTGATGTTTCGCTCGGCGTTAAAGAGATAGCCTTGGCTCAGATCAGGCAAGGTGGCCGGAGGGCGCGGGTAAAAGCTGATGCCCTTGGCCCGTTTTGCCCCAATCTTGCGTTCCTTTTTGGCCTTATTGCTGCTGTCGTCGGCCAAGGGGTCCTGGTTGAGGATCAGCACCATGCCCCGGGCCAGGGCAAGAAAAGAGAGGATAAGAGCCCCTACGAAGACAAGGCGTCTGCTCATGGCTGCGCCTCTTTTTCAATCTTGTAAAACCCTCTGACCTCCATGAAAATTTTAAGCTCGGTCTGCCTGTACGGCTTGATGGTAAAGCTCTCCACCTTGAAAAGGTTTTTTGAGCTGTAGAGATTTTTTAAAAACTGCAAGAGGTTGTTGAGGCTGCCGGCCATCCGGATCTTAATGCCCATATCGCCCTGGTCCGCTGTGCCGCCGGACTGCTTGGCCCGCAGGGGCTGGATGAATTCCGGCGCCAGCCCAGCCTTGCTGATAAGGTCCTGGAGCTTGATCTGCATGGCAGAGGTAATGTGCTCTTCACTGTTGCCGCTGAAAAGATAGTTGTCCAACCCCTTGTGCTGGGCCTCCAAACGGGCAAGGCGTCGCTCCAGAGCAGGCAGCTTGGGCGCTGCCTTGCGGTACTGTTTGAGCAGGGTAAGCTTTGTCTCCCTGGCCTCGGTTTTTTCCTGGTAAAAGTCCGTGCCCCAACGCCCGATATTGAGGACGATCAAGAGTGCGGCGATGAACACCAGCAGGTGCCTGCGGTCCACCTGGCGTATGTATTGTAAAAATTGCTCTTTCATGGCAGGGCAAGCTCCAGCTGGAAGTATGTTTTGTTGTTGCGCCTGCTTGTGGACTTGAGCTTGATCTCCCCCAAGGGCTGGAGTTTGCCGGTGAGTTCGCTGATGTTGTTGGTGTAGCCGTGCAAAAAGATGGCCCCGCTTTTCTTTTCCATGCGGATTTGGTCCAGGTAGGAGTCCCGGGGCAATTTTTTTGTCAGCTGGTTGAGCAAGCTGATCAGGTCGGGATTTTTCCCCAGACCCTCCAGGTGCTTGATGGTTTTATTGAGTTCGTCTTCTTTCTGGTTCAACAGTTCGATCTGCTTGATGACCGGCGAGAGCTTGGCGATCTCTGCCTCGAGCCTGCTGTTGAGGCTGCTGAGGCTGTAAAGTTTGATTCCGGCAAAGAGGATCAGGCCCAAGAGGTTCAGGGCGATGAGCCCCAGCATGACCAGCTTGAGGTAATCGGTCCGCCGGTAACTTGCGGGCATCAGGTTAAAGTCTTTGAGCAGGGGGCGCTGCCTGCTCAGGTCGGCTGCGGACAGAAAGGTGCTGTCCAGTGGCGGGGCCGGATGGAAGATCTCCCCGCAATCGGCAAGCGTTTGTATTTCTTCAGGGGCCGGTTCGCTCAGACAGGTATACCGCTGGGCCAGCTGCGTTCCCTCAAAAACCAGGAGCTTGGGCATCTTATCGTCTGCAACAAGGGCCCATTTCTGTTTGCTGTTACGGCTGACAAAGCGCTGGCTGTACGGGTAGACTCCGGCAATATTATTTCCGGCCCCGTGCAGGGCCTCAAGGTGGGGCTCAATAACCTTTTTCAGCACGGCATAGAGGCAGATGCGGATGCCGTCTTCCCCGCGTTGGGTGGTGTAGCTGTAAAAGGACTCTTCCGGGGCAAAGGGCAGCAGCATATCAAGCTGAAAGCGGATCGCCTCTTTGATGTCCGGTGTTTTGCTCGGAAAGACAAAGGAGGTGTAGAAGAGATCCTCCTCGGCAATATAGAGCGTTACCGCTGATGGATCGATGCCGCTGAGCTGGGCCAGGATCGGGAACTTTTCCAGCCCGCTCGCCTTGGCCTTATCTTCTCTGACAAGCGCGGTGCGCGCACCTTTTTTGATGAGGAATTCAGGGCTGGTCATGCATACCCCTCTTTCCAGGACATGATCTGGTAGCCGTTGGCCAGCAGCCTGATAAGGGCGGAGGCTGTGATACCGGTCTTGCCTTGATTGGTTTTGCCGGTGGCGTTGATGGTCAGATAGATATTTTTGTCGGCGGTAAAGCTTAAAAAGGATTTGAGTTGATCAAACTGTTCATCGCCCATGAGTTGCCGGGCCATGGCCTGGTTCAAGGTGGTGTATACCCCTTGCGCCTCACGGTAGGCCTCTTTGCGGTCTTCGTCTCCGGCCATGACAAAATCAAGCATGGTTGGGGAAAGGGAGTTGAAGTTTATTTTTTTAGTCGTGTTGTAGATGGTAAACACATCCTCTGCCTGGAACTTGTCCTTGAGCAACTCGGTGCCCCGGACCAGGAAAAACTCCGAAGGGTCTTCCATCCGCCCGTTGCGTGGGGTATAGGGCTCTTCCAGCTCTTCGTAGAAGTTTTGCTCCGCCCCGTTGAGGCGATGCAGGTTGTCGCTATCCTGCCAGTCGCTCATAGAGTCGCGCACCGTTTCTATCTCAACGGGCTCCAGGCCGAAATGCTCCAGGAAAAGCTCAAGCAGCCGGGGTGAAACGGTGTTGATGTTCATTTTCCCGGACTCGTTGATGGTACGATAGCTGAAGGTTCCACTCTCGAGATTTCCCTCGTAAAGGTGGCCGTGCAGCATCTTTTCCTCTTCCTCGTCTTCGACCAGCAACGGCTTGTCCAGCAGCCGGAACAGGGCGTTGTTGATCCCGGCCTCGGCCAAAAAGGCGGCCTGGCTGCGCTCCAGCTGGTTGATGGTCACATGCTGCTCAGCCCGCACCGAAAGGGTGAGCTGGGAGGCGAGAAAGCTTGCCACCAGCATGACCACAATCACCACCACCAGGGCAACCCCGCTCTGGTCGGCCAGCAGGGTGAGCCGGGGTCTCGTAAGCCCCCTTAGCTGGTCACACGGCGTTGGGGATATTTCCCTCCCCTGGTTATTGCCTACCATAGCTCGCCCCGCTTTTCAAGGACCATGGTTTCCAACTCACCGTCATCACTGACAATTTTAACGAGCCTGAACTTGCCTCCCTCGCTGATCACCTCGGCATCCGAGTCCGCCTGCTCGGTCTCGTAGACCTCCTGCAGCTTTTGCGAAAACTCGATACTGCTGATCAGGCCCTTGTTGCGCCTTTCTTCCAGGCGAAAGATGTTGCGCTGCGACAGGGAAAAATTCTGCAAAATAGCCACATAGCCGAGCCCCAGGATGATGACCGCCACCAAGACCTCAAGCAGGGTAAAGCCCTGGCTGTTGCTGCGTTTCTTTTGTCGAGCTGGGCCTTGCATGCTTAATTTCCTGGATCCGTGAGCGTCCGACAGCTGCCCGGATGCAAGGAGGGAACGACTTTGATTATCCTTGTGTGATATCAAGGAGTTCCCGACACAGTAGACGGGTAGCTGACGGACGCCCTGTAAGGCGACGTACCTTAGCTGCTGGAAGTTCAGCTGGAAAATATTTGTTAATTTTGTTCGTAAACTTAACAACATAAAATATTCATTCGGTTCGTGTCGTCACGGGTTCAGGAGTCTCTCATGCTGAGGATGATGTTGTTCTGTTTGGACAGGCTTTTGGGGCGAAAGCTAAAGCTTTGCCCGTCCTGCTCCACGGTGAGGGTCATGGCCTCGGAATCGTACTCCAGTTGCAAGGCAAGCTGGGCCAGGGGCAGCATGTCGGCAAGATCCGGTACATAGTCATCGTAATCGATATTGTAATAGTCGAGTTTTTCAAGATAATAGAGGGTTTGGTCCTCTTCGTTGTAGCGGTACATCGCCATGACCACCCCGGCCTTGCGGTTGAGAAAGGGCTGGCGGGTGACGATGCGCACGGTTTCATTACTGGCCGAAATCCTGGGCTGGCGAAACTTCTGGTTGTACATGGCCGAGACAACCTGCCCTCGAAGAAGGTGTAAAACGCCGTGCTCCCTGGCCATGGCCAGGATGCGCTGCTCCCCCTTGTCGCTGAAGCGGATACCCACGCCCAGTACCGAGTAGATCATGGAGCTGACCATGGCCAGCAGCACCACAGCCACCAGCAGCTCGAACAGGGTAAAGCCCGCCTCTTGCCGTGAGCGGTTCCGGCATCCCTTTGTTAAAAAAAACATGCCCTAGCCCTTATCCACATAGATTGGCAGGGCTGTGAGCGGATCAAAATCGATCTCCTGGCGTTTTCTGCCCTTGTGCACGGTAAGCCGCCCCGGAGAGACCTGGCCCTCGGGGTAAAAGGTCAGCGTATCCGGCTCAAGAAGAAAACCGGCATCCTCCTTCAAGTCAAACATCCGTTCTTCCTGCACTGCGCCGGAGAGATAGAGAGCGGCCTGTGCCTCATCGTAGAGAACGGTCACGGGTTTGCCCTTGCTGATGGCCATGAGCCGGGCATAACGCATGGAGGAGAGAAAATCCGTTGTCTGCTTGCGAAAGCTCAGGCTGTCCAAAAAGCGGCCGGTGGCCGGTGCCGCCACCCCGGCAAGCATACCGAGCATGATCATGACAATGAGCAGTTCAAACAGGGTAAAGCCGTGTTCGCGATGCTTTTGTCGGCAGTTCATGGCTACATTCCGATGTCGTTCATGCCCATGATGACCGAGAGCATGGAGATGACGATAAAGCCGGCAACCAGGGCGATGAGCAGGATAAATATCGGTTCCACCAGGGCGGTTGCCCGCTTGATGCGCACCTTCAGTTCCTGCTCGAAATGATCCGCCACCTGGCCGCACATCTCCCCTACCCTGCCCGACTCCTCGCCAATGGCCAGAAGCTCGGTGGCCAGGTCGGGAAAGAGCCTTGCCGCCTGCAACTGTTGGCCGATGCGCTTGCCCTCCTGCAGGGCCTGGGTGGCCTGGCCGAGCAGCTCCCGGTAAGCGCTGTTGCTCGCCACCCCGCTGCCGATCCTTAATGCCGAGGCAAAGTGGACCCCGTTTTTCACCAGAACCTCAATGGTCCTGAAGATACGCGTTGTCTCCAGATCGCGGACAAAGGTGGAGATGAGCGGCGTCTTGAGCATCAGCTGATCAAGCTTTTCCTTGCCCTCCGGGGTTTTAAAATAAAAAATAATCCCTGCTGGCGGGCCTGCTAAGAGCAAAAGGGTGAGGATCTTATTGTTGGTGATAAAGGCGGCCGTATCCATCAGCATGCGGACATGGCCGGGCAAATCCTGGCCCATGCCCTCAAAAAGGACCTCAAACTTGGGCAGGATGGCGGTGAGCAGGATGATGATGGCTATAATACCAACGGCCAGAAGAAAAAGAGGATAGATGGCCGAGGAGATGACAAACTGTTTGAGTTCCTGAAAAGCGGCCTGGTAACCGGCAATGCGGATGAGCATGGCAGGCAGGATGCCGCCCTCCTCTCCGGCCCGGACGATGTTGATGTACATGGGTGAAAAATGCGGATAGTCGGCCAGGGCCTGGGAAAAGGACTTGCCCTCTTTGATTTTGCGTTCGATCTCGCCGATGAACTGGCTGAAGGCGGGCTTGCTGCTGTGCTGCTTCATGATCCGCAGTGCCCCGTCCAGGGAGAGGCCGGATTTGAGCAGCAGGCCGATCTGGTTGGTGAAAAACTCAATGTCGGCCTTGTTCAGTTTCTGCCGCTGGGACAGTCGTTTTTTGAACAGGGTGAAGGAGAGCCCGCTCTCGCGCTGCTCTTTAATCATGAGCGGGCGCAGGCCCTGCTTTTTGAGATGCCTGGCCGCGCTCTCTTTATCCAGGGCCTCGATCACCCCGTCGCGGCTGGAGTTATCTGCGCTGAGGGCGCTGTATTTATAGAGCCCCATTATCCGTCCCCCGACAGACCCGCACCACCTCGCTGAAGGTGGTGATACCCTGGCGCACCTTGCTTAAGCCGTCATTGAACATGGGCAGAAAGCCGCTCTCTTCGGCAACCTTTCTCAGCTCAACCAGGTCCAACCCCTTGGAGATGCCGCGGTCAATGGCCTCATCGATTATGAGCAGCTCATAAAGGCCCACCCGGCCGGAATAACCCGTGCCGGAGCATGCATCACAGCCAGCGCCGGTGTAGATGGGAAAGTCTTCCCCATCGGCAGGCCGATAGCCGGTCTCGCTGAGCATGCCCTGTTCGCTTTTGCATTCCGGACAGATACGGCGCACCAACCGCTGGGCCAGAATGCCGCGCAAAGAGGAGGAGAGCAGAAATCGCTCCACTCCCAAATCAACCATGCGGATGACAGCGGAGATGGCATCATTGGTATGCAGGGTGGAAAAGACCAGGTGTCCGGTGAGGGAGGATTGCACGGCAATCTCCGCGGTTTCCAGGTCGCGGATCTCACCGATCATGATCACATCCGGATCCTGGCGCACAATGGATCGCAGCCCTTGGGCAAAAGTGAGGCCGATTTCCGGCCGCACCTGGATCTGGTTGATGCCGTGCAGCTGGTATTCCACCGGGTCTTCCACGGTGATGATCTTGTTATCGCCTGAATTGATGTGGTTTAAAGCACAGTAGAGCGAGGTGGTTTTACCGCTGCCTGTGGGGCCGGTGACCAGGATGATGCCGTCCGGCACAGCAATGACCTTGCGGAACTGCTCCTCAATGGCTGGGGCCATGCCCAGGCTGGCCAGGTCGAGTATGATTGAGCCCTTCTCCAAAATACGGATGACCACACCTTCACCAAAGACTGTGGGCAGGGTGGAGACCCTGAGATCGATCTCTTTGCCGGATACGCGCATGCCGATCTTGCCGTCCTGGGGCAGGCGGCGCTCGGCAATGTCGAGACCGGCCAACAGTTTTGTTCGGGAGATGATGGCCGGTTGCATGGTGTGCGGCGGGATCTCAAAGTCCTGGAGGATGCCGTCCACCCTAAAGCGGATGGAAAGCCCGTCTTCAAAGGGTTCCATATGGATATCGCTGGCGCGGCGGCTGACAGCCGAATCGATCAGGTTGTTCACATACTTGATAACCGGGGCCTCGGAGGCCATGTCTTTGAGCTTGTCGATATCCGCCTCATCCATGACCACCCCACCCTCTTCCGAAGCAGCGACAATATCAAAATGCTCTGCAAGCAGCTTTTTTAAGCGGGGCTCGGCCAGGAGTTGGACCTTAACCGGGCCAGTGGCCAGGACCTCGGTGGCGGAGATGATATTTGGGTTCAGGGGGTCGGAGGTAACGAGGATATTTTGTTCCGCTTCTTCCTGCTCGATGAGGAGAAAGGGATGCTCTTGCAAAAATGCGGTGGAGACGTTGTCCGTGATGACCCTGGCCCCATCATCCAGCTTGGTGTGGAGAGCAAGGCCCAGTTGTTCGGCCAGGGCGGCAGCCAGATCATCTTCACTGATGTAGCCTAAAGAGATGAGGATTTCCCCTATACGATGGGGAGTTGTTTCCTGGTGGGCCAGGGCGCGGTCCAGTTGCGGAGGCTGAATTTTGCCGCTGTTCACCAGCAGGGTGCCGAGTTTTTCGGATTTATGAAAGAAAACCTGCTGGCTCAAATCGGCTGCCTTGGGAAATGGTTGATAAGGGAAAAGAGGCTGCGGTTACATCCAACTGCCTATATCGGCGTTTTCCTTTTCGCCGCCGCTCTGGTTGTCCTGGCCCAGGCTGAAGATGTCCACCTCGCCATGCTCGCCGGGATTTTTATACCCGTAAGCATTGCCCCATGGGTCCTTGGGGACAAAGGATTTTTCAAGGTAGGGGCCGTCCCACTTATCATTGCCCGGGTCTTTGACCAGGGCCTCAAGCCCCTCCGACTGGCCAGGGTACCTGCCCACGTCCAGGCGATAGGCATTGAGGGAGCTCATCAGCATTTCAATCTGGGTCTTGGCGGTTTTTTGCTGGGCCTTGCCCACGTTTTTAAAGAGCTTGGGCCCCACCAGGGAGGCAAGCAGGCCGAGGATGACCATGACAATGAGAAGCTCCATAAGGGAAAAGCCGCGTTGGTTCATTTTTTGTCGATTCATGAGGATTTTCACAGATAGGGTGGCTGGTTACAGGGTCGGCTCTCAGGCAACATCTGCTCAACGAAAACCGCGTTTTCCCCTCTTGCATACCTCTTTTGTTACAATGCGAGGTGGAAATTTGTCAAGAAAAAAGGGGAGTTACATGCTATCCCAAGTCGAGGTCGCGAGAATCCTCACCAACAGTCACCACAAAAAAAACCTTGTGTTTTAACCACAAGCTGGATGCGCGGGTGGGGCCACCCATTAAAAGGCCCCTTACTTTTACCTTATTTGTTGACAATGACTTATCCGAGTGACCTTTTTTTCATAGCAGGATCACTCCACCTCATAATCGCCACGGGCCATTAGGGAGAGGTTGTCGGCCAGCGAAAAAATCTCCACCTGGTAGTAGCCAGACTCCCAGTCGTTGGGGCGTTCCAGCCAGACGTAGTTGTGCCCTTTGCCGGTATTGACCGGGTATTTGTCGTATACCAGCACCTCGGGCGAATCGACCCGGCTCCACTTCACCATCACGTTTTTTTCATTATACCCTGAGGACTCGAAGGATGCGTATATCCGTCTATTGTCAGCCGCAAAGCCTTGCCTGGCCTCCACAGTCCGGTTGTCCTCGTCGCAGTGGATATCAAACTCTACATGTGAGGCCAGGATCGGGTCATCCAGCTGATTGCCGGCCCGCTCAAAAGAGTCGCTATAGTAGATTTCTCCTAGCCTTTCGGCAAAATCGACAACAGGCACATCTTCGGGCAGGTCCTGGGGGATCAGGCCGGTATAGGTCTGCACCAGATCGAGCAGTTCGTCATCATGCAATTGCTCCACCGCAGCCCGGATCATCTCCGGATTCGGCAGTAGGCTATAGGCCCTGGCCTGCCGGAATAGGGAAGACCGGGTCGAGCCAAGTATTCCAACCCGCCTCGTGCTGCCGGAGTTTCGTGTCAGATGCGATGTTGCCTTTTCCTGCCCTGGGGACAGGGCGCCGCCATCCTTAGGCACGATGGCAATACCTTGCTCCTGGCCTCCCCTAACCCGGCGGCCAGCATGGGCTGCTGTCCCGCCATCCTGCCAGAGGTTACCGCTAAACAGGCCAGCGCCATAACCTACCATGAGGATGAGCAGCACGAGACCCAGTTGGCGTCCATCTCTTTTCAGCATTTTTTCTCCTTACCTTCGTAAAACCCGGCCCAGAAGAGGACTTCCCCTTCAAGGGCCGGCAGCTTATCAATGGCAAAAGTTCCTCTTCTGTTATGGAGGGGTCAGCCGGTAGATATTGCCATCCAATGAACCTCTACCCATGCCATACAGGTTGCCGTTTTGCAGGGCAAAAAGATACCCGACGAAATCCGAGCCAGACAGGTCGGTCTGCACCTTCTCCCAGTCCAGGCCGTTTGTGCTTCTGTACGCCCCGCCATAATCACCATTGGCATCAAAACTGGCGCCATAGAGAATGGCGTCATGGCTGCCAGAGGCATAGGCGATGGGGCTGGCTGCCTCTGCGGTGTCCGTAACCTTTGCCCAGGTATTGCCGTCCTCACTGCTGCGCCATAGCTCGGCAACCGCACTGTTGTCCTTTTCGAGGCCAATGTAGAGGCGACCGCCAAACTCCACCATTTCCATGGGAAAGCTATTGAGGCCGCCGCCATTGCCGAAGCCGTCTTGGTTCACCTGGGTCCAGACCGTGCCTGCGCCGCTATAGCGCCAGACTTCCGCCCCATCGGTGTCATTTTCAGTGGCGCAGTACAGCTCGCCGTTCAGGACTGCCAGGGCAGCGACATCATCATTGTTGACATCACCAAGGCCGTCGGTGGTGACCTTGTCCCACTCGCCGGGTTCGATATTGCCGTTAGCGTTGAGGTCATTGGAGACAAAGACAGCGCCGCCCAGCCCCCCCCAGCCTGCGACAGCAACGTATAACTCCCCGCCAAACTCCACCATGTCCCTGGCAATGCCCCTGAGGCCGCCTTCGCCAAAGCCGTCCTGGTTCACCTGCGTCCAGTTGTCGCCGTCATAGGTGGCCCAGATTTCTGTACCAGTGGCCAGGGTAGTGCTGTTGACGAGGTTTCTGGTACTGGCCACCAGCACCTCCTGGCCCTGATAGGTGCCGGCATATAGTTTAGATATCTCCCTGTTGTTGACATCACCAAAGCCGCCAACAGTGGCCGGGATCTCCTCCCAGGTCTGTTCATCCACCGTGGTCCGGTAGATGCTGGCGCCATTGGCGGAATTATAGGTGCCGACATAGAGCTGACCCTTGAAAAAGGCCATTGCACTAGAATCAGGCGCGGCAATGTTCGGAGCGCCAAAAAAATCCGTGACAATGGCCTGCACCTGGTAGATCTCGCCGCTGCTGCCCGAGTTATTGCTGGAAGCGCTGCTGGAGCCGCTGTCCGAATTACAATTCGTCAGCAACAAGACAGCAAGAACCGATAGTAATAAAATTCCCAATCTTTTAAACACGCTCTTTCCTCCATTTTTTTTATCAAAGTTGCCTTAAAACTACAGATTAACCTAACAATTTAGATCTGAAATTTTTCAATCATTTATAAAGAGTGCGACTTGCCACTTCAATTGGTAATTATACTAATTTTAACCTGCTTTGGGGTCGATGTTGTTAGGATCTACATGGACGGAAAGGGACACTGGATGGATAATATCATGATCGAGAGGCTCTGGCGCTCTCTGAAGTACGAATGCATTACCTCCATGCCTTTGAGACGGGAAGCGAACTCCGGCAAGGTCTCAGGTTATAACACAAGGTGTCCTCATTCGAGCCTTGACGATAAAACGCCGGATGAGGCATATTGGCAAAAACCACGGCCCGGCTACGCCGGACCGGAGATCAAACTGGCGGCATAAACATGATGGCTTTCCACCTTATTCCCGCCGCCAACCTGTCCGAACAACCGGGGCCACCTCTCGGTTTCGTGTGTTTTTTTATGCGATGTAAGACCTTTCGGTACTAGTGTGCATAAAAGGAGCGCCATGGATAGAAAGTATTTTTAGTTGGTTAAGGGTAAGCTTATGTCGAAAATTGTCTGATTGCGGAGGTGTGATGGGAAAGATAGAACGTTTCATTCAGGAATTAAGACGTCGATGCCATTACCTTCATGACAGAAAAAGCTTTGTCGAATTAATCATGTTGCCTGTTCTGGAGTATATACAGCATGATGCATCCGGCATTACAAGCCTCTCTGACGTGAAGGGATTTAACCCGAATTCAATACATTATGGTTATTCGGCTGAATTTCTTTTGAAGTTGATGAAGGTGGATGTTGGTTCTTTTGAGCCCTATAAAAAACACTTCAAAAACGGACCAAGAGATGGATTGTCTGTTTTAAGTCTTGGCGATACTTATGAAGATTTTTTAAAAACAAGTTTGGGTAAAGAGCTATTTAGTCCTGTTGGATTTAAAAACTGTATGCAGGCCATGTTTTTTGATTCTGTAGGGCAAGCAATTGGTATATACGCATTTGATTCAAAACGAGATCAAGACTTTACTGCTGCGGATAAAAAATTATTAAAGAGTATAGCGTCGTCAGTGTTTTCTGCGTATAGAAAATACGATTGGCTTGTGAGAGCAAACTACTTCGATATATCATCTATTGATGAGTTTATGTATGGGGTAGTGGTAACTGACAACAAAGGTAGGGTTGTTCGGATGAATGATTCGGCAGCCCATATACTTGGTCCGGTCCAAAGTAATAAAAAATTAGAGTTGCCCGACTGTTTTCGAGAAATTTTAAATACGCATAGGAAATTTTTACAACAGGACAGTCTGTTCAGTTTTAGAAATATTGATTTTGTGACCCCTTTTGGGAAAACGATAATTCTGTCATTTGATAAGGCTAGAGCTGATTTTTTTCAAGCTTCTGACGAGGGGTTCGTTCTGTTTGTAAGTCCGAAAAAAAAGGACGTCACTTTGTTAAGAGCTCTTAGCCCAAGAGAGCGAGAGGTTCTTGGGTATATGGTCAAAGGGCTGCTTGATAAAGAGATAGCTGATAAACTTTTTGTGGTGGAAAAAACCGCCAACGCCCATGTCGCGAATATTATACGTAAATTCGGCGTGTCGAATCGCACTGAAGTTGCAGCAATAGCGATCAAGCTAGGCCTTACTTAGCCCGGATACTTCATGAGTATCTGGTAAAGCCTGAGGGCCAGTATCTCCTCTTGGTCGATAGTTCTATTTATGGATAGGCGAGGCCCGTTTGTAGGTTAATCTCTGAAAATAGTGGCACCTCCCCCTTTCCCCCATCTTGTGTCCTCGCGCCGGGGCAGCTCTCACCGAAAGTCCTACTCCGGGGCAAGGCGGGCCGCGACCTTGCGGAAGATTTACTGGAGGCTGAGTTGAGCAGGTTGCTTGTAACGGAAACGACGAGAATGCGAAGGAGCAGGTTTACTCCTCCTCATGAAAAGGCCAACAAGTTCGATTTTGAAACTCCTCAGCAACTTCCTGATGCCCGGCTTTAACCCGTGACCCCTTTACGATGAGACATTGGGCCAAGGAGCATGCCGCCAAAGCTTTGCTTCCCCCTCTGATAAAGGGCGATTCTCTAGTATTGTTACGTCTACCAGGAGACTTAAAGTATCTCCAGAAGCAGCAGAATCAGAATGGCAAAGAGGGCGGTACTGCCGATGGTAAAGTTGCCTGAGCGGAAGAGCTTGAGAAAGCGCCCCTCTGCCCGCTTGACCCCGTCTTCGGAAAAACCGCTCATCTCCCAGGTCGGCTTGATCACAGACATACAGATCCTGGCCGGGCCGTCGGCAAAGAAGTCGGCCAACCGCTTGGTCAGCCCCTGGGCCACGGTCCTGTTGGTCCAGCCGTTGAAGGCATTAAGCCAACTATCCAACACATTGTAGACCAGGGCAGTCCCCTTACGATAGAACCAATCGATATCAATGGCGATGGTGTCCGTCCGCTTGAGCATGGGCAGGAAGAGAAAGAAGACCAGGCCCGAGAAGATCAACATCTGGCTCTGGGTGACCACCTTGGCAAAGTTCTCGATGTAAATAGCGTAAAAGGTAAAAGGCATGGTCTCTTTGACCAGCTCGGTGTTTGGCAGGATGGAGTAGAGCTTTTCCGGGAACATGCCGAGATAGATGCAGAGAAATGAGAGCAGTCCCATACCGAGGAGCATGGGTTTGGGCGCCTCGGGCGGGCGCATGCCCTTGTCCTTGGCGAAAAAGACAAAGTAGGGGAACTTGATACCGGCGTGAAGAAATACACCCGCTGAGGCGATTTCCAGGATCAGCCAGGGCCAGAAGAGGTGCTGGTTGGCCGCGGCGGCCAGGATAATGGTCTTACTGGTAAAGCCCGAGGTGAGCGGCACGGCCGAGATGGCAAGCGCACCTATGCCGCCGAAGATAAGGGTAAGGGGCATGGTGTTATAGAGCCCGCCAAGATCGGTACATTTGCTCTTGCCTGTCTGGTGCAGCACGGCACCGGCACTCATCCAGAGAAGCGCTTTATAGATGATATGGCAAAAGGCATGGGCCACCGCGCCGTTTAAGGCCAGTGTGGTACCAATGCCCACTGCGCAGACCATGAAGCCCACCTGGTTGATGATGGAGTAGGCCAGGATGCGGCGCATGTCGTTTTCTAAAAGGGCGTAAATGATGCCGTATACCGTCATGATGCAGCCGAGGACAATCAAGATCTCCCAGCCTGGAAAACCGCGGATCAGGGTGTAGACTGCTGTTTTAGAGGTGTAAGCACTGAGGATTACCCCGCCGAGCACAGTGGACTCAGGGTAAGCGTCCGGCAGCCAGGAGGAAAACGGCAGGGATGCGGCATTGACTAAGAAACCGGCGAGGATCAGCCAAGTGGCCACGGTGGCGTTATTTGGATCAAAGCCATTAAAGGCAATGGAGCCGGTCTGGCTGACATAGAGAATAATACCGGCCAGGAGTACCAGTCCGCCGAAGATATGCACCAGCACGTAACGGAATGCCGCCTGATAGGCCTTTTGGGTTTTCCTGGCCAGGACAAGGTAAACCGAGGTGATGGCCATGGCCTCCCAGAAGATATAGAGGGTGATGAGATCCGCGGCAAAGACCACCATGATGGCGCTGCCGATATAGAGTAGGGCGGCGACAAACTGGGTGTTGTTTTTCTCGTAAAAACCGTAAAGAAAGGCGGCAAAGGCGTTCAAAGTAAAGATATAGCCGAATGCCTTACTCCATTTATCCACCCGTAGCAGATCAAGCTGCCAGTCTAAAAAGGGCAGGGTCAGAGTGGCCGTCTCGCTGAGTTGGCTCACCTGCCAGAAGGAAACGGCAGGCAGCAAAAGGATAAAGAGGCTTTTCAACCTGCCGGAGAGCACCGGCACAAACAGAGCGCCGATGATCAGAATAAGGCCAGGCGGCAGGTTATGCATCATCGTCATCATAATAATCCACCTTGGCCTTGAGGAAAAATCCCAGCCCCTTGGCTATGAGAATCAAAAGAGCACAGGCAATAAAGCCGAGCAGGCCTGAAAAGGCGAAGAGTTTTTCCTGCTCAAAATGCGGGTGTTTATGGACAAAAAGTTCCAAGATCACGGTCAGGGCGCAAAAGCCCCAAAGCACACGCCAGAGCATCTTCTTGGTCTCCGGGCGGTCAAAGTAGCCTTGGTCGATAGGGGTCTGTTTTTTCTCTGTCATGACGTGCGTCCTACATCAAGTTTGCAAAGGCCAAGAACCAGCCCGGCACGAAAAAGAGCACCACGCTCATGGTGGCGGTGATAACCGGGGGCAGCCAGCAGGCAAGGGGCGCCTCGCCGATGGTATTGTCGTATTGCGATTCTTCCTCGGTGCAGAAAAAGGCCTTGTAAACAATGGGCAGAAAGTAGGCGGCATTAAGAAGTGAGCTGGTGAGATAGATTACCAGGACCCAGACCATCTCAGCCTGTAATGCCCCGCGGACCATGAGAAGCTTGCTGATCAGGCCGCCTGCAGGTGGCAGGCCGATGACGCTCAGGGAGCCTATAAAGAAGGCAAACATGGTAATAGGCATCCGTTTGCCGATGCCTACCATCTCGCTGATGTACTTCTTGCCTGTGGCCACAAAAATGGCCCCGGCACAGAAAAATAATGTGATCTTGCCAAAGGCGTGCATGGCGATGTGCAGCATGCCGCCCTTCACCCCGAGGCTTGAGGCAAGGCCTGCGCCAAGGATGATGTAAGAGAGCTGGCCGATGGTGGAAAAGGCCAGCCTGCGTTTGAGGTTGTCCTGACTCAGGGCTATGAGCGAGGAGGTGATCACGGTAAAACCAGCAATCACGCAGATCAGGGTATTAAGGTCGGTGACAGTCAACAGATCGGCTCCGAAGATGCCGGTGAAGACACGGAGGATACTGAATACGCCCACCTTGACCACGGCCACGGCATGGAGAAGTGCTGAAACCGGAGTCGGAGCCACCATGGCGCCGGGCAGCCAGGAGTGTAGTGGCATGATCCCTGCCTTGGCAAAGCCGAACATGAACATCAGCAAGAGGATGGTCAGGGTGGTCTTGCTGGTCCCCGCATCAAAGACACCCAGGCTGGAGAATTCCAGGGAGCCGGTGAGGCTGTATGTCAGAATCATGGCCGGCAGGGCCAGGCCGATGGAGGTTGAGAGCAGGTAGGTCAAATACTTGCGCCCGCCGGTGCGCGCCTCCTTGTCCTGATGGTGGGTGACCAACGGGAAGGTGGAGAGCGAAAGAATCTCGTAAAAGATATAGAGGGTCAAAAGGTTGCCGGAAAAGGCCACACCCAATGTGGCGGAAAGGGCCACGGCAAAGCACATGAAAAACCGGGTCTGGGCGTGTTCGTCCAACCCGCGCATATAGCCGATGGAATACATGGAGGTGACTATCCACAGCGAGGAAGCGACCAGGCCGAAGAGCATACCGAAGCCATCCACAGTGAACTTGATGGAGAGGCCGGGCAGTATTTTACAGATCTCAAGGGTGTAGGTGTTGCCAGCCAGTATCCACTGGGCCATGGAGAGGACCAGGTAGAATTTGGCAAAGGCCGCTACAAAGGTCCAGCCTTCCCGCAGGTTGGGGCGCTTCTCACCGCTGAGCCAGATAAAAGGCACGGCAACAAGGGATGCCAATATGGCAAAGACCGGTGTGAGTGGGTGAAAGGGTACTGACATAACCTTTTAGTCTAATCTCCTCTGTGGCGGGCTACAGGCCTGCCGGGATTGTCCATTGAATAACGTTCGTTACGATCTCCTGGGTATAGAGGCCGACCAGAACCAGGGCCAGGGCGGTCACAACCATGGGGATCATCATGGAAAGCGGCACTTCGTCCACGGCTGTTTTTTCGTGGTGGCCGCCATGGCCGTGCTCGTCAAATTTTCCGTAATAGGCCATCTCGATGAGTCTGAAAAAGATAATGGCGGAAATGAGACTGGAAAAGAGCAGCGCCGCCACATACTGGTAGTGACCAACGGCCAGCCCGCCTTTTATCAGATACCATTTGGTGAAAAAGCCGCATGTGGGTGGGATGCCGATAATGGCAAAACCGCCCAGGATAAAGACCGCCGAGGTTACCGGCATCCTGGCGAAAAGGCCGTTCATCGCCTCAAAGCCGGATTTGCCTGTCTTGTAAATAATTGCCCCCACGGCCATGAAGAGGCAGAGGGTCATCAGGGCATCGCTCAGGATGTGGTAGATGGTGCCCATGAGGCCGCTTGTATGCGCCAGCCAGGCTCCGCCCACCATGTAACCCACTTCAGCCACGATGATATAGGTGAGCATCTTTTTGAGATCACGTTGGGCAAGGGCGGAGATGGAACCGGCCACAATGGCGATGGTGGCCATCCAGATGACCAGTTCATGCCAGTCAATGGTCTTAAAGACATAATCCACGGAAAAAACGGAAAACATCAGGCGGACCATGATGTAGACGGAAACCTTGGTCATCAGCGGGGCAATGAGGCAGCTGGTGGTGGTCGAGGCCCTGGTGTAGGCATTGGGCAGCCAGCCGTGCAGCGGGAAAAAGGCCATTTTGATCCAGATTCCGAGAATAATCAGGATAAAACCGATGCGGATGGTGATGGACTCATGCATCTGGCCTGAGTTTAAAATACCGAACAGGTCCGCCATGTTGAGCGAACCGGTCTTGATGTAGAGATAGCCTACGCCCAGCAGATAAAAGCAGGCACCAATGGTACCCATGATGATGTATTTGAAGGTGGCGTAGTAGGCCAGGCCCCGTCCGCGGGCCAGCAGGGCATAGCTGGAAAGGGCTGAGATTTCTAAGAGCACATAGAGGTTAAATGCATCACCCGTGGCCACCATACCCAGAAGCCCAGAAACCAGCAGGCAATAGAGGGTGTAGTAATGATGGATCCGATCCGGTATCTCCTGCTGCACAGTGTGGCGGGAGTAGATGGAGGTGAGCAGGGCGCAGCCGGAAACCACGCAGAGTACCAGGCCGCTCAAATGGTCAATGGCCAGTTCGATGCCCTGTGGAGGCTGCCAGTCGCCCAGATAGTAGTAGATGGTAGAGCCCTTGTTGATCACGGTAAACAGGGTATTGAGCGAGGCAAAAAAGGAGCCTGCCATTGCCGCAACCACCAAGCCATAGGCCAGGTTGTCGCGCTTGCTGCAGAAGAGGCTGATGACAAGGGCCATAAGCATGGGAATGGCCAGGGTCAGTATGGGATAATGCTGGCTCATTCTTTTATGGACTCCAAGATTTCGTCTTCTTCAATGGTGCCGTGCACCCGTTGGATCTTCTGCAAAATAGACAACGCCACACCCAAGGTGGCCACGCCTACGACAATGGCGGTGAGCATCAGGACATGGGGCAGCGGATTGGCATAAAGGGCCGGGTCCGCCGCATGGTGCGCATTACCATGAGCATGTTCCAGAATGGGGATGGTCGCCCCCTTCTTGTCGCCGATGGAGACGTAAAAGAGGATGATGGCCGATTGGAAAATGGACATGCCGATTATCTTCTTGAGCAGGTTGTTCTTGCCGATCATGGCATAGAGTCCGATCAACAGCAGGATCAGCGCAGCCCAGTAGTTGTATTTTGCTACGATTAACGGCAAAAGATCAGGCATTACAGTCCCTCATCCAGGTCGCCACCGGAGGCGAGGTCAACATAGAGTGAAAACATAATGGCCATAACCGTGATGGCCACACCGATTTCAACACCGAGCATTCCGTGGGAGTGTGCCTCCACCTCGCTTATGCCCAGGATTTTGGCCCAGGCCGCGTAGGCGAGAAAGTTCCTGCCCAAAAAAAGGCAGATAACGCCGATACCGGCATAGATCACCACCCCGATGCCGCTCATGAAGAGCACGGTTTTTTCCTTGAGGCGGGCAAGAGCCGTTTTAAGATCATAGGCCAGAGCCAGCAGGATAAAGCTTGCACCCAGGATAACTCCACCCTGGAAGCCGCCACCGGGGCTGTGATGCCCGTGCGCCACGACATAGAGAGCGAAAAGTTGCATCACCGGAACAAGCAGACGGGCCGCGGATTGTAGTATGACGTCCGCCCCTTCCCTCTCCGGACGGGGCTTGACGGCCTTGGGCCGTTTGCGGTGGGTGCGCCGCAAAATGGTGAGCACCGCGATACCGGCGCAGAAGATAACAATGGTCTCAAACATGGTATCGTAGCCACGATAATCGGCCAACACTGCGGTAACCAGGTTGGGGACCGAGGTCTCTTCCATGGACTTTTCTATGAAGTGGGGCGAGAGATGTACACTTGCTGGTGACTGTGGATCACCCCAGTCTGGGAAATCCTCAGCTGCCGCCAGCAGCAGCACCCCGAGAGCCAGGGTTATGAGAAGGGCTATCTTTTTCAAGTTTTTCCCCTAATCCTTTGATCTGCGTTTGATATGCAGGGCCGTTCCCAGGAAAAGTACGGTGCTTACGCCTGCGCCAACAGCAGCCTCGGTAAAGGCCACATCAACGGCCAACATTTCTGTCCAGAGCAGACACATGAGAAAGCTATAGGCCCCGGCGACTATGGCACAGCTGACCAGATCTTTGAGGGTCAGTGCGGCAATGGCGCAGATGATGACCATGGTCAAGATTATAACGTTAAATTGCCAGAGAAGGCTTGCATCCCAGCTCATCATTCATCCTTATGGGTGGTGCTCTTTTTGACGGCGCTCCGGGCCGCGATAACTGCCATCATCTTCTTTACGTTTTGTCCAGTGTTTGACGTTTGCCTCAACACCCGCATCCATGATGGCATGGGTGGCCGTGGGGCTTGCTACAAAGATAAAGACGCAGATAAAAAGAATCTTGATCGCCACCAGTATGGTATCCGGCGAAATGTGGTGCAGGTGAAATAGGGCAAGGCCTGAAAGGAGCAGGATGGAGGAGAGGGTGTCCCCTTTACCTGCCGCATGCATCCTGCTGTAAAAATCAGGGAAGCGAATGAGCCCTACCGAGGTGCCGAAAAAGAAGAAGAGTCCTAAGCCCATGAGGATCATGATCAAGATATTTAGCATGGGGCATCCTCCTCTCTTGCGGGCTCAATATCCACCTGCTTGTGCCGCTGAAAAAACCTTGAGGCAGCCAGTGAGGCGATAAAGTTCAACAAGGCGTATGTCAGGGCGATATCCACAAACATTTCCACCCTGCCGTAGAGGGTGCCGATGATGATGATCAGGATGGTGGTCTTGGTGCCGATGACGTTCACGCCAAGGATACGGTCGATGGCGGTAGGCCCAAAGATGGTGCGGTATAAAGGCATGAACATGAGCAGCAACAGGATGACCCCGGAGAGGATGAAGAAAAATTCCATGGTGCTTTGTGGCATCAAGGTCTGCATTAGCGGCCTCCCTCAAAAACCCAGGCCACTTTACGCTCCATTTCACTCATGGATTCGGCCTCGCCAAAGTCGCCCACAGCCTTGACGCTGATGGCATGGACGTGAAAAACATCATCGACAATGCGCACGGTTACCGTGCCCGGAGTCAGGGTGATGGAATTCGCCAGAACGAATTTGGCAAAATCCGTGGTCAGGCGGGTCTTAAAGGTGAAGATATGCGGATCCAGCTCTCGTTCCAGCTGCCTTGGGGAGATGGCCAGGCCAATGACATGGAAGTTGGCAAGGACGATCTGCCACAAAAGCCAGAAGCTGTATGCAACAAAGCGAAAGGCCTCTTTAAAACGGGAGGGAAGAGATTTTTGCCGTTCGTTAAAGAGCAGATCGTTGGAGATGGTGGCAACGATAAGGCACGAAATAAGGCCCAGGGAAAGGTGGAACAGGTCAAATTTTCCAGAAAGGAAAATCCAGGCAATATAGAGGATTATGAATGTTAGTGCTGTGAACACGTTTGTAACTTGCTCCTCTTGTTGCCCCCTGCTGCTCCCCAGTGTCTTCACAGTATATATAAATTCAGGGAGGCGTCAAATAAGAATTGGAAAAGCCTTTTAGCAGAAAATAAAAAAAAAAGCCACCCCGTCACGAAGACGAGATGGCTTTTAAATTCGTAAAGCTATTTGTTGCAGCGTTCTAAGCTGGCACGTATTTGGTTAGAGGACATTCACCACAACCCTCTTTCGGCAGGTCAGTACCGGTATGGATATCCTTAAGAATGGCCTGTACCGCATCCTTTGTGGTGTTAAAGAAGTGGTCGGAACCGATCTTCTTGTCAAGGCCGGTACGGCTCATAACTGCCATGACCTGTCCTTTAACGCCGCTCATTGAGAAGCCCAAGCCTGCGCTGCGGACCCGGTCAACCAACATGGACAGTGCCTCTTCACCTGAGGCATCCATGTCATTGATACCGCGGGCATCAAGGAGGATGTGGCGCAGATCCGGATGCTCTGTCCGAAATTTTGCCACCTGCTCATCCAGGTAGGAGGCGTTGGCGAAGAACAGGGCACCGTCAAAACGAACTACGGAGATGTGATCGCAACCCTTGAGCATATAATGCTCGGCGCTCTTCAGGGCCAGGTCCTCATGCATGGAGAGGCTGGCAACCACCGGCCGCATGGACTTGTAGAGGAAGACGCCCATGGAGAGAACGAAGCCGACCATGATACCCTTGTCCAGGTGGGGAGCGAAGTAGAGGGTTACCAAAAAGCTGAGCACAGAAATGATACCGTCATACCTCTGGGCATGCCAGGCATGGACAAAGCCCTTCACGTTCACCAGGCCGATAACCGCCATCATGATAACCGCAGCCAGGGTGGCCTGGGGAAGATGGTAGAGCAACGGGGTGAAGAAGAGCAAAGTGATGACCACCACAATGGAGGTTACCACCGAGGAGATACCGGAAACCGCACCGGCTGCCAGGTTAACGGCAGAACGGGAGAAAGAACCGGAAACAGCGTAAGAGGAACCCATGGAGCCGAGCATGTTGGCCATACCCTGACCGATGAGCTCCTGGTTGGCATCGATCTTCTGGCCGGTCTGGGCTGCCATGGCCTTGGCAATGGCGATGGCCTCCATAAAACCGAGCAGGGAGATGATAATGGCGGTGGGTAGCAACTTCAGGAAGCTCTTAACATTCAGCTCGGGCACAGAGAAGGTGGGCAAACCCTCGGGGATCGTACCAACAATGGCACCACCGCCCATCATGGTCAGCTTGGTGCTGTCCAGCGGCTTGTTTTTCACCTTGATGCGCCAGGTGCCGCCGTCGGTGGTCACACCCGTCGGAATAGCGTCCTTGGCATAAAATTGGTAGGTGGCATTGTCGCCCTCACCGGTTTTCACCGCCTCAAACTTCATGCCGCGCAGTGACTTACGAAGCAGATGGGCCTCTTCCTTGGCCTGGTTCATATAGGAGGTGAGGATCTTCACCTCAGACTCAAGCTTCAGCTGCTCAATGGAAGGACCGCCCTTTTTGGTCTCGGCCTTTAGTTTGTCAATTTTTTTACCGATATTGGCACGATTAACACCATGCTCCTCAATAAGGGCAGTGGCGGCATTAAATTCCTGAACCTTCTCAGCAATGCCATGGTCCTGGATGGCGGAGACATCTACCTTGGCATCGTTATTAAAGCCGATGAAGTAGGAGATGACCGTGGTAATCAACACCGCTATTAGCACGTTGGGTGCCTTTGGGGCTTTCTTCTTCAAGACAGCCATCAGGGTGGTAGCACCCACGGCAAAGCAGAGTGTGGGGATATGGGTAAAATCCATGGCAGCCGAGGCTACCCGCATCATGGTCTCGTAGTGGTGGGGTGCCTTGTCCACATAGACGCCAAAAAATTTGGAGAACTGGGAGGAGGCAATGATGATGGCCGCGGCATTGGTGAAACCGTTGATAACCGGATGGGAGAGAAAGTTAACAACCATGCCGAGGCGCAGGACACCGAGGGAGAACTGGAAGATACCGACAACCATGGCCAGGGCGATGGAGTAGGCTATAAACTCAGGGGATCCGGCCGTGGCCAGGGGCTCCAAGGAGGCCGCAGACATGAGGGAGACAACAGCAACAGGACCGGTGCCAAGCTGGCGGCTGGAGCCGAACAGCGCAGCGATCATGGGGGGCAGAAAGGCGGCATAGAGGCCATAGTAGGCTGGCAGCCCTGCTAACTGGGCATAAGCCATCGACTGTGGAATGAGGACCATGGCCACGGTAATACCAGCCACCAGGTCAAGTTTGAACTCACCGCCCTTATAGCCTTTAAACCAGGCTAAAAACGGAAAAAATTTATAAATCATACTGCCTCCTAATATATTGAGAATTCTCAATCGGAAAAGGCCGTGCAGCACCAATTCCGGCTTCTATCGGTATATAATGATACCCCCCGTTGGGGAGAACGGTTTTCCCATCATCTAGGAATACAAACGGGCGTTATGCCTGATCAGAAAACATGTTCTGGCAAAATCAAGGGGAGAGAACATCGCTAACTTAATAAAGGCGCAATTTGGTTGAATTGGATACTCCTCTCATTACCCCCTTGTCAAGGGGAAATAATTTTTTCCCTACCCGCTTAAGGGGTCCTTTCTGTGAGTGTTTGTTCTCAAGGGGGCAGCGTGACTTTCCCCTTTGAGGAAGAGGAGTGGCACTGCATCAAAGGGTGACCAAAATCAATACTCAAGCGGAGCTTGCCAAGCCTTTTGGGCGAATGGCCGGTTAAACACAGAGTTTGTCAGCTATGCTCAGGCGGAAGGGACAAAAAAATAAGGGCATGGAATAAGGAATATTTTCGTTGCCTTGTTCCTTATTCCATGTGCCAGAAAATTGTTAGCTACTGAAAGGGACAGAAGAGTGGTGCAGGTTGATTTTTAATTTGCCGTCAGAACCTTTAATGTAGCCAAAGGTGTATTCCACCTTAACTTCTGAACCATCAAGCTGGGTGAAAAAATAATTGCCCATGGCCACTGCATAATCTCCATGGATATAGTTCGCGCTATTCTCAAAGCGGACATTTGTCCAGGGGTGGATGGCAAAGCCGTGGTCTTCCTTGTACTTGTCATTGCCTCCAACAAAGTATGAGAGTGCCGCCTCCCGTGTGGGGCGAAATTGGGCGTCGGCAGCCTTGGTGGGCTTGAAAAGCACAGTGCCATTCTCAAAGGCGTAGAGGATATCAAGGTGATTTTCCGCGGCTTTTGTGTAGTCTCCTTTGTCGGTAAATGCTTTGCCGATGGCCACGATGCCGTCTCCCCAGGTTTTTTGTGCCTCTGAGATTTCTTCAGCAGTAATGGTCTCTCCCATTGTAGGGTCTCCTTGTATAAAATTTTATGAAAGGAATGTTGTTTACCTTCCTGAATGAACGTAATTTCATGACTTGATTAACATAATTTGTTTATTAGGGACAAGGGTAAACCGCCAGCATTTTTCCCGGCGGAGTTCCCGAATAGATGTCGGTTGTTAATCATTTTCTGAAGTTTCCGGGGGCTTGTCGCGTACGGTTTTGGGGGATATGCCCCCTGTAAACCCCTTTCAAAGTTGGTCTTTCGGGGGGGTGTCTCGTAACTAGTTGAAATAACATTATATTGTGCTTGTTGGTGTGTTGGTGCACAATATGTTGTGTTTTTGCTTTACTTTCCTAAAGGGGGTCCGCTACAATTTTTACTAAAGAGTGGGGACGCTTTCTACACTATGAGATGGGAGGTAGGCGTCATGACACGGTGGCAAATGGAAGGACTTTTGATCGGTTTTAAAAAAGGCAAAATGGCTTTACCCAGTGGTCATTATTTAAGCCCTGATCATGGAAAGCATCTTGGTGGTATCGACACCAAGGAGTTAACCCCTTCACAGAAGCTGCAACAGCTGGTCGCCTGGTTCGTTAAGCTATTTTAAAACCGATCACGATCAGGCAAACACCAAAGCTGTTATCCTTTCCCGGCCCTATCCTTTGAGCCGGATTTTCCTGTGCGTCTTTCTTTTAGAATGATTTTTCCTTTTCGTTCCCATGGGTTAGTGCTTTAGCGATAAATTTTATCTTGCAGTCTGGTCAAATTTATTCCCCAGGTTTATAGTGACCGGCAACCCCATCGCCGTTTGATCAAGTCAAATCGCTGTTGAATCTGAAAAAATTCCATACCAGAGTATTTATATGGCCAAAAAATTTTCCATTGAAACGGTTCTTCCCATACTCGCTGAAGAGGTTCAGGGCTATGAGGTACCCATTGTTGATCTGATTGCCGTGCAGACCAAGGATCCGTTCAAGGTCTTGGTCGCCACTATTCTCTCCGCCCGGACAAAGGATGAAACTACGGCCAAGGCAGCTAAACGTCTTTTTAAAAAGGCACCGGATTTACCATCGTTGGCGGGCTTGAGCCAAAAGGAATTGGAGAAACTGATTTATCCGGTAGGTTTTTTCCGGAATAAGGCGGGCTATCTTGCCAATTTGCCCGGTGTGCTTGAAGAGAAGTTCAGCAACAAGATTCCGGAGACGGTGGAGGAGTTGTGTTTGCTGCCCGGCGTGGGGCGGAAAACCGCCAACCTGGTGGTGGCTGTGGCCTTTAAAAAACCAGCCATTTGTGTGGATACCCATGTGCACCGGATCATGAATATCTGGGGATATGTCAAGACCAAGACGCCCCTTGAGACCGAAATGGCCCTGCGGGAAAAGCTTCCGCAAAAATATTGGCTTACGGTCAATTCCATTTTGGTCGCCTTTGGTCAGGGCACCTGTAAGCCGCTCCGTCCCCATTGTGACCGTTGCGTGATCGAAAAGCATTGTCCGCAGATCGGTGTCACGCCTCGTAAGGTTCCCGGGCAAAAGGGCAAGGCCGGAGAAGGCGGCTTGTTGCGGCTTTTCTCCTGGAATGTGAACGGGCTACGGGCCGTGGAGAAAAAGGGTTTTCTCGATAGTATGAATGAGCTTGCACCGGATATCATCGGCCTGCAGGAGATAAAGGCCCAACCGGAGCAACTTCCCGAGGCTCTGCTTAAAATTCCGGGCTACACGGCCTATTTCAATCCTGCCCAACGTAAAGGGTATGCCGGTGTTGCAGCCTATGCCAAAAAGGCGCCACTTACCGTGTATTACGGAATTGGCCAGGAAGAATATGATGAGGAAGGGCGGGTGCTGACCTTGGAGTATGAGGGATTTTACTTTATTACCGCCTATTTTCCCAATGCCCAGCACGGTTTGACCCGCCTTGATTTCAAGCTCGATTTTAACGAGGCTCTTCTCGATTTCATCTCCAATCTCGCCCCGAAAAAATCCATTATTCTCTGCGGAGACTACAATGTCGCCCATAAGGAGATTGACCTTGCCAACCCGAAAAACAATGTCAAAAATCCAGGCTTTACACCGGAGGAACGGGCCGGGATGGATACATTTCTTGCGGCCGGATATGTGGACAGCTTTCGCATGTTCAACAAGGAGCCGGGGCAGTATACCTGGTGGAGTTATCGTTTTAATGCTCGGGCCAAGAATATCGGTTGGCGGATTGATTACTTCTGCGTGGATGAAAAGAGTAAAAAACGGGTCAAGGATGCCGTGATCCACTCGGAGATCATGGGCTCCGACCACTGTCCGGTTCAGATCACCTTCGCCGTGTGACCAGGTAAGGGAGCTTGCGAGACTCGGAGTCACACCGCCATGGCGGGATAGAGGATATCAGGCCAGGTCTGCAAAACGGCCTGTGGTTTTCCTAAGGCGCAGACTGAGGTTTTGGGCAATGCCCCGGAGAAATTTCAGGCCCACCTGCGGACTTTCGCTACAAATAGTATCAAACCGATTGCGCGAGAGGATCAGGAGATCGGACGGCTTGGTGACCACAATGGATGCCGAACGCGGGTAATCGTCGATAAGCGACATCTCACCCACGCATGAGCCCCGCTCAAAGGTGGCGATAATCATCTGCTTGAATTCGTGCGAATCAAGGCGGACCTCCACCTCACCGTCTACGACAATAAAGAGGTATGTTCCGTAATCACCCTTATTGAAGAGGTTGGTGCCCGCTTCGAAACTCCGCAGGCTGAGCTGCCTGGAAAAGTAGTGTAACTCCTCTTCGCTGAAATCTTCAAAAAAATCATTCTCTTTCAGGATATGTTCGATGTCGACAGGAGCATTCTTCCCTGCTGTTTTTTGAGTCACAATCCCACTCCTTTTCTTAAGTCAGGGCATAAACCCTGTGCAGCCCGGTTATCCCTTTAAGCTCAAAGAGTCCGATTAGGGAAATCGTATGTTCGCCTGCGCCCTGCATCTCTTTATAGATGGTTTCGGTAATCAGGATACGATTGTCCATGGGCATGTCTTCGGCATTCATCCCCCCCTCAATGGGGATAAGACTATCGGGTTTGACACCTTCTATGCGGAAGGTCATATTCACCGACAGGCCGAGTCTGTCACCGTTTTCATCAACCTTTGCCTCGCCAAGGTTAATGGCGAAACGGATATTGATTTGCGACATCTCATCGACCTGGGCGTTGTATTTTGCCAACTCGACAAAGACCTCTTTGGCAAAACGCACCGAGTTTTCCGCCTTGGGAAAGGTCATGAGAAAGCCGTCTCCCGTACCCTTTGTAAAGCAGCACTGTTCGCGCTGGGCTATGGGACTGATCATGTCGGTCAGCTTTTGCAGCAGGCCAAAAGCGAAATTGTCACCGTAGCGGTTAACGATATCCGTTGAGTTACAGAGATCCAAAACCAGAATGGCCTCTGTGACTGTGGAGCCGGGAGCAACCTTGGTGCTGACAATTCTTTGTGCGCGGGCTGGTGCTTGGCCTGTTACGGCAGTGGGCTGGTATGCCTTGCCTGTCAGGTGTTTGAGCGAACGGATGGCTTCGTGGACAATGTCTTTGTCCGGATCTTGCAGGCATTGCTCCAAAAGACCGACAGACTCCTGATTTTTGATGCGGCCAAAGACCTTAACGGTTTCAAGCTTGGTGCGTTTTATGTCGACAAAGAGGTAGCGTTTTAAAAGGTCATAGGCCTCGTTGCCGCCGATCATTGCCAGAGAGACAGGGACGGCCCAGCCGATGATGGTGTCGCTGATGAGCTTGGCAAAATGTTCTATGGCCCGTTTGTCCTTGGCAAGGCCCAGAGCGCGGATGGCCTTTTGCCGCACCCACCAGTCCTCATCCTCCAAACGCTCAACCAGGGCATCGAATGCCGATGGATCACTGATCTTATTGAAAAATTCCACGGCGCAACGACGGATATTCTCATCCTGATCCTTGGTCATGGCGATGAATGCTCGGACAATGTTGTTGTCCCCGGTTATCTCGGTGAGCGAGGAGGTGGCGATCTGGCGGACCCACCAGTCGGAATCCTTCATGGCCCGCAGGAGTTCGTCCGCGGTGCGGGGGTCCTTCATGTTTTTCAGCACCTCCACGGCGCAGCGACGGATATTGACATCGCTGTCCCGCATGAGGTTGAGAATTTCCGGGACCACACTGGAGTCGGCAATTTGGATCAGACAATCCGTGGCTTGTTGCCGTACCAGAAGGTCATCGTCCCGGATCAGGTCAATGACCGGCCTGGCCGCCCGCTTGTCGCCAATGGCGATCAGGCTGTCCAGGGCCAGTTTCTTCATGTGCGGATCACGCTCAGAAAGTTTCTCGATAAGGATGTCCACACTTTCCGGAGCGCGTATCTTACCAAGGCATTTGACGGCAGCCAGGCGCACATGCCAGTCTGCATCGTTGAGGGCGCTCATGACCAACTTCTTGCCGGTCTGCCCTTCCAGGTAGCCGAAAACCTTTATCACAGATTTTTTTGTTTCGGCAGATCCTTGGTTAAAAACATTGACCAACTCCGGCACGCAGCGTTGATCTTTAAAGGAACTGAGGAGTTCCGCGGCATTGTTGCGGGCGTAAATGTCTTGGCTTTTGAGTAACTCAACGAGCAGGGGGGAGGCCGAGTTTGGCCATTTTTTACTGATAAGCTCTTTGGCTACCCGCCGGACCTCATGGTACGGGTCTGTCAGCAGGGGGATAATCTGTTCAGGTTCGCCACAGATTTTATCCAGCAGGGTATGCGCCTTTATACTGTTGAGACTTTTCTGCTGAAAGGCCTCAATGGCATGGCGTAGGCCAGCATCGCCAAAATCCATGATGGTGGAAATGGCCTTTTGTTCATCCCTGGCAGAGGATGCCTCGGTAAATTTTACCAAGGCCTTTTTTATTTTTGTCCCTTTAAAAAAATCCATTTCAGCAGTGATTGGCACCTTGGAATGAGGAATTGCTAACCTCTTGCAATCTCAAAAAAAATGCTATCATAATCCTGAGTGGTGTGCAACCGTCTGTCGCGGATAATAAAGTGAGGTTTGCCTGAAAACAAAAAAAGCCCCGATCCTGACCAAGGACCGGGGCTTTTTTTGTAGAGATAGGGGTACTACTTATTCAAATCATGGGCAATGCCGTGGCACTGGCCGCACTCTGGGAATTTCGTGAGAATGCCTGACGGATGCGGGGTGTTTCCGTGGCAATCAGCACATTGTGGTATCATTTTATGCTTATCCTGGTGACAGGTTGCGCAGCTGAGCTTGCTGTGCTTGGCCGGATTGGTTGTCAGCTGGTCGTATGCTTTGTCATGACAACCGGCGCAGTTTGATGAGGCAATATCGTTGGGATAGGTAACCTCAAGCGGCATATGGGCCTGATGGCAGGTGAGGCAGTCCTTTTGTACCATTTCCTCGCTATGGGGCGAGTGGCAATTGGTACAGTCCGGAATCAGGCCATGTTTTTCCCGGTGACAAGTGGAACAGGCCACGGCTGTATGACTGCTTTGGTATTGCTGCAGTTGTCCCATCTGCTCGGTATGGCAGGTCAGGCAGGCATCGGTGATGTTTTTTTCCAAGGAGATGATCTTGGGCGTATGGGGGTTGTTGTGACAACTGGAGCAGTTGGGAAGCTCAAAATGTGGTTCGCCCTCATGACATTTATTACATGATGGGATGATATCCTCCCCATTAAGCGGGGCATGTCCTTCATGACATTCAACGCAAGTCACGGCTTCTTTATGGGCCCCTCCGTTGGTGGCAATGTCTTGGGGCGCAGAATCATGACATTTAATACAGTCCGCCGGGGAAAGTGCTGCGGCCTGTGCATTGTCTGCGGGAGACACCAGGCCCAGCAAGAGGGTCCCTCCGGCGACCACGGCCAGTTGAATGATTCTTTTTTTCATTGTTCTTCCTCACTTACAGGTGAAATTTGACAAACTTGCATGACAAGTTTTGTAAAAATATTGGTTGGTTAGCAAACAAAGTCAGCCATTGACAAAAGCAAACTCTGTGCCAGGCAAGTACTGCAGGGCTTAAGCGCGTATTCTTTGGGAAAAACAGAAGTGTCTGTTTCTGGGGACTATCCGCTGACAGGTAGAAAAGATCTGGTTACTCACCAGATTCTGACTTGTCCACTCTTCAGATGTTGAAGTGACAAGCCCGGGCTTTTCTGCATTATCACCAGGCTAGCGAGTGTGTTAGAATGGATGTGCGCGTTTGAAAAAAACGTGTATCCGTTTTCGGAGCATTTTTAGAGTGAGTATCAGTAAGCTATGTTGAAAGTTGTTGGCATCGGAGAGTATCTCGTCTCTCTCTCCAGTGAGGAGATTATCCGCACATATGCATTAGGTTCTTGTGTGGCGTTGGTGCTTCATTTCCCAGCGGCAAAAATCGGCGGCATGGTGCACGTGGTCCTGCCGGATTCCGTGGTGAGCCGGAGTAACGCCCCAAAACGTCCTGGCTACTATGCCGATACGGCGGTTTCGCTCTTGGTTGAGGAGATGCGAAAGGCGATAATCGCCCAGGGGTATGGTTCACTCCATGGAACCGTGGCCAAGCTTGTCGGTGGGGCCAAGGTTTTTAAAATGAAAAGCGACTATAAAATTGGCGAGAGATTGGTCAAGACCATTGAGCAGCAACTGAAACAGTACCAGATACCGCTTACGGCAAGTGATGTGGGGGGGACCAAGTCACGAACCGTTTCAATCGAGGTGGAGAGCGGGCGGGTGTTGGTTGCTTCTCCGGGTAGAAAAGAGAGGCCGCTCTAAGGGAGGGAATGTGAAAGGCAGGATTTTACTTGTCGATGACGATGATTCGGTGCGGGGTTTTGTGGAGAAAGGGCTTTCGCGAAAAGGGTATGACGTCAGCACTGCTGTCGATGCCCAAAGTGCCATCGAGCTTCTGGCAAACCAGCGGTTCCATGTGGTGCTGACCGATAAGAATATGCCCGGCACGCAGCATCCGGACGAAGGCGGCCTTGATGTACTTAAGGAGGTAAAGGCCGTTGATCCTGCCTGCGGTGTGCTGATAATGACTGCTTATGCCACTGTGGATTCCGCGATTGAGGCCATGCGGCTCGGGGTTTTCGATTATATTAAAAAGCCCTTTGTCATCAATGAGATCATGCCCAAAATCGAGCGCGTCATTGAGTTGCAGCGTTCGTTGAACCCGGAGGAGAGTATCGATTCGTATAATATCCTCAGGCAGAAATTCTTGGCCCTTTTTGCAGACCAGGGCGGCAAAAAAAGTGAGGAGGCCAAGAGGTCGTTCTTAGAGGCCATGCAGGCGACCCTGGACACGGTCTTTCGGGGGCGTAGGGGGCTTGAAGACATCATTATGGAACAGCGTGATGCACTGAATGTCATTGCAGGCCTGGCCACGCATTTTGCCGATATTCACGATGGAACGGTCGAGGAAAAAAAATTGCTTGCCGAGATTGTCAAGCAGTCTGAAAGGCGTTTATAAAAGGAGGTTAAGGCTTCTTTATCAGCCTACGCAGGGCTGACAGATTTTGCTTATCCTCGGCAAGATCCTTGCCTTTCGGTGTTTCCAGGATCATGGGATGCCGGCTAAATCGAGAATCGTTGACCAAGAGCTGAAAGCCATTCAGGCCGATTTTCCCCTCCCCGATGTGGGTATGGCGATCCAGTCTGCTGCCCAACTCTCCCTTTGAATCATTGAGATGGAAAAATTTGAGGAGTTTTATGCCTATCTGTTCTTCAAATTCAGCAAAGGACTGGCTGTACCCCTTTTCCGAGCCGATGTCATAGCCTGCCGCAAAGGCGTGGCAGGTGTCAAAACAGATTCCGAGTCTTTCGGAAAAATGCGATTGCCTGATCATGGCCCCGAGCTCACTGAATGACGAGCCCAGGTTGCTGCCCTGCCCTGCCGTGTTTTCAAGAAGGATCACCACTTCCTCGGCCCGGGCCTTAGTAAATACCTGATTCAGGTTTGACGTAAAACGCCTGATCCCCTCTTCCGTGCCCTGGCCAAGATGCGAACCGGGATGCATGACCACGTATGGTATGCCGAGTGCGGCGCAGCGTTCCAGTTCATCGATCAAGGCGTTGATGGATTTTTCTGCGGCCTCGTTTTTCGGGTTTGCCAGGTTGATCAGATAGGAGTTGTGGGAGGCGACAGGCATCTGCCCGGCTTGGGCCCAGGCGTTTTTGAATAACTCGATCTCTTCTTGGCTCAGGGCGTGGGCCCGCCATTGTCTTTGGTTGCGGGTGAAGATCTGCAAGGCCTCTCCGTTTACGGAACGGATATGGTCAAAGGCCAGGTGCAGCCCCCCGGCCACGGACATGTGGGCGCCGAAAAGGGGCATCAGTCCATGCGTTCCTTATGGATCGAGGAGAGCAGGTCCAGGTATTTGGCCTCACTGCCCCGCAAGCGTTCGGAAAGGGTGGTGGCGAGGTTGCGGTAGAGCTTGAGACAAAGCTTGGGGTTGGAGTGGCGCAGCACCGTCTCGTTAAGGGAGAGGGCTACGGTTTTTTTCATGGCCACCACTGAAGCGGAGCGGGGCATGCGATCGATCATGGACATCTCACCCACACAGCTGCCTTCTCCCAAGGTCTCAAGCTCGATGCGTTTGCCGTCCGATTCGCTGAGGATGATGATGGAGCCGGATATGATGATGTACATTTTGGTGCCGGAGGTTCCCTCTTGGATCAAGTGTTCACCTTTGGCAAATTGCTCCTTGCCGGAAAGGCGGAAGACCTCGAATAACTCCTCGTTGCTGAAGTCGGAAAAAAATAAATATTTCTCCCGCAACCGGTCGACGACCTTTTTCTTATCAAAAGAAAAGGTGGGCCGCCGTTTTTCTTCTTTTTTCTCAAGAGTGTTGAGGTACAGGTCAATGGTATCGGCCAGTTCTCCGGCACTTTGGAATCTTTCCGCCCGCCGCTTCTCTATGGCCCTGAAAATGATGCCGCCCAGATTTTTGTCTATTTCCGGGTGCTTGCCTAAAGGACGGGGTTTGTCTTGCAAAACAGCCTGCAGCTTGGCGTTGAGATTTTTTCCCGTGAAGGGTTTTTGGCCCGAGAGCCACTCATAGGCCAAAACTCCGAGAGAGAAGATGTCGGAGCGTTGGTCAAGCTCATCACCGCGGATCTGCTCCGGCGACATATAGAGCGGGGTTCCTGGGATAAAGCCATCTTCGTCGATGGTTTTTTCCCTCTGGCCGAAGCTGGAGATATCCATAACCCGGGCGATGCCGAAGTCGGTAATCTTGGGCAAATGGTTCTTGCCGAGGATAACGATGTTTGCTGGCTTGATATCCCGATGCAGGATGCCACGTTGGTGGGCGTAATGAAGCGCCCGGCCGACCATGGCCAGCAGGGTGAGCTTTTCTGCAAGCGGCAGCTTGATTTTGGCCTGGAGCAGTTCTTTGATGTTCTTGCCGTCGAGAAATTCCATGACGATAAAGGGCGCACCGTCCTGGATGCCCATATCATAAACAGAGGTAATGTGGCTGTGGTTAAGGTTGCCGACAATGCGGGCCTCGTGCAGAAAGGAGTCGATGGCCTTTTGCCTGGCCGCAGGGCGGAGATTCTTATCCACCCGCAGGCTCTTGATGGCCACCTTTCTTTTGATCAATTCGTCAAAACCAAGAAAGACCACACCCATGGCTCCCTGGCCCACCTTTTTGAGGATGCGATACCTGCCGATCTGTTTTGGGGTTTTTATTGGCATGCGGGTTTACTCATCCTTTTTTATCCGTTTGTCAATGGAGCATTGCTGCAAAAAGGCTTCACCGCTTTCCTTGTGCGTTTTTTGCAAAAGTTCTTGCGGGCTGCGGAGAAAAAGATCCGCTCCCCGTTGAGGGTCGAAAAAATCCTTATTAAAAGGTTCAATCAAATTCAGGTGCTCCCACCGTGTTACATAATACTGGATCAGGGCGGGAAGCTCAGTAAAAACCGTGGCCTCTGGAAATGGATCCTGAAAACTGGAATTGAGCAGCTTTTTGCCGGACAGGGTTTGGGTTTCGTAAAAGCTTTTTAAAAACATCAATTCCGCCGGCATACGGGCCTCTATGCCGACCCTGGTGATAAGGCGGACAAAGTGATGCAGCAGGTGCATGCCGAATTTGGCCAGGGGGTATGGAATGTAAATCTCCTTGGGCACTGAGAGTTCCATATAGGATTTGATGGTCAGAATGAGTTGGCTCAAAGAGACCGGGCTGGGATCGACAAAGTGAAAGGTCTCTCCGCTAAACTCCTCTCTGTTGCTCAATAGATGGTGCACAAAATAGGGCAGTTTCTTTGAGTTGGAGTAGGAGTGCATCGCATCCTTGCGGGTGAGCATGATGGGCATGGCCCGGTCGACAATGGAAAAAAACAGCCTGTGAAAGCCCTGTATCTTATGGTCGTGCGCCCCGTAGACAATGGCCAGGCGGATGTTGGTGTAATCAAGCCCCCTGGTTTCTTTCAGGTGTTGCAGGGTCAACTCGGCCATGATCTTTGACTTGGTGTAGTTGGCAAGCCCAGGTGCAAGGGCTTGGTGGTCCCCTTCTTCGAGGTTCTCTCCCGTGGGCAGGGTTGCTGCCGAGCTGATGTGGATATAGGGGATGGAGAGCTCTGCCGCGGCCTTGGCCAGGTATACCGTGCCCAGGTAGTTGACCTCGTATGCAAGCTGGGGATCACTGTCTATGGAGGCAATGGCGCTGTTGATAATAAAGTCGGGCTTGGACTTTTCAAAATAGCGTCGAATATCCTGTGGGTCGCGCAGACTCAGCTTTTTGCTGTTGGGTGCCAGGATATTGAAACGGTCATCCGTCTTGGTCTTGAAGTAATGGGTGAGCGTACCACCGATCAGGCCGGAGCCGCCGATAAGGACGCCAAGTTTTTTGTCGCGGTTTTTCCCCGCAGAATCGGTCATTTTATGTGCATTTGCCCATAAGAGAGATGGCGCGCAGCTGGCCTTTTTCAGTGACAAGCAGCGCAAGAAACAGTACTTACTTTTTAAGGTAGCAGGGTTTTATTCCGTGCGTCAATAAGTCGCATTTTGCTTTATGAAAAAGGATTTTATGCCCGTTTACAAGCGTCAGGAACTTGCCAATCTTTATAAGGAAATGGAACAGGGGGACACCCCTGCGGTTTTTTTGGTCCACGGCGAACGGTATCTCTGCCAGGAGGTGGCGGCGGAACTGGTCCAACGTTTATTGCCCGACGAGGCAAGCCGGGTAAACGGCCTCAGGCAGGTGGATGGCGAACAGGAAGACCCGGAGGCAACCCTGAACCTTCTCAAGACCTACAGTCTTTTCGGCGGCAAGCAGGTCATCCGGGTGATGGATTCGAGAATCCTGTACTCCAAGGTTGTTGCCAAAAATCTCTGGGAAAAGGCACAAAAGGGCTATGGGGCCAAGGATATGAAGCGGGCCGCACGATACTTGGCCCAGGTCTTGAGCCTTGCTGATCTCGCCCTTGCGGATTGGGCAAAAGAGGAGATGGCCCAATGTGCGGCCAACCGCTGGCAGCAGCTCTTTGGTTTTGCCAAACCCGAGGACCTGGCCTGGGTAGGCGAGGTGGTGGATTCCGTTGACGACCTGCCTGCCTGGAGCGGGCAAAAGGCGGATATAACTGAAAAGTTTGTGGCCGCCCTTGAGGCCGGTATTCCTGCCGGAAACTTCCTCCTCCTGGTGGCCGAGGCCGCCGATAAGAGGAAAAAACTCTACAAGGTTTTAGAAAAACAGGGCGCGGTGGTAGACCTCAGCGTTGATACCGGGGCAAGCTCGGCCGCCCGTAAAGATCAGGAAGGGGTGCTCAAGGAACTGGTGAGCAAAACCCTGCGTAAATTTGATAAAAAGATCGAGCCGCGGGCCATTCCCGTGCTCCTTGAGCGGGTCGGCTTCCACCCGGTGGCCGTGGTCATGGAGGCGGAAAAGCTCGCCTTGTTCAGCGAGGATAAGACCATCACCCTGGCGGATCTGGATACCATGGTGGGTAGGACCAGGGAAGAGGCCCTTTACGAGCTGAACGAGACCGTGGGCAACAGGGATCTTGAGGGCTCGCTTCGCATCCTCTCCCGCCTGCTGGGGAATGGGGTGCACGCCTTGGTTCTTGTGGCGGGGCTGCGCAATTTTTTACGCAAGCTCATCCTGGTTCGTGGAATTCAGGAGCAGGATCACCCGGCTTATTCAAAAGGGGTCTCCTATGCCGCTTTTCAGAAGGGGTTTTTACCGCGCCTCAAACAGGCCATAGAGCCTTGGCCAGCCATGCTCAACGGTCATCCGTTTGTGGTTTACAAGACATTTCAACAGGCGGAGCGCTTTTCCCTCAAGACGCTGGAAAAGGCCTTTGCCGATCTGCTCGATGTGGAGTTTCAGCTCAAGGGCTCGGGGCTGCCCGACCAGATGCTGCTTGAACAATTCTGTTTTTCCTTTCTCGGGGCACAAAGAAGAGTAGGCCCGAGGCGTGCATCTTAAGAAAAAATGATTATTTTATAATCTACGGATTTTATTATCATGAAGAAAACAACGCATACTTTGCGGGGAAATTTATAACAATGGGCACCACAAGAAGAGAACTTGACGGTGCGGTGGTAACCGAAAAAAAGCAGCAGACCAAAAAACCGGCAATGTATAAGGTGCTGCTGCATAATGATGATTATACCACCATGGATTTTGTGGTCATGGTTCTGGAGGCGGTGTTTCATAAGAACTCCTTGGAGGCCAACAAAATCATGCTCAGCGTGCATCAAAAGGGGGTCGGCATTGCCGGTGTCTACCCAAAAGATGTGGCCGAGACCAAGGTGGTGCTGGTCCATGACCTGGCCAGGAAGAATGAGTACCCTTTAAAATGTTCCATTGAGAAGGCTTAAGTCAGCTTTTTTTACGAGGCTGAAAGCTGCGAGATGGTTCAAGGAGTTAGATATGATTAACGATAAACTTGAGATGGCGCTGGTCAGGGCAATTCGGGAGGCAAAGGTCCGAAAGCATGAACACGTCACGGTAGAACATATCCTATACGGGCTGTTGGATGATGAGTTGGCCGCCGAGGTTATTGGTGCCTGCGGCGGTGACGCAGAGTCCATGAAAAAGAAGCTGGAGGAGTTCTTCAGCAATAATTTGCCCTCGTTGAAAAAGCTTGGCCACGATCCTATCCAGACCATTGGTTTTAATCGCGTTTTGCAACGGGCAATCGCCCATGTGCAGAGCTGCGGCAAAAAAGAGGTTGATGCCGGTGATGTGCTGGCTGCTATTTTTTCCGAGGCCGAATCCTTTGCCGTGTATTTCCTCCAGTCAGAAGGGCTGAAAAAACTTGAGGTGCTGGAATACATCTCACACGGCGTTGAGGAAGGTGACGGGGACGTTGAAGAGGAAAAGACCAGCGAGCCCAAAACCGAGGAGAAAAAAGAGAAAAAGGCCGACGCCCTTGAGAAATACACCATTAATTTCAAGGAGCGGGCCGAGAATAATCTCATTGATCCGTTAGTCGGGCGCACCATGGAGCTGACCCGGCTCATGCAGACCCTCTGCCGGAGAAGAAAAAACAATCCCCTGCTGGTAGGGGAGCCCGGCGTGGGCAAGACCGCCATTGCCGAAGGATTGGCCTTGATGATCCATGAGAAGAAGGTTCCCGAGTTGTTGCTGGATGTGGAACTGAGATTGCTCGATATGGGTGGTCTGCTCTCCGGGACCAAGTATCGGGGTGATTTTGAACAACGCCTGAAGGCGGTGATCAACGCGGTGGAAAAAGAACCCAATATCATTCTCTTTATCGATGAGATCCATACCATTGTCGGGGCCGGCGCCACCAGCGGCGGCAGCATGGATGCCTCCAACCTGCTCAAGCCTGCCTTGCAGTCCGGTAGTTTGCGCTGCGTGGGTTCCACCACCTACGAAGAATATAGAAATTATATAGAAAAAGACCGCGCCCTTTCCCGCCGCTTTCAGAAGATCGACGTGGAAGAGCCCTCGGTGGATGAGACCATTGCCATCCTCAAAGGGTTGCAGCCGCGTTATGAAGAGCACCACGGTATCAAATACTCTGCTCCGGCCATCCGTTCCACGGCGGAGCTGGCGGACAGGTATCTCACCGATCGTTTTCTGCCGGACAAGGCCATTGACGTGATGGACGAGGTTGGTGCCTCCTTCCGTATGGCCAAGCCAAGCCGGGCTCGCAAAAACGTTACCGTGCGCGATGTGGAAAGGATTGTTTCCAAGATGGCCAGGGTACCGGCCAAGAGCGCCAGTGGTTCGGATCTGGCCCATCTGCAGGAGCTGGATGTGCTGTTGAAAGGAAAAATCTTCGGTCAAGATCACGCCATTGCCGCCTTGGTCACATCGGTTAAGCGCTCCCGTGCCGGGCTTAAGCATGTGGAAGGTCCCACCGGCTCCTTTCTCTTTGCCGGGCCCACCGGAGTCGGCAAGACCGAGGTGGCCAAACAGCTGGCAGCCTCGCTCTCCGTTCATTTTGAGCGCTTTGACATGAGCGAGTACATGGAAAAACATGCGGTATCACGGCTTATCGGTGCCCCCCCGGGTTATGTGGGCTTTGATCAGGGCGGTCTCTTGATCGATGCCATCCGCAAGCATCCATACACGGTCCTGTTGCTCGATGAGATCGAAAAGGCGCATCCGGATTTATTCAGCATCCTGCTGCAGGTCATGGATCACTCCACCCTGACGGACAACACCGGCAGGAAGGCGGATTTCAGAAACGTGATCCTGATTATGACCACCAATGCCGGGGCTCGGGAACTCAGTGAGCGGGCCATCGGTTTTACCGGTGACACCAAGGGCAGAAATCAGGCGGCCATCAAAAATCTCTTTACCCCGGAGTTTCGAAACCGGCTTGATGGCATTATCACCTTTAACGGCCTTGATGTGACTTTGATGGAAAAAATCGTCGACAAGATGGTGGATGAGCTGCAACTGCAGCTGGCCGAACGCAAGGTCGCTATCAGTTTGACCCCCGGAGCCCGGGGTTGGCTAGCGAAAAAGGGCTACGATCCGGATTTCGGCGCAAGACCGCTGAGGCGTCTTATCCTGCAGGATGTTGGCGATGTGCTGACCGAGGAAATTCTTTTCGGCCAGTTGGCCAAGGGCGGCAGCGTCAAGGTAGGCCTCAAAAACAAGAAGTTGACCTTCAGCTACAAATCGCCGGAGGAGGGAAAAAATAAAAAGGGGTGAACCTTTTTATCTAACGAAGTGTCACAGTATCAATAAGAGGAGATGCGCCTCGCACTCGATGCGGGGCGCTTATTTATTAGTAAGGCCCAGAATACTCGGCAAAGCCTTGAGAAGGGAGCATTTTTCATGAAGATATCCAAATTCGGTTCCACCCTGGCGTTTTTTTTGATGATGGCCACTTTTACGGCCTGCGATAACCAAGGACAGAAGGCAGCCGCACCTGCGGCAGAAACGGCGACCCAGGAAAGTGTCAGCAGCGCTAAGCAGGTTGACTTGCCCCTTGTTGGCAAGGCCAAAGAGGTTCTCAGCGGCGGCGGTTACACCTACGTCTTGATCAACAATGATACTGGCGAGACCTGGGCTGCCATGCCTGCAACAGAAGTTGCGGCTGGCGAGAAGGTGACCATAACCGACGGTCAGATGATGACCAATTTCCCCAGCAAAAGCCTGAACAGAACCTTTGCCAATATCCTCTTTGCCAACGGCATTGAAGGCAAAGGGCCTAAACCTGCCTCTCCTCAGGGCGGCGCCATGATGAATGTGAGCATGACAAACCCCCACGGCAGCATGGGTGACAATGCCGCTGCTAGCGATTTTACCTCTGCCCTGTCCCAGGAGTCCGGCGGAGCCCAGGCCATTGATCCTGGTGCAGAGGTGAGCATGGGCAGCAGCAAGGCCATTGTTCCCTTTGTTGAGCTTTCCCTGGAAAAGGCAAACGGGGCCAATGGTTACACCGTGAGTGAGGTTTTTGCCAAGGCCGAGGATCTCAATGGCAAAACGGTCCGGATCAAAGGGCAGGTGGTTAAATTCTCTCCCCAGATCATGGGCACCAACTGGCTCCACCTCCAGGATGGTACCGGCGATCCTCAGAAAAACACCCACGACCTGGTGGTCACCTCCCCCTCTCAGGCAGGGAAAGGCGACATTGTCACCGTTGAGGGCGTTTTGGCGGCCAATAAGGATTTTGGCTTCGGTTATAAGTACAACGTGATTATCGAAAACGTGACCGTCAGCAAATAATATTTTGCCCTGACAAACAGTCAAAAGGCAAAAAGAGCGTATCGCCTCTTTTTGCCTTTTCTTTTTTCTGCGTGAAGGAGGCGTGTTGTGAGGATAGCCATTGTCGGGCCCGGAGCCATGGGAACCCTTCTGGCCGCCTTGCTTTGTCAAAATCAAAGCCGAGAGGTCTGGCTCCTGGACCATAACCGGGAGCGGGCCGCGCAAATCGCCCAAAGCGGCCTTATTCTTGAAAAGGATGAGCGCCGTATCCCCTTGCCGATTCGGGCAGCATCCGAGGCTGCGGATATCGGCCCCTGCGACCTCGTCTTTCTCTGTGTGAAATCCTATCAGGTGGAGGCAGCCCTTCTTGCGGCCCGCCCCCTCCTGTTTGAAGGCACTCTTCTTGTCGCCCTGCAAAACGGTATTGGCCATATAGAACTGCTGCAGAGGCAGAATATTCCCGGTCACTGGGCCCTAGGGGTGACCACAATGGGGGCAACCCTGCTTGCCCCGGGCCAGGTGCGGCATGGTGGTCATGGTCTGACCCGGCTTGGCTTTACGGATGATGTTTCAACCATCTGGCAGAACCGACTTGCCGATTGCGTGGACATCCTTGTCCAGGCCGGACTCGACGCCCAGGTGAGCGAAAATATTATGGCCCATATTTGGGGGAAGTTGTTTGTCAATGTGGGTATCAATGCCCTGACTGCGCTCCATGATTGCCCCAATGGCAATCTGCTCGAGGATGCAGCACTCCGTGTCCGGATGGAAGCAGCCGTGCTGGAGGCCTCCGTGGTGGCCAAGGGGCTTGGTGTTGAGGTGTTGCATGACCCCCTCAAGGCCACTCGAGAGGTATGCCGGGCCACGGCCCATAACATCTCCTCCATGCTCCAGGATGTTCGCAAGAAGCAACGTACCGAAATTGCAGCAATAAACGGTGCTGTTGTACGCCTGGCCGCTCAACTGGGAATGCCAGCGCCGGTGAATGCCGAACTCAGTCAAAAAATTCAGGCCCTTGAGGCCACCTATTTGCCTGTTTTTTCTTGACAGATCACCATTATCTATTAATCATGATGTTTTTGTCTCCCGTAGGGGAAATCCGTCTGAAAAGAAATCCGTTAAAACTTGATATAAGGAGCAACAATGTCCAACCATCTCTTTACCTCAGAATCAGTATCTGAAGGCCATCCTGATAAGGTTGCCGACCAAATTTCCGATGCCGTGCTCGACGCAATTTTGGAGGAGGATAAGACCTCCCGCGTAGCCTGTGAAACCATGGTCACCACCGGTATGTGTATCATCGCCGGCGAGATTACCACCTCGGCCTATGTTGATATGCCCCAGGTCGTCCGTGAGACCGTAAAGGGAATTGGCTACAACTCTTCGGATATGGGTTTTGACTGGCAGTCCTGTGCTGTGCTGACCAGTATCGATAAGCAGTCTGTGGACATTGCTCAGGGTGTGGACGAGGGGACCGGAATCGACCTTGACCAGGGCGCTGGTGACCAGGGGTTGATGTTCGGTTATGCCTGTGATGAGACCAGGGTTCTGATGCCCATGCCCATCACCTATGCCCACCGCCTGACCAAACGCCAATCAGAGGTGCGTAAGGCGGGACTGCTGCCTTGGTTGCGGCCGGACGCCAAGAGCCAGGTCACCATCGAGTATGAGAATAATAAGCCCAAAAGAGTCGAGGCGGTGGTTCTCTCCACCCAGCATGCTCCTGATGTGGACTATGAAGATCTTAAGGAAGGGGTTATGGAGGAGATTATCAAGCCCATCATCCCCGAGAACATGGTGGATAAGGACACTAAATACTTCATTAACCCCACCGGCCGTTTTGTTATCGGCGGCCCGGTTGGCGACTGTGGGGTGACCGGGCGGAAGATCATTGTTGATACCTACGGCGGCATGGGTTCCCACGGTGGCGGCGCTTTTTCCGGTAAGGATCCCTCCAAGGTGGATCGCTCTTCTTCCTACATGGGACGCTATGTTGCCAAAAATATCGTGGCCGCAGGATTGGCCTCTGAGGTTGAGGTGCAGATTGCCTATGCCATCGGTATTTCCAAGCCGGTTTCCATCAATGTTAGCTCCTTTGGCACCGGCAAGGTCAGCGATGATAAGATCAAGGAACTTGTTGAGGCCCACTTCGATCTCAGGCCCAAGGCCATTGTGCAGCAGCTGGATCTCTTGCGTCCTATCTACAAAAAGACAGCGGCTTACGGTCATTTCGGCCGGGAGCGTGAAGAGTTTAGTTGGGAGAAGACTGACAAGGCAGAAATCCTGCGCGATGCCGCCGGCATTAAATAACAATGAAAAATGGAGAATGAAGAATTGACGGATCGCAATCTGTGCTTGGCTGAACGCGAAACTCGGTTTACGGCTCTGTCATTTTACATTTTAAATTTTTAATTTTTCATTCCGGCCATGCCGGTTGAGGAGAATAGAGACAATGAACAAGGTGTTAGAAAGCGGCGACTATAAGGTTGCCGATATGAGCTTGGCCGAGTGGGGCCGCAAGGAAGTAAAAATTGCCGAGACCGAGATGCCCGGCTTGATGACGGTACGTGAAGAGTATGCCGGGCAAAAGCCTTTGGCTGGTGCGCGCATTGCCGGTTGCCTGCATATGACCATCCAGACCGCGGTTTTGATGGAGACCCTGGTTGATCTCGGCGCGGAACTGCGCTGGTCTTCCTGTAATATCTTTTCCACCCAGGACCATGCCGCCGCCGCCATGGTTGACGCGGGCATCCCCACCTTTGCCTGGAAGGGCGAGAGCGAGGAGGAGTTCTGGTGGTGCATCGATCAGACCATCTTCGGCCCGGACGGCTGGAAACCCAATATGATCCTGGACGACGGTGGCGACCTGACCCAGGTCATGCATGAAAAATACCCCGAGTTGATGGATGAAATCCGCGGTATCTCCGAGGAGACCACCACCGGAGTCCATCGGCTCTATGAGATGACCCAAGCCGGCACTTTGAAGGCTCCGTCTTTTAATGTCAACGACTCGGTCACCAAGAGTAAGTTCGACAACCTCTACGGCTGCCGTGAGTCCCTGCTGGACGGCATCAAGCGGGCCACCGATGTCATGGTGGCAGGCAAAATGGCCGTTGTTATCGGTTACGGCGATGTGGGTAAGGGTTGTGCCCAGGCCTTCCGCGGTATGGGTTCCACGGTTTTGGTTACCGAGGTTGATCCCATCTGCGCCCTGCAGGCGGCCATGGAGGGTTTTCGCGTGGTCACCATGGAAGAGGCCGCCTCCATCGGCGACATCTTCGTTACCTGCACCGGCAACCTGCGGGTTATCGACCGCTCCCACATGGAGCAGATGAAAAATGAGGCCATTGTCTGTAACATCGGCCACTTTGACAGCGAAATCGATATCGCCTCCGTTCGCGATCTGACCTGGGAAAATATCAAGCCCCAGGTAGATCATGTTGTCTTCCCGGACGGCAAGCGGATCATTGTTCTGGCGGAGGGACGTCTGGTCAACCTCGGTTGCGCCACCGGCCACCCGAGCTTTGTCATGAGTAACTCTTTCACCAACCAGGTCATGGCCCAGGTGGAATTATGGCACAACTATGAAAAGTATGAGAACAAGGTGTACCTTCTGCCCAAACACCTTGACGAGAAGGTAGCCCGTCTGCATCTGGCCAGGATCGGCGTCAAGCTTACTACCTTAAGCAAGGAGCAGGCCGATTACATCGGAGTGCCGGTGGAGGGTCCCTATAAGCCCGAGCATTATCGTTACTAGTTCAGGGCCAGTATTCGGTTTTTACCAGGGGAGTCGCATCTGCGGCTCCCTTTTTTTATGGAATTTTCAGGGTGATATCGCCTGAAATGACAGTATGGACAACGCCATTGCCAGTCCGGATGTGAAGTTGGCCCTCTTGATCCGGGCCGAGGGAGATCCCTGTTACCACCTCTCCGGAGTCTGTCAGCCAGGATACCTCTTTGTCTCTATAGGCATCGTAGCTCCGCCATTCATCAAGGAGAGATAGAAACTCTCCATTCTCAAGCCGTTTAATAGCAATTGTGAGGGACCGACAGACTGCCTGTAGGATTCCGCCCCTGGCAATGTTTTGGCCAGTGGCGCTGATGAGGGAGGTCGCCTTATCGCTGAGTTCGGCAGGGAATGCCTCTTGCGGTGTGGAGACGTTGAGCCCGATACCGATTACGGCATAGGGGGCATCGGTGTTTATTCCCCCGGCCTCGCAGAGAATGCCGCCGCATTTTTTGCCATTATACAAAATATCATTGGGCCACTTGAGGGTTGGCCTTTGGGCAGTTAATTGCTCTAGGGCCCGGCAACAGGCGACCCCGGTCACCAGGGTGAGTTTGGGAAAGTCTTTGACTGGTAACTGCGGGCGGGTGATGACGGAGAAGTAAAGCCCGTCTCCCTTGGGAGAGTGCCAACTACGCTTATGCCTGCCCCTGCCCTGCTGCTGACTGTCGGCCACCACTATGTCTATGGTGTTTGAATTATCCCTGGCAAGCTCCATGGCAGCACTGTTTGTGGAGTCAATGCTCTCGTGGTACTGGACCGTCCATGGGCCGAGTTTGCCTGTTTCGCCCATTTCCTTCCAGATGGGGTCGTCTTTTTCTGAGGTACGCACCATATATTTCATCACCGAGTAGTTGCTAATGTGCTTGCAGGACTGAACATGAATATACTTTGCGCACAAAAAAAAAGCGACGGCCATTGGCCGCCGCTTTGTACGAACATTTTGGGAACTGTTAAAAGTCCTCAAAATCATCCTCGTCAAAAGGAATAACCTCTTTCGCCTTGGGAGAGCCTGTGGCGGAAGGGGATAAGGATCGTGGGCAAAAAGACGCCAAGCAAAACGATTTTCCCACGTAGCGACCATTGCTGAACATCCAAGCATCAGCCTTCGTTTATAAATCAACTAAAAATGTATTGTTAAGGAAATCCCCGAGCCCTGTTACAGGGCTGGCAGAAGCGAAATTGTATTGCAAACTCGAAAGTTCTACTCCAACATCATTATGTTATGCAATTGATAATTATTCCTAAGTTTGCTATTCTACCTGAAATTACTTTTTCCCTTTTGCTAAACCCTTAAGCTATTATTGGGTAGGCAGCTTATTCACTCATGAAATGGATCCAACTTCTAAAATGAACGAACAAGATCTTCTACCTCTGCTTTCCGCTCCTGTGGCCCTTTTTGCCGCTGATGGAACTCTGACAGGCAGTAACCAGAGGTGGGATGATTTTTTGTGTGAAATCATTGACGAGGATGCCTTGCCCCAAGACCGGAGTTTTTTTGCGTTTACTGCCCTGTTGCCCGAGGTACCCAAAGCGGACCTTGAGGATAAATTTAATACTTGCGCAGAAAATTCGACCGTCTCGTTTTGCGGCCGTTTTTCCAACGGACAGCGGAGCGTGCTTTTTACCTTGCAACGTGTCCCCCAAAGCGGCAGTATTTTTTTTGAGTTGCAAAGTGATTCCGGTGATAAGGAACGCGAATCTGCGGAGCGTCTACGCAGTCAGCAACAGGTTATAGAGTCCCTCCTCCTCCTGAGCTTTCAGAAGATATCCTTAAGAGAACAACTTTCACTGGCCCTCAGTGAAATTCTCGCTATCCCCTGGCTACCGCTTACGGCCAAAGGAGCAGTCTTTTTAAAAGAAAACGGAGAGGAGAAGCTTTCTCTCACAGCGCAACAGAATATGCCGCATGAGGTGCAAGAGCTTTGTCGTGAGGTTGAATTCGGCCAGTGTCTCTGCGGCAGGGCCGCCCAGGAAAAAAAGTTTATCTTTGCCTCGGAGCTGACGCAAGAACTGCGTATACGCTTTGAAAACATGGAGAATCACAGTCATTACGTGGTTCCCATACTGCTTGAGGAGGAACTGCTTGGCGTATTGTTGCTCTATGCCGAGGCAGGGTATGAGAGCAATGAGGATGAGAAGAGTTTTCTGGTTGCGCTGGCCAACTCCCTGGCCCACCTGATTGATCGGAGGCTTTCTGAGCAGCGGTTGGCAAAAAGCGAGGCGGATCTTGCCCGGGCCCAAAAAATTGCCCATCTGGGCCATTGGGAGTGGGATATTGTCAAAGGTACTCTGCATTGGTCCGACGAGATATTTGATATTTTTGGTCTCCCCCATGACCCCGGCGGGGTTACCTATGAGAACTTCTTGCACGGTGTTCACCCCGATGATCAAGAGCGGGTGCAAGAAGCCGTTAAGCAGGCCTTGGATAAAAATGAAGATTACTCCATCAACCACCGTGTAATCAGGCCCTCCGGTGAAATTCGCGTAGTGCATGAGGAGGGGGAGCTTCGCTCCGGCAGCGATGGTGCTCCTCTTTGGATGTTCGGCACCATCCAGGATATCACGCAGCTCAAACAGACAGAGGAGCAGTTGCTGTTGGCCGGCCAGGTGTTTGACAGCAGTATCGAGGGCATATCCATTACCGATGCGGACGGCGTTATCCGCATGATTAACCCTGCCTTCAGCCACATTACCGGCTACAGCGCGGAAGAGGCCATCGGCCACAAGCCCAGTATCTTAAAATCAGACAGGCATGAGTCGGAATTTTACGAGACCATGTGGGGGGAATTACTGGAAAAAGGCCGCTGGCAAGGAGAGATCTGGAATCGTCGAAAGAGCGGCGAGGTCTATCCCGAGTGGTTGACCATCACCGCCATTAAGGACGAGCGTGGCGAGGTCTTCAATTATGTTGCGGTCTTTCATGATATGAGCGAGATCCGCAGCTATGAGGAACAGCTTCATTTTCAGGCCTATCATGATGCCCTTACCGGGCTGCCCAATCGGACCCTCATGCTTGATCGTTTGCAGGTTGCGGTTTCCCACAGCCAGCGCAGCGCGGAACGGGTGGCGGTACTGGTGGTGGATCTGGATAACTTCAAGCATATCAACGACAGCTTTGGCCACACCATTGGCGATGTCATGCTGCAACAGGTGGGCGAGCGGATCAAAAAATGCGTGGCAGAGGATGTCACCGTGGCCCGTTTAGGCGGGGATGATTTTGCCGTTTTGTTTGAGGAACTGGTCGATGAAAAGGAGGCCGTGCTTCTTGCGGAAAAGGTTATCGAGGCCTTTAGTGCACCCTTTAATCTGGCTGTTTATGAGTCCTTTATCACCGTCAGTGTGGGTGTTACCTTTTTCCCGGAGGATGGCAAGGAGCCGGATACCCTTTTGAAAAATGCCGAACTTGCCATGTATCGCGCCAAAGAGGAGGGCAAGAATAAATACCAGCTCTTTACCAAGACCATGAACGCCCAGGTGGTGCACAGGCTTTCTTTGGAGAACAGCCTGCGCAAGGCCTTGGAACGGGAAGAGTTTTTGGTTTATTACCAGCCCAAGGTCGGCCTGGGTGATGGTGGGATTATCGGTACCGAGGCCCTGATCCGTTGGCAGTCGCGAACCGGTAGACTGGTTTCGCCCCTAGAGTTTATCCCCCTGGCCGAGGAAACAGGGCTGATTGTTCCTTTGGGTGCCTGGGTGTTAGAGGAGTCCTGCCGTCAGGCGAAAAAATGGCTCGCCACCAAGGAGATCGTAGTTTCGGTCAACCTTTCTCCCGGGCAGTTCAGGCAAAAACAATTGTTGTCCACCATTGAGAGTGTGCTGAACCGGACCGGACTGCCCCCTGCGAATCTTGAACTTGAGATCACCGAAGGGGTGGTCATGGCCAACGAGGAGGCAGCGCTCAGTCTTTTGCACAGCCTCAAGGAGATCGGGGTCAAATTGGCCCTGGATGATTTCGGTACCGGCTACTCTTCTCTGCATTATCTAAGGAAGCTCCCCTTTGATACCCTGAAGATCGACCGCTCCTTTGTCCGTGATATTCCGGAGGATGCGGACAGTATCGCCATTGTTTCCACCATTCTCAGCCTGGCCCATCATATGGAGCTCAATGTGGTTGCCGAGGGGGTTGAGAATGAGGCGCAGCTTACCTTTTTGCGCAATCATGACTGCCAGGAAATGCAGGGCTATTTTTACAGCCCACCCGTGCCGGAGGCGGAGTTTTTTAAGCTGCTCCAGGAAGACAAACGCATTTAATTTTCCCCGAAGAATTACCTGCTACCATGGTGGCGGCCAAAAGCTAGAGCTTTTTACTGTTCCACTCTTTTTGTAGGGCCGCAAGGGCTTGGTGGTTGGTCAGGTCCAGATGCAGGGGGGTAATGGATATGGCCCCGGCCAGGATCGCCTGGGCATCGGTATTCTCCCCCTCACTCCAAACCGGAGTTCCTCCCCCGATCCAGTAATGTTTATTGCCCCACGGGTCAAAGGTCTCTTTGATGGCGTCATCGTATACGCGCCTGCCCTGGCAGGTGATGCGTTTTTCCGTGAGTTCGCTCAACCCTTTATTGGGCACATTGATGTTGAGCAGGGTGTCTGTGGGCAGTCCTTCCTGCAATACCCGTTGTGCTATGTCCGCCGCAACCTGCGCCGCCGTGTCAAAGAAAAAGGGTTCCTCGCCGGCAGCCAGGGATACGGCCAGGGAGGGAATCCCAAGCATGGTGCCTTCTTTGGCGGCAGAGACCGTGCCGGAGTAGCTGATATCATCGCCAAGGTTGGGGCCGGGATTGATGCCCGAGACTACCAGATCCGGTTTTTGCTGCAGTATCTTGCCCACGGCCAGGGTGACGCAGTCGGTGGGGGTGCCGTCGACACTGTAGCGGTTTGGTGAAAGCTCTTTGACCCGCAGGGGACGTGTCATAGTCAGCGAATGGCTTGCCGCGGAGTTATCCCGGTCCGGGGCTACAATAACAATATTACCCAGTCGTTCCATGGCCCGGGCAAGGATGATCAGGCCTTGGGCCCGGATGCCGTCGTCGTTGGTCAGTAAAATAAGCGGGCGTGTCATCCAGTATCTCCTTTGGAGTTATTCTTTTAAACTAAAGGGTACCCTACTTGAAGTTGAGCGGGCTGTCTTTATCTGTTGCCCAGCGGTGTTTCAGGCGTGCAATGCCTTCTTTTTTTTTAAGTTTTACGCTATATTGAGACCAGTTTTTCTCATAAATATCAGGCGCAAAGGAGGAACCCTATGCCGTACGTCAGTATTCGTGTTGCCGGAGAACTCAGCAAACAGCAGAAAGAAGATATGTGTGCCGGAGTGACCAAAGTTATCGCCGATGTCGCCAATAAGCCGGAAGACTCCATCCTGATCTTTATCGATGAGGTGGAGCATGGAAACATCTCCTCAGGTGGCAAACTCCTGCAAAAACCGGGCTCCTGATCCTTGCAAATAAAGTAGTGCAGCTTTCTCTTCTTGATATGAACGATCAAACGGCGCAAGCGCGTCTTGTCAAGCTGCGTGAAGAGCTTAACTTTCACGCCCACCGTTATTATGTCCTTGATGATCCCATCCTGGCCGATGTGGAATACGACGCACTTTTCCAGGAGTTGCTTGCCATAGAGGAGCAATTTCCCGGGCTTGTTACGCCGGATTCCCCCAGCCAAAGGGTGGGTGGCGCGCCACTGAGCCAGTTTGCCTCGGTAGCCCATAGCGTGCCCATGCTCAGTCTGGAAAATGCCTTTGATGAGGATGATCTCTACGGTTTTGAGGAGCGGCTGAGGCGTTATTTGAAAAGTGATGCGCAATTTTCCTATGTTGCCGAGCCCAAGATGGATGGCCTGGCCGTTGAGGTTGTGTACGAGGATGGCTTGTTGACCCATGGTTTGACCCGGGGAGACGGGGTTACCGGTGAGGATATCACCCAGAACATCAAAACCGTGCAATCCATTCCTTTGAGGCTGCAAAGGAGTCCTTTTCCGCAAAGACTGGAGGTGCGCGGCGAGGTCTTTATCGGTCTGGCTGAGTTCCAGCGCCTCAACGACACGCGCGGCAAGGAGGGAGAAAACCTCTTTGCCAATCCTCGCAATGCAGCGGCCGGTTCCCTCAGGCAACTGGACTCCAAGGTGACCGCGCAGCGGCCCTTGGATTTTTTTGCCTACGGGGTGAGCGAGCCAACAGTGCTCGCCTGTCAAAATCAGCATGACCTTCTTGCCCTCCTGGCCGGGCAAGGCTTTAAAATCAACCCTCTGATGAAAGAGTGCGCCAGTATGGCAGAGGTGATCGCCCATTTTCGCCATCTGCTTGAGATTCGGCACGAATTGCCTTACGACATCGATGGCATGGTGGTCAAGGTCAGAGATTTTGACTTGCAGGCAAGGCTCGGCGCCAAGGCCCGGAGTCCGCGCTGGGCCATTGCCGCCAAATTTCCCGCCTCCCAGGCCTCCACCGTGCTGATCGGTATTGAGTTTAACGTGGGCCGGACAGGGGCGGTGACGCCGGTTGCCCTGCTGGAGCCGGTGAGTATCGGCGGCGTCACGGTGAGCCGGGCAACATTGCATAATGAGGATGAGATCCAGCGTAAGGATCTTCATATCGGCGATACGGTTCTGGTGCAGCGGGCCGGGGATGTGATCCCCAAGGTGGTAAAGGCGGTTATAGAAAAACGTTCCGGCAATGAGCAGCCCATTATCATGCCCAGGCAGTGCCCGGAGTGTGAGACCGAGTTGATCCGGCCGGCTGAGGAGGCGGTAACACGCTGTCCCAACCCGCTGTGTCCTGCCCAGCGTATCCGTTCCCTGATTCATTTTGCCGGTAAAAGCGGTATGGACATCGAGGGCTTGGGCAAACGCTATGTGGAGCAACTTGTCGAGGCCGGGCTGATTAGTGATATCCCCGACATTTATCGCCTGAAGGCAGAGGAATTAGCCCCCCTTGGGGGGTGGGGTGAGAAATCGGCTGAGAATGTCATTGCGGCCATAGCCGCCAGCAAAAAGACCTCGTTGGCAACACTGCTTGCCGGCCTTGGCATCCGCTATGTGGGAGAGGTGACAGCCCAACTCCTGGAGCAGAATTTTGCCTCCCTTGCAGCCTTGGAGCAAGCCAGGGTGGAGGACTTTCTGGCCGTGGAGGGTATTGGCGAGCAGGTGGCACAGAGTCTGACAGTGTTTTTTCAGGCCCCGGAGTCACAACAGATACTTAGCGATCTGCTTGGCCTGGGCATGGAGATTGACGCAGCCTCAGGCCAACGGGAAGATGAGCCCCTGGCAGCAGCCCTGATTCTCTTTACCGGCGGCTTATCCACCATGTCCCGCAGTGAGGCAAAGGATAGGGTCAAGGCCCTTGGCGGCAAGGTGGCCTCGGGCATCAGCAAAAAGGTCACCCATGTGGTGGTAGGCGACAAACCGGGCAGTAAGCTGAAAAAGGCTCAGGGCCTCGGCTTGACCATCCTCAGCGAAGAGGAATTTGTGAAGTTGGTAACTGGCTAAAATTGTTGTAAAAGATTCGCCGTTTTGGTAGGAGAATCAGATAGGCATAGGTTGTTCATTTTTGCCTGAGTCCATGACAGCATGAGTTCAGGCTTTATTTGGTTAGGGATAGGGAAAGGATATGGCTCGTCGGCGTGTAATAGTGAGAGTGGAGGGGACGGTCCAAGGGGTCTATTTCCGTGATTATACACAGCAGGAGGCCCGGCGCTTAGGGTTAAGCGGTTGGGTGCGCAACCGGCCCGATGGTTCCGTGGAGGCGGTGCTTGAAGGCGAGGCGGAGAATGTCGAGTTGATGCTGACCTGGCTTGAGGGCGGCTCGCCCATGTCCAATGTCTCCAAGGTCACGCCCAAGGAGGAAACAGTACAGAATGTGGACACTGCTTTTGCCATTCGCTACAATTAAGCAGTGGCGAGTGTTATGAGATTCGAATCTGTTTGTTCTACGCGATGTTGGCCTTGGTCTCTGCCGGTTGACTTTTTTATGGTTTTACCGTAGAATCCCGACTCTTTTTGTCCCGGGTTTTTATGTGGAGGTTTTCTTATGGATACAGGCATGGTGAGGCATCACAAAGTCCCCCAAAAGGGCGCCATGCGCATCAGTTGTTCGCGTTGCGGCAATGATACGTACTTTATCGAGGTGGCTGACGGAGTTCTTCTCACCACCCGTTATCAGCAAAATGAAGACGGCAGTTTCACCCAGGAAGGCGATGAATCACAGGTTCTCGGCGAGATAAAATTTTTCTGCGGTGAATGCCATAATGATTTAACAACCCATCATCACCGTTTTCTGGAAATGCTCTTTTGACCAAGCATCGGCGCATCATCTCTGATAACGCCACATTACGGGCAGCGTATAACGACCTGACAGCAGGTGACATGGTCGCCTGCCGGGTGAGCTTGAAGCCCTCAGAAGAAGCCCTGGTTCTCGATCTGGTCGAGCGGGGTATAGAGCTTTTCCCCTCCGGACTTTCTCAACTGGCAAGCCGTTCCAAGGTCTTGCAAACCCGCCTCTTTTCCCAATATATGGTGCCGCTGACTCACTCTGTGCACGATATCCATGATCTCACAGAGGCCATGGCCGCATTGCAGCGGGAAAAAATCGGCCAGGTGGTGACCAAGCTCGACCGCAAGGACGCAGGCCTGGGTATCCATCTTTGGAACAGCGTGGAGGAGATTTATAACCAGGCCTCCCTCGGCGTGCTCCCCTTCCCTTTTGTCCTGCAACCCTTTGTCTCAAACAGCCGCGACGTGCGGGCTATCTTCCTGGGTGACTATGAAGAGGCCTATGAGCGGGCGAATCCGACCAGCTTTCGTAATAATCTGCACTTCGGCGGCCAAAGCAGCCCTTGGCAGCTGACAAAAGAGCAGGGCGAAATGTGCCTGGCAGTCATGGAGCGCGGAAAATTTCCATACGCCCATGTGGATCTCATGGTCCTGGAAGATGGCACCTTTTATCTGGCAGAAATCAATCTGAGAGGTGGTATAAGAGGGGCGAAGATCAAGGGCGGAGAATATAATGAATGCCTAACTGCGTTGTATGATGCAGTAATCCAAACGGCCAAATCTTAAGGAACTCCTTCTCAAGTTAGCATGTTCATTCCCCTTCTGCCCTGCTGAGCACCGCAGGCAGTAGCGAAAAAGGTGCAAAAACCTGTTTGAGCGAAGCGAGTTTTTTTGCGCCCGCTACTGACGAGGAGCGCAAGGAAGCCCGAAGGGCCAGGACAGCCGGGGCGACCTTTTCTTGTTACTTCTTTTGGTCGCCAAAAGAAGTAAATTAGTAACAAATAAACGAATAAGAAGAGTGACCGGTTCTGGCACCTCCACCCTTCCGTTAAAAGGCACAAAAAAAAAGGAGAAGGCATAAAGCCTTCTCCTTTTTGCGTTCTACTAAAACCGTACAGAAAGTTGCTTATACACAACCGGTCGGTTTCGGAAGACCAGCCATTTTACAAGCTCCTTTACCCGGTCCAGACGGGAACAGCTCGTAAATGCGCTTCAGCGGGAAGCCGGTGGTCTTGGAAAGGATACGAACCATGGGAGCGATACCGTTCTTCTTGTAGTACTCCTGCAGGGAATCGATAACTTTCTGGTGCTCGTCGGTGATCTCGGTGATACCCTCAACACCTTTTACGTAATCAACCCAGTTCTCGTTCCATTCCTCGTTACCCTTGGTCAGGAAGCCATCCTCATCTACGGTGAAGCTGCTGCCATTGTGCTCAAGTGTAGGCATGATCTCTCCTCCTAAAAAAATTAATTATTAATATTTAAATGCCTAATTTAGACCTTAGTCACTTATTCAAAGATGCCACTAAATACTATATGGTTATTGCTTTGTCAAGCAGAGGAGGAGGACTTTTTTTTAGGTGTTTTCTAAGGTGCTGAAAAGATGTGCTTTTTTCTCTACGCTCTTCTGAGCGGTCATTCAGTGAAGCAATGTTTTGAGGTGCTCAAACTCGGCCAAGGGGAAGCCTTTTTCTTTTTCCATCTCGGCAAGAAGGGTGGTTTTCGGGTTGAAATTTTGCAATTTGAGGAGTGCCTTTCCCTGCAGGAGGGTGACCCAATTTTTGATATCTTCCGCGCTGTGGAATCGCGGCAGCGCGGTCATGCGAAACTCATGGCTGACATTGCTCTGTTGCAGGAGAGAGATACTCGCCTTGATGGCCGCAAGGTCAACCTCGGTTCCGGCGCAGCGTTCATACTTTTTTTGCTCCAGCACGGTTTTAACATCCATGGCAACCATATCCAGGAGATTTTCGTCAAGTAATGCCTTGAGTGTCTCCGGTTGACTGCCGTTGGTGTCAAGCTTGACATCCCAGCCCTCTGCCTTGAGAAGACGAATCAATTCGGGCAATCCCGGAGAAAGGGTGGGTTCGCCGCCGGAGATGCAGACGCCTTCCAGCCATTTTTGATTACGCCTGAGGCTTGCAAGGATGGTTTGGTAGTCAATGGTGTCGATGCCCTGTGGGGCGAGAACCAGGGGGTGATTGTGGCAGAATGGGCAACGGAAGTTGCACCCCCCCAAGAAAAGGATGGCGGTGTGCCGACCCGGCCAGTCGATAAAGGTGCTTTCGAGAAAGCCCTTTATCGGTGGCAGAGAGGGCGTGAGGCGTGAGGGGACAGAAGCAAATAGGGGCTTGTGTGGAGGATTGTCCCGGCTGATGGAGGTTTCTGAGCCCCTCACGTGCGACTCCTCACGAAACTGTCGCAAGCACAGGGCACGCCATCTGCTGCGTCATAGTTTGGCTCGCATACTGATGTATAGCTCGCCAAACTAGTCCTTGCAGCTGTCGCGCCCTGTGTTTGCTTATCGCTTGTTGGGTGCGACATTTTTTTTCGTGGTCCTGTGCTTAAAAAACTCAAAAATTATGCCAGAGCGCAGCTGCCGTCATCGCAGTTTGTCTGGGATTTCATCGGCTCAAGGTCGAGGCCGTGGGCGTCGGCCCGGTCCATGAGGTGCTTTTCGATGTGCGGGAACTCGTGCACGGTTGAAGAGTCATCCAGCACCAGAATGGGCAGGGTCTTTCTGGCGGTCTCTACCAGGCCGTGCCAGGCCAGGTGGGCAAGAGCTCCGGCATCGTTATCAAGCACCTCAATATTGATATCCATGGCGGACAGGTCAAATTGATCCTTGATCTGTGCGCAGAGTTTACAGTCGTCTTTGGTAAAGAGAGTCATATTCTCAGCTCCTTTCGATGGGCCTTAATTGTCAAAACGATTGGTGTTGCGATAACGATCATGCAACTCGCCGAGCTTGCCTTTGTTCCAACTGGAAAGCTTGGTGAAGTATCCTGTGATCCGGGTAATGCCGTCCACATGCTCACTCTCACAATATGGGCAGTTCTCGGAAAGCCCCCGGCTTGTCTTGCCGCAGTCAAGACAGCAGGTAAACTCGGGAGAGAAGGCAACCTGGTCGTTCTGGGTGTAACGGAAGACATTGATGATGAAGTTAGCCAAGGCTTCTTTGTCGGGTTCGGCCTCGCCCAACCAGAGATGGGTGATGGAGCCAGCCTCGATGAGCGGATGGAAAAGCCCTTCCCGCTCAACCCGGGAGATGGGTCCCATCTCGGAACCCACATTGTAGAGGGTGGAGTTGGAGTAGTAGACTTCGCCGGTCTCCCGGTTGCCCTGTATGGTCTTTTCCGCATCTTCGCCGTAATGGGCCAAGTCAAGCTTAGCAAACCTAAAGGCCGTACTCTCGGCCGGGGTTTGTTCCAGGACAAACTTCATGCCCATGGACTCAGCCAGCTTGTTGCAGATGATATTCATATGGGCAATGACCTTGAGCCCGAATTTCATGGCCTCATCGGACTCATGCAGCTCATCACCAAAATGGACTTTGATCATCTCGTTGAGCCCCACCATACCCATAAGAAAGGAACATTTGTTGAGCTTGAGATAGCTTTCGCCGTCCAGATCCATGTTCAACAGGGCCAGCGGACCATTCTTGCCCATCTTCATCAGTTTTTCGATGAACTTTTTTTTCTGTTCATGGGCCTTGGCCGCAAGCTGTAATTGCTCAGTTATGAGGTGGAAGAGCTTGGTGTCATCCCCTTTGGCCTTATAGGCAATCCGTGGCAGGTTAACGGTGACGTTCTGCAAGGCGGAGTAGCGCATCTTCCAGGGTTTTTTAGCATCCTCAAGATCCGATGCATCGAGCTTGAAGCTCAAGCGACAGCACTCTGATATCTTGGCGGTCTCCCCGCGATCAAAGACAAAATAGGTGTTGCCCTTGACCGAGGCGACCTCACAGATGTGATGCAGAAAGTCCATGTGCCCGTCGGTCTTGAAAAACTTTTCGGTGATATGGACCAATGGTTTGGGGAAGAAGAAGGGGCGCCCCTGGGCATCGCCCTCTTTGTAGACATCAAACAGTGCCCAGGCAAAACGTTGGGCTTGCTTCTCATACTCGCCATAGGTCTTGCCGGTATACTCGCCGCCAGGGCCGATGGCCTGGACATTCTCAAAGTGCTTGGGTACTTCCCAGTAGACATTGATGTCCGAGAAGATGGCTTGGCCGCCACGGGCCACAGCCTGTTGAGAGAATTCGTAGATCAGCATCTGGGCCAGTTGATGAACCTGATCGTCGTCCAGTTCTTCTAAATACGGTGCATAAAATAGGTTGACCGCATCCCAGCCGATGGCCCCGGCAAAGTGGCTTTGCAGGGCCGCTGCCATCTTGACCATATGCGCCAGCAGCACCTCGGCATGCTTGGCAGGCTTGGCCATGGATAGGGCATGGGGCAGGTTGAGGCCGAATTTTTTGATGTACTCCAAAGATTGGCCGGAGCAATAAGGCCGATCGATAAACCCGAGATCATGCAGGTGCAAATCGCCGCTGAGGTGGGCATCGGCCACATCCGGGGTAAAGACATGCAGCAGGGCATACTCTTTCTTGATCCCCTCGGCCAGGGTCAGGTTGGTTGCCTCCGGGCCATGGGGCACATTGGCGTTTTCTTTGTTGTGCTGGACCAGCAACTGGTCCACATCGTAGAGCGGCACACCGAGACGGGTATGCATGCGGCGCTCGGCCTCAAGGCCGAGCTCTAAAAGTTTGGCGTTGACCATCTCACGAATCAAGGGGCCGGTCACGGTCTTGACCTTGCCGCTCTGGATGGTCACCTCAACATCCCGGCTGATTTTTTCCGCAGTGTCACGATCGATATAGGTCTCACGCAACAGGGCGTCGACAATGCGCTGGCGATCCCAGCCGGTCATGTCGTCCTGGGAGGTTCGAACAAAGAGAGCAAGATCCGTGCTGTCGCCCTTGAGGAGCGACGGCTCTTGCACGTGCTCGGCCTCTGCATTTAATGGCATTACTACTCCCATACCCCTCTCCTTCACTGATGGTTGGTGGAACTTTAGAAATTAGTTGAACTCTTTCCCCGCATAAAACAAGAAAGTGCACGACATGTTGTGCGCTGGGGAACATTATTGCACAACATATGGTATGTGCGTCAAGAAAAAAATCCGTATATCGGAAAAAATACCCTCTGTTTTTAATAGTGGCGTATTTTCATGAACATACAAGGTGTAGTGGTGTGAAAGTGGACAATGAAACACTTAAGCTCGGTATTTGGGTAAGGATTTGTCAGGAAGACAGAGGACGAACAGGAGTGCGGGGAGTTAGTTTTGTCTTGCTCAAAAGAGGCCTAAAAACGGCTGAGAATGGTATCTTTTTTGCAATCGATATCATCGGGATGGGGGATATCCGCCAGGTAGTGGAGTCCTCTTGATTCTCGACGTTGCACCGCGCAGCGGACAATGAGTTCCGCCACCTGGGCGATATTGCGAAGCTCGATCAGATCCGGGGTGAGGAGGTACTCCCGGTAGTGCAGGTCCACCTCGCGTAGGATGAGTGAGAGGCGCTCTTGCACCAGGTTCAGGCGCTTGATGGAGCGGACAATGCCCACATAGTTCCACATCAGTCGCCTGATCTGATCCCAGTTGTGGCTGACCAGGACGTTTTCTTCGATGCGCTGGGCTTGGCCTGCGGACCAATCCTCGATGGTTGAGTAAGGCTGTTGTTTCGTAACTTCCCACTCTTCTTCACATTTAATAAAGGCTTGGTGGGCAAAGACCACGGCCTCAAGCAATGAATTGCTGGCCAGTCGATTGCCGCCATGCAGCCCCGTATGGGCAGTTTCGCCAAAGGCATAGAGGCTGGCCAGATTAGTCTGCCCCCAGTGGTCGGTAACCACGCCGCCGCACATATAATGGGCCGCAGGCACCACGGGGATGGGCTCCTTGCTGATGTCGATCCCCAGTCTGAGGCAGGTATTATAGATGGTGGGGAAGCGCTGCTGCAAGTACTCGGTCGAGCGGTGGGTTATGTCCAGGTAGACGCAATCGTCACCGCTGGCCTTCATCTCCGTATCAATGGCACGGGCCACCATGTCGCGGGTGGCAAGGTCGCCGCGGGGATCATATTTCTCCATAAAGGGGTTGCCCCGTTCATCGACCAGGCGGCCCCCCTCCCCTCTTACCGCCTCGGAGATCAAAAAGTTTTTGACCCGTGGGTGATAGAGGCAGGTGGGATGAAATTGAACAAATTCAAGGTTCGCCACCTTTGCCCCGGCCCGGTATGCCATGGCAATTCCGTCGCCCGTGGCAATGTCCGGGTTGGTGGTATAGAGGTAGACTTTGCCTGCCCCGCCGGTACAGAGCACCGTGGTTTTGGCCTGAAAGGTCTCCACCTCGCCGCTTTCCCGGTCGAGCACATAGGCACCAAGGCATTTATCGCGATATTCCGGTCCGAAGTCCTTGCCGAGCCCGGCCTTGGTGCCGAGGAGCAGATCCACTGCCAGATGGTTCTCCAGCACCGTGATGTTTTCATCCTTGGCCACAGCCGCAAGGAGGCTTTCCTCAATCTCTCTGCCGGTCAGGTCCAGGGCATGGGCAATGCGCCGGGCTGAGTGGCCGCCCTCCTTGCCGAGATCAAGCTCGCGGCTGTTGCTTTCTTTGTTCTGGAATTGGACCCCGAATTCGACCAGGTCGCGGATGCGATCCGGCCCGCTTTCCACCACCAAACGTACCGTATCTTCATGGCAGAGCCCGGCCCCGGATGCCAGGGTATCTTGGATGTGCAGGTCAAAGGAGTCGTCATCGCTTAGGACCGCGGCAATGCCGCCTTGGGCCAGGTTGGTGGCCGTGTCCACCTTGGCCTTCTTGGTGACAATGATGACTTGGCCGAGTTTGGCCGCCTTGAGGGCAAAGGAAAGGCCGGAGATACCGCTGCCGATTACCAAAAAATCCGTCTGTCTGTGCATTTACGTGCTTTTCTTCACTCTGTTTTTAAATTGCAGAGGTTACCCTGCGCTTATCTTCACCGAATGCGCCTTGACAGGCCCAGTGTTGGTCTTGTAGCTTTTGTATCGCGTGGGCGCTTCCTTGTATTAAAAGGTGTCGCCACGGGTGCAACGTTTATGAACCGGCCGTAGCCGGAAAATTACATTACATATCTTGGACACTGGTCCTTGGCAAGGAATCTTTCTTATGGCCCAATTGAAACTCGTTATTTTTGACTGCGATGGCGTGATGTTCGACTCTAAAAACGCCAACAGGGTCTATTATAATCATATGTTGGAGAATTTCGGTCATCCGCCCATGGATGAGGAGGAGCTCGAATATGTGCACATACACCACGTCATGGACTCGGTGCGCCATATCTTCCGCCATTATCCCGATGATTATGAGGCAGCCGAGGCGTTTCGCAAGACCCTGGACTATACTCCCTACCTCAAGCATATGACCATGGAGCCGGATCTGCCGGAGTTTTTGGCATATTTACGCCCAACGATCAAAACGGCCATCTCCACCAACCGTACCACGACCATGCCCTCTCTTTTAAAGGGGTTTAACCTGGCCGACTCCTTTGACCGGGTGGTCACCGCCCTGGACGTACCGCGCCCCAAACCCCACCCCGATGCCCTGGAAGACATCCTTAATCATTTTTCCTGCCAGGTGGACGAGGCGATCTATATCGGCGACTCCATAGTGGACCGGGAGCACAGCAGCAGTATCGGCATGCGTTTGATCGGTTTTAAAAATCCGGATCTGCCGGCTGAGTTTCACGTACAAAGTTTTATGGAGATAACCAAGCTGCCGATCTTTGGCTAGTTTTCGGGTTCGGAGAGAAATATGCGTCTTGAAGTGACTCATAGCATACTGGTCCAGGGACAGAGTTTCAGCGAGTGCAGGGAACACGTCTTGGGATTTTTTGCCAAGACCACCCTGGTACATTATGACGGAGTTCGTGTTGTGGAGGAGGAATCCTTTTCAGCCGATGATGCCCGCTTTGAAGCGGGGCTGGAAAAGGGAATAGGCGCCAATCGCCAGGCCTTAAAAGACCTTTTGGCAGAGTTACAGGAGGGTGGCAGCGTTGCGCTGCAGGACCTTATCCATCTGCCCCAAGGCTATCAGAGTAAGGTGATCCATACCCTGGCCCACCTTCTGGACGGCTTTATCGGTATCGATACCTGTTTTTATAACCTGCTTGATGATTCTCACTGGCTGGATGAGTCCCGCCGGGCGGCAATCAAGGACTCACCAAAGGAGTACTGGCTGCTCTTGGTTCATGGCTACCTGGAGGCCCTGGGCGGCAAAGAGGTCGCCGCCCTCCGAACCTTTGAAAGATAGGATTATCGCTACGCTAGGATTAGAGGGGTAAAGGATTAGAGTGAAGGACCTTTCTCTTTAATCCTAGCGTAGCGGTAATCCCTTAATCCTCAATCATGGTGGTGGTGATGATGCCCGCCTGCAGCCGGGCCGCCGACCATCTCCAAGGCCTGCTGCAGGATGCCGTCCGTCTCGCCCATGCTGGCCACGGCCTGGTCTAAAAGGTCGGCAAGCTGGGCATTGCCCTCGCTGCGTACCTGCTCGGCCCATTGCTTGAACTCGGTTTCATGGTTCTGATTATGCTCAACCCAGTGGGGGAGCAAGATCTGTAATTTCTCTGCGGCTGTCTTATCGCCCATTGTCATATCCTCACTTGTGAGGGACAAGGGTGACCTTGCCCCCCATGAAGTCGATTTTTTTTACCTGAACCCCTTCCACTGCCTTGGGCGCATCGAACAGGGTGCTGATCTCCACTCCCTGCTCCGTCACCGTAAGGAGAGAGGCGCCTTCAAGAATGGTTTCCTCTGCGCCGTCACGCTCGACTATGATGTTCATCTGGCACATAATTCTCTTCTCCGTTTCAATGAGCGGTGTGAGCAAGTCACACGGCGGTTGAAAAACTTTTTATAAACTGACAATATGAAAGCTCGCGTGTCAGTTTTTACACGAAGTTTATGAATTTGCTAAAATAATTTCTCAGGAGCATACATGCTCGTTGATTTTGCAGCAATAAAAGAGATGCTCACCACCTGTAAAATTATTGCCGTGGTCGGGCTTTCCCCCAAGGAGAGTCGGCCGAGCAACATGGTTGCCCGTTACCTGCTCGAAGAGGGCTATACGGTGATACCGGTGAACCCGGGCCAGGATGAGATTTTGGGGGAGCGTTGCTACCCCAGTCTTGCATCCATCCCGGGACAGGTGGATATGGTAGATATTTTCCGACGTCCGCAGGATGTTCTGCCCGTGGTGGATGAGGCCATTAAGATCAAGGCCAAGGCTGTTTGGATGCAGGAGGGGGTAATTCATCCGGAGGCGGCGCAGAAGGCCCGTGAAGCCGGGCTTCATGTGGTGGTGGATCGGTGTATTAAAACCGATCACGCAGACCTGATGAGGTAAGCCGTCATGCGTTTATACAGCTTGGTTGTTTTTTGCTGCCTGCTCTGTTCGACCCAGGCCGTTGCCCTGGAGCGTTTTGATGTGGTGACCACCGCGCAACTCAAAGCACTTGTTGACCAGCGTCAGGCAGGCATGATCGATTTTACTTTGGTCAACACCCTGGATGAATTGATCGCGAATACCGTTTCCATCCCCGGCTCCGTTAACCTGCCTTTAAACAGCGTTGCACAAAAGATTTCCCACTTGGGTAAGGATAAAGGCCGGCTCATCATTACTTACTGCATGGGCTATCGCTGAGTGTTCGCCTATAAGGCGGCAGTTGCCGTAAGAAAGGCTGGCTTTACCAATATCAAGATTTACAATGGCGGCATCAAGGATTGGCGCAAGAACGGCTACCCCCTTGCCATCCAGGCCCCTCTTCCCGATTACGATTCTCCTTTTATCTCCACAGATGACCTGTACAAATCCCTTGCCAAGGCGGAAGAAAGTTCCTGCCGAATTGAGGGAACAAGCGCTGTTACCATTGTCGATTTTCGAACCCAATCTACTTTAAACCCAGCGCAAAAGATTCCCGCCGTAAAAACCAGCTGCCCTACCATCCGTATTTTTCTTGATGAATTGCAAGACTCCGCCACCAGAGTGCGGATACCAAAACAAGGGTTGGTAGTCACCATAACCGAAACCGGCAATAGGGATGAAATTGCCATGCGCTACCTCTCCGCTTTTGGTTTTACCAACATCAAGGGGCTCAAGTTCGGCATGCGCGGCTGGCTCAAGGCACAGCATCCGGTGACCCTGGACTATTAATTCCATGAAGAAACGCGTCTCCATCAAATCGCGCATCCGCCTGATGCTCATCTTTGTCGCCCTTATTGTGGCGGCAGGGGTGGTGAATAATTACTGGAATATCAAGGAGGATGAGTATGAAGACCGTTACTACCAGGTGCTGCACCTTGAAAAGAAAGTCCTTGATCTTCTGCAACAGGAATCCGCCATTATTAAAAAAGATTTTGATAAAAAGGACGTGCTGTTAACGCGCTATGCCGAGATCGGCAAGAATTGTCTCAGCTGCCATGCCCAGGATGAGCACAGCAAGGATCTCCATGACCGGCAAGAGCTTGTCGAACAACTGGTTTCAATTAATGCCGAAACCCTGACTTTAAACGTCACCGCCCAACAAACCCTGTCGGATCTTGTAGACAGCGTGGGCTACATCCATCAATTTCATATGGCCCACCTGGAGAATATCGCCCAACGAAAGGCCTGGGATGAACTCTCCAGTAAGAAGGTCGAAGCATTTGTCCGCGGGGAGGCAAAGGAGGCTTCTGAAATTGACATGGTCCATGTTGCCTCGGACGTGCAAGCGGAACTTCTCAACATCTTCAATATTTTTGAGAGGCTCCGAAAGGGTGATTTGCCCTTTTTGGTGGAAAGCAACTTTAAAGAGAGCTTTGCCCGCTTTTATAACCAGGTGAACCGCTTTGAAGATTTCTCCCTCGATGCCCAGGACGGCCTCTTGGTAGAGGAGCTGCTGGTCAACGGCCCCTATATCCAAAACATTTTTTTTACCCTGGTGGAAAATAAAAAGCGCCAGGATCTGCTGAACTCGGCCCTTGAAAAGAACGGCAAAAATCTGCTTCTTACCATGGATCTTAAACGTCTCTTTTTTTCCGAGCAGACCGACAACGCCAGGGAAGGGCTGGAGAGGCTCCAGTACCTGAGCCAGGGCTTTATCCTCTTTCTTGTGGCCTGGCTACTCTTCTATGGCCGACGGATCCTCATGAGCCTCAATCGTACCGTGAATGAGGCGCAAAAGATTAAAGAGAGTCTCACCTATCAGATTGACACCGATTCTTCCTATTTTATGGAGTTTGAGTCTATTTACAAAACGCTCAACACTCTCAGTGCGACCATTAACGAGAACATGCAGGCGCTGCAGGCCTCGCGCGACATGCTTGAGGTAGAGGTGGAGGAACGGACCAGGGATTTGGCCTCAGCCAATCGGGAACTTGCCACATCCATGGAAAAGGCCACCTTGCTGGCGCAAAAGGCCCAGGTTGCCACCAAGGCCAAGAGTGAATTTTTGGCCAATATGAGCCACGAGATCAGAACCCCGATCAACGCCATTATCGGCTTTACCGATCTTGCCTTAGAATCAGAGCCATCTAAACGGCTGAAAAATCACCTGACCAAGGTCCACGATGCCAGCGGAACCCTGCTGGGTTTGATCAACGATATCCTGGATTTTTCCAAGATAGAGGCAGGCAAGCTGGAGCTTGAGAGTGTTTCCTTTCTCCTCCATGACTTGATGGATGAAGTGGTGGATCTCTTTTCTTCCCGCACCGAGGAAAAAGAGCTTGACCTAACGGTTATCACCAGCCATGAAACACCCCACGCTTTGAAGGGAGATCCCCTGCGCCTTAAGCAGGTAATAAACAACTTGCTTGGCAATGCCTTAAAGTTTACCGACCAGGGGGAGATCGTGCTCAAAGCCGATGTCCACTACTTTACGGCCGATACGGTGATTCTGCATTTTACGGTGAGCGATACCGGTTGCGGTATTCCCAAACAACGGCAGGGCCTGCTTTTTGATGCCTTTACCCAGTCCGATGGCTCCATCACCAGGAAGTATGGCGGTACCGGATTGGGGCTGACCATCAGCAAGCAGTTGGTGGAGATGATGGGCGGCACCATTTCCGTGCAGAGTGAAGAGGGCAGGGGCAGTGTGTTCAGCTTCACTGCCCAGTTCGGCGTGGTTCAGGAGGAGAAAATTGAGAAACTCATGCCGCCGGAAGATTTGCAGGGCTTGCGGTTTCTGGTTGCCTCCCCGGTGCAGGGCTGCCGGGAGCAATTACAGGAGGCCTTTTCTTCCTTTGATTTTTTGGCCGATTCGGTGGAAGGAAAGGAGGCGGCATTTGAGCGTTTGCAGGCTAAACACGATCAGGAGGCCGTGCATCTCTTGGCCCTGGACAACCGATGCCTGTTGGGTGAGTCCTTTGCCGATTTTTTGGCCCGATTAAGAGCCCTGCCCGGCCTTGAGCATCTGCCTGTTTTATATGTAGTCCCCGCTGGTGACAGCCACGATGCGCAGGGGGTTGAAAACGTGCTCAGCCTCTCACGCCCGGCCAAGAGGCTTACCACTTACAAAAAGCTCATGGCCCTTCTGGGCAGAGGCAATGATGTTGACGAGCTTGCCGACAGCTCAATGGATTTAGTCGATGAACGGCTTTTTCAGGGCACCTCTATCCTATTGGTTGAAGACAACAAGATCAATCAAGAGGTGGCCAGCCTCATGTTGGAGGGCGGCGGGGTCCGAGTCAGGGCTGTTGACAGCGGTGAGGAGGCCCTTGAAACGGTGCAAGAGGTTGCCTTTGATGCGATATTGATGGATATCCAGATGCCCGGCATGGACGGCTTTGAGGCCACCAGGCAGATTCGGCGTATTTCCGACCTTGTTGATACACCCATAATCGCCATGACGGCCAATGCCATGATGGGGGACAAGGAGGCGTGTCTTAAGGCCGGAATGGATGATTATGTCTCAAAACCCATCAACAAAGAGATCCTTTTCGCCACCCTGGCCAAATGGATTTCGGCAGCTCCTGCCCAGGAGCAGGGAGGTGCGGATGTCATTCAGATCATTACCCAAGGGCATCATACCGTCAGTGATAGTTTGCCCGGTATTGATTTGCCCGGGGTTTTGAAGCGTTTGGGAAATCGGCGGGAAATGCTTGATCGCCTGCTGCTGCAGTTTGTCGATGACTACCAAGGTATCCCGGACCAGGTTCGAGAGGCTCTGGCTGCAGGGGATATGGAACTCGCCCGCAGTCTTGCGCACTCGCTTAAGGGCGTGGCCGGTAATCTTTCCGCCCGGCGGGTTTACAATGCAGCCTCCATCCTGGAGGCTGCTGTCCGACAGGGCAAGGACGATGAGCTGCCTCCTCTTATTGAGGAGCTTGGCGCTGCCCTGGCCGAGGTTGCCCAAGGGGTGAAAAAAGAGTTCGCCCCGTCAAAGTCAGGGGCCATGCAGGGGCTTGCCGACCTGCCAGTCGAGATCAAAGGCCTGCTGGCGGAAAAGGTGCGAAAGCTCGGCAGCATGCTGCGTGAAAACGATCTTGAGGCCGAGGATGTATACCATGAGATTAAAGAGATTCTTGGCCAGGACGTTTTGATTTTCGAGGTGGAAAGATTGGGGGATCAGATCAGCAGGCTGGACTTTGAGAAGGCATGTAACACTCTGAAAATCTTAGAAGATGTTGTTTCTGCGTAAGGGGGGATGATGATGTCTCGGCCAAGGTTGACGACAACGATGAATACAGGGGGTTGGACTACGGCGGGGTGGATTACATCCGTATACCCTTTAACGTCTCAATCGTCCAGGCTCGGGGAAGAACGCACTTGGAGCTCAAAGCCCATCGCGATATACTGGCAGAGTTACTTGATAAAAAAACGCTGGAGCTGGAAGAGAGCCAAGGGGAATATATGACTCTTTTTATGAGGCAAGCCGAAGCGAAAAAAAAATAATCTTACCGAAAAAAGGGTGAGGAAATGGAAAAAGAAAGAGCACGAGTTTTACTGGTAGATGATGTTCCGACCAATATCCAGGTCTTGAAGGAGGCCTTGGTCGGCGAATATATCGTTACCTTTGCCACGGACGGCAAAAAAGCCCTTGAGTTGGCCAAGGTCGAACCACAGCCGGATCTTATCCTGCTGGATATCATGATGCCCGGCATGGACGGTTACGAGGTGTGCCTGAAGTTGCAGGAGGATAAGGCAACCCAGGGCATCCCGGTTATCTTTGTCACGGCCAAGGATGAGGAGCATGACGAGGAGCGTGGCTTTGCCGTGGGCGGGGTGGATTATATCACCAAGCCTTTCAGTGTGCCCCTGGTCCGGGCTCGGGCCAGAACCCACATTGTTCTAAAAAAACACCGCGAGTTCATCGAGCACCTTTTGGAAGAGAAAAAGATCCAGTTTGAGCAGAGCGAAGAGGAGTACATGAAGCTTTACCTGCGCAAGATGGACTTCGGCTTTTCCTAGGAGCCACTGTGGCCGGGCAAAACAGGATGTGGGAAACAGCACTTTCGCTTATTGTTCTGAGTTTTTTGACCTATGCGGGATTTTGCCTTTTTCTCTACCTGAATCAGTCCAGCCTTCTTTACTTCCCTTCCTCCAGTATTGCCGTCACCCCCTCTGCTGTCGGATTGGCCTTTGATGATGTGCAGCTTGAAACCAGCGACAACGAGACCTTAGCTGCCTGGTTTGTTCCGGCCCAAAAGGAAAAGGGCGTGATCCTCTTTGCCCACGGCAATGGCGGTAACATTTCTCACCGCCTTGATTCATTACAAATTTTCCACGAGCTGGGCTATTCAACCCTGATTTTTGACTACCGGGGCTATGGCAAGAGCAGCGGTACCACCGATGAGGAGGGAACCTATCGGGATGTTTCGGCGGCCTGGCAGTATCTGACCGAAACAAAGGGCTATAATCCGAGGCAGATCATCCTCTTTGGCCGCTCCCTCGGGGGAGCGGTTGTTGCCTGGCTGGCCACCCAAGTGCAGCCCGCCGGACTGATTGTTGAATCCACCATGCGCTCGGTGCCTGCCCTGGGTGCTGAGTTGTACCCCCTGTTTCCGGTGCGTTTTTTGAGCCGTTATCAGTACAATGCCGAGGCCGTTCTTAAAAAGATCTCCTGCCCGGTCCTGGTGGCACACAGTCCGCAGGACGACATCATCCCCTTTCACCACGGCCAGCAGCTTTTTGCCGTTGCCAACCAACCGAAATCATTTCTTGAGATGAGGGGCGATCATAACTCTGGTTTTCTCATGACCGGCAAGCCCTATGTCGAGGGACTCAAAGGTTTTCTCGCAACCCTTGCCCCATCTTCCTTGTAAGCCGATTTTCCGATTCTTTTCATATCTGCCAACACTTGACTTTTCTGCCGCCCTGGTATAAAAATGCCTCTTTTGTTTCATATTCCATTAATTGAGCGTAATTTTTAGCCTGTGTGACAGGCTTTTTTTTGTTTAGGAACGAGGAATTTTGATGAAGCTCAAAGCCCTGAAAGGCTTTAAGGATATCTTGCCCGACGAGGTCGGGCTCTGGCAGCATATCGAGGCCACGGCCCGTAGCGTTTTTCATCGCTACGGCTTTGCCGAGATCAAGGTGCCCATTGTCGAAAAGACCCAGCTCTTTGCCCGCTCCATCGGTGAGGCCACCGATATCGTGGAAAAGGAGATGTATACCTTTAGCGACCGCAACGGCGACCTGATTACCATGCGGCCCGAAGGCACGGCCCCGGTCTTGCGCGCCTTTATCGAGCACGGCCTGCAGGTCAAGCAACCGGTGCAGCGCCTCTACACCGTGGGTCCCATGTTCCGCCACGAACGTCCGCAAAAGGGCAGGCTTAGGCAGTTTCATCAGATGAGTGTCGAGGTATTGGGCGCGGATCACCCCCGGTTGGATGCCGAGGTCATAGCCATGGGCTGGCAGGTCCTGACCGAGTTGAATATCTCCGTCAGCCTGGAGATCAATTCCCTGGGCTGCCCGGAGTGCCGCCCCGCCTATAAAGAGGCCCTGGTGAACTTTTTGGCCGAGCGCAAAGACAAGGTTTGCGAGGACTGCCAACGCCGCAGCGAGACCAACCCCCTGCGGGTTCTGGACTGCAAGAGCGACAACTGTCAGGCCCAGTATACCGAGGCACCCTTAATCCTCGACCATCTCTGTGAGGGATGCGAGGAGCATTTTTCCAAGACCAAAGAAGCCCTGGACCAGATCAAGGTGCCTTACAAGGTCAACGCCTTCATGGTCCGCGGCCTGGATTATTACACCCGGACCACCTTTGAGCTGATCACCGATGCCTTGGGCGCCCAGAGCGCAGTTGGTGCAGGCGGCCGTTACGATGGCCTGGTGGAGCAGTTGGGCGGGCCAAAGAATATGCCGGGCATCGGCTTTGCCGTGGGCATGGAGCGTCTGGTCCTTCTCCTCAACCAACAGCAGGGCGACAATCTGCCGAGCCGCCGCACCGATCTCTTTATCGCCGCCTTAGGCGACAACGCAGCCATCAGGGCATTCCCTTTAGTCCACGGCCTGCGGGCCCGCGGTTTGACCGTGGCCATGGATGTGGAGGGAAGAAGCCTGAAAAGCCAGATGAAGCAGGCAGACCGCTGCCAGTCAAGCTACACCCTGATCTTGGGCGAAGATGAACTGGAAAAGGGTGTCGGCGTTTTACGAAATATGGCCAACAAAGAACAGGTGGATCTGCCCTTAAGCGACAGCCTGGACGAGCTGGCGGAAACGATCAAACAACAAATTTTATAAAATATAAGCGGTGTGACTCGATCACACGGCGAAGGAGTGTGGTCCTATGGAGTCCATGGGAGACCTGAAACGCAGTCATAACTGTAACGTTTTAAATAAAGAGAACATTGGTGAGGAAGTCGTCCTCATGGGTTGGGTGCTCAGGCGCCGCGACCATGGCGGTGTTATCTTCATCGACCTTCGCGACCGTTGGGGACTGACCCAGGTTGTCTTTAATCCGGAGATCAACCCCGAGGTCCATGCCAAGGCCCACGGCCTGCGCAGTGAGTGGGTTCTGGCCATCAAGGGCAGGGTAGAGGCCCGTCCCGACGGCATGGTCAATAACAAACTGGTCACCGGCGAGATCGAGGTTTTGGTCGATGAACTGCGTATTCTCAACCCGTCCAAAACCCCGCCCTTTCCCCTTGATGAGGAAGGTGAGGTCTCCGACGCCCTGCGCCTCCAGTATCGTTACTTGGACCTGAGAAGGCCGCAGATGGCGGAAAACCTTATCCTGCGTCACAAGGCGGCCCAGGCCATCCGCTCCTATCTCAACGATGAGAACTTCTTGGAGGTTGAGACCCCGATCCTCACCCGCTCCACCCCGGAGGGCGCCCGCGACTACCTTGTGCCCAGCCGTGTGAATTCCGGCAATTTTTATGCCCTGCCCCAGTCTCCCCAGCTCTTTAAGCAGCTGTTGATGGTGGCGGGTATGGACCGTTATTACCAGATCACCCGCTGCTTCCGCGACGAAGATCTCCGCGCAGATCGCCAGCCCGAATTCACCCAGGTGGATATGGAGCTTTCCTTTATCACCGAAGAGGATATGTACACCATCGGCGAGGAGATGATGGTCAAGCTGTTCAAGGCCACTAAAGGTTTGGAGATTACGACCCCGTTTCCGCGTATGACCTACCAGGAGGCAGTGGAGCGTTTCGGCACCGACCGGCCCGATACCCGTTTCGGCCTGGAGCTGACCGATCTCACCGACATCGTCAAGGATGCCAGCTTCAAGGTTTTCCGCGATGTTGTTGAGCGCGGCGGGGTGGTCAAGGCCATCAATGCCAAGGGTTGTGCCACCTTCTCCCGCAAAGATCTTGATGATCTGACCGAGTTTGCCGGCAACTACGGAGCCAAAGGTTTGGCCTGGGTCAAGATGAAGGCCGACGGCGAATGGCAGTCCCCCATTGCCAAATTCTTTGCCGATGAGGAACGCGCCGCCATGACCGAGACCCTTGGCGCCGAAGAGGGAGATCTCTTACTCTTCCAGGCGGACAGTCCATCCACGGTGCACCAGGTCTTGGCTGAAATTCGTTTGGAAATGGCCCGCCGACTGAACCTGATCGACAAGGATACCTTTGATTTCCTCTGGGTTACCGACTTCCCGCTGGTGGAGTATGACCAGGATCTCAAGCGCCACACCGCAGTGCATCACCCATTTACCATGCCTAAGGAGGAGGACCTCCATCTACTGGACAGCGAGCCGGCCAAGGTACGCAGCCGCGCCTACGACATGGTACTCAACGGTACCGAGATCGGCGGCGGCTCCCTGCGTATCTATCAAAAGGATCTCCAGGACAAGGTCTTTGCCGCTCTGGGTATTGATGAGCAGGAGGCCAACGACAAGTTCTCCTTTCTGTTGAAGGCCTTGGAGCTCGGTGCACCGCCCCACGGCGGTATGGCCTTTGGTTTTGACCGTCTGATGATGATCATCACCGGCCGTGATTCCATCCGCGACGTGATCGCCTTTCCGAAAACCCAGAAGGCAACCTGCCCGCTCACCGATGCCCCGGCCTCGGTGGCCAGAAAGCAGCTCACCGAGCTGAGTCTCAGACCTGACTGGAAAGAAAAGGAATAGGAGGGCTGTCCAGTAGCACCCCATCTGCGGCGTTATCGGCCTGTCCGCATAGCTGGGCTGTGGCGGACAGACCTCTTCCTTGCATCTGGAGCACTTCTGCACAGCTGGCCAACAAGGGGGAAAGGGGGCGGCAAGAAGAACTTCAGTTTCCCTCTTCCTGGAGATAATCTTCGGCAATCTCCCGGACCTGTGGGTCCGGGTCGTGGAGCATCTTTTGAACATGCTCCATTGCCTCGGCGGTACCGATAAGGCCGAGGATATTGACCGCCTCGCCCCGGACCCAGGGGGTGTCGTCTGTGAGCACGGCAACCAGTGAGGGGATGGCCAGGGCAATGTCGTCCGGCCGGATATCTTTTAATTCCTCAAAAAGAACCGCCACACCCATACGCACCATGAAACGCTCATCCCGCAGCAGTTCACCGGTCAAGGAGTAATTGTCGGTATCCTGCTTGAACATTGCCATGATATTCTCCACATGCCCCATTTCGAGGAAATCACCAATGACCTTTGCTAGATCCTGCTCCTGTTCCTGCTGCATTGCTTTTTCCCTTTCAGGTAGTAACGAGTGACAAGTAACAAGAAAAAGATCGTTATTCCCTACTTGCTTAGAATAGTCAGACAACATAACATCCCGGGACCGTTGAGAAAAGAATGAACCAACAAAAGATAACGCATTCTCCGCTCCTTGCAGCGGGGACTTTCAATCAAGAAGCACGGTTCAACTTGTCACTCGTTACCCGTCACTTGTTACTGGGTATTTAATATGGGTGTAATCCTGATGTTGGCAGCCTCGGCCAGCTTTGCCACCATGGCGGCATTGATCAAAGGCATCGGGCCTGAAATCCCCTTGAGTCAGCTGATCTTTTTGCGTTGCTGGCTGGCAGCACCCTTTCTCTTGGCCGTAATCGTCCAGCGTGGGGTACCGGCCTTGGTCCAGGCCAAGAAGGCCCTCATCTGGCGGACTCTTTTCGGCATGACCGCCATGCACTGCTTCTTCTATGCCCTGACTCATATGCCCTTGGCTGATTGCGTTTTTATCGGCCGGGCCCAGCCCTTGATGCTTGCCCTCTTTGCCCCTGTTATGGTGGGGGAGCATGCACCAAAGGCTGCCTGGGTCGCCATTATCACCGGCCTGTGTGGGGTGGTCTTGATCATGAACCCAAGCATGAACTGGTCCCTTGCGGCCTGGGTCGCCCTGGCCGGAGCAGCCACCTCTGCCATTGCCCATCTCCTGGTCCGGCGCCTGAACCGTACCGATGCGCCCCTGGCCATTGTTTTTAACTTTATCGTGCTCACCGGTCTGACCACCGCCATCTGGGTGGTGCCGAGTTTTGTGCCGCTCAGCGCGAGGCAATGGCTGCTCATCGCAGGCGTTGCCCTTTTTGCCAGCCTGGGCCAGTTGCTCATGACTGCGGCCTATCGCAGGGACAGGGCTCCGGCCGTGGCAGCAGCCAGCTATTCTTCCATCATCCTTTCGGTCCTTTACGGCTATCTCTTCTGGGATGAGATGCCCCAGGCCATAGTCTTTGCAGGGGCCGGACTGATCATGGTCGGCGGGCTTATCCTGGTGAAATCCCGCTGGAAGGTCTCGGAACCGGCCCAACGATCCTAACGTTTTTTATTGTCCGCCACAAGGTAGGAATATGGCTTGGCTATTAATTTGCGTCCTGGTAGGCTTTTTATATGACTGACACGGGATTTGACCCTTTTGAGGACCGAGTGGCCAGAGATGTTCGAAATGCGCTCTCAGAGGCCTTAACGCTCGTTTTTGAGCAACTGGACCTGGCTCCGGCCCGGAGGGTTGCCGAAGATATGCTCTCCGGCAATCCTGGTGAAGTATATGGGCAGTATATCATGAGCCGCCTTGAGAGCTACAACCAGGCACTGACACTTGTTCGCGAAGAGGATATTGCCACGGCCTGGGAAAGGGCGCTGGTGCTGTGGGATCTGGGCCTCTTTTTTGAGGTGCATGAGATTTTAGAGCATGCCTGGCTTGCGGCAACGGGTGCGGAAAAGCAGGTCCTGCAGGCGATGATTCGCGCAGCAGGCATGTATATCAAACTGCATGATCAGGGCAATGAGTCGGGGGCGCGTAAGATGGCCCAAAAGGCTGCCGAGGTGCTGGAGGCGAACAGGAGTTTTTTTGCAGCCGACTTTCCCCTTGACCTGCTCTTAGACAAATTGCGTCGGCTGGATCCTGTTCCTCCTAAGCTGCGCACGGCAGGGGAGCCTTCCTCTTCTTTGAGCCGTTAAGCGGCTCGGTATGTAAGGAAGTGGACTTTATCAGATTCGCTCACCACCCGCTGCACGCAGCGAGATTTTGGTTCGCTTTGCATGTTCAGTGAATAACCTGGTTGATCTTTGTCTCCAGGATATCCAGGGTGAAGGGCTTTAAAATAAGTTCGTTGACCTTCATCTGCATGGCCATGCAGATATTTTTGGCCGTGGCCTCCGCCGTAACCATGATGAAGGGTATGTCTTTATAAGTCATGTGGGTGCGGACGTTCTTGAGCAACTCATAGCCGTTCATCACCGGCATGTTCCAATCCGAGATAATCAAATCGATCTTTTCCTCCTCCAACAGATCCATGGCCACACTGCCGTCCGGCGCTTCGTGGATTTTTTCAAACCCCATTTTCTGCAGCTGCAGTTTCATGATGTTGCGGACAACGGTAGCATCGTCCACGATGAGTATGTCGAAGTTCGATTTGGTCATATTCGGGCCCTAAACGTACTTGCTTTTTTACTTTGCCTTCCATCATCTTGTTCGGCATTTTTTCAAAAAAGTTGAGTGAAATTTTTATGTTAGGGCACTTTTGTCTAAATTGTTGTCATGGTGTATTTTTCTGCGGAACCCTTTTGTCCTGCGGCTCGTTATTAGGAGTGTGAAACCTAATGTCTAAAACGAGGAGGGAAGTTGTATGAAGCTCAATACGATTATAAATGTGGCCTTGTTTGCAAGTTGCCTTATCCTGTTACTGTTTGGCTCTGCTTCTGCCCGTGGTGGTGGGGGAGGGCGCTCCGGAGGAGGGGGATATGGCGGCGGTTTGGGTGGATACTCTCACGGCAGCGGACAGGGCGATATGGATCGTGATCGGCAACGCTCTAATGAGGGCGAGGCGGAACGGGCCAGCAAAAAAAGTAAACGCGAGCAGAAGTGGGACCATGAGCAAGACCGGGACAGCGAGCGGCATCACTATCAGTATCGCCATCAAAATCAGTACTCCCAGGGTGAGTGACGACCAGAGCATGTGACACGCCTGTTTTATCTACGAGCGGCCTTAAGGAAAGGCCGCTTTTTATTTCTCATTCTTCCTCCATTTTTCGCCTCAATATTTACTCAGCAGCCTGATTTTGGTATGGTGCCTCTTTCTATCAAATAATTTCAGGAAAACCATTGCATAGAGGCATATTATGGCAGACGAAAACCTTCCTCTTTTTATCCAGGCGTTGTTGCGTCCTGAGGCATACCCCCATCCGGTTGATGAGATCAAGTTGGTGCAGACCCATATTTCCTATGTGCTCCTGGCAGGTGAGTATGTCTACAAGGTAAAAAAGCCGGTTGATTTCGGCTTTTTGAACTTTACCACCCTGGAGAAGAGGAAGCATTTTTGCGAGCAGGAGTTGGCCCTGAACCGTCGCCTTTGTCCCTCCCTCTATCTCGATGTCGTGCCCATCACCGAACAGGATGGCAGCTTTGCCTTGTCCGGCAGCGGCAATGCGGATGAGTATGCCGTAAAGATGTCCCGCATGCCCGAAGAACGTATGATGGGCAACGCCATAGCCGACAATGCCCTCAATGAGGCCACCCTGGATAAGATCATCGATATCCTGGTGCCGTTTTACGAAAAAGCGGACGGCAGCGATGCGATCAAGGAGTTTGGCACGGCCAAGGCAGTGGGTGTGAATGTGCTGGAGAATTTTGAGCAGACCGAAGGTTTTGTCGGCTGTGATGCCTTAAGTGCCGAGCAGTTCGCCACCATCAGCACCTATGCCAAGGACTTTTTGACCAAGGAAGCCCTTTTTAACGGACGCATTGAGGCGGGCAGGGTCCGAGACTGCCATGGCGATCTCTACTCTGCCAACATCTGTCTGGCCGATGAGGTCTTTATTTTTGACTGCATCGAGTTCAACGAGCGCTTCCGCTACTGTGACGTGGCCAGCGATGTGGCCTTTTTGGCCATGGATCTTGACTACCACGGCTTAAGCGAGCTTTCCGATTACTTCATCAACACCTTCTGCGCCAAGGCCGGTGATGAGGGGCTCAAGCAGATGCTCAATTTCTATAAGTGCTATCGCGCCTATGTGCGCGGCAAGATCGGCCTGTTCACCGCCCATGCGCCAGAGGTGGATGAGGCAACCAAGGAAAGCTGTCTTGCCCAGGCCAAGAAATATTTTCTTTTGGCGGAGCGCTATGCAACCTGCTAATTTTTTTGTTTTTTTCGGGCTTATCGCCACCGGCAAATCCACCCTGGCCCAGGCCTGGGCCGAGCGGCAAGGACTGGCCTATTACAACTCCGATGTGGTGCGTAAAGAGTTGGCAGGCCTTGATCCGTCGAGCAGTCAGCAAGATGGTGTTGACCAGGGCATATACACCAAAGAGTTTTCTCTAAAGACCTATGATGCCCTTCTTGACCACGCAAAAACGCACCTGGAGCAGGGCAGGGGGGTGGTTTTGGATGCCTCCTACCAGTCGCGCAGTGAGCGGGATCGTCTGCAAGCACTTGCGCAACACCTTGATCTTCCGCTATACTTCATTCTCTGTGAATGTCCCGAGGACGAGATGAGGCGCCGTATGGAACAGCGGGCCAAAGACCCCAATGCCGTATCAGACGGGCGCTGGGAGATTTATTTGCAGCAAAAAGAGCGTTTTGAGGTACCGGCTGAGCTGCCAGCCGCTCATTTTATTACCATCAATACCAATCAGCCGCTTGAGTCGGCTTTAGATTCCGTGCAGAGTCACCTGAATCTGCCTGAGGTGTGAGTATGAACACTCGTATTTATGTTTTGAAGTTCCCCAAGGTGGTTATCGACCAGCCCATTATTTGCAACCTGGTCAAAAAATTCGATATTGAGTTCAATATTCTCAAGGCCACTATCCTCTTGCAGCAAGAGGGAGTCATGGTCATCGAGTTCCAGGGCCACAAGGCCAATGTGAAAAAGGGAATCGAGTACCTGAAAGAGGTCGGCGTTAAGGTGCAGTCCATGGCCGGCAATATCCGCCGGGATGATGAAAAATGCTACCAGTGCGGGGCCTGTACCGGCATTTGCCCCACCGGTGCCCTCTCGTTGCATCGACCTGATATGTCCGTGCCCTTTGACGAGGATAAGTGCACGGCCTGTGGTCTGTGCGTTGCCGTGTGCCCGGCTCGGGCCATGGAGGTATCGCTGAACGGCGACATAGACATCGCCGCCTAAAAAAGCGGCTGTAAAGATGCATCTGCTGCGTTATCGGTGGGTTCGCATACAAAAGTATAGCGAACCCGCCTCTGCCTTGCATCTACACCTTTTCAGCCGCTTTTTTCTTTCCCCGTCCCTTTTCGCAATTCCCTTAAAAAATTACTCTTCCTCTTTTTCCTGCTGGATTTCTTCGAGCCTTTTAGCCACTTTCGGGAAAAGTCCTATGTCCGTATGGGGCAGGAAATGTGAGGCGATGTACTGGTTTTGAAATTCCGTGACCTCGCTCAGTTCGAAGCTGGTCATCTTGCGCACCACGTCTACTACGTTTTTGCGGATGTGGTTACTCATTTCACTCATCCAGGCTCCCATGAGTGAGCCGTTGCCCACGTACAGGATGCGATTTGGGTCCACCTCGGGCAGGAGGCCGACCGTCATGGCTGAATCGATGTCGATGTAACTGCCGAATGTTCCGGCCAGGATGATCTGCTCAAGATCTGTAATGGCCAGCCCGACCTCCTCAACCAGTGTTTTTACCCCGGCATAGATAGCTGCCTTGGCCCTGGTGAAGTTTTCTATATCCACCTCGTTGATTACGATATCGTGGTCTGTGCCGCCCTCGTCAGCCCATGTCAGCACATACTCGTATCCGCTTCTTCCTTCCCTGATCCTCGGGGTATCGAGTTTACGGTTGAATTTGCCGCTGCGGTCTATCACCTTTTGCTCAAACAGTGTAGCGATGATGACCAGGAGTCCCGAGCCGCATATGCCCATGGGCGGCTTGTTACCGATGGTGATGTTCATGGGCTCCAGGGTAAGGGGATTGATGCTGAAATCGCTGATTGCCCCGTTTGCCGCCCGCATGCCATGGGTGATTCCGCCGCCCTCAAAGGCCGGCCCGGCTGAACAGGCTGCGCAGGCCAGCCAGTCTTTGTTGCCGATGACAATCTCGGCATTGGTTCCAATATCCACATACAGGGTAACCATCTCCGTGCGGTACATGCCCGAGCCCATGACCCCTGCCACGATGTCTCCGCCGACATAGCTTGAGATGCACGGGTACACCAGGGCCACCGTCTGTCGGGGCAGGTCCAGGTTGATGTCCGTTGCCCGCAATGGCGGTAAAAAGGTTGTGACCGGCACGTACGGCGAGCGGCGGATATTATCCGGCTCAAGATGAAGTAAAAGATGGGTCATGGTCGTGTTGCCCGCCAAGGTTACCGAGCAGATTTCATCACGATCAATCCCGCCTTTGGTCTCCGCCTCGGTGGGTTTAGCCATCTTCAGCAGCTTGTCGATTAGTGAGTTGATGGTTGAGGTGACCAACTCATGCATCAGGTCCAGCCCGCGAGGTTTTTCCGCATGGATAATGCGCGTAATCACATCCTCGCCATAGCTGAGCTGGCTGTTATACTCTCCTGCTCGGGCCAGGACTTCGCCGCTGCTTAGGTCGACGAGCAGCCCGTAAATCGTGGTGGTGCCTATGTCAAAGGCCAGGCCATAGCTGCGATGCCTCCAGTCCCCTGGTTGGATGTTCAGGACATAGGATTTCCCCTGCACGGTAACTGGGCGGACAATGGTTGTCGTCACCCTAAAATCATCTTCCCGGAGTACGCTGCGCATTTTCTTTAAGACGTTGAGACTGATGGTCATGTGCCGTTCATTGTATTTCTCCTCAATGCCCTGGAGCACACGGCCGGCATCCGCCATATTATCTTTTGTTGTTGGCTCCGGCACATCGAGAAACAGCTTTTCCACGGGTGGAATAAAGATCCCTTCTTCGCGCAGATTCTGCACATCGTAGATATGCATGCGGGCGCGGTTGCGAACCGGTACCGCGGTCGATAAGCCACCCATGCGCAGTCCTGATTCTTCCGGTACACGAATAGTTGCATCGCCCTTTACCGTGGCGGTACAGGCCTGTCTGTAGCCTTGGTTTTGTTCCTCTGTACTGAGTTTTTCACTGATTCCACCATGCACGGTGCCTTCTTCCAACTGCACCCTGCATTTGCCGCACACACCACTGCCGCCGCACGACGCGTTGATGTGTATTCCTGCATTTCGAGCGACTTTGATCAGGCTTTCACCCGGCTCGGCTACGACGCTTCTGTTGCTGGGCAAAAAAGTTATACGGTATTCGGGTGTACTCATGCGCAGGTCCTCAAGGATAATGTGATTTCTCTATCCTATTGAGAGAAGTGCTGTTTTTGCAATGGGAAAGTGGGGAAGGGAAGAGAGAAGGGCGGCCTGCGAGATCAAGCCGCCCTCTGTGCTGCTACTTCTTGGATTTGCAAGCGCAACCGCAGCCGGATGATTTTGCGCCTTCTTCTTTGGTCATACAGCCGGTTTCGCTGCAGGAAGGGCATTTTTTAGGTTTACAACGGCCTTCTTTGGTTGCTCCGCATTTTTCACATTTGAATACTGCCATGATGGTTCTCCTTGTAGGGTTGAAAATTAAAAAGGTTTATAAAAGTTCGGTGTCTTCATGACTGTAGGCTGGGGTACAGCAACATAAAAAGATGAGCTGTCCGCTGCCTGTGTTTCTTATCTTATGGGCCATACCCGGCGGGATCAGAATTGAATCTCCCTCCGTGACCCCATGGCGTTGCTCGCCCATGGTAATCTCACCGCTTCCGCAAGTAATGTGGTATATTTCCTCGCTCAAAGCGTGGGTATGAAGCGCTGTCTCTTCATGGGGATTCACCGTGGCCTCCGCCAGGCTTTGTGCCCCAATGCCGTTGTTTTTAAGCGGATGGACGAGCTCGCGTATGATGGAGCCGTCCTTTGTTGTATAGGCAGTGCTCCCATTGTAGGGGTAGATTTTGTCGGCAAAATTTGACATATTGATAATCATTATCGTTTATTCTTTTTTGTTCAACCATTTTTTCTTTTCTGGAGAAAATAATGAAACTCGATTCCGAACGCATGGCCCAGGTCTTTACCACCCTGTGCGAGATTGACAGCCCCTCGTGGTTTGAAAAGGATGTTGCCTCATTTTTAAAAAAGATTTTTGCCATGGAGTTTCCTGCGGCAAAAATCATTGAAGATGGTTCAGCATCCTCGACACGATCCAACACCGGAAATATTATCGTCCAACTTCCCGGCGATCCAGAACTTGAACCGATCTTTTTTAACTGCCATATGGATACGGTGGAACCTGCAAAAGGAATAAAGGTCTGCCGTGAGGGAGATTTATTTTTCAGTGCCGGAGATACGGTCCTCGGTGGTGATGATAAGGCTGGCATAGCCATCTTGCTGGAGGTGTTTCGCTGCTGCAATGAGAAGGATATTGCCACTCCCCCTGTTGATTTGATTTTTACCACCTGCGAGGAGGTTGGTTTACTCGGAGCGAAGAATCTTGATACCTCTTTAATCCGCGCAAAACATGGTTATGCACTGGACAGCACCGGTGTCGATGTGGTGATTACTGGTGCACCTGCCGCCAAGCGTTTCGTTGTGCAGGTAACAGGGGCAGCAGCCCATGCCGGGCTGCACCCGGAACGAGGAATCAATGCAATTCAAATAGCCGCAAGCGCCATTGCTGATCTTGATCTTGGGCGGCTCGATGAAGAGAGCACCGCTAATGTCGGTATCATCACAGGTGGTGGTGCTACCAATATTATTCCTGAGGCCGTGAAGATAGAGGGAGAGGTTCGGAGCCATTCCCAGACAAAACTGGATGCATACCTTTCAACCATCTGTAAATCATTTGAAACGGCGGCGGGGAGTTGGACTCCGAATAAATGGTCTGAGCTTGGCAACGAACATGGCCCGAGTGTTGAAATAAAGATCAACGATGAATATCCGATCATGAGCCTGGACAAAAGCGATACTGTTCTGCAACGTGTTGAGAAAGCCGCCGCCGCTCTCAAAAGAGAGGTGCAATTTATTGTTGCTGGAGGTGGGAGTGATGCCAACGTGTTTAACGGGATGGAATTGGAAACGGCAATAATTGGCATAGGCATGGATCACGTCCACAGCACCGATGAAAAAATTTATTTGACCGACATGGTTCGCACGGCCGAGTTGGTGTTGTCCATCGTAACGTCCTGAAGTTTGGCCTAAAGTGGAAAATGTTTCACGTGAAACAACTCTGTTTCGAGATGAAAAACAGGTAAAAACAGCAGCGAAAACAAAAAAGAGTGAGGACGGTAAAAACACCATGTGGTAGTATGGTCAAAATTTTGCTCGAGAGGCAACGATCACCGAGGGGTGGTCTTTTGTATAGATCGTTGAAACATGAGAGGAGGCTAGGATCTCTATGGCAACAAAACATGCAAAGGTTGTCGCTCTTGCGAACCAAAAGGGTGGGGTCGGCAAGACTACCACCACCATCAATCTCGCGGCGTCCATAGCTGCTCAGGGTAAAAAAGTTCTGGTTGTGGATTCCGATCCACAGGGGAACACGTCCAGTGGCCTTGGGGTAAATGGGGAGTCGCGCGAGGCACATCTCTATCACTGCTACATGGGCGAGCTCGGTTCCGGCGAGGCGATTCATCCGGTGGAGGGCCTGAAGAAAAAGCTCTTTGTCTTGCCCACCCATATCGATCTGATTGGCGTTGAGGTCGAGCTCATGGGAGCTGTGAAGCGTGAGAAATTTCTCTCAAATATCCTCGACCCTATACGACAGGAATTTGATTATATCTTCATCGATTGTCCCCCTTCTCTCGGATTGTTGACAATAAATGCCCTTACCGCCTCGGATTCTGTAATGATTCCCTTGCAATGCGAGTATTTTGCTCTGGAAGGCTTGAGCCAGTTGGTCCGCACCATTCGTCTGGTGAAAAACTCATACAACCGGAATCTGACCATAGAAGGCCTCTTGCTTACCATGTATGACGGCAGAAACAGGCTGACGCACCAGGTCGCCCAGGAGGTCAAAAGCCACTTCAAGGACCAGGTATATAATGTTGTCATTCCCAGGAACGTCCGTTTAAGTGAGGCCCCGAGCCATGGTAAGCCAACCCTCCTGTATGATAAACGATCCAAGGGAGCGCAGAGTTATCTGAAACTGGGACGAGAGTTTTTACGGAAACAGAAGAAGGGGACTGCAAAAGTGAAGGCGGGAGGCAAAAAATGAATAAGCGAAGCGCCTTAGGGAAAGGGCTTGATGCGCTGTTGCCGACAAGCGGTAGCGCTGGAGAAGGGGAGTACTTTGTGTGTTCCCTGGCCACCATCGAACCAAACCCTGATCAGCCGAGAAAAGATATCGGTGATACGGCCCTGCATGAACTGGCCGCTTCAATAAAAGAAAAGGGGGTACTGTTACCCCTGGTAGTTCGCGAAAACAATAACGGCGGTTTTGAGATTATCGCCGGAGAACGACGCTGGCGCGCCGCTCAAATGGCAGGGTTGGAGGAGGTGCCGGTCCTGGTCAAGGATGTCTCTCCCCTGGACCAGTTTGAGCTTGCCCTCATTGAAAATATCCAGCGCCAGGATCTGAACCCTCTGGAGGAGGCTGAAGCCTATCTCCGCCTTGTGCAAGAATTTGAATTGACCCAGGAGGAGGTGGCCAAGCGGGTTGGGAAGGAACGCTCCACCGTGGCCAATATTCTGCGTATCAATCAATTGCCTGATTTCGCAAAAGAAGATCTGGTCAATGGCAGGCTGTCCATGGGCCACTCCCGGGTCTTACTCTCCCTGGATGATATCGAGCAAATGAAGGAAGTTCGTGACGCAGTAGTAAAGCAAGGCCTTACCGTCCGTCAAACCGAATCCTTGGTCAAAAAATTAAAAGGTTCGAGGGGGCGTGGTGGTGCTACCCCTCGCAAACCCAAAAAAGAAGTCAACGAGCTACCTGACTCATATTGTCGGGCATTGACCAATGATTTGGTGAACTTTCTCGGCACCAAGGCCAAGATCATCCAGAACGGTTCCCGTGGCAAGCTGGAAATCGAGTATTATTCCGTGGATGATCTTGAGCGCGTTTTGTCGCTCATTGTCCAAGATACTTAATTATTTCAAATATTTAACTTATATGACCATGCAGTTTCAAGAGCAGGCCAAGGTAATAAAGGCCGAGCATTTAACCCACGATATCGTACGGCTCACCCTCCAGGCTCCACAGATAGTTGCTGCCGCATTGCCTGGGCAGTTTGTCATGGTACGTGCTGCCGAAGGAATGGATCCACTCTTACGGCGGCCTTTTTCCCTGCACCAGGTTACGAGCAGTGGTTGGCTGCAGATACTTTTCAAAGTCCTGGGTAAAGGCACTCACCAACTTGCCTCAATTGAGGAAGACGGTGTCCTTGATTTGGTCGGCCCCTTGGGCCATGGCTTTAACTTGGAGGGCAAAGAAAAATTTTGCCTTGTCGGCGGGGGCATGGGCATAGCCCCCATGTACTATCTTGCCAAGGATCTGCTCCATAAGGCTGAACCCGAGCAGATTTTGGTGCTTCTTGGCTCTCGCACGGCGGATGAATTAAAGCAACTTCTCAATGATTTTAATGGGTTGGGTGTTAATCTGCGGGTAGCCACCGATGACGGCAGCATGGGGCACCATGGCTTTGTCCATGAGCTCATGATTGAGCATATGCTTGGCGATCCGGACTGGCAGGTCTGCACCTGCGGGCCGCACCCTATGATGCAGGCCGTTGTCAAACTTTGCAAGGTCAACAATTGGAAATGCCAGGTGTCGCTTGAAACCATGATGGCATGCGGTATAGGGGCCTGCCTTGGTTGTGCTATTCCAGCTGCTGATTTGACCGGCGACTATCTGCATGTCTGTAAGGACGGGCCGGTCTTTGCGGCAGAGGAGGTAGCATGGTTTTAGAGCCGAATCTGCATGTGGAAATAGGCGGGGTAAAGTTTAAAAACCCTGTGATGACCGCCTCAGGAACCTTTGGTTACGGCAAAGAGTTTGAGCCGTTTGTCAATCAGCACCGCTTGGGTGGTGTGATCGTCAAAGGAATTTCTCTTGAGCCGCGGCGAGGAAACCCGCCGCCACGTATCGTGGAAACACCGTGCGGCATGCTCAATGCCATCGGTCTTGAAAATGTTGGCTTAGAGCGGTTTATAAGCGAAAAGGTGCCCTATTTGCAGGCGCTTGACACCAAGGTCATCGTCAACATTTTGGGTGACAGCCTTGATGATTATAAGAACCTTACCGCAAAGCTCCAGGGAGTTGATGGCATTGCGGCCATAGAGGTCAACATCTCCTGCCCCAACGTAAAAAAGGGTGGGGTGGCATTTGGTACTGATCCTGAGATGGCCAAAAACGTCACCAAGGCGGTCTGTGCAGAGAGTGATCTCCCTGTAATAGTTAAACTGTCACCAAATGTTACGGATATTACCGCCATTGCCAAGGCCGTTGAGTCTGGCGGGGCCCAAGCGGTTTCCTTGATCAACACACTGCTCGGCATGGCCATTGATATCCAAAGCCGTAAGCCTAAATTGGCCAACGTGGTTGGCGGCCTTTCCGGCCCAGCGATCAAGCCCGTAGCACTGCGCATGGTTTGGCAGGTGGCCCAGGCCGTTGAAATTCCGATCATCGGTATCGGTGGCATTTCTTGTGCCGATGATGCCATTGAGTTTTTATTGGCTGGAGCGACGGCCATTGAGGTGGGGACTGCCAATTTCACAAATCCCGGGGCCACGGAAGAAATCGTGCAGGGGATCAGGGAGTATCTCGCCCAGCATAAGCTTGCTAAGGTCCAGGATATTATCGGGGCACTGCAGGTGAACTGATAATTTCAAAAAGGGGGATTAACGCAAAGGCGCAAGGAGAGCCAAAGACTTTTTAGAGTATTCACTTTTTGCGACCTGGCGCCCTTGCGTTCATTTTCTTTGTAATGAATACCTGGCAAACCCTCTATAGGAAATTTCGCTTTTACTCCCACCTACTGCTCCACCGACAAACTCCCCTCTATGTTAAAATGTTACTTGGCCTGGGGCTAATGTACCTTGTCTATCCCCTTGATTTTATAACGGATTTTATCCCATTTTTGGGCCTGGTCGACGATGTGACCATTGGTGCCTTGCTCATTGGCCTGGCGCTCCGTTTGATCCCTGAAGAACTTATCGCCAGCGTGCATCACAAAGTGTATGGAGAGAGTGATGAATCTTGAAGAGAAACTTCTGGCCCTTGCAAGCATCTATCGTGTCCATGATGAATGGATCGGTAGGCTGGCTCTTGCCTGTGAAAAGGGATGCGGTACCTGTTGTACCCGGAGTGTGCCGATAACCACCCTTGAGGGTGAATTTGTAATGCGAGAGGACAAAGCTAGGGTTTTGGCTGAAAAGTTCTGTAGAGGGCCTTTAAAAAGTAAAACCGGAAAGGGAAGAACAACAAACAGCTTGGCCAGGATGTATATGACCCAGGAGGACGTTGACGAGGAAGCCGAAGACCAGTGGGATTATACCCCATGCCCGTTTCTTGAGGATAATTGCTGTGCCATCTATAACGTGCGCCCCATGATGTGCCGAAGCTTCATCTCCATGAGCAACTGCAGCACAACGGGGGCAGCCGAAGTACCGCCACATATAGTCTCTCTTAACACGGCAGTTTTTCAGATCATTGAAGCCCTGGATATGGGAGGGCATTGGGGCAATATGTTCGAGGTGTTAAGGTATCAGACAGGGGCGGAGCTTGAATCCGAAAAAGCACAGCTTGCCGTAAACGAAAAGATTCCAGGCTTTCTGGTGCCTCCTGAAGATATGAAAAAGATACATAAAATCCTCGAGGCGATCCTAGGTATCGATGTAAACGGCAAAAGCCTGCGCGATCAACTTGAGATACCATTTGGATAAAGGAAAAGGTTAGCTACGAAACCCAAGAAAAAACACGAAAGTAAAAACAACCTTTTGTTGTAATTTCGTGACTGGAAGCAACATGAAGATACCCGCTCAAGTAGATTGGAACAAAATTGATACAGTGCTTCTAGATATGGACGGCACCTTGCTGGATCGGCATTTTGACGATTATTTTTGGGAGCATTACGTACCTGAGGTTTATGCCCGGCAAAATAACATGGATATTGAAGCGGCCAAGAAAAAACTGCTGGCCATGTTCAAGAGCAGGGAAGGGACCCTGGATTGGACCGATCTGGATTACTGGTCTCGGGAGTTGGGGCTCGATATCCCAGCCTTAAAGATCAAAATAAACCACCTTATCGCTGTTCACCCCTATGTCAAGGAGTTCCTCCACTGGATAAAGGAGCAGGGCAAGGGAATTTTTCTGGTGACCAACGCCCACTCCAAGACCCTGGCCATCAAGATGGAAAAGACAGCCCTGGCCGGTTACTTCGACAGAACCATCTGCGCCGAGGAGGTGGGCATGGCCAAGGAGGACCCTGCCTTCTGGCCGAGGCTGGCCGAGGTGCTCGATATCGATCTTGCCAGATCGTTCCTGGGCGAGGATTCGGAAAGAATCCTGGAGTCGGCGGCGGAGCATGACTTCGGCGGACTCATCTTTGTGGCCAAGCCAAGCAGCATGGGGCCTGTACACTACTCGGCAAGATTTCCCTCCATCGTCTTTTTCAACGAGCTTATCTGAGCCTGTCCTTGAATATGCAAGCGAAAATACTGTCATGATAAATTCAAGTTTCATTTCAAAATATCATGATATTTTCAGATATTGAAACTCCCCGCGGCAGATAAGCGCAAGACTTCGAGCCACGGGGAATGCGTTTCGCTTTGCATGTTCACGTCTGGTAAGCAAAAGGGAAATGAGGCGCTTTAGAGGGTGGATAGCTCGCTGAATTCGTTCAAGCGGGCGGCTGCCTTGCCAAGAGTGACGGTTATCCGGCACTCGTTTTCGTGGTTGATGCGCCCTATGAGACAATCGGAAAAATCAGCCCTGTTGTTCCGGTAAAGTTTCAACGCAGTCCATACCGCCTGGGGAGATTGCACTTGAAAAACGGATGTTTTGAGAATTTGTTCAATTACCTGGGTGATTGCATCCTTGTTTGCATTATAACATCGCCGCAAAACCCAAACCAACTCACAGAGGATGATGTGATTGACGAAAAAAATTGGATCCTGCGAGCTCTTCTGCTCGATAAATGAGGTCGCCATCTCCGACTGGAGCTTATCGTCCTGAACAATGTAACGAACAAGGATATTGGTATCGAGACCGATCATCCACGCCCCCCTTCCTCCTCAATGGCCTGCTCCATATCGGCAAGGGAGACCGGCTTGGGGGGCAGGGGAATCATATACTTCAACTCCTGCACATCCTCAGAGACCGGCATCAAGGTGACTTTTCCGTCCGAGTCGATGATAAACTCGATTCTCGCCCCCTTTTCTGCCTTGAGATACTCCCGAATTTTTTTGGGAATGGTGACCTGCCCCTTACTTGTAATTGTGGCTGAAGCCATGGTGAACTCTTTGTTAATTTTTACCTTACTTTAAGGTAAGGAGGCAGTGGCATGGTGTCAAGAAAAGAAAAAGCCCCGCTGGAATTCTTCCAGCGGGGCTTTGTACGTCTAAAGCTATTCTAATTATGCGAAAGGCATAATTAGAAGGTCATGGTCAGAGCGTGTGTCAGGAGGTAAACTTCCTCGGTCTGAGTAGCAGCGTTACCGGACTTGAAGTAGTCGCCGGTGTCGAAGTAACCGAAGTGCGCCTCGTAGGTCAGGTTGTCGAGCAGCTTGTAGGCTGCACCTACGTTGAATTCCCAACCATACTCGTCATCCTGGCCAGCAGTCTGAACCTCGTCTGCCTCAGCCCAACCCAATGCGCCGTGCAAGGTCATACGGTCAGATACGGTGTAATCAGCAGAGAGAACGATGGCCTGAACACCATCCCTGGTCATGTTGAATGCACCGGGGTTAACACCGTTGACATCAGGATTCAGCATGCCGGTGGTACGACCGGTGAGAATGTACAGGGGCTCGAAGAGCTGTCCGGTACCATTACCACCAAGAGCATTACCGACCTCGGTGGTAGAGCCAGCAGCGTCACCTTCGGCATAGAAGTACATAAGGTCAGCGGTCAGGTTGTCGAAGTTTCCACCTGCCTGGAGGATATAAGCCAAAGAGTCGTAATCAACGGTTGCGGAGGCATCGCCATCAGCCTTGGCAAACTCGAAGTTAACAAAGTAGTTACCAGTCTTCCAATCGGCAAAACCGAAGTAGGTGACCTTCTCTTGATCGTGGGTGGTGCCGTTCATCACGTTGACACGCAGACCAGCGTACAGGTCTTTGGTTTTGTAGTAAACACGGGCATCGTACTTGTCGATATCATCGGTACCGTTACCGGTTGCCTCGTTCTCAGTATCTTTAACGACATCAAGCAGTACGGACCAGGGACCGGATTTCAAGAAGCTCGGCCACCACATGATGCGGTTCTCACGGATATCGTTATCGAGGAAGCCAGTGGAGCCACCGTAAGGGCCTGCAGGCACACGACCCACACGAACCTTACCCATGGGAGACTTCCAATCCATAAAAATGCGATGTACGTAAACATCACTGGTGGTGTCTGCTACTGTGTCGCCATTGGAATCAGTCTGGGTTGTTGAAAAATTCAGATCACCACCGGTCTGCTTGCCCCAAACGGTGTTGTCAGCAAGGCGGATCTCGGACTTCATGGTGATCTTGTCGTTGACTTTGATCACAGGGTTGATATTGAAGGTGTGCATGTACCAGCTGTCAGAGCTGTTGTTGCCATTATCTACCAGGTCAACAGATCCAGATCCATCAGCACTGCTGTTGTAGATACCCTCAACGGTGTAGGAACCGCTGATCTTTACATCGGCTGCCATGGCGTTGGCAGCTACAGCTACCAAGCCTAATGCGGCTACTGCGGATAATACTTTTTTCATCTCTTATCCCCTTATAAAAAGAGTTAATCTTTTTCATCTAAATTTGGGATGTGGATCAGCCTTTCTCCTGAGTCTGATCAACATCTATATAGATGAAAGTTACTATCACGTACCAGTCTAAGCTGGATTTTAGGTAAATTGTCAAGTTTTTTTTGCCTTATCATGCAATATATTATCAATCGTCAAACTACCTTGCAGGAGTTTGGCAAAAATTCAAAAATTACGCTCCATGTTCTCTTCAATAATTTTTGCCGTTTTATTAAAGTCCAACTGGTAAAACAATACCGTGCTGGTCTTCTCTCCGGCCATACTCATGTCCCCCCGCCTGAGGATGAGCCCCACGGCCAGCTCTGCCTTGGTTTCATCCTCCCCCTGCAGCAACAGCATATAGTCCGTGATATAGCCGTCAATCTTTTTCGTGCGCCACATTTCCTCTAAGCCAATGCCGTTCCAGGTCAAGGCATGCACCTCGCCGCTTGGGTAGTTCTTCATATTCTGGAAAACACGGGAGGAGGTGGAAAGATTTTTGTTGACCAAGATATCCTTTTGCCCGTCCAAATTGACATCGGCAACGATAATCCGTGAGGGTATATAGATACGGCCATAATCCTCTTTATGCTGAACAGCGGATGCAACGTTTTTCGGTGCAATGCCCCCGATATAACGAGTTGTCCCACCGTAAAAGTCATCACTCTCCCACAGCAGGGTCCCTGCGGTGCGCATAACCTTCAAACGGTCATGCTGGTCGATGGCAATCACCTCACGGGAACCATCGTTGTCCAAGTCGGCAACGGTAAAATCAAAGAGGTTCACGCTTTCCGGCAGCTGTACCCGGTTTCCTGCCTTGAGTGTTTTGCCTTTCTTTTCTAGACGAAAGATGCCAGGGCGTATGGGGTTGTCAAAATCGGGTTGCTGACCGAGCAGGACGGTGCTCTCTCCGGGCAGGTGCATGGCGCGGACGAAAAAGCGTTCGTTTTGAAAGAGGTAGGTGGCCTTGTTCTTTTCCTGCCACTCAAAAGCAAAGGAGCGGGGCTCAAGGTGGTCGGCCGCACTGACATAGATCTCCATCTTGCCGTTTCCATTGAGATCTGCCACGGAGATGGCGTGGACCTTATAGCGGGCCGGGGCCTCAATCTGCCCCACCTTGGCAAGGCGGGGCCCGTTGCGTTTGAAGATCTGTACACTGGTCCTGTTGGCCAGGATAAACTCGTCAACGCCGTCACCATCAAGATCCGCCACCTCCATGTACTGCAGGGTGAGCTTCATGTTCTGGGACTTGGTAAAACCGCTGGTCGCGCCCTTGGCGTAAACAAAGGGGGAGCCGCCGTAAGCGCCGGAGCGTTGGGCAAATGTGCGTTCCGGGTGGGCGGTGGTGTAGGCTGATTGGGGGGCAGCAGGGGCGGTTGGTGCTGCTTGGGGTTGTCTGAGGGCTGTGACAGGGCGTTTGTGGCCAAAGGTTTTTTCGCCGATGTCCCAGGCCAGGGTATCGATGGCCGGGATGATCTCGCTTTCGCTTTTGGCAGTGGCGTAGAAGTTTTGGTGGCTGCCCTTGGCGGTATCGTAAATCTTAGCATCAAGGGAAAGGCTTGCACCAAATGCGGTGAGGCTGCCCGCAACCACATAATCCGCGCCAAGCTTTTTGCCGAGGTTGAGGAAATCTTGCGGTTTGGTTAAGGACCCGGTCTTGGGAAGTGCGGCGTCCACATTGTTTTTATCCAGCACGGTCAGGCCAACCTCTGAAGCCAAACGGCTGGCGAGCATGTCTCGGATGCCGTTGGTCAGGTAGCCCATATCCTTGGGCGCGTTGGCCTTGAATGGCAGAAAGGCGATTTTGCCTGCGGACTCTGCAAGGGCCGACCCCATGCTGCCAAGGAGTAATCCTAGGGTAACGAAAGAGAGAAAGAGAACACGCAAAGAACGGGAACAACGTTGCATAAGAAATATCCTGTATTACAAAAAGGTTAAGTTTTGCGTAAATGAACTTAATTACCACTTCAACGCAAGGGCGCCAAGACGCAAGGTTAAGATTCTGTTTAAAAAATATTTTTTCTTTGCGTCTTCGCGTCCTTGCGTTATTTTTTTAAGCCTTTATTTTTACCCGAAATCAACGGGGATCAGCAAGTTTTTTCTGAGCCCGAGAGGAGGAGCAGGATGTCTACCACCATATATCTCACCCGCCATGGGGTAACCCCGGCCAATAAGGAAAATCGTTTTGCAGGCCGAACCGCCGAGCCCTTGCATGCGGACGGGGTTGTCCAGTTGCAGAAGGTTGCGGAGCAGATGCAGGATAAAGATCTGGCGGCTATCTATGCCGGGCCGCTCCCGCGGACCAGGCAGTCCGCCGAGATTGTTCAAAAGACAACTTCGGCGCCGGTGACCCTGGTCAACGATATCACCGAAATTAACCTGCCCCACTGGGACGGGCTGACCAAGGACGAGATCCGCTCCCGCTTCGGCAAAGAATACCCAACCTGGTTGGAAGATCCGGCAGGTTTTTTTGTGCCGAACTGTGAAACCATCAGCGATGTGCAAAAAAGGGCGGTAAGCTGCCTTGAAAGAATTTTTGCCGAGCATGTAGACGGAAACCTGCTGGTGGTCAGCCACCTCATAGTTATCCGCAGCCTCATTCTTCACTACACTGGACACCCCATAGCGAATTTTCGTTCCATCAAAGTTGCAAACGCTAAGGTTGTCGCTCTTGAGCGGGAAAACGATGGGGAGACACGGGTGATTTTGTAACAAAGCAGGCAAGGGACGGTCGCTTTATAGAGCCGGGCTCGTTATTTCTTTGCCATGTCCCGGTGAAAAATTTGCGAAGGGATTTCCGCACTCGCAAGGCGGCTGCCTAATGCCTCGCTCACGGCCACGGAGCGGTGTCTGCCCCCGGTGCAGCCAATGGCCACGGTCAGGTAGGGCTTGCTTGCCCTTTCAAATTGAGGGGCTAGAAACGCTAACAACTGCTCAAGTTGCTGCAAAAAGCCCTCTCCATCCTCATGTCCCATGGCATAGTCCGCCACTTCTCTGTCCAGCCCTGTTTTATGCCGCAATGATTCGTCGTAATAAGGATTGGGCAGAAAGCGCACGTCAAACATCAGATCCGCCTCAAGGGGGATGCCGTGTTTGTGGCCGAATGAGAGGATGTTGATGGGCATCTGTCCAGTCGAGGCTGCGCTCATCTGGACCCGCAGGGATTGTCGCAAATCGTGGGGAGACATCTCGCTGGTATCGATTACCGAGTCCGCTACCTTGGCCAGTTCGGTCAGTAGTTCTTTTTCCCGTCGAATTCCTTCGGATAGAGGCATTTGGCCTGCCAAGGGATGGGGGCGGCGTAGTTGGCTGTACCGGCGGACCAGAATTTTTTCCTCCGCCGTAAAAAAAATGATTTTTAGAGAAGCGGCCTGCTTTTTTGCCTCGGCGAGCACGGAGTCCAAAGAGTCGAGAAAGGAACGGTCACGCACGTCCATAACCAGGGCAATACGATCCGATGGGTAGGCACGCTCCTGGGCTTGGCTCAGCAGGTTTGGCAGTAAAAAGGCGGGCAGGTTGTCGATACAGTAAAAGCCGCTGTCCTCGTATGCGTTTAAGGCGGTGCTTTTGCCGGCCCCGGAAAGACCGGTCAAAATAACGATCTGCAACTCTTTGCTGCTGATGGATTGAGTGCTGGAAGGCATGGCCTACCTTTTTAGTCGGCTTGAGCGAAGATTGTCAGAATCTCATCCCTGTCCCGGGCCTGTTCCAGGCCGGAGCGAAACTGGCTGCTTTTGAGAAAACGGGAGAGTTCGGCAAGACTACTCAGATAGTGAGCGGCTGCATCCTCCGGGGCGATGAGGAGGAAAAAAAGGTGGGTCGGCTTGCCATCTAAGGCATCAAAAGGGATTCCCTTTGTACTTCTGCCAAAACAGACGATCATCTCGCTGATGTCTTTCAGCTTGCCGTGGGGGATGGCGATACCGTCGCCGATTCCGGTTGAACCAAGGTGCTCCCGTTCCATCAGAATGGCAAGGAGGTCATCCGCGTTAAGAGTAGGGATTTTTTTCTGCACCACCCCGGCCAGCTCCTCTAAAACCTCTTTTTTAGAGGTCGCGGCAAGTTCCGGGACAATCAGGTCCCCATGGATTTCACGTATCAGGCCCATGGTTATTTCAGCTTGGGTTTTTTGCGCAGCTTTGAGGGCAGGATGCCAAGTTGTTCACGGTACTTGGCCACGGTGCGGCGGGCGAGTTTGATGCTCTCTTTTTTGAAAATCTCGGCAATGGCGTTGTCGCTGAGAGGTTTTTCCGCATTTTCGTGTTGGATAATGGTTTTGATCCGTTGCTTGATACTCTCCGAGGCCAAAGCATCTCCGCCGGCTCGGCTGATGGCCGAGTTGAAGAAGTACTTCAGTTCAAAGGTGCCTTGGGGGGTGTGGATGTATTTATTGCTGGTTACCCGGCTGATGGTGGACTCATGCATCTCAAGATCTTCGGCCACATCGCGCAGGACCAGGGGCTTGAGATGGGCCACGCCCTTTTCAAAAAAATCGAACTGGAATTTGAGCAGGCTCTCCACCACCCGGTAGATGGTGCGTTGCCGCTGTTGGATGCTCTTGATCAGCCACATGGCGCTGCGAAGTTTGTCCTGTACATAATCCTTGGTGTCGGTGGGCGCCTGGGAATCCTTTTTCAGGATATCCTTGTAATAATTACTCACCTTGAGCCGCGGCAGGCCTTCGTCGTTCAGAAGTATGACATACTCGCCACTCATCTTATAAACGTAGACATCCGGGATGATGTATTGCGGCTCTTCATCGGAGTAGACCCGTCCCGGGTGGGGGTCAAGTCCCATGATGACCTGTACCGCGGCCAGGATGTTATCCATGGCATTGCCGGTTGCCTTGGCAATGGCGGCGTAGTTCTTGTTTTCCAGGTTAGAGAGGTGATCACGGACCAGGGTGTAGGCCAAGGTTTTATCAAGTTTCATCCGGGTGAGCTGGATGAGCAGCGATTCCTGGATATTGCGGGCGCCTATGCCGGGTGGGTCCATCTCCTGCACCACAAAAACCATATCCTCTGCCAGATTATGATCGCAGCCCGTACCTTCGACGATTTCATCGTCGGTGACCGTCATGAAACCGTTACGGTCCAGGTTACCAATGATAAAAGCGCCAACCTCTTTTTCTCTTTCGTCCAGGTCGGAGAGGTTGAGCTGCCAACTGAGATGGGATTGTAGGTCTGGTTTGGTGGAGAGGATGTCTAAGCGCGAGGGCAGGTCCGAATCGTCTTTTTGCTTAAAGGAATAACCGCTTTCATACTCGTTGCTGTAGTTTTCCCAGTCGATCTCCCCCATGGACGAGGGTTGTTCCATCTCGACTTCAGCGGTTTTTTCCGGCTCTTTTACCTCCGGTTCCTGCTCGTTTTGTGCCGGCAGAACATCCGCAGCAGGTTCGGGAGTTGTGACTTCTTCTTCGAGAACCGGGTTGGTTTCGATCTCCTGCTGAATAGTTTCGGCAAGCTCAAGGCGGGAGAGCTGAAGCAACTTAATAGCCTGCTGCAGCTGCGGCGTCATCACCAGCTGCTGGCTGAGTTTAAGTTGTTGTCTGAGCTCTAATGCCATGGTTATTGCTTCGCTTAAAATTAAAAGATTATTGTTTCGCTGATGCTGAAAGTTCTATGAACCCCTTCCCCGTTTCATCAACCAATATTGTACTGTTCTCTTTGCAAAATGTATAGCTTTGTCACATCCGTTTGCCGCCTAGCTACAGACTGAAGTTTTCCCCGAGATACATCTTGCGGGCCAGCTCGCTGTTGATGATCTCTTCGGCCGGACCGTTGATCAAAATTTTGCCCTGATTGACGATGTAAGCCTCATCGCAGACGCTCAGGGTTTCCCGCACGTTATGGTCCGAGATCAAGACTCCCAGCCCCCGGTCTTTGAGGTCGTAGATGATCTGCTGCAGGTCAGCCACAGAGAGCGGATCGATGCCGGCAAAGGGCTCATCGAGCAGGATGAACTGCGGGTTGGTGGCCAGGGCGCGCATGATCTCTACCCTGCGCCGTTCACCGCCGGAGAGGGAGTGGCCGCGGTTTTTGGCCAGATAGTCGATTTTGAGATCTTCCATGAGCTGTCCGGCTCGTTTGTTGATCTCTTTTTTGCTCAGCCCTAAAGGTTCCAGGACGATGCGGACATTTTCCTCCACAGTCAGTTTTTTAAAGACCGAAGAATCCTGGGGCAGGTACGAGAGCCCCTTGAGGGCGCGCTGGTGAATGGGCAGGGCGCTGATGTCTTTGCCGTCCAGCAGCACGGTGCCGGCATCGGGTCTGATAAAACCGGCGATGGAGTAAAAGGTCGTGGTCTTGCCTGCCCCGTTAGGCCCGAGAAGCCCCACCACGCTGCCGGTTTCCACGCGCAGGCTGATGCCGTCCACCACCCGCCGTTTTTTATACTGCTTGACGATATCCTTGGTTTCTAAAACCGACACAATGTTCTCCCTACCGAAATTCACCGTCGAGTGAGACGGCCGTAGATGCGCGAAGGCAAGTACGTTGATTATCCTGGTGCGATATCAACGACTTGGCGACAAAGCAGATTCGGCCGTATCGCTTGACTCGAAGGGCAGAAAATGTGGATTGCGATGAATGGTTCACTTTTGCCTGAGCCTCTTTTGTCATGGAATGCTATTATTGAACTAACCCATACAAAAACATTTTTGCGGTGGGTTTGGGTTTACTGCCCTTCGCTTTCGCCACCCGGGGTGAAGGTTGCCTTCACCCGGCCGCCTTTTTCCTCACCCTTTTCAACGATGGTTTTGCCGGTTTCTAAAAAGAGGAAGATGCTTTGCCCGGTGACCAGATTGTTGTCCTGCCAGGCCTTGGCGTCACCGGTGAGGTGGACCTTGCGCTCGATCTCAAAGTATTCCATGTTGTTGCCGGTGGCCAGCCAGCCATCGTTCTGGATCTCCACATTACCCTCGGCGTAGAGTTTTTTCAGCTTCCTAGTATCGCCCTTGGGCAGCTTTTTCTTATCCTCGGTCGAGAGGTAGTAAACGGTCATCTTGTCTGAGCGGATCAGGAGTCCGCCCTGCTTGGCATCCACACTACCGGTGAAGATGACGGCGTTTTCTTTTTTTAAGGAGACCATACGGTCCGCCTCTATGTGGATGGGCTGGCTGTTTTCGGCCGGGGGAGCTGCCTCTTTTTCCGCCGCAGTGGTAAGGCCCGGCAGGAGAAGCAAGAGGCTTAGAATAAATGGGAAAATAGAAGGATGTTTCGGTAATTTCATGGGAAGTACGTTCGTTTTGTTCGTAATAAAAAAATATTTGAAGAGAATGACGGAATAATGATCCTTTACAGAACGGTTACGCATCTGTATATAACAATCTTTTCCGGAGTTTTTACGCCTGCCGGCTCAGCTGTGTGACTTCTTACACGGCGAGATTGTCCGGCTGACAAGCAACAACTATACCATACCGAAGGCTATGAAAAAAGAAATAGAAAAAGCAAAAACACTGATCGAGTCCCTGCCCTTTATCAAAAAGTTTTACGGCAAAACCGTGGTCATTAAATATGGCGGCCACGCCATGGTGGATGAGGAGCTGAAAAAGAATTTTGCTCTCGATATTATTTTGATGAAATATGTCGGTATCAACCCTGTGGTGGTTCATGGCGGAGGGCCTCAGATCAACAAGTTTTTGAACAAGATGAATATCGAGTCCGACTACATCCAGGGCATGCGGGTGACCACCGGCGAGACCATGGATGTGGTGGAGATGGTTCTGGTGGGCAAGGTCAACAAGGAGATCGTTAGCCTGATCAACTACCATGGCGGCAAGGCCGTTGGTCTTTCCGGCCGCGATGGTGATCTGGTCAAGGCCCGCAAGATGCAGATCGTCAAAGAACAGGCGGAAAACGTGCCGCCGGAGATCATCGATCTTGGCCGGGTGGGCGAGGTGACCGGCGTCAACCCCGGTATCCTTGAGACCCTTGATGCCCAGGACTTTATCCCGGTTATCGCCCCGGTCGGGGTGGGCGAGGATGGCCAGGCCTATAACATTAATGCAGATCTGGTGGCTGGCGCCATTGCGACTCATGTCAGGGCGGAGAAGCTTATTTTGCTTACCGATGTCCAAGGGGTGCTCGACCGGAAGGAGCAACTCATCTCTTCCATGTCCTGCGCGGATGCCGACACCTATATTAAGGATGGTGTTATTGCGGGAGGCATGATCCCCAAGGTCAACTGTTGCCAGGATGTGGTCCGGGCCGGTGTGGGCAAGGCCCATATCATCGATGGCCGGATCGAACATGCCATTCTGCTTGAGATGTTTACGCAGCAAGGTATCGGCACAGAGGTTGTGTAGGGTGCACAGGCACAGCATCTTTGCGCGATCGCTCCTGCCCGTATAGCAGGCTATAACGGGCCATCGCGCTTACGCGAATCTGCCGCACCTGTGCACCCTACACGGTGGCGGCTTGCTTAAACAAATTTTTCATTTTGAGAGTTTATATATGAATTGCGAAGAGATAATGGCAAAGAGCAATGCTGCTTTCATGACCACCTATGGTCGGTATCCGACTGCCATGGTTTCCGGGCAGGGGTGTACCCTGGTCGATGCCGACGGCAAGGAGTATCTCGATTGCCTGGCTGGCATTGCCGTGTGCAGCCTGGGCCATTGCCACCCGGAGATCACCAAAGTGATTTGTGAGCAGGCCGGGAAACTGGTCCATGTCTCGAACCTGTACCATACCGTGCCCCAGACGCGCCTTGCTGAGTTGCTTGTTGAGCACTCCTTTGCCGATAGGGTTTTCTTTGCCAACAGCGGGGCCGAGGTGAACGAGGGGGCCATCAAGCTGGCCAGAAAGGCATCTGCGCCCGGCAAATATGAGATTATTTCCCTGGAGGGCTCCTTTCATGGGCGGACCCTGGCCGCAGTGGCAGCCACCGGGCAGCCGAAATTTCACGAGGGTTTTGAGCCCATGCCCGAGGGGTTTGTTCATGCCCCCTTTGGCGATCTTGCGGCCCTTGAGAGTATGATCAGCAACAAGACCTGCGCCATCCTCTGCGAGCCATTGCAGGGCGAAGGCGGGGTGCGGCCTCTCAGCAAGGAATACCTGGCCGGAATCAGGGCCCTGTGCGACAAACATGGCCTGCTGCTCATATTTGATGAAATCCAGGTGGGAATGGGACGGACCGGCAGCCTCTTTGCCTATGAACAGCTCGGTATCACCCCGGATATCATGACCCTGGCCAAGGCCCTGGGCAATGGTCTGCCCATCGGCGCATTGCTCGCTACGGAGAAGGTGGCCCAGGCCTTTGTTCCTGGGACCCACGCCTCCACCTTTGGCGGCAACCCCATAGCCTGTGCAGCCGCGGTCAAGGTCATGGAGATCATGCTGACGGATGGATTTTTGGCCGAGGTAACAGCCAAGGGAGAGTACCTGGCGGACAAGTTGAACGGACTTGCCGCAAAGTATCCTGCAATCGCGACCAAGGCGCGTGGCCTTGGTTTGATCCAGGGGCTTGCCCTTAGCGAAGAGTGGGTGGAGAAAGGCCCGGCCATGGTCAACAGCCTTTTTGAAAAGGGAGTGCTGCTCAACTTTGCCGGCAACAAGGTGCTGCGCTGTCTGCCGCCTCTTGTTATCAGCAGAGAGGAATTGGATCAGCTCATTGCGGCTCTTGACCAGGTGTTTGCGCAATTTTCCTCGGAAAGCTCCGCATAAAACTCCCCTGGAAAATACCTTTGCAAAAAAGGATGTTTTTTTGTAAGGATGGTAGTTTGGCTCAACCGTCAGGCATGGGTTGTCTGTAATGAAGGTTGGGCCATCATTTATTAAAGAGTAAAATTATGGCACAGCATCTATTAGCATTACGGGATTTTACGAAGGAAGAGCTTTCAAGCTATCTTGAGCTGGCTCTTACCCTCAAGCGTGAGGCAAAAGAGGGCACGCGCCACCAGCACTTGGCCGGCAAAACCGTTTCCCTTATCTTTGAAAAACCCTCCACCCGGACCCGTGTCTCCTTTGAGGCGGCAATGTATGGACTGGGCGGACAGGTCATCTATCTTTCCGGCAAGGACACGCAACTGGCCCGGCATGAACCGCTCAAGGACATGGCCCGGGTCATGTCCCGTTATGTGGATGGCATTGTGGTCCGTACCTACGGCCAGGAGATCGTTGACGAGTTGGCCAAATATTCAACGGTGTCGGTGATCAACGCCCTGACCGACCTGCACCACCCCTGCCAGATTCTGAGCGATATCATGACCGTCATTGAGAAGAAGGGTGCCATTGAGAATCTGCACATTGCCTGGATTGGCGATGGCAACAATATGGCCAACTCCTGGATCCAGGCGGCGAGCAGGCTTGGCTTTCAGCTCACCCTCGCCTGCCCGGAAGGCTATGATCCGGATAGTGAGATCCTTGCGGCGGCCCAGGCCGAGGCCACAAAGCCCATCACCGTGCTGCGCGATCCTGTCCAAGCCGTGGCTGAGGCTGATGTGATCAATACCGATGTCTGGGCCAGCATGGGCCAGGAGGAGGAACAACAGGCCCGGGAAAAGGTCTTTGCCCCGTTTCAGGTCAACAGCGCTCTCCTGGCCCAGGCCAAGAGCGACACCATTGTCCTGCACTGCCTGCCTGCCCATCGAGATGAAGAGATCTCCGAGGCGGTCTTGGAGGGAGAGCAAAGCGTGGCCTTTGACCAGGCGGAAAACAAGCTGCATATCCACAAGGCGATACTGGCGAAACATCTTGCCTGAATGAAAAATGCAAAATGAAGAGTGAAAAAATTTCCATTTCCAATTTTTCATTCTTCATTAAAAAGGGAGTATTATTGTGGCTTCTGATGTGAAAAAGATAGTCTTGGCATACTCCGGCGGGCTTGATACGTCGGTTATTTTGAAGTGGTTGAAGGAAGAGTACCAATGCCCGGTTGTGGCCTATGCCGCGGATGTCGGCCAGGAAGAGGACTGGGATGCGGTGCGTGAGAAAGGTATGGCCACCGGTGCTGAGAAGGTGGTGATCTCTGACCTGAAGGAAGAGTTTGTCCGTGATTATGTCTTCCCTGCCTTTCGTGCCAATGCCATCTACGAGGGCTCCTACCTTCTGGGCACCTCGCTTGCCCGCCCCATTATTGCCAAAGAGCAGGTGCGGGTGGCTGAGGCGGAGAATGCCGATGCCGTGAGTCACGGTGCCACGGGCAAGGGCAATGATCAGGTCCGTTTTGAGCTGACCTATCTGGCCCTGAACCCCAAGCTGGCCATCATCGCCCCATGGCGTGACTGGGACCTCAACTCACGGACCAAGCTCATCGCCTATGCGGAAAAGCATGGTATCCCCATCCCGGTGACCAAGGAAAAGCCATACAGTTCCGATGAGAACCTGCTCCATATCAGCTTTGAGGGCGGTATTCTGGAGGACCCGTGGAACGAGCCGGAAGAGTCCATGTTCAAACTTTCCGTCTCCCCGGAAAAGGCACCGGAGAAACCGACCTATATCGAGCTAGAGTTCGAGCAGGGGAACCCAGTGGCTATTGACGGTGAAAAACTTTCGCCTGCCAAGATGCTGGCTCGTCTTAATCAGTTGGGCGGGGCCAACGGCATCGGTCGTCTGGACATGGTGGAGAATCGCTTTGTCGGCATGAAGTCCCGCGGCGTCTACGAGACCCCGGGCGGCACCATCCTGCGCGCCGCACACCGTGATCTGGAGACCATTACCCTGGACCGCGAGGTCATGAAGATTCGCGACAGCCTGATCCCTAAATATGCTGAGTTGATCTACAATGGTTTTTGGTTCTCGCCGGAGATGCAACTCATGCAAAAGACCATGGACGCCTCTCAGGAGACGGTGAACGGCGTTGTCCGCCTCAAACTCTACAAGGGTAATTGTATCCCGGTCGGACGTAAGGCCGAGGCTTCTCTCTATCAGGAGAGTTTTGCCACCTTTGAAGAGGATGAGGTATACACCCAGGCCGATGCCGGTGGCTTTATCCGGTTGAATGCCCTGCGTCTGACTATTCAGGCCTTGGTAGAGAAGCAGAAAAAATAACGTAACTATTCAGCTGCACCCCATCTTTGAACGATCAGGCTTTCTCGCGTAGCGGGGTACGCTTCGTTAGCCTGCTTGTCCAGGTAAGCGAAGTGGAACTGAGACTCCGAATATGGGGCACATCTGAATAGTCACAAACTGAGGTTCTTGAGGTTTTTGGGCCTTACGCTGAATAGCTACAAAATAACGAACTTATGACAGCTGAATCGCAACAGACAAAATCCGGCAAGATGTGGGGCGGGCGTTTTGCAGAAAAGACCGCTGCCTCGGTGGAGGCCTTTTCCGCCTCCATCCAATATGACTCGCGGTTGTATAAGCATGATATTGCCGGCAGCCGCGCACACGCCAAGATGTTGGCCAAGCAAGGGTTGATCACTGACGAGGAACGGGATCAGATCCTCAAGGGCCTTGGTGAGATCGAGCAAGAGATCGAATCCGGAGAATTTGTCTTCAGGCCTGAGCTTGAAGATATTCACATGAATATCGAGCGGACCCTGGCCGAGAAGATCGGTCCGGCCGGAGAAAAGCTCCATACCGCCAGGAGCCGCAATGACCAGGTTGCCCTGGATGTTCGTTTGTATCTGCGGGAAGAGTCGCAGATACTCATTGAGCTGCTCACCGAGTTGCAGAAGTCTTTTGTCTTGTTGGCCCGCAGGTATGAGGATGCGGTCATGCCAGGCTATACCCATCTGCAGCGGGCCCAGCCCGTGTTGGTGGCCCACCATATGCTGGCCTATTACGAGATGTTCGGCCGGGATCGTGAGCGTCTTATCGATGGCCTGAAAAGGATCAACGTGCTGCCTCTGGGGGCTGCGGCCATGGCCGGAACCGGCTTGCCCATTGACCGGGAGTTTGTTGCCAAGGAGCTTGATTTCCCTGCCGTGACTGCCAACTCCATGGACACGGTGGCGGATCGCGATTTTCTCGTTGAGTTCATGAGCGCGGCCAGCCTTATTCAGCTGCATCTGAGTCGCCTTTCCGAGGAACTGGTCCTTTGGGCCAGTGAAGAGTTTTCCTTTGTAAAATTGGCGGACAGCTTTTGCACCGGCAGCTCTATCATGCCCCAGAAGAAGAATCCGGATATTCCGGAGTTGATCCGTGGCAAGAGTGGTCGGGTGGTGGGGAACCTTATGAGTCTGCTCACCCTGATCAAGGGGCTGCCCATGACCTATAACCGTGATCTGCAGGAGGATAAAGAGCCCCTGTTCGACACGGTGGACACGGTGAGTGCGTCCGTTGCAATCATGGCCGAATTGCTTGCCAATATGGAATTTCATGTGGATCGCCTCAAAGAGGGTATGGGGGGCGGATATATGACCGCCACCGACCTGGCTGACTATCTGGTGAAGAAGGATGTGCCCTTTCGTCAGGCCCACGCCATTGTCGGCCGCATTGTGGCCTACTGCGTTGAGCAGAATAAAGAGTTGACCGACCTTGATCTGGGAGAATTGAAAGAGTTCAGTGAGACCATCGAAGAGGATGTCTTTGCCGTGCTCTCCATCGAAGGATCCGTGGCCAGCCGCGTATCCACCGGCGGCACTGGGGGGCAGGTGGTGAAACAGGCCATTGCCAAGGCGGAAAGGGATCTCGGGCTGCTGTAATGACGACTATTGTTAAAAATAATAAACGCAAGGTTTTCTGGCTCGTTCTGCTGGCCTTATTGGTATTGCTTTTTGCCTGTGGAAAAAAGACCAAGCCTGTGCCGCCCAATACGGTTTTGCCTGCGGCGACAAATGATCTTGCTTACCATTTGGACGAGAAGGGAGTTACCCTCTCCTGGTCCTACCCGACCAGGACGGTGAGCGGTGAGCGCTTGCCGTATCGAATCGATTCCTTTGATCTTTTTCGGGCCGTTGTGCCGCTTGATAAGGAGTGCGATGGCTGCCCGATTCCCTATGGCGAGCCAATCACCGTTAAGGCCGACGGGATCAAGGAGGGCAAGATCAGCTATAAGGAGACCCTGCTCAGACCCAAGCATCGTTATGTTTACCGGGTGCAGAGTCGGGCTGGCTGGTTTGTGACCAGTGAAAGGTCCAATACCGTCTCCCTTATTTGGGATACCCCTTTGGCTGCCCCAACGGATCTTACGGTTGAGGAAGGGGATAGAAGGCTGACCCTGACTTGGCAGGCGCCGTCCAGCTTGATCGATGGAACGGCGGTATCCGGTTCAATTCGTTACCGGGTGTATCGCGCAACGGACGGAGAGAATTTTCTGCCCCTGGGCAGCGAGATGGATGAAGAGAGTTACACCGATAAAAAGGTGCTCAACGGCAAAACCTATACGTATAAGGTCAGGGGCATCCGCCTTTTTGACGGCACCAAGGCTGCCGGTATGGCCAGCATGACCCAAGAGGGAGTGCCGCGGGATATAGTCGCTCCGGCAGCGCCCCAGTTTGTTACTGTTTTGCAGGTTGAAGATGGTGTGAGAATCCTCTGGGAGACCTTGCCCGATGCTGATCTGGCCGGTTTCCGCATCTATCGTCGAGCAGCCGGCAGCAGCACTCCGGAATTGCTCGGCCAGGTGGGAGGTGCCAGCCTCTCCTTTACGGACAGCAGTCGCCCCAGCGGAGTAATGTACTACTCGGTCTCGGCCTTTGACCGCGCCCGACCGACAAATGAAAGTCCCCGAAGTGAAGAGGTTTCCTTCGGAGCAGGGCGATAAAGATAGGACAGTAAGAAAGAATTATGCATCATTTTCAGTATAAAAACGATTCCCTGTTTTGCGAGGATGTTTCCGTTTCCGAGATTGCCCGGAGCGTGGATACCCCCTTTTACCTCTATAGCACCGCCACCTTGAGTCATCATTTCAAGGCCTTTGACGGGGCCTTTGCTGATATTGGGCATATCACCTGCTTTGCCACCAAGGCCTGCTCCAATATTGCCATTATGCGGCTTTTTGCCTCTCTCGGCGGCGGGGCGGATATAGTCTCGGGCGGTGAACTTTTTCGCGCTTTGTCCGCGGGGATGGATCCTAAAAAGATAGTCTACTCCGGTGTGGGCAAGTCCGCAGGAGAGATTCGCTACGCCTTGGAGTCCGGCATCCTCATGCTCAATGTGGAGTCCGAGCAGGAGTTGGCCGCGGTTCAGGCCGTGGCAGCGGAGATGGACACCAAGGCGCCGGTTTCCTTTCGGGTCAATCCCAATGTGGATCCCAAAACCCACGCCTATATCTCCACCGGCCTTGCCAAGAACAAATTCGGTATTCCCATTGAGGATGCCTTCAGGGTATATCAAGACGCCCAGGAGATGGCCAACATCGAGGTGATTGGTGTCAGCTGTCATATCGGCTCCCAGCTCACCCAGGTCTCTCCCTTTGTCGAATCGTTGAGCAAGGTGAAGACCTTTGTCAATACGCTGAAAGATGGCGGGATCAATATCAAGTATTTGGACCTTGGCGGTGGCCTGGGCATCCAGTACAACGACGAAGAGCCGCCCCACCCCGAGGAGTACGGCAAGGCCATAAAAGACGAGCTGGCCGGGCTGGACTGTACCTTGATCCTGGAACCGGGACGGGTTATAGTTGGCAACGCCGGAGTGCTGGTAACCAAGGTCCTCTATACCAAGGAAGGGATGAAAAAATTCATCATCGTTGATGCCGGTATGAACGACCTGGCCCGACCCAGCCTGTACGATGCCTACCATGGTATTCAGGCAGTGGAGAGGCCTGCGCGGGAGAGCATTGTTGCCGATGTGGTAGGCCCTATTTGCGAGACCGGTGACTTCTTGGCCCGAGAGCAGGAGGTGCCCAAGTCAGAGGCCGGGGATCTTTTGGCCGTGATGAGCGCCGGGGCCTATGGTTTTACCATGTCCTCCAACTACAATTCCCGGCCCCGAGTGGCCGAGGTTTTGGCCCATGGCGATGGCTTCCATGTGATCCGCGCCAGAGAAAATTATGAAACCCTGATCCGGGATGAGGCTATTCCGGAGTTTTTAAAGTAGGAAAATGAACATCGAATTTCCCATTCCTTTCACGAAAATGAGCGGCACAGGCAATGATTTTATCGTCATTGACCACCGTGAGCCCTTTTTGACCGTTGACGAGATGCCCGCCTTTGCCAAGGCCGTGTGCGAGCGCAAGTTTTCTGCTGGCGCCGATGGCCTGATTCTTATCGAGGCGAGTGAGAGCGCTGATTTTCGCTGGCAGTTTTTGAACGGCGACGGCAGCTTTGCCGAGATGTGCGGTAACGGCGCCCGCTGTGCGGCCCGTTTTGCCCATGCCAAGGGGATTGCCCCAGCCCAGATGCGGTTTGAGACCGTGGCCGGTATCATCGAGGCCGAGGTTATTGCTGATGCAGTGAAGCTCACCATGACCGACCCCACAGACCTTGATCTTGAGCAGGTTCTGGGGATTGATGAGACGGATAAGGTTGTGCATTTTATTAATACCGGCGTGCCCCATGCCATTCTCTTTATGGAGAGTAACGATTCGGCCCCGGTTTATGAGTGGGGTAAGATCGTTCGTTTTCATAAGCATTTTGCCCCGGCCGGTACCAATGTGAACTTTGTTCAGCATACATCGAACAGTACCCTTCACGTCCGTACCTATGAGCGCGGGGTGGAAGGAGAGACCATGGCCTGTGGCACCGGAGCGGTGGGAGCTGCAATCGTGGCCGGGATGCTGGGCTACGTGGAGCCGCCGGTCACCGTAACAACCTCGGGCGGGGAGCAGCTGACCATTCATTTTACCCTGACCGAAGAGCAGACCCTGAGCCAAGGCTCCGTGTATCTGGAAGGACCGGCAAGTTTTATATACGACGGCGAGCTGCACGCTGAGTCGATACGAAGTATTTCATAAGGGCGTTATCGCCCTTTTTGTTTTTGTGGAGTGAATCTGGAGGATAAGGAGAATACCATGACCATTTTTCGCGGAGCCTTTGTGGCCATCGTCACCCCTTTTAAGGATGGCAAGTTAGATGAGGCGGGGCTGAAGAGCCTTATCGAGTTTCATATTGCAAACGGCACCCACGGCATCGTGCCCTGTGGCACCACCGGCGAGTCCGCCACCATGAGCCATGAGGAGCATCATCGGGTGGTTGAACTGACCGTTGAGACCGTTGCCGGGCGTGTGCCTGTTTTGGCGGGAACCGGTTCCAACAGTACCGAGGAGACCATTGCTCTGACCAAGCATGCCAAGGATGCCGGTGCAGACGGCGCCCTGGTGATCACCCCGTACTACAATAAACCTTCCCAGGAAGGCCTGTTTCAGCATTTCAAGGCAGTGGCCGAGGCAGTGGATATTCCGATCATCATGTACAACGTGCCGAGTCGTACCAGCATTAACATGCTGCCGCCCACAGTGGCCCGTTGTGCCAAATTGAAGAATATTGTCGGTATCAAGGAGGCCACCGCCGATCTTAATCAGATCAGCGATGTGATCCGTTTCTGCCCTGAGGGGTTTGCCGTGATGAGCGGTGATGATTTTACCTCCATGCCTACGGTCCTCATTGGCGGCACGGGGGTGATCTCCGTAACCTCCAATGTGGCTCCGGCCGATATGGCGGCAATGATGGATGCGGCGCTTGCCGGTGACTTGGCCAAGGCCAAGGAACTGCATTACAAGATGTTTCCTTTATTCAATGCCATGTTTATAGACACTAACCCGGTTCCGGCCAAGGCCTCACTTGCGATGATGGGCAAGATCGACAGTGGCGACCCTCGTCTGCCGCTGTATAACATGAATGGTGAGACCGAGGCCAAGCTCAAGCAGGCGTTGAGCGACTACGGATTGTTGTAGAGAGTTTCATTATTTAAGGAGATTACCATGACCAATGTCATTGTTGCCGGTGCGGCAGGACGTATGGGCCGCCGTATCAGCTATATGGTGGACCAGCAGGAAGGATTGAATCTGGCTGCCGGATTTGAGCGGGCGGACAGCCCGGAGGTGGGAAAGGATGTCGCTGAGCTTGCCGGTTTGCCTGCCACTGGTGTCGCCGTTGGCGAGAGTTTTGAGGCGGTTGCGGCAAAGGGCGATGTTGTTATTGATTTTACCTTCCATGAAGCCACCATGGCTTTGGCACGTAAGGCGGCAGAGACGAGAACGGCGATGGTTATCGGCACCACCGGCCTGAGTCAGGAGAACCTGGCCGAGTTGAAGGAGCTGGCGCAAAATTTCCCCTGCGTCCAGGCGCCGAATATGGCCGTGGGGGTAAACGTGCTCTTTAAGATTGCCAAAAAGGTCGCCAATATCCTCGGGGACAACTACGATATCGAGATCGTTGAGGCCCATCACCGCATGAAGAAGGATGCCCCCAGCGGCACTGCCCTGAAATTAGGCGAGATGGTGGCCGAAGGTGTCAACCGCAACCTGGAAGAGGTTGGGGTCTATGAGCGGAACGGTATTATCGGTGAGCGGACCGATGAAGAAATCGGCATCCAGACCATTCGTGGCGGTGACATTGTCGGTGAGCATACTGTGTATTATTGCGGGCCGGGGGAGAGGTTGGAGTTGACTCACCGCGCCCATAATCGCGACAATTTTGCCCGCGGCGCAGCCGTTGCCGCCGCCTGGGTCGTGAATCAGCCGAACGGCCTCTACACCATGTTCGACGTCTTGGGGCTGCAGGATCTGTAAAGAGGTGCTCGCCGTCATCGGGCTCGGTTCCAATCTTGGTAACGGCCAGGAGAACCTGCGTTTGGCCTGGCATAAACTGGGTCAGGTATCCGACATAGATTTAGGGCGGCTTTCCAGCCCGTATCGTACCGAACCGCTGGGCATGGAGAGTGAGCATTGGTTTACCAATGCGGTGGGGAGCATTGAGACAACCCTTGCGCCCAAGGTACTGCTCAAAGTTCTGCTCAGTGTAGAGCAGGAGATGGGCCGGGATCGCAGCAAAGGCCAGGATCGGCCCATTGACCTGGACCTGCTGTATTACGGAGAGGATAAAATTGATGAGCCCGATCTCATCGTGCCTCATCCGGAAATTGCCAATCGACTTTTTGTTCTGGAACCCATGTGCGAGATTGAGCCCAACCTCATGCATCCGCAGCTTCATCTCACCAGCGTGCAGATGCTTGATCGTTTGACCAGTGAGGAAATCGTGCAGAGAGAAGATTGGCAGGAGGAAAAGCTATGAGTCCGATACGGCTGCTTATCCTGGCGATACTTTTTTATATCCTCTACCGTCTCTTGATTGCGGGCGCGAAAAAGAAAAAAAACAGGGCAGCCTCTGCCGCAAAGGGTGGGGAATTGCCCCGCCAGGACGTCTTGGTCGAGGACCCTGTTTGCCACACCTATATTCCCAAAAAACAAGCCATAGTGTATACAGATGGGAACGAATCCCATTATTTTTGCAGCAATACATGTCGTGATAATTTTCTTGCCGAAAAAGGAGATGAGCAATGAAATTTTTTATTGATACCGCCAACATTGAAGAGATTAAAAAAGCCCATGATATGGGCATGGTTGACGGTGTGACCACCAATCCCTCCCTGATCGCCAAGGAGCAACGCCCGTTTGAGGAGATCATCAAAGATATCTGTGAGATCGTTGACGGTCCCATCAGTGCCGAGGTTGTCAGCCTGGATACCGAGGGCATGGTTCGGGAAGGGCGTGAGCTTGCCGCCATTCATCCCAACATCGTGATCAAGGTACCCATGACCACCGACGGTCTGAAGGCGGTCAAAATACTGGCCGATGAAAAGATCAGAACCAACGTGACCCTGATCTTTTCCGCCAGCCAGGCCCTGATGGTAGCCAAGGCAGGAGCAAGTTTTGTCAGCCCCTTTGTCGGTCGCCTTGATGATATCTCCCAGACCGGTATGGATCTGATCGCCGATATCATGAATATCTACGACAATTACGGCTACTCCACCGAGGTGATCGTGGCCAGTGTCAGAAGCCCCATGCACGTTGTGGACTCTGCCATGATGGGCGCCCATATCGCCACCATCCCATTTAAGGTTATCGATCAGTTGGCCAAGCATCCTCTGACCGATATCGGTATGGAAAAATTTCTTGCCGACTGGGAAAAACGGGCCAAGTAGTAGTATAATATTTCCTGACCCCTCAATTTCTTAATGTCCCTGCCGCAGTTTGACGATGAGGATTGGCAATGAGGGGTGCGGGATTTCGCCCCGGCCGAATAGCGAAAAGGGAAGGGGAAAGGTATGGCACGAAAAAAAAGACAGCTTGCATTACTGTGTAGTGGGCTTTTTTTGTTGTTGAACGCGGCGCCGGTTCAGGCCGCTATCTATACCTTTACCGATGCCGATGGCAAGGTGCACTTTACCAATGTGCCCAATGACCCGCGCTATCACCTGGGCATTAAGCGAACAGTTGTCTCACGCAAGATCCGTCCCGGCAATCCCGTGCATTATGAGGATTACATCCGTCGGGCTGCCGGGCTCTATGGAGTCGATCCCCTGCTCGTTAAGGCGGTGATCAAAACCGAGTCCAATTATGATTGCCAGGCCGTATCCAGGCGCGGAGCCAAAGGGTTGATGCAGTTGATGCCGGAAACGGCTGCCGATCTCAATGTGCATGATCCCTTTGACCCACAGGCCAATATCCTGGGCGGAACCAGTTATCTCAGGCAGATGCTGGGGCGTTTCAACGGCAATGTCAAGCTTGCCTTGGCGGCATACAATGCCGGGCCGAGCCGGGTGGAGGCCTTGGGGCGTATACCGCGCATTGCCGAGACCCAGCATTATGTGCGTAAGGTTCTGGCCCATTACCGTAAACTGACCAAATCTTCTTCACCCTCCAAGCGGTGGGTGAGGGTCTATTATTGAACGAGTCCATGGCTGCTGAAAAACTCGCCACACTTCCAAATCTGCTCACCGGTTATCGCTTTGCCGTGGTGCCCTTTTTGCTGTTGTGCCTTACCCCGGGAGCGGGGATCGGCACAAGTCTCATTGCCTTTGCCCTTTTCCTCTCCGCAGCATTGACCGATCTAGCTGATGGCTATTATGCCCGCAAGCATCAGATCGAAACGGTTTTAGGCAAACTCATCGACCCGTTGGCCGATAAGGTACTGGTGACCGTGGCCTTGGTGATGCTTATTCCCATGGATCGTATTCCCGCGTGGGTGGTTTTTGTCATTCTGGCTCGGGAACTCGTCATTACCGGCCTGCGGGGAGTTGCTGCCTCTGCCGGGGTGGTGGTGGCGGCCAGTAAGCTGGGTAAGTTTAAGAGCGTTTCGCAATATGTTGCACTCTGTGTCCTGATTTTTCCCTTGGGTGTGCTGCCCATTCCCTTTTTACATGAACTCGGTCTGGTGATTTTGTATGCCTCAGCCTTCATGACGGTCTGGTCCGGGGTCGATTATTTTTATAAGTTTCAGCAGGTCTATCTCGCGGACTAGAAAGGACTGGTTATCTGCTTGACAGGGCTCGGCAACCTCTCTATATTGTGAGCCGTCATAAAAAGAACTTTTTGCCGGAGTGGTGAAACTGGTAGACGCACGGGACTCAAAATCCCGCGGGGGCAACCCCGTGTCGGTTCGATTCCGACCTCCGGCACCA
>CAYLQA010000001.1:180561-186542 GCA_964385695.1 uncultured Desulfobulbia bacterium | reverse complement strand
ATGTGGCACTATAACACACTATACCATTAAGTGACACGATTAACCACACGGGACAATAGGCATAACATCTCTAACTGACCAAGACACAGATGTTGATTCCCTTGTGTCCCGTGCAGATGATGCTCTTTATCAGGCAAAGGGGAAGGGACGTAACAGAATCGAAACCATCTGAGACAGGCACCATTTGATGCCGTTTTTTTAGCTTCAGATTACTATTGAATCATGCTACCCATTGCCCAATCATGAAACATCTCCCGTTTATGCACAACAGATGAGTAGCTTGCCCGTTGTGCGCATGTTCTGCGCAGCACCTAAAGACGCTAGAGCCATGCGCTAGGCCGCAGGTTCGAATCCTGTAGTCTCTTCACTCGAGTGAAAATGAACTTGTTGAAATAAAGGTCTGTATCGGCCCTAGACTTTAGCCCAGAAGAGCTTATTATATAAGTGAAGGCTAAGCTCTAATAGGTTGAGAAGGTAAAACCTTCTCCCCGTGTGAGAGTACCACGGAGAAATCCTAATTCAGCTTGGCCTTTTATTATGTCTCCTGCCGAGGGAACAGAACAGAATCGCCCCGAGATATTTAGACACTTCCCGATAAAAAAACCACACATTAACTTTCAATAGATTTTCAATAAAAACCTATTGAAAAATGTTCAAAATCGGCAATAATCGCAACTTGCCATTTCAAAGGCTGTATGGTAGTAAATGCTTACACAGTAAGGCTTTCCAGCGAATGCCCTCGTAGCTCAGTAGGATAGAGCACAGGATTCCTAATCCTGGTGCCGCAGGTTCGAATCCTGCCGAGGGCACCACATTCCCCATGTTCTAAAAAAGTATCCTCCTCGTCCATCCCCCATGAGCGACAGCATACCCAAGCGTACCGCAGGTGAAGAGCTTAAGCCCCACGAACAGCAGCGGCTTATGGAACTGCTGCACCATACGGGCAGGCTCTTGCCCGAAGGCACATCCTTTGCCGACTTTATCCACGCCTCCACCACCAAGCCCACAACCGCGCTCAGGGTGAACACCCTCATCCCGGCCTCAGAAACGCTACGGCACAAGATGCTGGCCCAGGGGCTTACCCCCAGCCCATGGTGTGCGGATTCTTTTGTCCTCAAGCAGGATGAACGGCTGGGCCACAGCCTGGAGTATGCCCTGGGCGGCCTCTATATCCAGGCCAAGGGACCATCACTTGCCGTGGAGGTACTTGATCCGCAACCAGGGGAACGGATTTTGGACCTGTGCAGTGCACCGGGGGGCAAGACCTCTCAAATTGCGGCCAAGATGAACAACTCGGGCATGATCGTGGTGAACGAGTCGGGCAAGAACCGCTTCCCTGCCCTGATTGGCAACTTAGAGCGGTGCGGAGTGGCCAATGCCATCATCACCAAGGCTCCGGGCACCATCCTGGCCCGTTACTTTCACAATTATTTTGACCGAATTTTACTCGATGCGCCCTGCAGCGGCGATGGCACGGTATGCAAGGATAAAGGGGTATTACGCAACTGGTCCGTTGAAGCGGCCTGCAAATGGCAGCAGACCCAGGCCGGTCTTTTACGTGCGGCCTTTCATATGCTTAAACCGGGCGGCACCCTGGTCTATTCCACCTGCGCCCTTGCCACGGAAGAAAACGAGGATGTGGTCGGCCTGCTGGGCAAACGCTACCCGGAGCAAATGGAAATCAAAGAGATCTGCAACTTTTCCAGCCCTCCCCTGCCTCAAGATATCGCAGCAAATTATCCTGATGAATTTTCCAAATTTGTCCGGGTCTGGCCTCATCTGCATAATACAGAAGGCGCCTTTGTTGCCAAACTCGGCAAATACGAAGCCACTGAGTGGCGTAAATTTGAAGATGATGTTGCCACCTGGCCCAATGGTCAAACCGAAACCGGTGCCAGGCAGGTGGCTTCAGACCTGGAAGAGGAGTGGCAATTCACCCTCCCTCTCCAGCCGGAGCAGATCATTACCCGCACCAACCAATACCTTTGGCTGCAACCCGCCCTTACTCCGGCCATGAAAGAGCGCTTTCCCTATTTCATCCGCGGGGGGGTAAAGCTGGCCAGCCGCCATCGCCAATACCACTACCTGACCCAACAGGCCACGACCATGCTTGGCCATCTCATAAAAGGCCCCCATGTTTCGCTGAACTGGCAACAAATGCAGTCGATATTTCAAAACAAATCCATTCAGCTTGAACAACCAACAGAACTCAAAGGCATGGTTATCTGCCGTTACGGCTCCTGGAATGTCTGCCGAGGACAAATTCTCAAAGACCAAGTCACACTGGAGGGTATGCTGCCCGGCAACCTCCGCCGCCCTGCTATCCGGCATCTCTTCCCCCTAGTCACATCAACTACGTAAAAAATACTAGCAAAACTAAACATTTTACTAGAGGCAAAAAATATGTATCATGGAGATAGGTTTATTTGAATCAAGACGTTTCTTTATTTCCTGTGCCCTTAAGGCAAAAATGATGAACCAGCTAAAGAATCACACCCCGTACAAATACACAAACCCGGTCCTTTCCGATGACGATTTTTTTCGTATTCGAGACCTTGTCCAAAACGTTTCCGGCATCGATCTCAGCCCTAAGAAAAAGCACATGCTCTCGGGCAGACTCTGCAGAAGAATCCGCCACCTCAACATGCAATCCTATTCCGACTATGCAGACTATCTTTTAAGCGCCTCGGGCGAGGAAGAAGTTGTCTCCATGATCGACGAGGTCAGCACCAACAAAACCCATTTTTTCAGGGAACAAAAACATTTTGATTTTCTCGAAGGCCATCTGCTTGCTGAATACTGCAAAGTACTTTGGGCCCGTGCAGACAGAACCCTACGGGTTTGGAGCGCGGGTTGTTCCACCGGCGAAGAACCGTACACCATTGCCATGGTCCTGGAAAATTTCTTCAAAAATGTGCAGGGGTTAAGCTACTCGGTCCTTGCAACCGACATCTCAACCAAGGTGCTTAAAACTGCAAAATATGGGATTTACCCCGAAGAGTGCCTCGAGGACATTCCCATAAATTTCCAACGGCAATTTCTCCTCCGTGGGGTAGGCAAAAGTAAAGGGCATTACAAAATTACCCCGGATGTACGGAAAAATGTGCATTTCAAACGGCTCAATTTCATGTCCAGTGTTTATGACTTGGCAAGCAAAGTAGATATCATTTTCTTCCGCAATGTGGCCATCTACTTTGATCCCCGGACAACTGCCAGCATTTACCACAAATTTTACCAGCAGATGCAGCCGGGTGGGTATCTCTTCATCGGGCACTCGGAAATTTTGCGCGGCGGGATAAAAGACAAGGTAGAAAAACCGGTTAAAGGACTACCGGTGTTCAAAGTCTTAAAATAATTTCACCTTGCTTCAAGCACTTCCAGCAACGAACTTCTGTTGCCACTCACGGCTCTCAAAATCAGGGAATAAAATCTTCGACAGAGATGTGCCCAATGATCTGTTACGTTGACGCGCCCTTTTCTTTTTCCGTACAGTAAGAGTAGGCCGTAATCAGTCATGGCCTCAACTCCACCGGGAGGTTATGCATGGCGGAAGATCATAACAACGTCTTTATCAAATTTGAAAAACTCCGCGACCGACTCAAGGAGACCATCTTTGACCAGGACGGGGCCATTGATGAGATCGTGGACGGCTTTATCCACATGGCCTATAAACCGCCGGCTGAGAGTCCACCCAGAGCAATTTTCACCTTTTTAGGCCCACCGGGCGTGGGCAAAATCTTTCTTGGCCGCACCCTGACCGAGCTCTTGCCCGAATACTCCGCCTTTAAGCACATCGATATGGAACGCTTCAGCGATCCGGAAAGCGGCAACCTTCTCCTTGCCCCACATCTGGTACAGGATGAAATACTGGATGGTGAACTTATCCGCTTTATCAAGGAACATCCGCGCTCCATCGTTCTTTTTGAGTCCATTGAAAAGGCGGACAACCAGCTCCAGCTCACCCTGCTGGATCTCATCACCAAGCCGGAGGCGGACAGCGGCATAAACTGCAAAGAGACCATCTTCATCTTCACCACCACCCTGGGCAGCCCGCTGTACCAAAGTAATGAGTTTCTTACTGCCTTTAAGCAGAACAAGCTGCGAGCCCAAGCCCTTGTCATGGATGCCATTGCCCAGGAAAAGGTGGTAGCGCTGGACACCATTGAAAGTGCCATTGCCCCTAAGCTGCTCACCACCCTGGCTCAGCATTATGTAATTCTTTTTAATAAACTGACTCTCTCCTCCCTGGTGCGTATAGGCGAATTAGCCCTGACAAATCTTTCCGATCATTTCATGGACACAAGCAAGATCACGCTTGAGTACAAGAATTTTCCCGCACTGGTGCGCCTGTGCACACTCTCTCTGGCCCCGGCGATCACCGTAAAACAGGTAAAGCTCAAGCTGCCGGATCAGATTCTTTTTAAGATTACGCAATACATCCGCGACACCCGCTTTGCCCCGAGCAAGGTGACATTTAAGATCACAAAAAAATCCCTCGCCTTTCTGGATAAGATCTTCAAGCAGAAAAACTTACTGCAACAGCTCTTTAAAAAGAATCAGACCGTGGACTTATGCTGGAAGCAGTACACTCGGGGCAAAAGCCTGATTTTCAGTATCGACAGGGCGGAGCTGAGGCAGATAACGCCTGCCCGTGAATACGTGCGGGAAGAGCGCCCGGCAGTTGAGTTTTCCAGCATCGGCTTTAAGGACATTGCCGGAAATCGCCACGTCAAGACCACCCTCAAGCAAACCATCAAAACCCTGCAGCAACCGGAACTGGTCAAGCAGTTCGGCATCCCCATGCCTAAGGGCATGCTGCTCTATGGCCCACCCGGGGTGGGCAAAACCATGCTGGGCAAGGGCTTTGCCAAGGAGGCGGGCCTGCCCTATGTCTATGTCTCACGCTCGGATCTCTTTGACCCTGATTACCTGCGCCTGGTCTATCTCAAGGCCCGGGAATATGCGCCCAGCATCGTCTTTTTGGACGGTGTCGATGTGAAAGGGCTCATTGAGGGGGTGTACGCCAACATGCCGGTGGATCAGGTCATCATGGAGCTTGACGCCCTGCCCAAGGACCCGGCGGAATCGGTCTTTACCGTGGCCACGGCAGTAAACCGCTACGAGGTGCCGCAGCTGCTGCTGGAGCCCGGCAGGATCGACACCTTTGTCGAGGTACCGGAGTTGGATAAAGAGGCGCGACGGTTTTTTATCGAAAAAATCCTTAAAAAACCCAACGACGGCAAGATCGATGTGGATAAGGTGGTGCGCTATATCTCCGGCATGAGCGGCTATGACCTGCAACGCATCGGCCAGGAGGCCTCACTCTTTGCCATCCGCCACGGCAGGGAGGTGATCACCGAAGAGATATTGATCGAACAGATCAACATCATCAAATACGGCTCACGCCTTGAGAAAAAGCGAATCCGCAACCTGGAAGAAGACCTTAAAATGACGGCCTATCATGAGGCGGGCCATGCGGTGCTCAGCTATCTGCTTTTGCCCGAGGTGAAAATTGAGCAGGTCACCATTGCCCCACGCCTGAGAAGTTTAGGCTTTATCTCCTACAACTTTGACGAGTTTCCGGGCAACTTTTCCAAGGAAGAAATTTTCAACAACATCTGCGTGCTCATGGCCGGACGTGCCGCCAGCATCAAAAAATTCGGCGACAAGGGCATAGACACCGGCGCGGTCAGTGACCTTGAAGAGGCAACCCACCAAGCTTACACCGCCATTGCCAACCTGGGCATGGACGAGGAGATCGGCAACCTGCATACCGACACCCTGGCCCGCAACATCAACAACCGCTTGTTCCAAGACAAGGTGGAAGAACGCTTGCACCATTGGACGAGCGAGGCAACAAAACGGGCGAAAAAACTGGTTGAGGAGCATTGGAACCAGATCGATCTGCTGGCCACCATTTTGATCAAACAGGAGATTGTTGACGGTGGGGAGTTGGCAAAAATAATGGGGCGGCAGACGCC
>CAYLQA010000001.1:0-180461 GCA_964385695.1 uncultured Desulfobulbia bacterium | reverse complement strand
GAGTGACGAGTGACGAGTGACGAGTGACGAGTGACGAGTGACGAGTGACGAGTGACGAGTGAAAGGATAACGCTACGGCAACAGATGACAAGGAGTTATTCTGCACCTCCCTGACCGCTCAATTTTTCATTCTTAATTTTTCATTACCCTTTACAGTCGCTGCATCAAAAAGAGATGCACGGGCAGTTTGGCCAGTTCTTTGAGGTTGAGCACCGTCTCGATGATCTCTCTTCTCCGGCCCGCCCCATGCATGGGCGAGATATAAACCCCACCCTTATCCGTCTTTTTTTTGCGGCAATCTTCAAGCAGGTCTGCCAAGGCCGGGATATGACCGATGGGCATGGATGGGTCTAAAAGGAAGTTGGCGCTGAGATTGAGATTTTTATACCGGTCGTTGATCTCGATCAACCTGGTAAAGCCCTCCTCCACCATCTCCGGAACCAAGGGTTTCTTGATCATCTCAAGGGTCTCCCCATCAACCGATTCCAGTCCGAAGTTGATATAGGTGCGGTAAGGCAGCTTGTTGAGCTCTTTAAAAAGCTCCTCTTCACTTCCCAAAAGCGAATCCACACTGCCGAAGAAAAAGAGGTTCGCCCCTGTAAGATGCCCATTTTCCAGATCAAGAGCGCGGTACGCCTCGTTTGCCGTATGCAGGAGCATGTCCTGGCCGCTGGCCAGGGCATCGGTCTGGCCCAGGAGCACACTGTTATAGTTGGCCAGATCCTGGCCAAAATATTTCTTAACGGAAGCAAGCTGCTGGGTAATATTCTCCGGCGAACGGACCTGAAACTCCCGGCAGTTCTTGACCAGACAAAAATCACAGTTATGCAGACACCCCTCAGCCAGGATGATGGGGATCACATCGTAATCCACATGGCGGCAATCCGGGGGCAGGATGGAGATCCGCCCTTCCAAGGTATCCACCAACCGTTTGGCATTACGCTCTAAAGCACTATCGTTGTTTTGCGCAATCTGGCTTAAAATCTGCTGAACCTCAAAGGGAACGTCTTTTTCCCGCTCAAGCCGGGTTTCGATCACCTCGAGGAGGAAGGGGAAAAGGTCCAGCGCATCCTGGATCGCCTTGGCCTGGAAGGGCTCCTCAATAAAAACCGTATTGGAACGGTATTGGAAACAGGGCAGGTAATGCTCGCCCATGAGATCGTACACCCCGGCAAAGCCGCCGGTGTAGTAGTAAACCCAATCGTTGCCCACTGTGCGCTTGAGCCACTCGGCAGGATGAGGCCAGCCGCGGCCAAGACCTTGGAGGTAGCGGACCTGTCCTTTGAGGTTGAACTGGAAGAGATGCTCACGAAAGAGGATCTGGTGAAAGAGGCCGTAACGTATGGGGTAGTTGACCTTCTGGTACTCCTCGGCCCCAGGTTCGTACAGCGATATGGTGAGTTCACCCAGCTCAAAAACCTGCATCTCTTGAGCATCCTCTCGTTCGTTTATGGTCTACGGCAACTATCCAAATAATTCTGCAATTCCTGCCGCTCAACATCACTCAGTTCGGTACATTCCGCTAAAGATACTTCACCGCTTGCTACCATACCGGCAAAGGCCATGCAACCGGTCTGGCCACATTGACTGCAATTGCTCCTGGGCAGGAGACGAACAATCTCCATCACAGATGCTGGCTTGGCCACCCCATGGGTAGGTTCGATATTTGCCCTATTCTCCCAGGTGGTATTGACCTGTTCCTGCAACCAGGTAAGGAGTTCCTTGGCCTCACCCTCCCCGGCCACATCGCAGATCTCAATCTTGCGCGGCTCAAGGGCGATGGTGTGCTCACCTTTTTTGATAAGCATGGCAGGCGGCTCTTTATTGATGGAGATTGCACCCAAAATTCTGTTCAGGTACGGAAAAACAGGACTGATATCACCGGACAACTCCGCCACACAATAGAGTGGTTGGTAGCCGGGCTTGCAGGCTGCCGCCTTATCCACCCGCATTGTATAGTCATCAAACAGCGCTGCCATGATTATTCACTCCTCTGCCTGGAAATTTTCGAGAATATACCAGACCACGATCATTTTATCTCCATGCATTCCTTCCCATGATAGCAACAAATCTCAACCTGCCAAAGTCCGGAAGCGATGTTGTATGTCAAAAACAGAAGCATGCATACACAAAAATACTACCCCACCGTAGTAACACAAACAGAGCAACGCCACCTTTCCACGAGACAAATAGACCATGTTGACTTTTTAAGAATATAGCCATATAGTAATACGGCACCAAAAACAACGGGGTGATAATATGCAAGATTTCATCAAGGTCATGAAGGCACTTTCCGACCCGAACCGGGTCAAAATACTCAAAATGTTGCAGCTGAAAAAGCAGCTCTGCGTCTGCGAGTTGCGAGCGGTGCTGCATCTGGCACAACCCACGGTCTCCAAACATTTAAAAGTGCTGGAAGACGCCGGCCTGGTCGAAGGCATCAAGGACAAGCTTTGGGTTAATTATCAACAGATCAAAAAGCCCGATTCTGCTTATGCCGCGACCATGCTCAAGCAGCTCAAAAAATGGCTGGATGATGATCCGGATATTATGGAAAACAAAAAAATCCTCCCGACCATCCACCGCAAAGACATCTGTAAACCACAGTAAGCAAATCAAATATTTGTGCGCTGTAACCGGTATCCATTATGCAACCTTTACAAAACATATCCAATCTGCAACCACCTCAGGAGCCCAAGGCAGAGGTACAGGCCACTTCGCGGGAACAACTTATCCGCTATACACTCATTGGCGTAATTGGCCTTGCGGCCTGGTTTGGCCTCTATTTTCAGCTCGCCCCCCTTGCCGACTTTTTCACCTTCACCATTCTAGGGCTTGATCCTGCCAGCCATCTTGGCGAGGCAATCCGCTTCTTTGTCTACGACACACCCAAGGTCATCATGCTGCTCGGGCTGATCGTCTTTGCGGTGGGGATCATCCGTTCTTATTTCACCCCGGAAAACACCCGCAAAATTCTGGCGGGCAAGCGTGAGAGCGTGGGCAATGTACTGGCCGCCTTTTTGGGTATCGTCACCCCGTTTTGCTCCTGCTCGGCCGTGCCGCTCTTTGTCGGTTTTGTCACGGCAGGGGTTCCACTTGGGGTCACCTTTTCCTTCCTTATCGCCGCCCCCATGGTCAATGAAATCGCCCTGGTCCTCCTCTACGGCTTCTTGGGCTGGAAGATTGCCGCCCTCTATCTCGTCATGGGACTTGCCATTGCCATTATCGCAGGCTGGGTCATCGGTCGCATGAAAATGGAGCATTTTGTTGAAGGTTGGGTGAGGCAAGTTCTGGCAAGCGGTAACGATGCTGCATCCACGCCCGGCAACATGGAAGAACGTATCCAATATGGTTGGCAGTCGGTCAAGGATATCGTGGGCAAGGTTTGGCTTTACGTTGTGGCCGGTATCGCTGTTGGTGCCGGAATCCACGGCTATGTCCCCGAAGGATTCATGGCCTCCATCATGGGCAAGGGCGCCTGGTGGAGTGTCCCGGCTGCGGTAGTGGTCGGCATCCCTATGTACTCCAATGCCGCGGGCATTGTGCCGGTGGTTCAGGCCCTGCTCGGCAAAGGTGCGGCCCTAGGAACGGTGCTCGCATTTATGATGAGCGTCATCGCCCTTTCCCTGCCGGAGATGGTTATCCTGCGCAAGGTATTAAAACCTGCCCTGATTGCCACCTTTCTTGGCGTCGTCGGCACCGGCATCCTGCTGGTGGGTTATCTGTTTAATGTGATTATCTAAGCAAAGCGGGTTATTGGCATGGCTAAACATCTCTCCTTTCTTGACCGTTTTCTCACTCTGTGGATCTTTCTCGCCATGAGCGTTGGCATCCTGCTCGGCTATCTGTACCCGCCAGTCACCGAAACAATAAACGCCTTTCAGGTCGGCTCCACCAACATTCCCATTGCCGTGGGCCTCATCCTGATGATGTACCCGCCACTGGCCAAGGTCCGCTATGAAAAGCTGCACGAGGTGTTCCGCAACACTAAGGTCCTGACTCTGTCGCTGGTGCAGAACTGGCTCATCGGCCCCATCCTTATGTTTGCTCTGGCCGTCATCTTTCTTGCCGGCCGGCATGAGTACATGGTAGGCCTTATCCTCATTGGCCTGGCCCGCTGTATCGCCATGGTCATCGTCTGGAATGACCTGGCGGAAGGCGACCGGGAATACTGTGCCGGTCTCGTTGCTTTTAATTCAATCTTCCAGGTCCTGTTCTTTGCCCTCTACGCATGGTTTTTCATTACCATTCTGCCGGAAAAACTTGGCCTTGCCGGTGCTGAGGTGGATATCTCCATGGGCGAGATTGCCACCTCTGTCTTTATCTATTTAGGACTCCCCTTTCTTGCCGGTATGCTCACCCGCCTGGTCGGGCTCAAACTAAAAGGGGAAGAGTGGTACCAAGAAAAACTCATCCCCAAGATCAGCCCCTTGACCCTGATCTTCCTGCTCTTCACCATTGTGGTCATGTTCTCCCTCAAGGGCGAATACATAGTGCAACTACCTTTGGATGTCTTGCAGATAGCCCTGCCGTTAGCCATCTACTTTCTGATGATGTTCCTGCTCTCCTTTTTCATGTCCATGAAGGTGGGCGCGACCTACGAGCAGGCAACCACCCTCTCCTTTACCGCGGCCTCAAACAATTTTGAATTGGCCATCGCCGTCGCCATTGCCGTGTTCGGCATCAACTCGGGCCAGGCCTTTGCCGCGGTCATCGGCCCGCTGGTGGAGGTGCCGGTATTGATCGCCTTGGTCAATGTCGCTTTCTGGTTTAAGAAAAAATATTTCCCTTTTGCCAAGGAGACACCTGCAGGTGTCTGCCATGTAAGCTGTGAGGAGTAAGCCTGATGAGCGACGCTGACAAAACAAGCATCCTTTTTCTCTGCACCGGCAACTCCTGCCGCAGCCAGATGGCTGAGGGCTGGGCCAGGCAACTGCACGGCGATTTATATAATGTTTATTCCGCAGGTATCGAAACCCATGGCCTTAATCCACTCGCTGCCAAAGTGATGGCCGAGGCCGGGGTCGACATCAGCAAGCATACCTCCACCCTGGTTGAGGATCTGCCGGTGCAGGAGTTCGATTATGTAATCACGGTATGCGACCATGCCCATGAGAGTTGCCCCATTTTCCCTGGTTCGGCCAAGATTATCCATCATCAGTTCCCTGATCCGCCGCGCCTGGCGGCAGCCTGCAAAACCGCCGAGGAGGCCCTGACCCACTATCGAAAAGTGCGTGATCTGATCAAGGAATTCATGCAAGAATTGCCGGGCTTTCTAGAGCGACAAGAAAAAACTCAATAAAATATTTTGCATTTCCCCAAACAATATGTTAGAAATTTATACTTAGTTGCGCAGTACCTGTTTGTAGTTTTGTTTTTACAGAAAAGTGAACCGCACAATCCTAAGTAAAATAGGCGTGCGGTTTTTTCGTTTTAGGCATAACCCGGGCAGGCGCTGTAGGCCTGGTCAAAATGACCAACTTACGGGCCATAAATTTTAAGCGGTTCATTTAAGAACCCAGTACCAAGGAGTAGTAACAGTGTCAGAAGGAACAGTTAAGTGGTTCAACGAAGGTAAAGGTTTTGGTTTCATCGAGCAGGACAACGGCGGCGACGTATTCGTCCATTACTCTGCTATCAAATCTGAGGGTTTCAAAACCCTGCAGGAAGGCGCTCGTGTACAGTTCGACATTGTAGACGGACCCAAAGGTCCTGCTGCTGACAACGTCGTTCAGCTGTAATTCATAGTTTTACTTTGAATGCCCAGGCCCCGCTTTTTTGCGGGGCCTTTTTTTGTTTATGGGGCGCGCACTTTTTCCTCTTGCGTACCCACCTTTCTTATTGAGTTCCCCTGCATTACACCACGGGGTATCAAAGGCCGGAAAAACTATTTTTCACTTCTACTCAAATCCGACCCAGGTTTCTTAAGTTTAACGACCTGCTGCAATTTACTTCAAATACCCCATTATTCGCAGCCTGCTGCGAGGATGTAACCCCAACGAGTTAATATATTATGACCACCTTTTCTGATTTGGATATCCAGGAAGATATTCTTCAAGGACTCGAAAAACTCGGTTACGAGAACCCCACCCCTGTCCAGGAAGAAATCATTCCCCTTGTTCTGCAGGACCGGGCCGACCTTGTGGCCCTTGCCCAGACAGGTACCGGAAAAACCGCTGCTTTCGGCATTCCCCTGGTACAACTTTGCGCGCCGCACCTCAAAGAGACCCAAGGGCTGGTGCTCTGCCCGACCCGTGAACTCTGTGTCCAGGTGGCCAAAGACCTTGGCAACTTTGCCCGCTTTGTTCCTGGGGTCGCTATCACTGCTGTGTACGGCGGTGCTCGAATCGATAGGCAAATCACCTCCATCAAAAAAGGCGGCCAGATCATCGTGGCCACGCCTGGTCGTCTTAATGACCTGCTTAAGAGAAAGGCCGTGAACCTTTCTCGACTTCGTTCCGTGGTTCTTGACGAGGCGGACGAAATGTTGCAGATGGGCTTTCTCGAAGAGCTCAACACTATTCTCGACCAAACACCGAAAGACAAAACCACCTTGCTCTTTTCCGCGACCATGCCGAAAGCTGTTGCCACCATTGCCGGCAAATACATGCGCAAACCAAAAGAGATTACCATCGGCCAGAAAAATGCCGGCTCGGAAAATGTGCGCCACATCTACTATATGGTCCGCGCCAAGGACCGTTACAATGCCCTCAAGCGCATCGCCGATTTCAACCCGGACATCTACTCCATCATCTTCTGTCGTACCCGTCAGGAGACCAAGGAGGTTGCCGACAAACTGATCCAGGACGGCTATAGCGCCGACGCCCTGCACGGTGACCTGAACCAGAACCAACGCGATGTGGTGATGAATAAGTTCCGCAGGAAAAGCATTCAACTGCTGGTTGCGACCGATGTTGCGGCCAGGGGGCTTGATGTGAACGACCTGACCCACGTGATCAACTATAACCTGCCGGATGAGGCAGCCAATTATACCCACCGTAGCGGCCGAACCGGCCGGGCCGGGAAAAAGGGTATCTCCATCGCCATCATCCATATGCGCGAGCATCATAGGATCAGGAACATTGAGCACAAGCTCAGACGCAAATTCGAGGAAGGTAAAATCCCTTCCGGCCATGAGGTTTGCGAAAAGCAGCTCTTAAGCTTTATCAACTCTATCCATGAAGTCAAGGTCGACCATGACCGTATCGACCCGTTTCTCTCCACTATCTTCGAGACCTTATCCAGCCTTGAGCGGGAGGACTTGATCAAGCGTTTTGTTTCTGTGGAGTTCAACCGCTTCCTCAAATACTACCAAAACGCGCCGGACTTAAACCTCTCCGACAGGGAGCGGAAAGGACCGAAGAAGAACCTCAGGCCAGACGACTTTGGTAAAAAGTTCGGGCCCAAGCGATTCACCCGTTTCGTCCTCAATATCGGCCAAAACGATGGAGTATACACCTCACGGCTCATCGGCCAGATCAACGACGCCACAGGGCTGAAGAACATCCAGTTCGGCAAGATCAAGGTCATGGAAAACTCCACTCTCTTTGAGGCGGAGAGCAAATTCGCCCCCTTGGTTCAGACCGTTTTTGAAAACATGATGGTCGGCGGCAAGGATGTGAAGGTCGAGAACAGCGGCGAGCGCACGGAAAAGCCTGGCAGCAGATTCGGCAACAAATCAAGAGGTCCCGGCGGCAGGGGCGGCAAGACGCCTTTTCGGTTCCAGAACAAGCGAGGCAAGGGCGGAAAGCCCTTTGGGCGTAAGCCGAAGAAAGGCGGTTTCAAAAAATAACCCCCAAGAGGCGTGTCTTTCTATTAGAAAACTAACAATCCTGCGGTATACTCTCCTTTGATCTTTTGCTTACGCATCCGTCAAAGGAGAAGTATACATGCTCAACAAACGCCTTATCTGGCAGCTCTATCCTTCCCAGCTGCTTATCACCTTAGTAGCCCTGCTGGCCGTTACCTGGTTCGGCTCTCACTTTCTCCGTAATTTTCACCTGGAACAGACTGCCAAGGATCTTGTAGCCCGCGCCCATCTCACCGAAGAAAAGGTTTTTGATCTTTTAAGCCGCGGGCAATACCGTGAACTGCTCGATTTCAGCAGACAGGTCGGGAAAAAGGCAGATACCCGGATCACCATTATCGCCCCGGCAGGCAAGGTCCTGGCCGACTCCATGGAGGAGCCGAGCCGCATGGACAACCACGCAGACCGCCCCGAAGTTGCGGCCGCTTTAAAAGGCAGCATCACCCCTTCCATCCGCTACAGCTATACCCTGCAGGAAAACCTGATGTATGTGGCCATTCCTATCCGTGATAAGGAAAAGGTAATTGGGGTTCTGCGCACCTCCATTCCCGTTACCAATATTGATAAAGCCTTGGAGTCCATCTATGCCAAGATTATCTTTGGCTGCGTGCTCATCGCCTTTGTGGTTGCACTTATTGCCTGGTTTCTCTCCCGCAGAATCAGCCAGCCCCTTGAAGAGATGAAAAAAACAGCGGTTCAATTTGCCCAAGGCGATTTTTCCAATAAGTTGCACGTGGCAGGTTCAGAAGAGGTTGCCGGACTGGCTGAGGCACTCAACTCCATGGCCACCCAGTTGGATGACCGCTTTAAGACCATTGTCCGCCAACATAGTGAGCTGGAAGCGGTTTTTAGCAGTATGGTCGAAGGGGTCTTTACCGTGGATACGGAGGAAAGAATAACCGGCATGAACCGGGCCGGGGGACAACTCCTTGAGGTAAACCATGAACAGGTAAGAGGCAAGAGCGCCCTGGAAGCGGTGCATAATACCGATCTGCAAAAATTTGTCCGCATGGCCCTTTCCAACTCCTCCCCGGTTGAGGGCGAGATCACCCTGATCGACGATGAGGCCAAGGAGCGCTTCTTTCAAACCCATGGCGTGCGCCTCATCGATGCCCAGGAGAAGAGCTCCGGCGCCCTGATCGTTATCAACGATGTCACAAATCTCAGGCGCCTGGAAAACGTGCGCCGGGATTTTGTGGCCAATGTCTCCCACGAGCTGAAAACGCCCATCACCTCCATTGAGGGGTTTGTCGAGACCCTACTCGACGGGGCCATGGACGATGCCGGGGATGCTTCACGCTTTTTACAAATCATTGCCAAGCAATCAAAGCGGCTCCATGCCATTGTCGAGGACCTCCTGGCCCTGTCGCGAATCGAGCAAGGGACAGAAGACTCCAAGATCAGCCTGGAAAAACACACCTTGCTTGAAACATTGCAAGCCGCCATCCAGACCTGCGGCAGCAGAGCCACAGAAAAACAGAGCGCAGTTCAACTCGACTGCCCAAACAACCTCACCGCCTGTATCAACCCGGCTCTGCTGGAGCAGGCCATGGTCAACCTCATCGACAATGCCATAAAATACTCCCCGGAAAAGAGCGCCATCAAGGTGAAGGCGGAAAAGATGAAAAACGACATCGCCATCCGTGTTTCTGACAACGGCCCGGGCATCTCCATAGAGGACCAGCCCCGCCTCTTTGAACGATTCTACCGAGTGGATAAGGCGCGCAGCAACAAGCTCGGCGGCACCGGCTTAGGGCTGTCCATTGTCAAACACATCGCCCAGGCCCATAATGGTTCAATCGAACTGGAGAGTACAGCTGGCAAAGGGAGTAATTTCATCATTCATCTGCCCGATTAAACATGCTGCATTCAGGGCCAGCCACGGTGCTTGGCTCTAAGCGTCAGTTGAATAAAACATTACTTTTTTTCAAGGGTCTGTCCTCAGTAAAATTTTCATTATCTAGGACAGCCCCTTTTTTAATGTTGTTACCAACTCCCCTAGACTTCCTAACCAATAATTGATACGCTTTAGGTAGAAAATTCTCTTTTGAATCTTTTTTCAATCTCAGGCTACAAAGAATGCGCTTCGTTCTGCATGCTTGATGACGAATAAATCCGGCCCGCATCGAAACGAGAAGCACCATGAAAAGAAAATTGGAAAAAGAGATTTCCTGGCTCCGGACCTTCACCATTACCACGGCCATCACCTGGACCCTGGTCCTCGCTATTTTTTTGGGTTGGAATATTATTCGCAGCAAAAAAGACGCCTTGCACCTGGCCCAGCACGCAGCTCGGGCTTACTTCAACAAGGATCAAGCCTTTCGGCTCTGGGCCACAAAACACGGCGGCGTTTATGTTGAAGAAACCGAAGCAACTCCCGCTAATCCCTATCTCAGCCATGTCCTTGATCGTGATATCGTCACCCCCTCCGGCAAAAAACTCACTCTCATGAATCCCGCCTACATGCTCCGGCAGGTGATGACGGATTATAGCAACCTCTTTGGCGTACGAGGAAAAAACACCAGCCTCAAACCGATGAACCCTGTCAACAAACCGGACCCATGGGAAGCAAAGGCCCTCCATGCCTTTGAAAACGGTGCGGACGAGATATTTGAAATCACTGAAATGGACGGAGAAGATTATTTACGGCTTATGCGCCCCATGATCACCACAAAAGGTTGTCTCAAGTGCCATGGATTCCAGGGGTACAAGGTAGGTGATGTCCGTGGCGGTGTTGGAGTATCGGTCCCCCTTGCGGTGTATAAGGGGCTTTATACGGAGCACCGGCAGACTGTTGTCTTGTACCATTTCCTGACTTGGGCCATGGGGCTGGGTGTCCTTTTTTTCTTGGCCACTCGAGGTAGAAGCCTGCTTATCTCCCGCGACCAAATATCGTCTGACCGCGAGAGTATTAACGAGCAACTGCGACTCATTCTCGATAGCCTCAAGGAGGGCGTCCTCGGCCTGGACAAAAAGGGCAATGCCACATTTATCAACCCGGCAGCCACGGCAATGGTGCAATATAAGCCTGAAGAGATAATCGGCAAGTCAGTGCACTCCCTTATCCATCACACAAAAAATGACGGCGCTACTCTGTCCATTGAAGAATGCCCCCACCACCAAGCTCTTAGCAGCGGCACCGTCCACTTCACCCCCTACGATACATTGTGGCGCAAAGACAGGACGAATCTCACTGCCGAAAGCACGACCAGTCCCATTCAAAAAGACGGGGAGAACTTGGGGGCGGTGATTACCTTTCGCGATGCCAGCCTTGAGATTGAAAAGCAGAACCTGGAACGCCAACTAAGGCAGGCGCAAAAGGTGGAGGCCATCGGCACCCTGGCAGGCGGCATCGCCCATGACTTTAACAATATCCTCACTGCAATACTGGGCTATGCCCAGGTTGTTCAAGAAAGCCTGCCCAAGGAGAGTGATGCATGGCAATGCCAACACGAAGTGCTCAGGGCCGGCAAACGTGCCAAGGAGCTGGTCAGGCAGATCCTCACCTTTAGCCGCAAAACCGAACAGGACATGCAACCCCTGCAAATCCAACTGATTGTCAAGGAGGCGATTAAACTTTTAAGGGCCTCCATCCCCTCCACCATCATGATCCAAGAGTCCATCAACCCAGAGTGTGGTGCTGTCTTAGCTGATCCGACCCAGGTCCACCAGGTTATGATGAATCTCTGCACCAACGCCTTTTATGCCATGCGTGAAACAGGTGGGGTGCTAAAAGTCTCAGTGGACATGGTGCAACTGCCCCAGGAAAAGTTGAGCAATAATATTACCCTTACCGCCGGGCAATACCTGCGCATGGCCATCAGCGATACCGGCTGCGGCATAACAAAAGAAAATTGCGAAAAAATCTTTGAGCCCTATTTTACGACAAAACCCAAGGGCGAGGGGACCGGCCTTGGGCTTTCTGTTGTCCATGGAATCGTGAAAAATCACCAGGGAGATATCACTGTATACAGCGAGATACACAAAGGAACCACCTTCCAGGTCTACCTGCCGCTCATGGCGACTGGCCAAGCAGAAGAACAAAAAGAGCTTGCCGAACAGGTCATCCCGGGTGGAAATGAACGCATTCTGGTGGTGGACGACGAACCGCAACTCGCCATTCTCATTAACAAACTGCTCACCACGCTCGGCTATGAGGTCAAATCCCTGACCAGCAGCGTTGACGCCCTGGAAATTCTCAGAAAAAAAAGCGGCTCATTCGATTTGCTGATCACCGACCTGACCATGCCTTATCTGACCGGTAAGCAGTTAGCCAAACATCTCAGGGTTAGCGGGATTGAGATCCCCATCATCCTTTGCACCGGATTCAGCAATGAAATAAACAATGAGCATGGTGAGCAACAGGAAATCAACGGATATCTCTTGAAACCGATCATCAAAAGGGACCTTGCCCTTGCTGTCCGCAAAACATTGGATACTTGCAGAACAGAAAATCCAACCATATTGTAGAGAAGGGTTGAAACTTCGAGCCAATATCACTCCTTTTTTTACAAAGGCGAAGCGTCTGTCATATTTTTATAATTTCACAGGGTCATTCCGTATTTTTTCCGGGTTGCCCATTTGCTCCGAAGAGAGGTACAGTGTGACTGGTTTTGGCAACCTATCATCACCATTCATACTGACAACTTGAAACATATGAACCGAGCAGGAACACATCCGGGTTTGGCCAACGGCCGACCATTGCCGCGTCTGTACCTTAAACCGGGGAATCTCTTTATTGCAGATAACCCGACTATGCTCGCCACCACTCTGGGCTCCTGCGTGGCCGTCTGCCTCTTCAACCCGCAAAGCAGAATTGGAGCCATGTGCCACGGCATGCGACCCAAACACGGCCATAGCCCTAACTTTAATGAATGCGCCCGCTTTATTGACTGCTCGGTCAACTTCATGATCAACGAGTTGCTCTATAAAAAAAGAATTCCTACCAACCGGCTCCAGGCAAAGATTTTTGGCGGAGCCAAAGTGATTGATCTCAGTAAGGCGTTTCAGGCCGGCGCGCAAATCGGCGAGTATAACATTCGTGCTGCCCGCGCCATCCTCAAAGAGCACACCATCCCCATCGTCCATGAAGATGTTGGCGGCAACCAGACATACAAACTCTTCTTCCACACCGGCAGCGGCTCCACCTCCCTTGAGAAGTTTTGAACCTCCTCCCCCCAAGACCCGCCAATTCACTCTTTTCACACTTCTTTCCAAAGATTAATGCAATCCTAATCAAATCTTAACAAGCCCAAGGCATATTCTGTTTCACCACTTACCGGCCGATTTATTTCATTGGGCAATGCCCATAAAAGTGTGAATGGAGAAAGATGATGAACATAAAAAAAAGCATTATCGGCAAGAGCATTAAAAACCTACTTTTGGCCGGCTGCATGGTAGCGGCTGCCACCACCTCTGTTATGGCCGGGGCTGAGATCGACCCCAACACCCCTACCTATAAAAAGGTAAGCGGCGTATCCGGCAACCTGGATTCCATCGGGTCCGATACCCTGAACAACTTGATGACCTTTTGGGCTGAGTCCTTCCGTAAAGAGTATCCCAACATTCGTATCCAGATCGAAGGCAAGGGTTCCTCCACTGCTCCTCCTGCCCTGATCACCGGAACTGCGCAACTCGGCCCCATGTCCCGGAAGATGAAAAAGAAAGAAGAAGATGCCTTTATTAAAAAGTACGGCTACAAGCCCACCCACATTGGCGTGGCCCTAGACTCCCTGGCTGTTTTCGTTAACAAGGACAACCCCATTGACAGCCTGAGCCTGCAAGAGGTTGACGCCATCTTCTCTAAAACCCATAAAGGCGGCATTGCCCAAGACTTTAAAACCTGGGGCCTGGTTGGACTAGGCGGCTCTTGGAGCGGTATGCCCATCAGCCTCTACGGTCGAAACTCCGCCTCCGGCACCTACGGTTACTTCAAGAAAAAAGCGCTGTTCAAGGGTGATTTCAAAGACAGTGTCAAAGAGCAGCCAGGTTCCGCCTCTGTTGTAATGGGTATTACTGAGGATCGCTCTGCCATCGGCTACTCCGGGATCGGTTACACAACCTCTGGCGTGAAGGCCATTGCCCTGAGCAAGAAAAAGGGCAAAAAAGCATATACCCCTAATTACGACAATGTACTCTCCGGCAAGTACCCTCTTGCCCGTACCCTGTACATCAACGTGGTGAAAGAGCCCAACAAGCCGCTGCCAAAGCTGCAGGCCGAGTTCCTGCGCTTTGTTCTCTCCAAGGTCGGCCAGGAAATCGTTGTAAAAGACGGCTACCTGCCCTTGCCCGCCAAGGCCATCGAAAAAGAGCTTGCCAAGCTGAAGTAAGCCGACGATTACCGAGCGGCCCAGCCCCGCCCTTTAGGGTTGGGCCTTTTTCGGCACATAAATATTACGATTCAGTTTAGTTGCTCATAACATTACGCACGCCTCGGTCCCGCAATGCATAAACTTGATAAACGATTCATCCAAAAGGTCCGCTTTAAGGATCGTATCGCCACCCGACTCATCACCTTTGGCGGCATGGTCATCATTGCCAGCGTTATTGCCATCCTGATGCTGATCGTCAAGGTTGCCCTGCCGCTCTTTATGCCGGCCAAGGCCACGCAGCTCCACACTCTGCCTGTAACCGAGCAAACAGCATCCGCCATAGCAGTTGGTGTGGGCGATTACCAGGAAGTGGGCTTTATCCTCAATGACCGAGGCGTTTTTAATTTTTACAACCTGAAAACCAATACCCCCCTTCATACCTTTCCCGTCAAGCCGGACACCCAGGTCAGGGCAATAGATTTTCACAAAAATTCAATCTACACCCTGCTCTGGCAGGACAACTCCGTGACCGTGGCCCAGGTCAGCTATCGCCTGAATTTTGATCAAGAGGGCGTGCGCACGGTTGAGCCGCTGGTTGATATCCTGGAGCAAACGCCTGCCCGGCAATTTCCCTCAGAGCCCTTGCAGGTGGCAATCCGCAGGTCTGAAGAAGATCGTCTGACCCAGGTCGCTCTTTTAAACGATGGCCGGATCCAAGTCGATCACATCGTCAGCAGCACGGATCTTTTTGCCAACGAGACAATCGAAGAATTTTCATTTTTGATAGACGAGGAGACTCCCGGCGCCATCAGCCGCTTCACCTTAGATGACGAAGGAATGACCCTTTATGCTGCCACAGACAAGGGCAGCCTTTTGCGTTGGGACCTTAGCGAAAACGAGGAATACAGCCGAACCGATAATGTGGTGGCAACTGCGGGAGAGACTCCCATTGCCAGCCTTGCCATGGTCTTTGGCGACATCTCGGTTGCCGTGGGGGATGCTCAAGGCAACTTCACCACCTGGAGCCATGTCTGGACCGGTGGGGAAAACAAAGTAAAAAAACTGCGCAAGACACATACCTTGCAATCCCATAAGGGAGAGATCACCACCATTATCCCCTCGCGCAGGAGCAAATCACTGGTCAGCCTCTCCGCTAGAGGCGTGATCCATTTCGACCATATGACCAGCGAAAATCACCTGATAGACATCACCGGGAGCAACCTGTTGATCGGCTTTGCCGGGCGCGGCAACAGCCTGATCGGGCTTGATGCCAAGAATCGGTTGATCACCTGGAACATAAACAACCCCCATCCCGAGATCAATATGAAGACCCTGTTCGGTAAGGTCTGGTATGAGAGTTATCAAAACCCGGAGCATGTCTGGCAGTCCTCTTCGGGCAGCGATGATTTCGAGCCCAAGCTCAGCATCGTGCCCCTCTTGTTCGGCACCATCAAGGGCACCCTCTATGCCATGATCTTTGCCGTGCCCCTGGCTATTTTCGGCGCGGTGTACACCAGCCAGTTCACTACCCCAAGCTTTAAAAAATCCATTAAGCCTGCCATTGAGATCATGGCCTCGGTGCCCTCGGTGGTCATCGGCTTTCTCATTGCCCTTTGGCTTGCCCCCATTGTAGAAAAGGCCATTCTCGCAGTACTGCTCAGCCTAGTCCTAATGCCCGCAGTCTTTGTCTTTTTCATGACCGTGTTGCAACCTTTTTACAAAACCCCGAACCTGCAAAATCGCTGCACCGGCTATGAGTTTCTCTTGCTTGCCCCGATCATCATCCTGGCGGCCGGCAGCTCCATTCTCTTGGCACCTGTGGTGGAGAACCTACTCTTTGACGGCAACTTCAAGCTCTGGCTTTACAATGATCTGGGCATGCGTTACGACCAGCGCAACTGTATCATTATTGCCTTTGGACTGGGTATTGCCGTTATCCCGATCATCTTTTCCATTACCGAGGATGCCATCTCCAATATCCCACCCAGTCTGACAGCAGCCTCACTGGCCCTTGGCGCCAGCCGTTGGCAGACCATCTGGCGGGTTGTCCTGCCCTCGGCCAGTCCGGGAATATTCGCCGCCATTATGATCGGTTTCGGTCGCGCTGTCGGCGAGACCATGATCGTGCTCATGGCCACGGGGAACACGCCCATTTTAGATTGGTCCATCTTCAACGGTATGCGCACACTTTCTGCCAATATCGCTGTGGAGATTCCGGAAGCGCCCTTTGGCGGCACCCTGTACCGGGTCTTATTCCTCTGCGCCACCCTGCTTTTTGCCCTGACCTTTGTCCTCAACACCGGGGCCGAAGTGATCCGCGAACGACTGCGCAAAAAATACGGCAGGTATTAAGGAATATTAAAAAAATGAGTAATTCAGTAACGAAACGATTCTGGCGTCAAGGCGAACCATATGTCTGGGGAACAGGCCTTGCCCTTACCCTGGTCTTAATGCTGACCGTTCTTCTTATCTATGTGGTCATCATCAACGGTATCGGCGTGTTCTGGCCCAAAGCCGTGGCCGAGGTACAGTTAACAAGCGGCAGCAAGATCATGGGCGAGATCACCCGCCAGGAACTCATTCCCAATTCCGAGAAAGAGCGGGTGCAGTTTAAAATCGGCAACCGGGATCTCTACAGCCTGGATTTCAAATGGGTCGATGCCGAGAATATGGCCTCGCTCAGTTATCCGGAAAATATGTATGTATTGGAACGCCAGGAGTATGGCAACTTCTACGGCTACCTGAAATCGATTGCAACCAAAGATCTTGCCCTGCCGCAGCAAATCGATGGAACAAACAGCCTGGAAGAAGCCCTTGAGGCTGTTGAGCCGCTGCACGATGAAGTCGAGGTACTGAATGAGCAAATCACAGACCTGAACCACACTGTTGAACGCATTGAGCTGAAGCTGCGAGAGTTACGATACACCAACAAGGCTGATTCACCTCAGGCCCATGAGCTTGAGCGCGAAGAGGCAGAGCTTAAAGACCAATTTGCCGCAATCGTCAAAACCCTGGAAGAAAAAAGAAATGCCTTCCACTCCCATAAGGCTCTCTTTGTCGACACCAATGGTATTGAAAAATCCATTACTCTGGCAGAAATTGTTCGCTCTTACCAGCCCAATGCCATGTCCTTGCCGGCAAAGATTATCTACTATGCCGAACGCTTGCGGGAACTCTTTTTGGACGAGCCCAGGGAGTCAAACACCGAGGGCGGGCTCTTCCCGGCCATATTCGGCACCATCATGCTCATCTTTTTGATGAGTATCCTTTCCTTCCCTCTGGGCGTGGTGGGCGGCATTTACCTGCGCGAGTATGCCAAAGATGGCGTGTTGGTCAAGATGGTGCGTATTGCGGTGAATAACCTGGCGGGTATCCCCTCCATTGTCTACGGCATCTTTGGCCTGGGCTTTTTTGTCTACGGCATCGGCGGCAGTATCGATACCTTCTTCTTCCCGGAGCGGCTCCCCACCCCCACCTTTGGTACCGGCGGCATCCTCTGGGCCAGCCTGACCCTGGGTCTCTTAACCGTGCCCGTGGTGATCGTGGCAACCGAAGAGGCCTTGGGCGCTATCCCGCCGGGTATCCGCGAAGGCTCCCAGGCCCTGGCCGCCACAAAATTCCAAACCCTGACCAAACTCCTGTTGCCCATGGCCTCGCCCGGTATTCTCACCGGCTTTATCCTTGCCATGGCACGGGCGGCAGGCGAGGTAGCGCCACTTATGATTACCGGCGTGGTAAAGTTGGCCCCGGCCCTGCCCATTGACGGCCAGTTTCCATACCTGCACCTGGATCGTAAGTTCATGCACCTTGGGTTTCATATTTATGATATCGGCTTCCAGTCTCCCAACGTGGAAGCGGCAAAACCCATGGTCTACGTCACCACCTTTTTATTGATTATGATCGTATTGATCATGACCAGCACGGCTATCTACCTGCGCAACAGGATGCGCAGGCGGTATTCCGTGGTCGATGTGTAAACGAGGATATCCATGACACAAACCGATACAGCCATCACCCAGATAGAAAACCCGCAGGTTGTGGTTGAGAATCTCAACCTCTACTACGGGGAAAACCACGCACTCAAGGATATCACCTTTGGTATTCCCAAGTCCCAAGTAACGGCCCTGATCGGTCCGTCCGGCTGCGGCAAATCCACCTTTATCCGCTGCATCAACCGGATGAACGACATGGTGGACTCCATCAGCATTGCCGGCGCGATCAAAATCGATGACGAAAATATTAATGACCCGTCCCTGGATGTTATTGAACTCAGGCGCAAGGTGGGCATGGTCTTCCAGAAATGGAATCCTTTTCCCAAGTCCATCTATGAAAATGTCATATTCGGCCTGCGCATCGCAGGCGTCAGCAAAAAGAACACCCTGGACGAAACCGTAGAAAAAAGCCTTAAGCGCGCTGCCTTATGGGACGAAGTAAAGGACAGGCTGCATGATTCGGCCATGGGCCTTTCCGGCGGCCAGATGCAACGCCTCTGTATTGCCCGGGCCATTGCGGTGAGCCCGGAGATCATCCTCATGGATGAACCGTGCTCTGCACTGGACCCGCGCTCCACCTCCCGCATTGAGGATCTCATCCGGGAGTTGCGCGGAGAGTACACAATTATTATTGTGACCCATAATATGCAGCAGGCAGCGCGTATCTCTGACCTTACAGCCTATATGTATCTTGGAGAGTTGGTGGAATACGGCCCGACCCAAAAGCTGTTCACGGTGCCGGAAAAGAAAGAAACCGAGGATTATATTACCGGACGTTTCGGATAAAATGCGTGAGGGGGAAACATACATGCACGGAGCGTACTATCGACTCAAACCGGAGGGTATAGCGGTGTGGCTTGGTCACACGGCAAAGGAGCAAACGCATGGCCGGCAACATTGAAGCTGAAATCAACAATCTAAAAAAAGATATTCTCTACCTGGGTACGGTGGTGGAGGAAAATGTCCTAAAATCCGTCCGCGCCCTGACCAGTAAAGACATCAGCATGGCAGAGGCGGTGATCAGGACCGACAAGGAAGAGATCGATAAGATTGAAATGGATGTTGAGGAGGAATGCATGCGCATTCTTGCCCTGCACCAGCCTGTTGCCGGTGATCTTCGTTTTTTAGTGACCTCGCTCAAAATCAATACCGACCTTGAGCGCATCGGCGACCTGGGAGCAAAGATTGCCGACAAGGTTATCCTCCTTTCTCAAGTTGACCCGGTTCGTTTTTCCTCCGAGGAATCCATTCAGATGCCCGAAGTATTCAACAACATGTTTGAAAAAACCATCTGGATGATCAAAAAAACCATGGATGCCTTTGTCAATGAGGATGCAGACCTGGCCTACAAAATTTGCCTGGTCGACGATGAGGTCGATGAAGGCAAAAGGCTCATCCGCAACCAGCTTGAAGAAATCATCCAGGAGGATCCGAGCCAGCATCTGTACCTGGGCAAACTCCTCAGCGTGGCCCGAAGCGTGGAGCGCATTGCTGATCATTGCACAAGTATCTGCGAGGATCTGATCTACATGCTCCAGGGCAAGATTGTCCGCCATCACCCGGAAATCACAACATAGAGCGTTAGCGGTTAGGAGACACACCGTGGCCAAAGAACAGATTCTCATTGTTGAGGATGATGAAAATATCCAGCAGTTGGTCGGCTATAACCTGAACAAGGCCGGGTTCCAGGTCGGATACGCAGATAACGGCGAGCAGGCCCTTGCCCTGATCAAGGCGGATCATCCCGACCTGATCGTCCTTGACCTTATGCTGCCGGGCCTCAACGGTCTTGAGATATGCCAGGCCGTGCGCAACGATAACAACACCCGGGATATCCCCATCATCATGCTCACTGCCAAGAGCGAGGAGGATGATATTGCCACCGGACTTGATATGGGTGCGGATGATTACATCACCAAGCCCTTCAGCCCAAAAATTTTGGTCTCCCGCGTTAAGGCGGCCCTGCGCCGCCAAGTTGGCCAGAGCAGTGACGAGGCGCAGGAAAAACAAGGCCCCATCAAGGCCCATAACCTTGTGATCGACCCCCAAAGGCATGAGGTGCTGGTGGACGGCGTTGCCATTACCCTGACCGTGACAGAGTACGGCATATTAGCTCTATTAACCAAGCATCCGGGCTGGGTCTTTTCCCGCCAACAGATAATCGATGCCATCCGCGGTTATGATTATGTCATCACCCCACGGGCAGTAGATGTTCAGGTCTTTGGCCTGAGAAAAAAACTCGGCGAAACAGGCAGCCTCGTTGAAACAGTGCGCGGCATTGGCTACCGCCTCAAAGGTTAGCCCTTCCCCCCCTTCCCCGCTCTTTTACACTCCCAAAAGCTCTTTCTTTTTTGTCTGCTTTTTTTACAAGACGATTGTTTTTCGCTGCCTCCTTTTCTGCTATCATGCGTGTGAACAAACCGTTGGGACATAGCATAAATACTGCCATTTTCAGTCAGGCGAGCGATCAAATAACATCGCAGGAGGAAAGTAAAATCAGCTATGAACAAAAAAGATTTACGCATCCTGATTGTCGATGATTTTGAATTGCCAAGAAGGCTGATCCGAACCATGCTCGAAGAGCTGGGCTACGAGAGTTACGAGCATATCTTTGAGGCGGCTGACGGGCTTGAAGCCATAGAAATTCTCAAAGCACACGAGATAGACCTGATCATCTCCGACTGGGTCATGCCCAAAATGACCGGCATAGATTTTCTTAAAGCAGTGAGAAAGTCGGAAAAACTCGCAAAAACACCTTTCATCATGGTTACTGCCGAGGCGGAAAAAGGCAACATCATGGAGGCCATCAGAGAAGGGGTCTCCCAATACATCGTAAAACCTTTTAACGCCTCCACCTTGTATCAAAAAATGCAGTCTGCCATGGGGATGTAGTGTAACTCCTGGTAGTATACGACTTACGTTGGCGATTCCCCCCCAATACGTTAGCTCCCATAGTTGTCGCCATGTAATATCCCCTGCTTTATCTTTGTGCCTGTTCAAAGCAAAGACCCATGCCCCCCTTGCCAACACCATCGACCAGTGCCAACCAGTCCCAACGAATTTTTCCAATGTTGACGCCTAGAGAGCAATTAGTTAAAATTCCTGACAACAATACACCGCATACGACCAATATGGTGCTATACAGTGCGGACGATATTGGAATATGCTGCGAGGAGTCCTCACCGACAAAAAACAATTTACCTAAAGATTACGACAAGTTATACTCGGAAATAATATTACACTGCGCTGTATAGCGCATGTTCGCCCTCAAAAACCAAAAGTTGCATTTTGCTATGTTATGAATTAGAATCTAATCATTATGAATATTTTCCGGAGGGCAAAATAATGGCCACAGCAGTAAGAATTTCAGAAAACCTACTCAGCGATGCTAGAAAATATAGCAAAGTCGACCACAGGTCCATAACTGGTCAAATAGAACACTGGGCTCGTATCGGAAAATGTACAGAGGAAAACCCTGATTTGACCTATGACCTAATCAAGGAAATCCTCATCGGAATTGAGGAGTTAGACCAAGGAGAGAAAACAGAATTTTCTTTTGGGTAGTCCTGCATGAAAATATTCCAATCGAGGTCATTCGCCAACAAAGTTAAAAAATTATCAAAGACAGAAAAAACGGTATTAGACAAAGAAATAAAAAAAATAGTCGGTGAACCCACAATTAGAGTGGAAAAGAAAGGAGATTTACGTGGTATTTATGTTCACAAGTTCAAAATGAAATCAACTCAATATCTCCTATCATACAGATACACTTCAATCGATCTAGAACTGATCATGCTCGGGCCTCACGAAAACTACTACCGAGACCTCAAAACCTATATCAAGTAAAGATAACCAGGCTAACACCTCGAAGGCCTCCGGTTGTCAAGAGGCGAACGAGTGATCCTTCCCCAATTTGGTGAACACGTAGTTAAGCCACTCTTCTTTTTTTCAGCCATTCTTTTTCAAACATGGCAGGGAATTGGTACTCATTCGATGAATATCGCCTTCTTCGATTATAGTAGGCCTCAATATAGTTGAACAGAGCCTGCTCCGCCTCTTGCTTGTGTATCCTTAAATCGTCTATGATAAATGAGCTGGGTCTTCAGTGTGTGGAAGAATGATTCGGCAACGGCATTATCCCAGCAGTTGCCCTTACGGCTCATACTCAGAATAAATCCTTTTTCCCTTAACAGCCTCCGAAAATCCTTACTAGCATACTGCACACCTCGATCACTATGAACGAGTAACCTTTCTTTGGGATTGCGCCTCAGCAGGGCCTTGTGGAATGCTCGGAGCATGGAGTGACGCCCAAGGGAAGCGCTTAGGTCCCAGCCAACAACGATCCGGGAAATGAGATCGATGAAAACTGTCAGATAATGCTAGCGCCTACCCACCTTCATGTAAGTAATGTCAGTCACCCAAGCGATATTGGGGGCGGTGACTGCAAATTCTCTTTTGAGTACGTTTGGGGCAATAGGTTCATCGTGTCTTGAATTTGTTGTAACTACGTACCTTTTTACAGTTTTACTCCTGAGGCCCATCTCACGCATCAGGCGGGCTACTCGATTCCAGCAAGGTTTGAGTTTGACACAATTTCTCTCACAATATGGCACTGAAGAGCAATGTCGATCAGCCCTTTTCAGGATGCGATGGCCGCATGGATAACCCCTGTCAATCTGTCTTTTGGTGGTGATGGGATTATCCTACAGACTCGTTAGCCAACAAAAAAACAAACTTCAACCCGCCCTACAATAAGACCTAAAATACAACCATAATTTAACACCATTATTAACACATAAATTAAGGTGCGAAAATGAAAGCTGTATTAGCTAGTTGCTCCGCCAGCATTTCTGAGCTCAAAAGGAACCCGAGTGCCCTTATCGAGCAATCTGAAGGTGAGCCTATCGCAATCTTGAACCACAACAGACCCACTGCTTACCTCATTCCAGCAGAAACATATGAGGAGCTAATGAACCGAATTGAAGACTATCAACTTGGCCTTATTGTCAAAGAAAGGCAAAACGAGAAAATTTCAGCAGTTGAAGTGGACTTAAATGATTTATAATTTAAAGTTTCTCCCAACTGCCCTAAAGGAATGGAAAAAACTTGACCATTCTATTCAAGCTCAGTTGAAAAAGAAACTAAAAGAACGACTTAAAAACCCACACGTCCAGGCAAGTCAGCTCCGTGGCTTCGAGAATCACTACAAAATTAAATTAAGGTCAAGTGGCTACCGTCTTGTGTATGAGGTCATAGACAAAGAGTTATACGTTCTTGTTATTGCTGTCGGGAAAATGATCAAAAAAAATCCACAGAGCAAAAAAAAGCAGGCTCCGATGGAGCCTGCTTAGAAAAACTTATTTACTGAGAAGTGGCTACTCTTCAGCCACATACCCCTTAGAAATAGCGTATTTAATCAAATCCGCCACTCGCTTGATATTGAGTTTTTTCATCATATTGGCCCGGTGGTGTTCCACGGTGCGTTTGCTGATGTCGAGCTTTTCGGCGATATCTTTACTGGTAACACCCTCGGCCACCATTTGTAGAATCTGCTTCTCGCGCGGGGTGAGCACGTCGCCACCGGAACTGGCGCGCTGGCTGCAGGCTGCCAGGACATCTTCCGGGAACTCGCGAGAGAGCTTAGGGGAGATATACATCTCACCCTTCATGACCGTCTCAATGGCAGGCAGAAGTTCGGTATCGGAATCTTCCTTCAGCATATAACCATCTGCCCCGGAAGAGATGGAGGAGCAGAGGAAATCCTCGCTCTTATGCATGGTAAGCATGAGGATCTTCACGGAGGAAGAAACCTTACGCACCTCACGGATCGCCTCTATGCCGCGCAGGTTGGGCATGGAGATATCTAAGATGATCAAATCGGCAGCGTTCTCTTTGATAAACTCGATCAACTCAAGGCCGTCGGCTACCTCGCCTATCACCTCAAGATTATCCTGCACTTCGATCATCTTTTTGATCCCATGCCGGATCAGGGCATGGTCATCGGCTAAAATAATTCGGCAAGAACCCATATCAACTTCCTTTATCTTCCCAAATCCGTGACGACTCCCAAAAAACGACCACAAATTCGAGATTTGGCAAAAAAGTGCATTAATACTTGCGGTTATATACCGTAGTTAACAAATTACTGCACCAATTTTCCACTAAAAACCTGTGGTTTATACCCACATGGTTAAGGAAGCTGCAAAAAGGGCTATGGGCAGGGCTTATCGCCCTCACAGGGCGGGGCAAAGGCATTGTAGGCAATACTGATGCCCAAGGCAAAGAGCATGGTACCCACACCGATCATGGCGCTGATGGTTATGGGGGCAATAAGGGCAAGGCGGATCAGGACCGTGGACACGGCAAAACCGGAGTTCCTGAAGGCCACCAGGTATTGCGCGCTATAACGCATGGAGATGAGCACCAGCAGGACATCGCTGAAGATGAGCAGGGTAAAAAATGTCTCAAAGGCGTTTTCCGGGTGCTTGGTAGCAAAGTAAGACCAAAGGTCCGCTACGCAGATGGCGATAAAGCTGCCGAGCAGCATCCCGGCGATAAACTTTTTGGCCAAAATAAAATTGCTGCGCGCCTCATTATCCCTGGTGATGGGATGCGGCGTCTGCACCTTGTAATAATAACCCAGTATTACAAAGATCAATAACGCACCTATGGCTGAGGCGATGATAGCGGGTAGGGCCGGCTGGACCTCTGCCCAGACAAGGGGTTCGCTGAAGTGGGAAAATTCCTTAAAGGTATCCCGCAAAAGGATCAGGGAGAGGACCTCAAACTGCTTACCCACGGAACGGGAAACAGAATGGGCCAGGCTGAGGATAAGACTCATCACCTCAATGCCGAGTACAAGGTTAAAGGCGTGCTCAATTGCGGCAAGATGCGACTTTGCAAAAATATGGTCCAATGGTGCTGGCACGAAGCCCCTGCGGTTCAGCTCAATGACAACAAGGGCTACGAGAAAAAATGCCACCAGAATTGAGGCGAGAGCCTTTTGCCCATTCGCGCTTTCAAACCGGCTCTCAAACCAGTCAAAAAATGTTCCGCTTGTAATAAATATGGATGGCATGTTTTGCCTTAACTCCTTCTTGCGTTTTGTCTTGCTCTAATATGACTCAGGTTGGGCTTTACGCCCTTGCATTTTAGATATTAAAGCGGACGATGATAATCACTTCTCTCAATCTTTTCAATAATGATTATCAACAAACGTTATTTTCTTCTTTAGACGTCCGTTTTTCAACGATAATTCAAATAGTAGTGTATCACTCCCGCTTCCAGTTTGACCAGTAACGGGTTTTTCTTTGACTCAGAAAAAAAAATGATGCGATGATATGGGTATCAGTTTCGTCGGAAAACAAAGATAACTTTGAATCCGGGAGCGACAGGCGCATGGTATCTTCCAAAATAATAGAAATGCTCGCAACCATTGAACAGGAATGCCAATTCACCGGTGGGCTGACCGGGCGTTACACCCTTGCAGAAAATGTTCTCAAGGCCATGGCCGAAATCCCGCGGGAAAATTTTGTCCCGGACAACCTGCGCGCCTATGCCTACGACAACAACCCTCTGCCCATTGGGAGCGGGCAGACTATTTCCCAACCATTCATAGTCGGCTTGATGACCGACCTTTTAGAGCCGAGCAAAGATGATATCATCCTGGAGGTGGGCACCGGTTCGGGGTATCAGGCAGCCATTCTCGCAAAGCTTGTCAAAAAGGTCTACAGCATTGAGATTGTCCCGCAGCTTGCGCGCGAATCATCCCAACGTCTAAAAAAACTCGGGATAGACAATGTTGAGGTGGTAAACACCGACGGCTCATGCGGCCTTGCGGAACACGCACCGTATAACGGCATTATTGCAACGGCTGCCGCCCCCCATGTACCCCAGGTTCTTTTAGACCAATTACATGCTCCGGGCCGGATGGTTATCCCGGTGGGCAGAGCGCATTTGCCCCAGGAACTGGTGCTGATCGAAAAGAATGCATCAGGCGACATCCAGAAAGAGAACGTGCTCTCCGTCTCCTTTGTGCCATTTACCGGCCGGGTGCAAATTGACGATGCCAAAAAAAGTGCCCTCTAGCAGGGTGATGTGATACAAACTCAGGGGATTTGCTAGGCTGATTTGCCAGTATCAAAAAACTTTTTCTCAGTTTTCTTGATTAACATCCTGCCGCTGTCTGAAAAAATTCTACTGTCCTGCCGACTTTAGCGCCTATATCACTCTTCACAACGCGGATATTATGCCTATCAAGCACTTTAAATGCTTTTTCAATATTGCGCGCGCCCACGGATTTTCGGCCGGCAAAAACACTTAAGACATTGGCCCCCCCACAACCTTGGCCAAAATCTCCTGGCTGGCAATTCCCTGCCCTTTTAGCTCAGAAACCATGTGGTTCACAGAACAGTTGACATACTTGAAATCGCAGTTGGCCGGGGCAGCAGCTACATGCAGCTGGCCAGGCTTGAGTATTATATTGTCGCGGGTCACCACCCCCTCAACCAGTAATAGTTACCACTACCGAACACGACAACTATTCCCTTTTCTCACAACGCCAAACAGGAAGATCAAAAAGTGGATATCACATCTTTTAGAATACTTTCAGGCAGATGAAGGTCATAATTTTTTTCAAAAAACATTTTGGCTGCAGCAGGGGAAAGAGGGTGGAGCTTTTTTTTAAGCAAAAAACCGCGCAAATCTTCGATAACAGCCCATGGGTAAATGACCCAACGCCATTTTATAATTCGCCGGGCCAAAAAATCTGGTGTAAATGACGCGGACTTTTTACATTGCATCACCGCTGTTTTAATCTCTTTTGCCCCAGCCTCATGAAGATGCTCCATGGCCAGGACCAGTGTATCGCCACTGTCAATGATATCGTCCACCACCAGCACCCTTTTACCTTTGACACTGATATTCAAAGGGGCAACAAGGCGCGTCTTTTGCTCCGTGGCACCGGCGGTATAATGGACAATGCGTATGGATGCCAATTCTCCAATACTGAAAAAATCACAGATAATCCTGGCCGGGACAAACCCGCCGCGGGCTATGGCTATCACCACCTCGGGAGAAAAATCGGCAGAGGTGATCTTCTGGGCCAACTGCCGGGTTAAGCGATACACTTGATTCCAACTGATCAACTCACAGGGAAATTCTTTTGCCATCTTCCACTCTCAGTGCAGTGGCCCGATAAAAATTGAACGAAAATCAGACCTTGGACTATTTTAGTTCCTGCCAATAAAACAATTGTAACACCTGCTGTATCTGCGGTATGAAAAAAGTAGTTTTGCTCATCAAGCACCTGCCAACTCAACCAAGGAGCCTTATAAATGGCCGACGAAACCACCACGAACCCGAGCGACCAGGGGCGCATCACCGGCACCATCAATCTGCCAAACGGCGGCCAATACGAAGGGGAAATCGTCGAAGGAGTTCCTGACGGGCAGGGGCATCTGACTCTTGAAAACGGTGGGCATTATGTGGGCGAGTTCAGCAAAGGCGTGCCAAACGGACAAGGCTCGTTGACAATGGGTGATGGCGGACGCTATGAAGGAAACTTTGTTAACGGAGCACCCCACGGCCAAGGGACCTTGCATTTTCCGGACGGTGGCAGCTACACTGGAGAATTTGAAAATAACGTGCCCCACGGCAAAGGAACTCTGCACCTTGCCGATGGCAAAGTGATTGAGGGCGAGTTTGCCAACGGCCAGCTTGTCAGCCAAAAATAATCATGCGCCAAAGACAGTGACCAGAAACAGGCTTACCATTGGGAAATAAGTGATAATAACCAGGGTGAGCAGCAACAGGAACAAAAAGGGCATGGTTGCCAGATACAACTCCACCACGGGCCGCTCAAAGCGATAGCTCGCCAAAAATAAATTCAAACCCACCGGCGGTGTGCAATACCCGATCTGTAAATTGGTGAGAAAGATAATGCCCAGATGGGTGAGATCCACCCCATATCCTTGGGCAATGGGGATGATAATCGGCACCACCAGAACCAGGGCGGAAAAGATGTCAAGCATTGCCCCGACAATGAGCAAAAACACATTAAGCAGCAAAAGAAAGGTATACTTACTGTCGATGTGCGCCTTGATAAAGTCAAACAGCCTGGCCGGCACCTCCTGATCGACCAGATAGTTGGTTGAAGCCATGGCCGCGGCCAGCACCACCAGGATACCACCAAACAGCACCATGCTCTGCACCATGATCTCCGGTATGCGCCTTAGAGGGATATCCCGGTAGACAACGACCTCAACCGCCAGGACATAAATCGCTGTCACAGCGGCAGCCTCCCCGGCAACAAAAACCCCACCGTAAATTCCGCCAAGCACGATGATGGGTAAAGGAATTTCCCACATGGAATCCTTGAGCACCTTGAGCATTTTTTCGGCAGGGATCTCCTTTCGTTTCTCATGTTCGCCTTTGCCCTTCCATATGCAGTAACCGGAAAGCAGGGAGAGCATAAGCATGCCCGGGATGATACCGGCCAAAAAGAGTTGATCCACCCTGGTCTCGGAGATAACCCCATAGATAATGAGCGGTAAAGAGGGGGGAAAGAGAAGCCCCAAGCTGCCCGAGGAGGTGATGAGCCCCAGGGAGAATCGCTCTGGATAATGGTCTTTGACCATGGCGGGAAAGAGAAGACCGCCCAGGGCAAAAATAGTCACCCCGGAGGCGCCGGTAAAGGCCGTGAAAATGGCGCAGACCAAAAGCGTGATAACTGCCAGGCCGCCGGGCAGCCAGCCGAGAAAGGTGCGGGAGAGATTAAGCATGCGCTGGGGTGCGCCGCTTTCGGAAAGCAGGGTTCCGGCAAAGATAAAAAGAGGAAGCGACAATAAAAGCGGAGTCTCGGCAAGGCGGGTCATCTCGATGACCACCACGCTCAAGTCAATCCCGGCCCCGTAAAAAGAGGCCAAGGCCAAGGCTGAGATCACAATAAAAAGCGGCGCCCCGAAAAGGGCCAAAATCACGGTAAGGAGTTGACAAAGCTGCATAATGTATCAGCGCCCCTCCAGGACCGTGGGCTTAGCTCGGCCCAAGGCAAACAAGAGACTGTAAACAAAGCAGGCAAAAAAACGAATGCTCATCAGGCCGAAGACAAAAGGAAAAATAGAGGTCAAGAGCCAGGAGGGCAAGCCCAGCACCACCTGGCCGCCGCCATAGCTCAGCTCGTCATGGACAAAGCGGTAAGCGGCATAGGTCAGGACGACACAGACCAGGCTGGAAAAAAATTGAATCACAACTCGTAACCAGAGCAAGACTTCTTTGGGCAAGAGGTGTGAGGCGATATCGATACCGATATGCTTATCACGCTTGGTGGCAATGGCTGCCCCCAACAAGCCGATCCAGAGAACCATATAGCGCAGCAATGGATCAGCCCAGGCCAAGCCTCCGGCAAAAAGATCCCGCAGAAGGATCTGTAAGCAGGCAAGAACAATCATGCCCACCAGCAACAGGCAGACAATGACCTCTTCAACTCTTGCCAAAAATGAAAGCAAAGAATGCATAAATACTCCGCGAAAGGTTATCTGGACGAGCTCCGCTCGTCTTTGCCGGGAGCGGTAAGATACCTCATGGTGGCCTTATAAATCTTTTCGGAAAAGGCCTTGCCCAGCATGCTGGACACGGTTTTATCACGCATGGCAATAAGTTCCTTATGGGCAGTAGGATCTGCCGCCACAATGACATTGCCGTTCTTGATCAAGGTATCCATGGCCTCCTGGTTGCTTTTGCGCGTATCTGCCAAGAGCCCGGCAAAATGCTTTTGCGCAACCTGGTGCATCATCTTCTTATAGGTTGCCGGGAGCTTATCAAACTTCTTTTGCGAAAGGATAAAACCGCCATAGGCATAGCCGAAAGGGGTATTGGTAATGTACTTGGTGCGGGTGAACCACTGCAGAACAATGGAGCCGTAAAAACCGTTAAACACGGTGTTGATCAGCCCCGCCTGCAGAGAAGGTAAAACATCGGGAATAGAGAGGGGCACCGGGGTAACGCCGATGTTTTTAAGAAAATTCCTGCTTAAAGGATCACTCTCAGGAACCCAGCATTTACGTTTTTGCAAATCATCGATAGTGACAACCGGCTCGGCAGACATGGCATAGATAAAGCCCACCTCACTCATGGCCAGCAGCACCATATCTTTTTCGGCAAAGGATTCCTGGAACAGGGGAAAGAGCCCCTTGGTGACCCGGTCCACCTCATCATAGGAGGTAAAGAGGAAGGGAATCCCCATCACCCGAAAGTCCGGGACCATCTCGCTGATGCCGGTCATGGTGAAACCGCCGCCCTGCAACTGGCCGATGCGCATCTTGCGATACATGGCCCGATCATCTCCCATGACCCCGCCAAGATATACCTTAAAGCCGATCTCTCCGTTGCTCTTTTCATCGACTTCAGCGACAAAGGCCTGAAAACGCTTGGCCCAAATACTGCCCTCCGGCGCCAGGGAGCCGATCTTAAAGGTGTACTTGGCCCGCTTGGCCGAAGCCGAACAGGGTACAATAAGAAGCGCCAGCAAAATGCATGAAACAACCAGTAAGATCCGTCGCATAATAAACCTCTAAAAATAATCCGCTGCCTCGGCTAAAAGCCGCTCGGCCTGGCGTTTGGCCAGGGCATTGCTGAGCCGTAAATCCGGAGCATCATCCAGAGAATAGGCTATGACCTCATGTAACAATTTTTCATACAATACCTTATCGAACCGCATCTTGGCATAGACCTCGGCATAGGCCACCTGTACGGACAACAACCGCCTCTTGCCGACGGCAAGTGCCTTTTCAAAATGCTCCTGACTCAGGGCAAGATTTCCTCCCAGCATCTCAGGCCGGGAGCCGTAGTAGATGCCGAAAAAGAGATGCACTCCTCCATTATAATAGGAGGCATCCAACTCCAAGATGCGCTCCATGAGCTGCACCAGTCTGGGCAGCTCGACTATGCTTGCGGGTGAGCCCTGCTGGGCCTTGATCCAGGTAGCAAGACCGGATGCGGCCCAAAAGAGTTGTTCCACCTGAAAGCGGTCTATGTTTTTCAAATGTGCGGCAAGATCCATGGGGCTGACAGCTCCCTCATATTGTAAGCCAAGGCCCTCAAGAAGGCCCAAGGCATACTTGCGGGCTTTCACACTAAGCGCTGCAACACGCTCTTGTTTGCCGCATTCAGGCATAAGGTGACTATAAGCGGTATAGGCCTGGGCTCCGTTTATGAGCAGCCTTGTGTCGGAGGGATCATTCTCAATGATAGAGTCAAGCATGAGAAGAAAGGCAGGCGCGCCATCGCAGACAAGATCGACATCATCCTGCCGCTCAATGTTCTTTATAACCGGCTCCATGACACGGGGCATAAGAAAGGAGGTACAGGCAACGAGGAAAAGCGCAGAAAGGGCGACTCCACAGAGCGTGGTAAGACGAATTGGCAGGACTTTTAACAGCCGGGATAAATCGATCATGACCCCTCAAACAATGAAAATCGATTTTACAGTAAAGCGAATTTATCTAACTATAGCATAAAACGTATCCTTATCCCCTATCCTCTGCACCATAGGGACAAAAAAATACCCTGGCAGGGAAAGTTCCCTACCAGGGCAGAACGAGACAAATTATGTGGCCGATGATCCTTAGCCGATCTCGACAAGCTCAATGTCAAAGATGAGCTCCTTGCCGGCCAGGGGAGGATTGGCATCGATCTTTACATGCTCATCGGTTACATCAACAACGGTAACCACTACAACCTGGCCGTCCGGACCACCCATCTGCAACTGCTGGCCAACCTCGGGGTTGAGATCAGCAGGGACCTGGGCTGCGGGAATCTCCATGACCATTTGATCGTTGCGCGGACCGTAAGCCTTATCCTCAGGGATGTTGACGTTCTTTTTATCGCCAACGGCCATATCAAGCACAGCCTCTTCAAAGCCGGGAATCACCTGGCCACTGCCAATGGTGAACTCAAGAGGCTCGCGACCTTCAGAGGAGTCAAAAACGCTCCCATCTTCCAAGGTACCTTTATAATGAATTTTTACAGTATCGCCCTGCTTAGCCTGTGACATGAAATTCTCCTTTTCATTTGAGATATGTGAGGGGCAAGCCTCGGCCTCCCCTTGCAATCGTTTATTTATCTGCCGGTATTTCCATGTATTCCGGCATAAAGCTGGGCACTATACCATACTTTTACCGAGAATGGTATTGCCTCAAGTGCGGATAGGATTTAAAGTGTTCGTCTCAAGCTTTTGTCCCACTTAATTCGTTTTGTAAGGTACTCCATGTTTGAATGGTTTCTCACCGGTCTCAGCATCCTGGGAACGATCTATAATCTGCAGAAAAGGGCGGCCGGTTGGGTTATCTGGACCATTGCCAACTTCGGCTGGATCGTCATCTTCACCATGAAGGGGCTGATGGCCGAGGCCTTTTTATTTTCCGTCTACCTGGTGCTCTCCATCTACGGTATTTTCAAGTGGTGGCAGCCGCGCAACAGCAAGCAACCAGCCTCAAACGAATAGATCTCCGCCCCCTTCAGTTGACAGGCACCCCCTTTTCTTCATACAAGAAGAACATGTCTTTTTCATAGCGCCTGTAATGAATAATCGAGGGGGAAACCATGAAAATAGTCTGCGCTGAATGCGATGCAACGTACAACATCCCGGATGAAAAGCTGCCCAAAGAGCGTGTGGCGGCACCTTGCAAACAGTGCGGGGCCAAGATCATCATCGAGCCTGCCGATGTTGTAGTTGAACCTGCTCCTGCGGCAAGCGAACTACCAGCAAAACAAAACGAGCAGGCTGCAGCTGCAGCTTCCGCCTTTCAGGATCTTGACGCCCCGGAAATGGAATCCCTGCTTGCAACGTACCCGGAATTAAACGACGTACCTTCGGATCGTCTTGCCTTTTCCGAAATCTTTGAACGCAACAAAAAAGGCAGTTACAAAAACAGGCGCAACAAGTTGCGAGTGAAGATACTGTGCACCCTGGCCGGCAGATTGCCGGAAATCCTTAAACCCCGAGAAAAGATCTACAAGGTGGGTATAGGAACCGCCTATTACCCGGCCGAGATGTTTTTGGGCAACGGTTTATTGACCATGCTTTACAATTATTACGCCCTGCTTGCCACGGATCAACGCGTGCTTGGCATCAACGTCAATGCAAGGGCGGACAAGGTCTTACATTTTTTCCACCAGTACTCCTATGCCTCTCTGCGCAAGGTGAAAACCGGCTGGATCTTTGGCTCGATCTGCCTGTACCCGAAGCAAGGCAAGCGCAGGCTTTTCAATCGCATGCAGCGTGCCATTGCCAAGAATATCGCAGGTTTCATCACTCGTTACATCCCGGCCGGCTCCGAATTGCCCGCGGAAAAGACCCTGACCTACAATCATCTCTGCCCGGCCTGTTACTCCCCCCTGCCGTTCAAACTTGAAAGTTGCACAAACTGCGATACCCCTTTTAAGACCGCCAAGAAAGCGGCCATGCGCTCTATGCTGCTTCCAGGTATGGGAGACATGTATCTCGGCCACCGCTTTCTCGGCGGAGTGGAGTTGCTGGGCTCACTTGCTGTCTGGTTTTTGGTCATCGCCATGTTTCTCTCCAATGATCCAGGGACAGTGGTTATCGGTCTTATGCTTTTATTTTTCTATAATGGCATGGATGGCCTGCTTACCTACTTCATGGGGCAAAAGGGGTACATCCTTGAGAAACATTGAGCAGGGCAAGCTTTTTGAACTTGAACACCTTGGCTCACCATGTGTTGACAGCATGCCGAATGCCAGGGTAAATAGGAAGAATCGTCACAGACAAGGAGGCAACACAATGCAGAACACCTTACTCCGCTTCGGTATTACACTCGCCCTTTTCGGCTTTATTCTGTCTACCGGCTGCGCTTCTACCGGACGTGAATTTTCCAAGGCGGCGGTGCATCAAATCGTTATCGGCAGCACCAACCAGGAGGAGATCCGCAGCATGTTCGGTGCTCCCTGGCGTACCGGACTTGAAGACGGTAAAACGACCTGGACCTACGGCTCATACAGCTATCAGGTGTTCGGCCCACCCCATGCCAGCGATCTTTTAATTCGCTTTGATGCCAACGGCGTGGTCAGTTCCTATTCATACAGCACAACCAATTTTGAGAATTAATGCATGCCCTTACACCGTAAACCCGTCATCATCCCCATTGCCAGCGGCAAAGGCGGGGTGGGCAAAAGCGTTTTTGCCGCCAATCTCGCAATCTCACTGGCCCATGGCGGCCACAAAACCGTGGCCGTTGATCTGGACCTGGGCGGCTCGAACCTGCACACCTATCTTGGCATAGCAAACACCCACCCCGGCGTGGGAGATTATCTCAAGCAGAAGCTTGCCGATCTGCATGGGCTCATCATTGACACCAGTGTGAAAAATCTCAGGTTCCTGCCGGGAGACGGCAAGACCCCATTCATGGCCAACATCCCGACCAAACAGCGTTTTTCCCTGCTGGAGAGCATTCAGAACATAGATGCCAAATACGTTATCGTGGATCTCGGGGCCGGGACCTCCATCAACACCATGAATTTTTTCGGCCTGGCCAATAACGGCATCATGGTCACCACCCTCGACACCCCGGCCTTGATGAATGCCCTGGTCTTTTTACGCAACTTCACCTTTGCCAATGTCGTAAGCCTCTGCCACGGCAACCGCCCTGTGCAAAAAATGCTGCTTTCCACTTACAGGCAACCGGCAGACAAAGAAAACCTGACCATTGAGACCATTTTGGAAAAAATTCGAGGCATGGATAAAAGGCTGGGCGATAAAATTTCCCAGCGGTTGCGTTTCTTTAAGCCGCGCTTTGTCTTTAACATGGGCGACCAGCCCGAAGATCTCAAGGTTGCCCCGCGCATTGCCGCCACCCTGAAAAAGAGCCTGGACATGGAGTGCGAGGTGATTGGTTTTATCTATTACGATGACAAGGTACGCAAGGCCGTGCGCAAGAACCAGGTCTTTTTACCCGCGCATCCCAAAAGCCAATATGCCTCTTGCCTCAAAGATATCGTTGGCCGCGTTACCGCTCTATCCAGCGGCAAATTCTCTCTGCAGCACCTGATGACCGAGGCCAAACGCCACCAATAGCTGACCTTGCCTTTCCCCTCCTGCTTTGACACGATCTCCATGGCAACTTAACTTATTGTTTTTGTATGGTGTGACTTGTCCGCCTTATTGAAACTCCCCGCGGCAGATAAGCGGTAGACTTCGAGCTGCAGGGAATGCGTTTCGCTTTGCATGTCCAAGGAGGTGTCCCATGAGCAAAATTGTCCTATTTCTCTTTCTTCTCGTACCTCTCAGCACCGAATGTGGCAAACCTCGCGCAGCCCGTGTTTTGATAATTTCAGCGAGGCAACGGCCTATGCGGAAAATCTCAAGACAGGAGGTTTTAACGATTATTGACGGTTGCCGACCATCCTTGATGGTGTACGATTTTTACCAGGTCTTTGATCTGAAGAAAAACGGCGAGGTTGAGGTAAAACTCTCCGGCAATTACCTGTCGGTGGACAATCTGCTTGGTGTGGTTGGCAGCTGGGATTTCGGCGGTCTGTGCTGTGATCCGGATCGGGAATTCTCCCCGAGCAGTAAAGGGTATGTCCGGGCTGTCAGGCCCTGAGCGGAAAAGTTATAAGTTCAGCCATGCGCTGTAGCATTGTGCAGCGCATGGCTGTTGTAGGTTCAGATCACGAGATCCAGGGATTGCACATTATAGGTCCTGCCCTCCTCGGAAAGAGCCACTCCGCTCTGGCCGATGAAGCCAAGCACCTCCCCAGAGCTGCCAAACAGCCTGGCATTGGTCTCCACATTGCCGAGGTGTATGGCCCCTACTCCCGCCTGATAGAGAGAAACCAGCTTGCCTTCTTCCTGATCACCATTCTGCATCCAGACAGCGAGGCGGCCGAAAATCGAGTCGTTTTCGTCTATCCACATATTGCCATCCTCATCGTATGCCGCAAGGTCAATAAAACCATTACCGCTCTTGGTGCCGAACAGTTCAGAGCCGTCATTGACCTCTCCATCGTTATTGATGTCTAGGGCCAAAAAACCGCTACCGCTGTTGAGGTAAGGAATGGCATCATCCTCGCCATCGGAATTGAGATCAAAGGTAAAGCGCATGTCCTGGAGTTGGGCTGCCTCCCCATTCAGGTTGATTACCAACGGGTCCATGACCCGATAACGCTGCACGCTATCCATCTCCCCTTGTTGGACAGAACCGATATCCAGCTTGAAATCAATTTCCCGGCCATCCTCCGTGATAACCGTGCCCCTGGTCTCGATAAGCATATTCTGCTCATACTCAAGATGAACGGTCTTCTCCCGATTGTACTCCGGCATTTCAATGACTTGGACTTGGCTGGCTTTTTCTTGCGCCTCTGCCATAAAACGCAATTGGCTGTCCAGGGTTTCGGAGAGATCCAGGCGCACCGCATCAAGATCCGCTAAGCCGGCCTCTTTGTTGCTCTCCATGGAATGAAAATTGAGCCGGGGTGAGACTTCCTGGCTCACGTCCCGGATCTTTTCACTCATTTCCGTAAGAATAGAAGAGAGCCTACCAAATACACTGCTCAACCATTCTTGGATGGTCGGCTCACGAATTACGGAAGGTTGTTGAACAATTGCTTCCTCGGAAAAGCTCACTGTGTCCTCGTTAATGCTCTCACGCACCACGGTTGCCCCCAGAGGCGTGCTTGTCGCCTTGCTAAACCCCACCGTGCTTTGGGCAAGACTTTCGTTTTGCACCACACTGAGTGTTGTCTCCCCCTTGAGATCAAGATGGCTCGTTGTGGTCTTCTTTTCCTGTTGGTAGGTTGTCTGGGCAGACAACCCCACTTCACCACTGCTGATACGCATTGCGGACCTCCTTGTTCCATAATGTTTATCCTGCATCCAGATACTACTTCCCCTTATGGAAACCGTATCGGCTTTATGGGGGAGCGCCTCAACATGGTGCGTGAAAATTGCGCGGTCATACCCGGCAAAACAGAGCTAACTAATGGATGAAACAGAGGAAAAAAGATGAGAAAAACAAGAAGGGGCAAACCGCTCCCCCGGAGCCATGGATTTGGTTCCGGGGAAGCAGAGAAAGGCTACAATCTATCCGGCAAGCTGGATGGAATCCATAACCCCGAGGGTCTTATAGATATCCAGGGTATGGCATGAATGGTTGAGGGTATAAAAATGAATCCCCTTGACGTTATGATCGATCAGATCACGGACCTGCTCCGTGGCCCAGTGTACTCCGACCTTTTCAACGTACTCTTCACTTTGCGCCCGGGCCAAACCGCGTAGCAGCGGGGCCGGGATGCGTGAACCCGCTGCCAACTCGGCCATGCGGACCATACCCTGGCTGGAGGTGATAGGCATAATGCCGGCAATAACAGGCACATGAATACCGGCCAGTTCACAACGCTCACAAAAATCATAAAAATCGTTGTTGTCAAAAAAGAGCTGGCTCACAATATAATCCGCCCCTGCATCAACCTTAGCCTTGAGGTAGTCCATCTCCATAAGGCGGTTGGGGGTGGCGGGGTGGCCTTCCGGGAAACCTGCAACGGCAACACCCATCTGGGGAAAATGTTTCTTGATAAAGGCAACCAGGTCTGCGGCATAGGCAAAACCATCCTCAGCCTGGACAAAGTCCTTTTGCCCCTTGGGTGGATCGCCGCGCAGGGCCAGGATATTTTCAATGCCGCTGTCCGCATAGTTTTGCAGGATGTCTTTCATCTCATCCCGGCTGGAACCTACACAGGTCAGATGGGAGACAACGGTCAGCTCGGTTTCTTGCTGGATCTTGGTCACCAGCTTATGGGTCCGGTCACGGGTGGAGCCGCCTGCGCCGTATGTCACACTGACATAGGCCGGTTTGAGCGGCATCAAGTCGGAGATGGTGCTGAAAAGATACTCCCAACCGGCATCATCCTTGGGCGGGAAAAACTCAAAGCTGAACGAGATCTTGTTATCGGAAAGAATGTCTTTAACTAGCATATTTACCTGTCATTTTAGTTAGTTAGAACTCCCCTGCCTTCTGTAGAAATACCTATGTACCAGATTTATCGTAATAATGCCGTATTTATTTCCCTGCCTTTGCTGCCCTTTTTCTCTGTTTCTTTACGCCTGAAAAGCATGATCGCGCTTCTTGACTTGACAAAGTCGGCCCATGGTTTTAATCAGATGCTAACGTATAACGTTATAAATCCAATTTAAATAAATTCAGCGTGCCGCATTGGCCTGTATTTGAGCAGGACAACATCGATTGCACGCTTTTTCTTACTCGGCATACTTGATGAAAAAATCTGCGGCTGCCTTCATGCTGGTGAGTGCTTTTGGCCTGGTTTCCGGCCCCCACCATGCTTGGACCTACACGCAAAAAGATCTTGATACCCTGCTTGAAACCAACCGTTGTGTTGAATGCGATCTCTCAGGTGCCGATCTTTCCGGACAAAAACTCAAAAAAGCATATCTTGAGCGCTCCGATCTTTCCAAGGCAAACCTTGAGGATGCACGACTCAACGACGCCAACCTGAAAGGCGTGGATCTTTCCGGGGCCAACCTGATGGATGCCGACCTTGAAGGGGCGGATCTTTACAAGGCGGATCTGACCGGGGCCTATATTAAGGACGCAGACTTTGAGGATGCAGCCATCGACGGCAGCACTCTTGACCTTGCCGAGAAAACAGCAACCGACTATGTGATGCCAGAAAACGCCCTGACCACTCCGCCGGAGCCGGTCAAGGAAGAAGCGCTTGCCACAGAGGAATCCAGCAGCCAAGAGCCTGAAGCTCCTGCCTCGCTCGAACCGGCGGAGCAGGTTGCACCGACTGAAGTTCCAGCGGCAAAAGCGAAACCAGCCCCTGCATTGGAAGAACAACCAAGCATCCGTGAACAACTCGGACTTGGCCCCAAGGGCAGTGAGCAAATACTACCACCTCAACCGGCACCTATTCCAGCTCCCAACATCGCCCCGCCCGTGCCTGCTTTGGGCAAGGACGAGGCTACCCGCACGGAGTTAGCGCAACCCTTAGTTGCATCAGCGGCCAAGGCAGCCGCTCCAACTGCTACACCGCCCCAACAGCGCGCCATAACACCGCTTACCCCGGCCAAGCCTGTACGTAAAATTATCACGCCGTCCGCCACCTCAAAATCGGACCTTGAGCGACTCTTTAACAATAACGCCTGTGCCGGTTGCGATCTTTCCGGAGTTGACCTTGTCGGCGCAGACCTCAACCGGGCGGATCTTTCCGGGGCCAACCTTTCCGGGGCCAACCTGGAAGGAGCCTCCATGCTTATGACGGAGTTGTCCGATGTCAATCTCTCAGGGGCCAATTTGAAAGGTGCCATTCTTTCCGGGGCGGACCTGCATAACGCCAATCTTCAAGGTACCGATCTGAGCAAGGCCAAACTTGAGGGCGCATATCTTGTCGGCACCATCCTGGAAGAGCCGGAGATGATCGGCACACCTGCAGACATCAAGCAGTTTCTTGCCCAGTTTCAGGACCGTCGCTCTCCTGCGGTAATCCCTGCAACCGGTGCATTAAAAACCGCTCAGCCAAAGATTGAGGAGCCTGAATTCGACACCCCGATGACGGAAAACACCTCGCCGCTCTTGGCCAAGGGTGAAACACCTCCTGTAACGGTCCGAAAACCAAAAACTCCCGCTATTGCACCTCCTGCACCACCTTTGGCAGCCAAGGAGGAAGAGAGCGAAACACCCCCAGCGGCTCCCCTTGCCGCGGCAGTACCGGCAGCCAGCCAAGCTGCACCAGGCGTTGCTATGAATCAGGTTGTTGGGGAAGATCTGAGCAAAAAGGAAGAAGAGTTCAAACCGACGCCCATTGTCCCCTCAACCTTAGCTGCGGCCCAAGAGGCCCAGGCCAAAGCCAGTGAGATAACAACGCCGGAAAAGCCTGCTCCGGTTGACCCGGAAAAAATCCTAGAAGACAAGCGTTGTGTTGAATGTGAGCTTGAGGGCATTGATTTTTCCGACCAAAAAATCAAAAAGGCCTACTTTGAGCGAGCCAATCTCAAGGGCGCTAACTTTCGTGATGCCAACCTGGAAGGAGCCAACTTTAAGGCCGCTGACCTGAGCAATGCCGATTTCACGGATGCTGATTTGGAGGATGCCGACTTTTACAAGGCAGATCTGAGCAATGCCAACTTCAGCAATGCCAACCTGGAAGGCGCTGCCCTGGAAGGGGCCATTCTCGAAAACACCAATTTCCAGGGCGCAGATATGGAAGGGGCGACCAAGTAAAGGCCGCCCTTTTTGTCAATTCTCTTCTCTTTTCCTACTTTAAAACACCCAAAGCATCATCATAGTTGGGCTCTTCTGTGATCTCGGTGACAAGCTGGCTATGCACAACCGTGCCGCCTTCATCGATCACGATCACAGCCCTGGATAACAGCCCTGCCAGCGGACCCTCGGCAATACGTATTCCGTACTGATCTCCAAAGTCACGGCTCCTAAGCTCAGAAACAGAGATAACATCATCCAACCCTTCGGCCCCGCAAAATCGGGCATGGGCAAAGGGCAAATCCAGTGAAGCGCAGAGGCAGACTGCGTTATCAATACTGTTGATCTCCGCATTAAAACGGCGCACCGTGGTGGCACAGACCGATGTATCGATACTGGGAAAGATGTTGAGGACCACCCGTTTGCCTTTAAAATCAACCAGCCCCACATCATTGAGGTCGGTTTTGGTCAGGATAAAGTCCGGTGCGACCGTACCCTCCTTGGGCAGATCGCCAACAGTTTGCACAGCGTTTCCCTGAAAAGTTACTTGAGCCATATCATCCTCCTCTAAAGGTTCACTTGCGTCGTTAATGTCTAAGCTACAACGTGTTCGGGTCTTCCGGAGGAAGCTCGGCCTCGTCAAAGGGCATCACTCCAAGCTTTACGAGCACAGCATCCACCCGGTTCATGAACAACTGCGGGTCAAGCTCAGGCACGTTGTGATCAAGGGCCGCATTCACCAACATCTCCAACTCGGAAAAGTTCAGTGCCTCATCCCATGCCCCTTGTTCGACAAGCAACCGCTGCAACTGTGCGTCATCCTCAAAAACGGCCTCGCCTCGCTTGTGAATTTCCGCATGCACTTCAGCGGTAGTAATAGCGTACCAGCGCATGGCCGAGTGTATTGCATCATAAAGGGTGGTAACGGCCTCGGGCAACTTTCCCTCAAAAAGGCGCCGCCTGCCGCAACGGACATGGAGCTTTGCCCGCAGAAGGGCCGCATCTCCATGGGACATCTTATTTTCATCCATCAAGCCAAAATGCGGCATATCCTCCCCCTTGCTCCGACAGGCACAAGCACATTGTTTATGTTACAGCTTATCCTATCAAATACGCAGGTGACAACCGCGTCGGTGCTGAAATGGATAGTTTTATTGATGTTGAAAAAAAGATGGGCAGGAAACAACTTTAAGTAGTTCCGTCCAGTGCAGAGCGCACCACCTCGGCTAACTTTTGGGCAACAAGGGGTTTCAGCACATACTCGCGGATACCAATGGCTTTAGCCTGCTCCTCCGAGATGATCTCGCTGTAGCCGGTACACATAATGATCGGCAAATCAGGCCGAACCGCCAAGGCTTGGGTGGCCAACTCGGCGCCGGTGACTTGGGGCATGGTCAGGTCGGTGATCAGCAGGTCAAAGGCGGTGGGATCTGCCAAAAACATCTTCAAGGCCTCCTGGCTGTCTGTTAAGGCAACGGCATCATACCCCAGATATTGCAGCAGTTCTCGACCCAGATCAACGATTGCCGGTTCATCATCAACAAAGAGAACCCGCTCATTGCCTCTGGGCAGGCCGCCTTTAGGTGCAACGGGTTCTGCCTTTTCGATCTCGGTAAAGTGCGGGAAGAACAGGCGAAAGGTACTCCCCTTGCCCGGCTCGCTCTCCACCAAGACGGCACCATTGTGATTTTTCACAATCCCATGCACCACGGCCAGGCCCATACCAGTTCCCTCACCGGGATCCTTGGTAGTAAAAAAGGGCTCAAACGCTCTCTCCCGCACCTCGTTTTCCATACCATGGCCGCTATCGCTGATGACCAAGCAGACATAAGGGCCGGGATTCAGGTCCGGATGCTGCTTGGCAAGCGCCATATCCACGTCATGAATATCCAGGTCAACCTGCAGTACGCCGCCATTCTCCTGCATGGCATGGGAAGCATTGGTGCAAAGGTTCATCAATACCTGATGAACCTGGACCGGATCAGCCAAGACCCAGGCAGGAGTGGAGCAGATACGCTGCTGGATATCGATGGTGCTCGGCAAGGAAGCCCGCATCAGCTTGAGGGCCTCTTTGATTATCAGGCGAACCTCAAGTGGTTCACGACGCGCCTCACTGTGTCGACTGAATGCAAGAATCTGCGCTACGAGATCTTTGGCACGCTGGCCGGCCCTGTTCACCTCGGCAAGCTTGTCATACACAGTATGATCCGGAGGCAGGTCGAGCATGGCCAACTCGGTGTAGCCCAAAACCGCGGAGAGGATGTTATTAAAATCGTGGGCAATCCCTCCCGCCAGAGTACCGATTGCTTCCATCTTCTGCCCTTGCAGAAGTTGTGCTTCAAGACGCTTTTGTTCGGTTATATCTTTGGCAAAATGGGCAATACCCGTGCTCTTTCCACTGTCGTCGGTAATTGGCGTCGCGGTGACCAGAAAAGATTTCCCCAGCTTGGGATGGTGCACCTCGGAGCTGAACGATTTATTAGTTTGGGCGGCAATGTGCTCAGGACAATCAGGACAAGGGGTGGATTCTCCCCTAAAGACCTCGTAACAATGTTTGCCGATAAGCTCATCGGTTGTTTTTTCCAGAATACGGCAGGTGGCATCATTGACCCTGGTTATCCGCATGGACTTGTCCTGCAGGGTAACGATGTCGTCAATGGCGTCAAAGGTACGGTCCCATTCCTTTTGCGCCGCAGTCATCTTTTCTTCAGCCTGCTGACGTTCGGCGATCTCCATTTGCAGCTGCTCGTTTTTCCGGGTCAGCTCAGCGGTGCGTTCAACAACCATTTTCTCAAGATGCTCGCGGTAGCCATCAAGCTTTTCCTCGGTGTGCTTGCGCTGGGTGATGTCGTGGATAATAACCAGGGTGGTCTTCACTCCCTGATCATCAACAGGCAGGATGCTCATGGCGATCCGTCTGCCGTTTAAGAGGAGATGCTCTTTGTCCTCACCGATGAGAACCGGCGTATTGTCAAGATCTCCCAAGGCATTGAGCACCATTTTCTTGCTGCTGCCGGAAAAAAAATTCAGCAAGTTTTCTGCAAGGATTTTTTCCTCAGGTACCCCAACCAGTTTGGCGGTGGCGGTATTGCTATAAACAATTTTTCCTTCCCTGGTGCACTCAATTATCCCCTCATCAATATGCTTGATGATCGTTTCAAAATGCTTCCTGGAAGTGAGTAGTTCCTTGGTGATTTCACGCTTATAAACCGTATCCAGGCCAATAATTTCGGCCGAGCGGTAATCTCCGGTGGCATGCTGTTTCTCCAAAAACTCAGCAACGTGATGCTCGATGGTTTTAAAAGGACCTTTGGCAATGCATGCATCCGCACCGAATGCCTTAAAATCGATTTCCTCTTCGGCGGCGATACCGGAAAGGACAATAATACAAACATCTTTGAGGGCAGGCATGGAGCGGACGATACGGCAAAGCTTATCGCCGCTGATGTAGGGCATCACCAGGTCGACGAACATGATATCCGGGACAAAATCTTCAAGAGTCTCCAAGGCGGAGAGGCTGTTCTCGGCGGTTCTTACCTCGTGGCCTCTTTTCTCCAAGAGGTTGCTCATGAGCTTTAAGATGAGCGGCTGATTATCTACAACGAGAAACTTTAACCCCATTGCCTTATTCCGTATCGACTCCTAAAAAATATTTTGCCCCCTATAGCGGGAGGACGATGCATATTGCATGGTAACAAATTTTTTCCTATATCGCATTGCTCTCAAGAAAACTCGCTTGTAATAAATTTCGGCTCAATAGGAACAAAAGCCTGTCCACTCCTGAACTCGCCAGACAAAAGCATGCCAAAGCGAGGTGTCTCGATACTGCTCAAACTCCACAGTATAGTGCGCGTCTTGATTCTCCCATATACGGGCAAAGAAAAAATCAACTTCCTTAGTGAGCGGGTCATCTGCCAAAGTACTGATGGCGAGGCAACTTTCCAGGTTATAGTCCGCGATATTTCTTCTGGTAAAGTTGGCAGAGCCTCCGATCACCACCGCTTTCTGCGGAGATTTCACCATGAGCATCTTTACGTGGAACTGCTCGCCATGGGTGTCATACCAGCGTATCTTCACCCTGCCCTTTGATTTTTTATGCAGGTAGTTTGCCATGGGCCTGTTGGGGATACCGTTTTTCTCGTGGCCAAAGGCATCTTTGTTAGGGTCGAGCACGAGCCGCACATCTGCACCTCGTTCGGCAGCGGCAAGTAATGCGTTGATGACCTCCATATCGGAGAGGTAAAACATCGCCAGCCAAACCTGGCTTTTTTCATCACATTTTTCAAGCGCATCCAGGATCGCCCTGCGGATCTTGCCCTCGGTCAACAGTTGGGCACCGTATCCGCCGTGCTCATTTTGCTCCGGCACGTCGCCCACATCAAGGCTTTGCCCGGAAAATTCGGCCACGGCACGCTCGGAGGCCAGTAGCTCATTAATAATGTTCCCCTTTACCACAAAACCAATGTTTGAATGATAGCCGCTGGCATCATGCACATTAGCCGAGGTAACCAGGGCCTCCTGCTCGGTAATAATCACCTTGCGGTGATTGGCCTTAAAATTGAGCAGCTTCAGATATGCGCGCAGGGTGACAGGCTCGCTGTCCGGCGAAAAAGGTGAGGGCAACCGCCCCTTACCAGCCGTTCCAAGCCACTGCAGGCATAGTCTCCAAAAACCGGAGTAAAGAGGGTTTGAATCAGGCATGGCCTGCATGTCTGTAACGATAACCTCAACTCCACCCTGTTGCAGTTGGGAGAAAAAAGCAGGTTCCTTGCTGCCGTAAAAGGTGTTGATTTCATCTGTGATGACGATAATGGGCAAATCGGGATTTATATTTTTCTTAGCGAGCAAAGCATCGATAAATTGCTGCGAAATCGGTGGAAAATAGCCGCTTCTGTCATACTCGTCATTGAACAGAAAAAAATCCACAACGATGAACTTTTCCGCATCTTGCACAAGGCGCAACATCTCATTAAAGATCATCTGCTCTCGGACGCTCTCTCCCTTTCTGGTAAAACTCAAGTCGGAAAGAAAGCGGGCGGCTGAAGCCTTGTGTATGATTCCTTGAACGGAAACACCGGCAGGCAGACTTTTTAATGCCCCATAAAGGCTGACCACCATGCAGAGAATAACAAAAAGATAAAATATTTTCACTGCTCCCCCGCGTCTCATTATTCCAGGCCCCTAACACACATCCCCATTTCAACCGCATTACAACACGAGGGCCAACTCCTGTCAATCATGCGTAGAAAGGAAACGACTCACTTCTGGGGATGGATCAGGGAGAGAAAGGACTCGACAAGGTTGGGATCAAACTGGGTACCGGCCAGGGAGCGAACATGCTCAACCACCTTTTCCTCGCTCCATGCCTCCCGGTATCGCCGCTTGGAAATCAAGGCGTCCCAGGTATCGGCAATGCTGAAAATTCTGGCGGCCAGAGGAATCTGCTCGCCCTTGAGTCCTCGTGGGTAACCGCTACCATCCCATTTTTCGTGATGGCAGTATGGAATATCAAGGGCCGGCTGCAGGAAATGAATGGGAGAGAGCAATTCAAAGGCATGTTGCGGATGACGGCGCATCACCTCCTGCTCGTCTTCGGAAAGGGGTCCGGTATTCATCAAAACAGCATCCGGGATAACCATTTTGCCGATATCATGGAGCAATGCTCCACGTCGTACATGGTCAAGTTCATCCTCTTTCATCCCCATGGAGCATGCCACCTTGAGGGTGAGTTCCGTTACTCGCTGGGTGTGGCCCTCTGTCTCGCTATCCCGGAGTTCAAGAGCCTTTGCCCATCCCTCAATGGTTGTGTCATAGGCAAGGGTCAGTTCGATGTTGGACTCCTGCAGCTTACGAAACAGGGTAGCGTTATCTATGGCAATTGCCGCCTGCACAGCCAAGGCCTCCATGAAATCATACCACTCAGGATCCGCCTCATGGGGCTGCCTGCTGAAAATTTCAAAAACCCCCTTCACCTGCCCCTTGGCAACCAATGGCACGGCATAGTAAGAGATAACTTTCTCCTCGCGCACAATATCCATGCGCAAAAAGCCACTGCCGCTTTGCCTGAGGTCGTCAATATAGACATGTTGACGTTCCAAGGCTGCCTTGCCCGCACTCCCAACTCCCAGCCGCTCTTTAGACTGTTTGATTGCCTGGCCGTCAAATCCCCAGGAGGCTCCGTAATCCAAAGTTTGGGTGTGGCTGTTTAAAAGGAGAATGCTGCCGGCATCCATCTGCAACTGGGGCACGGTCTGCTCAAGAAACAACTTCATGGTGACCCGCAGATCCAGGCTGGCGGTGATCACCATATCAATGGCATGCAGAGTGGCAAGATGCTGCAACCTCAACTTGGCGCGGCCTTCTGCCTCTTGACGCGCACTTATCTCTTCTTCCAGCTCCCTGTTGCTCTGCATGAGCGTGGTGTTAATCTGGCTGATCTCCTCTTCCGCCTCCAGAATATTGGCAATAGTCTTCTTGGACAAATTGATGACAAGAAAGACAAAAAAGGCACCGGTCAGGAAAACAACGCCGGTCAACAGTTCAACCGGAATGACGATTTGGCTTAACTGGATAGCGACAAAAAGGATGTATCCCAATATAAAAAAGAGAATAAGGACGGTCAGGGCCTGCCAGCGCCTCTTAAACGGCAACGGCAGGGTATGGTATGTTTTAGCGCAGGCAAGAGATGAAGCGACAAGAAAGGCTATGCCGGGGACGACCAAAAGAGCGGATATTATTTGACTGGAAGTCATTAGATAAAAATAAACTCTCTGCCCTGCAGGGAATTAGGTTAACGTAAAAACACATGGCTTTGTTAAGTTTCTTGTCCCCGCCCTAGGGGGAAAAGCAGGCATCAGCCGCCAAGCACGACTTCACTGGTTTGCGTTGCCTCTTTTACACAGTTTACAAAGGGGATAAGGGATTGTCAAAAATCCTCGCTGGCGGCATCGACTCCGACCATGTTGCCTTTTCCATTACCTTTTCCTAGAATGAGGTAGAACCTTTGATGAACGCTTACCATGGAATCCTATGCCCCAAGTCATTGCAATATACGGAAGCCCCCGCCGCAAGGGAAACACCAACCTGTTGCTTGACCAAGCCGTTGCCGGAGTGCAGGAGTCGGGTTGTTCCGTTATTTCTTTTCACCTCCAAGGTATGAAAATCTCGCCCTGTCTGGAAATCTACGGCTGCAAAAAAGATGGCCGTTGCGTGATAAAAGACGATTTTCAACTAATTTACGATGCCATCATTCCGGCGGAAGGGATTATGCTTGCCTCCCCGATTTTTTTCTATAGCCTGAGCGCACAGATGAAAATCTTCATGGACAGGTGTCAGGCATTCTGGGTAAAAAAACACTGGATCGACAAGCGCCCCCATGGAGAAAATGCCAGGATACGCAAAGGTTTTTTCCTTGCGGCAGCCGCCAGTCATGGGAACAGGTTATTTGAAGGTGCCAGCCTTTCTGTTCGCTACTTTTACGAGGCGCTGGACACCGAGCTTACGGAAGAGCATTTTTTCCGGGGGCTCGACCATGCTGGAGATGTTATAGAGCATCAAGAGTACCTTGATAAGATGCACATGGCGGGTAAACGCTTCGGCAAGGAGATACTCAGTGGTGAATGAAAATATTTTCATTGAATATATTTTTGAGCTTGCCGACGGCAGCAAAGAGGCCTTTCCCGTAGAGCTGAACCCAACAACTTTACGCTCGGTAACTCCTCTTCCCGACCCATTGCCGAATTGGGTTACCTTGGAGTTTGAGCAATGCCAGCATTGCCGGCTCTCAAGCAATGAATTTTCATTCTGCCCGACTGCAGCATCATTGGTACGCATTGTCGAGCAATCGGAAAAGCTCTTATCCTACGACACCATCATGCTCCAGGTCCGAACCAACGAGCGTACCATCTTTGCCGAGACAACTGCCCAGAGCGCCTTATGCTCCCTCATGGGTTTGACAATCGCAGTGAGTGACTGCCCGACAATGGCCTTCTTTAAACCCATGGCCCGCTTTCATCTCCCCTTGGCAAGTGAAGAGGAGACCATCTTCCGAGCCACGGCAACCTATATGCTCTCGCAATACTTTGTCAACCAACGCGAAAGTGAAGCGGATTTTGCCATGAAAAAACTGGTGAAAATATACCAGGACGTACAAAAGGTGAATATGGCCATGGCCAACCGGGTGCGCTCCGCCTCAAAAACCGATTCATCCATCAACGCCCTGGTTCTGCTGGACATGTATGCCAAGGCCCTACCCTACGTGCTCGATCAATCCCTCGAAGAAATCCGCTACATCTTCGAGCCCTTTCTTGCAAAAGACTGACTACACTCCAAGCATCTCAAAGTTTAGGCGCAAAAAAAAAGGTGGCCGGAAAGCCAGCCACCTTTTGCAAAAAGCTATGTCTACGTTACGACTAGAAACGACAGTCGAGCAGAAAGTAGTAATTGGTCAGATCCGTGTTACTCTGTCCGAAGTCACCGATATGCATCCCGCTGTTGGAGTAGTCATAGTCGATGTAGGTATATCCGACACGCGCAAACAGGTTCTTGTTGAACGGCTGGATATAATAGAGGTCGTAGGCATTACCGCGGGTTGCCAGTTTATTGTAGAGCTCGGCACTACCCCAGGTAAAGCTGAACCAATAGTCACTACCATGGTTGAATTCAAAACCAACCTTAGGATTGTTAAGGGCCTTATTAGCAAAGGTATAACGGAACCCAGTATGTACAGCCCAACCGGCATGGTCGTCGTTGTTTGCACCAGTATTCATCAGACCCACACTGCCAAAAGCAGCGAAGGGACCGCCAGCCAAAGACATGGTATTACCATTGGGGTCAGTCTCGTTGTAGCCGAAAGAGGCGAAGACATCAAGGCCTGTATCCTTAACATTGTTAGCCTGCGCATGAATACCAAGCAAGGTCATATCACCTATCTCTTGCTTAGAGGTATTGGTCGGTGAAGATGCAGCACCGAAAAAATAAGGGTCTGCGACCAGGTCGGTAACCTGCAAAGCACTTAAAACCATGAGGCTATCCCGCACACCAGGTATCTGGGTCTCAAAAAACACTGCATAGACGTTGGTATCGTCATACTGCGCCCCGTAGTTATCCTGATAGCTTACACTTGTGTTTGTATCCTGAAATGCCTTACCCCATGCAAAACGTATGGCAGACTCTTTCCAGCCGAGATACTTTTCCAGACCGATTGTGGCCACAACACCGTCGGCCTCACCATCAAACAAGAGGGATGGATAGGTGGACTGGCGGAGACGATTTTCTTTTAATTCACTTGGTGGTCCTTCGGAGGAAGGGTGTCGACCAAAGGTCAGGGCCAGCGGAATTGGCATGCCTTCAGGAATCCAGTCTACATAGGCACGATCCAGCTTCAACCCGCTGTCCCCCGGTAGATGGGCTGCGTTGGAATCATTGGCGAAAGCATTGTTGGCATTATTAGCAAAATTCTTATATGCCGTGATGCGTCCAGTGAAAAGCAAGTTCTTACGAATCTCCGCATCCATATTCAAACGGAAGCGATTGGTCCAATGATTATTATTGTTTTCATTTACTGAAGAAAGGCCATTCGGTTGATTATCAACCTCGAAAAAATCAACCCTGGTCCGAAGCTCGGCACCGAAGTTGATGCGATCTTTCAGGGTTTTTGTCTCTACCTCGTCCAAGGTATCGTAAATATTTTCTACATCTCTCGCAATCCGTGCCGGAATGACTGCAGAAGAAGCCTTTGCAGAGGGGCTGTCGGTTGTTTCAAGCTGCTCCACGCGCTTCTGCAATTTATCCAGTCGATCCAGGATTGCTTTATAATCTTCTGCGGGCAGGGTAACTGTCTGGGCAGCTACGGCTAAGCTGCTCCATGCCAGTAATGCACCCGCGGTCAATAATACTTTTTTCACTTTTCTCCTCCTGATGAGTAAATTTGACGTTCGCCAGTGGATTACTTTGGAATTACCGCTGCTGCCGGTTGATCACTGTCTGCTGCATGGTCCTGAAGATACTCCACAACCATCTGCAAATCCCCATCACTCATACCCACATCGACAGGGTGGCGTCCTCGAGAAAAGTATTTTTCCCAAACACGTCCGGCCTTGTCTGCAGGATTAACGACTGCCGCTTGCCCACCCTTTTTGTGGCATGAACCACAATTTTGTAAAAAGAGTGTATCCCCACCGGCCGACCAGGCCACGGCAGGCAGCATAAGCGACATGGCTGTTACCAATGTAATTATACGCTTCTGCACCAAGTTCCTCCCTTTCTCCTAAAAGGTTTCTCCTAAAAACTGTTATGAATATTCACGCCATACTACATATACTGGGCTTAAAAAGTCAACTCTTTGCCCATAATTTTTTCTAGGAAATACAGCTATCTTCCTCACTATAAAGCACCAAATCGTCTAGGTATTTCTACAATCCGGCTTACCTTTTTTTTCGACAGTCAGCACAGCCCTTAATACTGATAATGCTTTGTTGGGCAAACTCCCAAACAATACAGCCTGATTTTTAATTGAATTTCCTCGGGTGCCCTAATCAGCCAAGGCTATAGGCAGGTAAGCAGAAAAAACAGGATCTCAAACAGAGGAGTGGTTTACTCAGCAAATCCGGGGCAGTTGCTCACCAAGGGGCATATCTACGATTCTGCTGGCCCCAAGACCGGTTTGCATAGTGACCATTCGGGCAGGTTTTTCTACGACTTCGCCGATGATAACGGCATCAACCCCTTCGGGCTGCTGGCGCATGGCAGCAAGCACCTCAGCGGCAGAGCCAGCTGAAATACAGGCGATGAGCTTTCCTTCGTTGGCAACATAGAGCGGGTCGATACCAAGCAGTTCACAGGCACCTTGCACCTCGGGTCGCACAGGAATTGCGCCTTCATCAAGCCTGATGCCCACATTAGATGCAACTGCCCATTCGTTAAGGGTGGCGGCCACTCCGCCCCGGGTGGGGTCCCGCAGGGCATGGATTGCGCCGGAATGTCCCAACATCCGCGCAACCAGGGCATTGAGTGACTCCGTATCACTTGTCACCTGTGATTGAAACGATAACCCCTGGCGGCTTGTCAGAATGGCCATGCCATGATCGGCAATGGTACCTGAAACAATGATTTTGTCTCCCGGCCGTAAGGAGTGGGCGGAAAGAGATACACCTTCCGGAACTTCACCGATACCGGTCGTATTGATAAAAATTTTATCACAGCACCCCTTATTGACCACCTTGGTGTCTCCGGTGACCACCTGCACCCCGGCCTTTTTTGCAGCCGCCTCCATGGAGAGCAGGATGCGGTGCAACGAATCCATGGGCAACCCTTCTTCGATAATAAAACCTACACTGAGGTAGAGTGGGGTGGCTCCGCACATGCAGACATCGTTCACTGTGCCGTTAACGGCAAGGTCCCCGATATCTCCCCCCGGAAAAAAGAGCGGATCTACGACAAAAGAATCTGTGGTCATGGCGATCCGGCCCGCGCCGATTTTAAGTATGGCTTGGTCTTCCAGCCTGTCCAGAGTATCGTTACCAAAGCGGGGCAGAAACATGCAATCGACCAATTCGGCTGAAAGCTTCCCTCCACTGCCATGGGCTAACTGCACTGTATCGAACGCCATTTTCGGCAAAGGACATGTAAAATTTTCCGGATTGATCGCCATATTTATTCCTAATTCATTTTTAGCCACGAAACCCACGAAAGAACACAAAAAGCAAAAGAGTTATTTCACCCTATTGTATTTAAAGTAGGCGGCACAGGCGCCTTCGCTGGAAACCATGGTAGCGCCAAGGGGATGCTGTGGGGTGCACTCTTTACCAAATGCCGCACAGCCGCTTGGTTTTATCAAGCCTTGCAAGACCTTGCCGCTTTCACAAAGGTCCGACTCCTGCACCGACAGATCGGACAGAGCGAATTTCTTTTCCGCATCATGGGCGGAAAATTCTTTACGAATCACTAAACCACTCATGGGCAATGGGCCGATACCCCGCCACTTTCTATCCGCCACCTCAAAGACCTGAGAGAGGATATCCTGGGCAGCCTTGTTGCCCTCAAAGGTAACAGAACGGCTGTACTCATTTTCCACCCGCCCTTCTCCGGCCTCCAACTGGCGCACGGTCATCAGGATTCCGGCCAGGATATCCATGGGTTCAAAACCGGTAGCCACGATGGGCACATTATACTGCTCGGCAATGGGCACATATTCATTCAGTCCCATGACCGTGCAGACATGCCCAGCCGCAAGATAGCCCTGCACACGATTATCCGGCGAATCAAGCAAGGCCCGCATGGCCGGGGCAACCAGAATATGGCTGGAAAGCTCGCTGAAATTATCCAACCCTTCCCGGGACGCCTGCATAATGGCCATGCCATTGCCCGGGGCAGTGGTCTCAAAGCCCACGGCAAAGAAAACTACCTGCCGCTCGGGATTGTCCCGGGCCAGGGCCAGAGCCTCCAGCGGAGAATAGACCATGCGCACATCCGCCCCGGCGGATTTGGCCATAAAGAGATCCTCTTTACTGCCCGGCACCCGCAGCATATCGCCGTAGCTGGTAAATATAACCTCAGGCCGCTTGGCAATCTCAATGGCCTTATCGATCAACTCTAACGGCGTCACACAGACAGGGCAGCCCGGTCCATGGACAAGCTCGATCTCTTTGGGCAGGATCTGGTCAATACCGCTGCGCATGATGGCATGGGTATGCCCACCGCAGATCTCCATGATCACCCAATTTTGGGTAACGATATCCTTGATCTCAGCGAGGATCTTCTTGGCGATCTTCGGGTCGCGGTATTCGTCAACGTATTTCATTTACAACCAGCCTATTCCTCGTCCAATGGTTTACCGAAGATGTCGGTTCCCTGGGCAGCGACCGCCTCGGTCAACTCCTTCCAGGCCGCAAAACTCTTTTGCGCCTCTTCCTCATCAATAACGGAGATGGCAAAACCGGCATGGACAACGGTATATTGCCCCACCTGAATTTCCGGCACATATTCCAGACAGACCTTGCTGATGGTGCCGCTGTAGTCAATGTTCCCCATCTTGAGGCCGTTTTCTTCAAATATTTCCTGTACCCTGCCGGGAATCGCCAAGCACATGTTTACTCCTCATCATCAAGCTAAACTACTCATACAAAATAGCAGTTCACAGGGTGCCACAGATTCGCGCAAGCACTTTTGGCCGCTATAGCAAGCTATGCGGCCGAAAGTGATCGTGCGAAGATGTGGTGCCATGTGAGCTGCCCTGCCTCATCATTCGAGCCCTGCCGATAACCGCCTGACCAAATGAAACACAGCCGTCATTGCAGGGCAATTGGGTATGGGTCAACACTGTAAAATCTTTTTTCCGTAAAGATTGCAGCAATCCCTCAAACAGCAGCCTGTTCTGAAATACCCCGCCGCTGAGCGCCACTTTGTTTATTCTTGTCTTCTCTCTCGCCAAACAGGCAAGGTCAGTAAATGCCTCTACTAAAGTTGCGTGAAAACGCTGGCTGATCTTTGCCGGCCCGGCTCCGTCCTCAACCTGTTGCGCTATTTGACGAATCAAAAAACGCAGATCAAGCCGTTGAACCTCATCGTCTTCTAAAAAGCGATAGGCAAACGATTCTTCACCCAACTGATCTCCGGCCTCCATGAACTCAATGGCTGCCTGGGCCTCATAACGAATATCCTGACACCCACCGCCCATGGCGGCTACCGCATCAAAAAGCCTGCCACAACTGCTGGTGAACGGAGTGTTGATATTTTTATCTACCATCTCCACGATGGGCCCATACTCATGTTCAGCCATAAAAGGCAAAGTTGGCAAATCATTGCCAAATGCCGCATGCAGATAAGCAATAGCAGTGCGCCATGGTGCCTTGACCGCTGCATCCCCTCCAGGCAGGGGCATTTCTTCCAGCGAAGCAAATCGCTCAAAATCAAGGCAATCACCAATGAGCACCTCTCCCCCCCAAATCTTATTATCCGTGCCAAGTCCGGTGCCGTCCAGCATCAAGCCAATTGCCGAATCCTTCACCTCATTTTCCGCCAAACAGGCGGCGAGATGGGCGTGGTGATGCTGCACGGCCAGGCGGGGGGTAGCCTGTTCTTCTGCCCACCTGCTTGAAAGATAGACCGGATGCAGATCGTGCACCACAAGTTGCGGCGAGGCCTCAAAGACATCTTCAAGATGCGTGATGCATTCTTGAAAAAACTGATAGGCCTCAAGGTTTTTCAAATCACCGACATGCTGGCTGACAATGGCCTGGTTACCTTTGAGGAAGCAGACCGTATTTTTAAGCTCTCCGCCAACCCCCAACACCTGCGGCCCGTCGGTATGCACCACAAAGGGTTGCGGGGCAAACCCACGGCTGCGGCGAACCTGACGCATCTCGCCGCCCAACTCCATCATCACGGAATCATCACAGCGCTGCAAAATATCTCTATCATGCAGCAGAAAACCATCGGCAATGCTGTTAAGCCTTTGTAATGCCTCATCGTTGTCTTTACAGATGGGCTCATCACTCATATTACCGCTGGTCATGACCAGCGCGGAGAGGCCATCGGCAAAGAGGAGATAATGCAAGGGCGCATAGGGCAGCACGATGCCGAACATGGTACTGAAAGGCGCTACAGACAAAGCAAGCCCGTGCCCCTCTCTTTGCCGGGCCAGAACAATGGGGCGCTGGGGCGAGTTCAGCGCGGCAAGACTCTTCCCTGAAAAATGACAGATCTCCTGCGCCGCAACCTCATCCCGGACCATCACCGCCAAGGGCTTGGCCTCTCTCTTCTTGCGCTCACGCAGCAACCGTACAGCCTCATCGTTGCGGGCATCCACGGCCAGGTGAAAGCCACCCACTCCTTTTATTGCGATAACCTTGCCCGCCAAGAGCTGTTGCCGCACCTGGGCAATTGCCTCCCCACCCCGGGCCAGCACCTCGCCATCCCTGCTCGTCAGAAAAACTTCGGGGCCGCATTGCGGGCAGGCATTGGGCTGGGCATGAAATCTGCGATCGGCCGGATCATCGTATTCCCGTTGACACTGTCCGCACATGGTAAAGCTGTGCATGGAGGTGTTTTTGCGGTCATAGGGAAGCCTGTCGATAATGGTATAACGCGGCCCGCAGTTGGTGCAATTGATAAAGGGGTAGAGATGGCGGCGGTCGGTGACGGAAAACATCTCGGCAAGACAATCCTTGCAGATAGCCATATCCGGGGCAATGAGGGTTGTCACATTGCCGTGAACCGCTGAAGCATGAACGGTGAATTCACGTTCGCCGACAAGGGATGTCGATTCTGAAGCAATGGAGTCTATCTTGGCAAGTGGCGGAGGCGTGTTTTGAATATCATGGAGGAAGGAATCCAACTGGGTCGCCAGACCTTCCGCCTCAATCATCACTCCGCTGGTGGTATTGGTAACAAAGCCGCTCAGACCGTGTTGCTTGGCAAGGCGATAGATAAAGGGACGAAAGCCCACCCCCTGCACAATCCCGGAGACGGATATTTTGTAACGCTCATTTTTTGCGTTCTCGGCCACTGCCTGCAAATGACTCCCCTATCGCCCTTCTACACCAGCGCGTAACCATTGCAACCAATGCTCCATGCCTTGGCCGTTTTTTGCGGAAATTTCAAAAAATGTCAGATTCGGATTAATTCTGCGAGCGAACTCCTTACAGCGCTCCACATCAAAATCCACATAGGGCAAGAGATCCACCTTATTGATCAAACATATCTTGGCCGCATCAAACATGGCCGGGTACTTGAGGGGCTTATCATCGCCTTCGGTCACACTGATCACCACGACCTTAGCGGCCTCGCCAAGATCAAACATAGCCGGGCAAACCAAATTGCCGACATTTTCGATAAAAAGAATGGATTTTTCGCTCAACTCAAGCTGATGCAGGGCGCGATGCACCATCTCGGCATCAAGATGACAACCGGCCCCGGTATTGACCTGCACCACCGGCACACCGGTGGCATCAATCCGCTCGGCATCGAGCAGGGTCTGCTGATCACCCTCTATAACAGCAAGGGGTAACTCAGCACGCAGGCTACTGAGAGTCTTTTCCAGGGTGGATGTTTTGCCTGAACCGGGCGAGCTCACCAGGTTCAGGGCCAAGATGGACTTTTCACCGAAGAAACTTCTATTTTTCTCTGCCTGGTGGGCATTTTTATGGAGCACATCCTCTTCCACCTGCAACACCCGCTCATCCTTATGCTCGTGGGCATGGTGGGTGTGCTCAACAGGGTCACCAGGCTTGAGGATACTTACTTCCGAGCTTCCACAGCCGCAATCATCACACATAATTCACCTATCACAAAAACAGCGAGGCACAAAAAAATTACCATTCCCCGCCTGTTTCCGGCAATTTCAGGATGCCGCATATACAAGGCAGAGGTATGCTGGCTATACATCGGTATGCCAGCATGCCGATAACGCTGTAGATGCGGTATCACGGAATTGCCCTCCCATGTTCACTCGTCAACGGTCAGCGAGAGCACCTTAAGCTCTCGGCCGCCTGTAATATTCACCAGATACTCGCCGCACTTCGGGCAGGGCTCGGCCAAGGAGCCAGCCAGAAATTCATGGTTGCAGGAAACACATCTGCCCATGGCCGCCACCTCAATCACCTCTATCTTTGCCCCATCAGCAGCGGTATTTTTTGCTGCGGCCTCAAAACAAAAAACAAGGGAGTCTACCAGCACCCCGGAGAGGGTCCCGACCTCGACTTCTATGTGATTGATTTTTTGGGCGCCGGCGGCCTGCGCTTTGGATGTGGCCAGCTCAATAATACTCATGGCAATGGACATTTCATGCATACGGTCCATAATACCCGAAGGCTTGTTTTTTCACCAGCAAAGAGGAAGGAAATCGCCTGTAAAATGGACGAAATTTAAAGATGAACATTCACCACGAAAAGTGAATAAAAACTGCAGATAAATCAGGTACGGGAGGAGGGGTATTTTGAAAGACTTTCCGGAGTGGGATCCAGATCAATCTCCAGCAAATGTTTACAGGCTTTTTTGGCCTGTTCATCGGAGAGGATGGGCTGCTGCTCGTTCATTTCCGGCCCATTCACTGGCAGGGTCACAATAAACTTTGAGCCTTGGCCTGGGGTACTCTCGGCACTGATCATGCCGCCATGCCGATCAACAATGCGCTTGCACACGGCAAGGCCGATGCCGGTTCCTTCATACTTGCTCCGCCCGTGCAGCCGTTGAAAAAGCCCGAAAATCTGGCCCTCTTCATGCTCTTCAAAACCTATCCCATTATCCTCAACCACGAGCTGGTAAAAATAGGTCGCGCCACTGTCATCACGCAGTGCCTGGGGCTGACCGTGGATCTTTATTGCAGGTGGGACGTCCGGCCTATGGTATTTCAAAGCATTTGCAACCAAATTTTGCAGAAGCTGCCGCACCTGTAGCGGATCTGCCTTGATCACCCCAAGCCGCTGTATATCCACAGAGCCCCAGGTTTCTTTAAAACGCATCTCAAGGTCAAAAAGCACCTCACGGATGATCTTATTCAGGTCGATCACCTCGAATGGGTTTCCCGTGGTGGTTACACGGGAATAAGTGAGAATACCGCTGATCAGGTCCATCATCCGCACGGCAGAGGACTCGATGCGCTTGACATATTCGTGCCCCCGCTCATTGAGGTCGTCACCACAACGTTTTCTGAGTCGCTCGCTAAAGGCCTGAATCAAGACCAGCGGTTCCCGTAAATCGTGGGAGGCCATATAGGCAAAGTCCTGCAGATCCTTATTGCTATGGGCCAAGTCCATGGCAAATTTCTCAAGGGCCTTTTCCGCCCACTTTCGTCCGGTAACATCACGGTTACTGGCCCTGCGCCCGGCAAACTTACCCTTATCATCGTAGACAGGTTGGCAGGTATGGGCGAGCCATCGCTCCTTGCAATCCCGGGTGATGATCCTAAACTCAAGCATGCAGACCTCATGCTCCTCCATGGAATTCAGCAGGTGATCTTTGACCTGGGTCTTGTGATCCGGGTGGACAATCTCCATAAAGAGGTTAGGGTTATTTTTAAATTCTTCGGGTGTATAGCCGGTTATCCTTTTGCTGGAAGGAGACATATATTCATAGCCGCCCACAGGATCCAACCAGTACTCCCAATCGTAGGTAAAATCCGCTACTGTCCGGAACTTTTCCTCGCTTTTTAAAATCCTGTCTTGCGCCGCTTTTCTGGCGACTACTTCTGTGGAAAGCGCCCTGTTCGCCGCTGCCAGTTCCTTAGATTTAGCGGCAAGACGGGTCATGGAACGACGCAATTTATCCTGGGCCTCATCACGTTCTGCGATTCTATGACTCAGAATGCTGCCGCCCAAGGCCAACCCCACTACCCCGATCAACCATATAGATGCGGCCCGAATCATGTGGGAGTTCACCTGTTTCGACTCAATGGCAAGAGAATCAACCATGGGCAGACCGATGCTGATCCCCCCGCGAATATCACCGATTGAATATCCTTGGTGGCCATGGCAACGAAGACACTGCTTTTTCACAATAACCGGCTGGATCAGGCGAAGGTGGGGAATCCCGTTTACAGGAGAGAACTCAAGCTTTTCCTGAATACTCTGGCTCTCAAAATCCTCAAGGGCCACCCGCTCCCACTCATCAGGAGCATTCTGCGGACGCAATGGACTCAGGCTGGTAGTACGTGCTACCACACCATAAAGGTTAGAAAAATCATCACTCACCTGCCGCATCATATAGGCAGGGTTCATAAGGGTGAGTTTTTTACCGCTGGGAGTTTCTATATCCCGCTCAGGCACATGAGCAAGATATGGGCTGGATGGGGTTCGCTCATCTACTGGTACATACACACCGCCATGCGATGCTCCCCAAATGCGAAGTGCACGATCTTTATTGAAATAGGCACGTATTTCACCGACGGCCATTTCCCTGGTCATGCGACGAATACCGCTGATCTCATCCGCCGAAAGCCAGGCAATGAAAACCGTCCAGATAATTATTAAAATCCAGGTAAACCGCTGTACCGGAATCGGCTTAGAGGCCGTTTTTTCTTCCCCTTGCTGAAGCGACACGCACCATCCCACTTGAAATTTCTCACAGAAGAGAGTCTGTGAACTCTAAACCAAACAATGGGTCAGCTCAATCAACCCATTATTCCCCCCACTTCACCCTTGAATACAGGCAAAGCACCCTCACGCACTATTGCATCCATACTATCCATGGACAAAATTGATTACAGCATTTTTTTGACCGCTTTCCGGCACGCCTTTTTAAGGATCAGGCCAGAGACTCGGATCAGCAACTCCGATCTTAATCGGCATACTTGAGCATGGCTAAAGGATCGCTGATGCCGAGTTTTTTGCTGATGTTGGATCGATGCTTTTCCACTGTCTTGGGACTTAAGAAAAGAAGATCCGCAATTTTCTTGGTCGAATTACCTTCGATAACCAGACGAAACACCTGCTGCTCCCTGTCGGAAAGCAAGTCGTACTTGCTTGACTCCGAGGACATTTTATCCTCGTTATTGAGATAGGAGTTGATTACCTCGGAATTGATATCCGCACTGAGAAAATGTTTTCCATTGGCTGCCAACATAACAGCCTCCAGCACTTCGGACCACGGAGCGGTCTTGAGGACATACCCGGAGGCACCGGCTGCCAGTGCCTGGTGAACATAGGCCTCTCTGGCAAACATGGAGAGGATGACAATTTTGGTGGGCAGGGTGGTGCCTTTTATCAGAGGGATGCATTCCAGCCCGCTGAGACCGGGCATGGCTATATCCAAAATTGCCACATCAGGCTTGAGTTTGCGAATTTGCCGCAGGGCCTCTTGGCCGTCGGCAGCCTCTCCCACCAACTCAAAATTATCCTGCTTGTCCATGAGCTGCCGAATTCCTTCCCGGACAATGGAATGATCATCAGCCACAACAACTCTAACTTTTTGCATCCCTCCCCCTATTCCACAGGTAGCTCAGCTCGGATAATGGTTCCCTTCCCTGATTGAGAGTGAATCGTCAGGCTTCCGCTCACAGACTCGACCCGCTCACGCATCCCATAAAGGCCGATGCCCTGCCCTCCCTCAATGGGTCCGAACACCTTCTCGGCATCAAAGCCGACACCATCATCTGTCATGGTCAAGATGACATGGGGGTGGCTGAATGTCAAAAGAATTTGCACCTTTTGGGCCTGGGCATGCTTAACAATATTGTTCAGTCCTTCTTGAAAAGTTCGATAGACAACGGTCTGTATATCCTGGGCCAGTTCTTTCTGACTGCCCACCATCCGGAAGTCCACATCAACACCCTTTTGACAAACGGCAAACTCATTGACACACCATTTAATCGTCGGCAACATGCCCATGCGATCCAGCATGTCCGGCCGTAACTCGTAGAGAGTATTCCTGCAGGTTGCACCAAGGCGTTTGATGGACTGATGTATCTGTTGGAATTGATTGTTTGTCTGCTCAACCAATTCAGGCGGCAAAGAAACCTGGAGGCTATCCAGCATGAACATCAACGAGGGCAGAACCTGTCCAAAATCATCGTGTAAATCCCTGGCGATGCGCTTACGCTCCTCCTCCACGAGTTGCACAACCCTGCGCGAAAGATCCCGAAACCTGCCTTGGGATTCCTGGAGAGCCAGTTCTTTTTCCCGGGTCTGGCGCGACAGGCTCCATTTCATGGTCAAGGATAGGGCCATCTGGGCTAGCTCTTCAAGATCAAAGGGCTTGCGCAAAAAAAGAAGTTTATCCGGAGATCCGACCCGGGCGAGAATGTCCTCCAAGGAGTGGTCCGTGTAACCGGTGACGATGACTATTTCCACCTCCCGGTCTATCTGGCGAATTTTTTCCGCTGTCTCAACACCGTCCCACCCCGGAGGCATGCGGATATCGATACAGGCCATGGCAAAAGGATCATTGGCGCTGGTGGCCTGCTTTACGATTTCATAGGCCTCCTGTCCTTGGGAGGCAAAGGTGAGATCAAATCCTTCGGCAAGAGAACCTAAAGGTGAACCAGAGGCTGGGCCGGGAAAAAATGAAGGCCTAAAATAAGAGGACGATGAGAGGATTGCCCGGTAAACTTCGCAGATTTCCGGATCATCATCAACAACTAGAATTTTTTTATTAATTAATACATCACTGCTGCTCAATTTCTTCACCTCGCCCCCAAGCTATGCACAAGACTATGGTGCCAAGGCAAGGTTCAGATAGCAACTAAAAACTCTTTATTACTCACGCTCCGGGATGGATAGACCAAGTCCGACAAGATTATTCACGATCTGTTCACTTATACTTTTTACCGCAGCAGCCACTTCCGGGCTGAGTTCAAGCCCTGTTGAGAGATCCTTTGGAACAATACCAAACAACTTTATGCTTGGTGGCAGCACCTCCTGCATGGAGGCAACGGCAAACAGTTCGGTGAGGCCTATCTGGTGGGGAGAAATCTTCTGTCTGAAAAAAGCAGGCGGGTCATCCAAATCCTTAATGACAATGGTACCGGGCTTTTCTTCTGAGCGAACGGCATCCAACAAAAAAAGATGGCTTCGACTTTCGATATAGGGCAAAATTTCAAGTCCGGCGGTGCCGCCATCCATCAGCTCAACTTCTTCCGGCAAATCATAGCGATTCTCCAGCTCTTCGAGAATTTTTATCCCCAACCCCTCATCGCTGAGCAAAATATTGCCGACTCCAAGGAGCAAAACATTCAGCTTTTCCATGCATCACCCATTATAAAACAGGCCAGCCCGTTACCGGACTGGCCTGCCTGATTATGCTGCTTGTTCAATAACAAATCTTAAATCTTGGTCTTCACCTTTACTATCGACTGATTTTCCGGATCCATCAAGTGGATTGCACAGGCCAGACATGGATCAAAAGAATGCACGGTGCGAAGAACCTCAAGAGGTTTTTCCGGGTCTGCAACAGGATTACCGACCAAGGAAGCCTCGTAAGGACCAAGTTCGTCATTGGCATTCCTGGGTCCTGCATTCCAGGTTGAAGGAACGACACATTGGTAATTCTTAATCTTGCCATCCTTGATAACAATCCAGTGGGAAAGAACGCCACGTGGGGCCTCGTGAAACCCCACACCTCGCTGCTCGCCCTTAGGAAAGACCGGTTCATTAAAGGTGTCGTAATCGCCTTTGCCGATGTTATCAACCAACGCCTGCCATTGACGCTCCAGTGTGTCATGCATAACCGCGCAGCGCACTGCCCGTGCCGCATGCCGACCTATGGTAGAGTGCAGGGCGGAGAGGCCGACCTTGGCCCCGGCAAGCTTGCTCACCTTGCCGAGTAATAAGTCTGCATATTTTTTGGTAGAAACATGACCGGCCGCATACATGGCCAAGACATGGGCCAGCGGGCCGACCTGGGCCGGCTTTCCCTTGAAGGTTGGCGCCTTGACCCAAGAGTATTTGCCATTGTCCTGAAACTCGGTATGATACGGATCGGTCTCCTCTTCCCATGGGTGGCGATCCCAATCCCCCTTATACCAGGAGTGCTTGACCCCTTCTTTGACCCCGTTTTTAAACATGGTGTCGTCAAAGGCCTTGATGGGCTCATAGGTTCCCACATCGCCATCGGCAATATAACCACCAGGCAGATCAAAGACCGTACCCTTGGTATCAAGCGGCATATCCGGCACAGAGAGGTAGTTGGTCACACCGGCGCCGTACTGAGTCCAATCCGCATAGAATGCCCCCACGGCGGCAACGTCAATCAGGTAGACATTTTTGACAAAGTCGCCGATCTCGTCGATCAGAGATTTAATGTAAAACAGTCTCTCGATGGTCAGGGTAGACTGACTGTCCGGATTGATGGGGTTAGCCACACCACCCACCGCCAGATTCTGGATATGCGGAGTCTTGCTGCCCAGAATCGCCACCACCTTATTAATCTTGCGTTGGTACTCAAGGGCCTGAAAATAATGGGTCACGGCCAACAGGTTTACCTCGGGGGAAAGTTTCATGGCCGGGTGCCCCCAGTAGCCGCTGGCAAAAACGCCAAGCTGACCGCTATCGACAAAACCCTTCAACCGCTTTTGCACCGCCCGGATCTCCTGTACGCCATTCTGCGACCAAGGAGAAAGGGATTGGCCTAGTTTGGACGCCGCCTTGGGGTCGGCCTTAAGGGCTGAGACAATATCCACCCAATCCAGGGCGGAGAGATGGTAAAAGTGGACAATGTTATCAAAAACGCTATGGGCGGCAATGATGATATTACGGATGTACTGTGCATTCAGCGGCACATCCAGATCCAGGGCATGCTCTACCGCACGGACAGAGGTAATAGCATGCACCGTGGTACAGACACCGCAGATACGCTGGGTAAAGAGCCAGGCGTCTCGCGGGTCGCGCCCCTGCAAGATAAGCTCGATTCCGCGCCACATCTGGCCGGAGGACCAGGCATTGGTCACCTTGCCCTTGTCTACCTCACAGTCAATACGCAGATGCCCTTCAATCCTGGTGATGGGATCAACGACGATTCGTTTAGCCATGGAGATTCTCCTTCACACTAGTTTTTAGCCTGTTCGAGCTTGGGAAAGACAGGCAGCTTATTAACAAACCAGAGATATGCCATCACCTCGGCGGAAATTATGCCAAATGTAATGAACAATTCGGCAACCGACGGAAAGTACTGCCAGCCGGTGCCGGGATCAAAACCTACGATATAGGTGTTAAAACGATACAAACTGCCACCGAGCAACATGGCGCAAGAGGCAATGAAGAGCTGCCGTGGGCTTTGACGGTTCTGCGGATAGAGCATGATCATCCAGGCCACAAAGAGAAGGAGATTCTCCAAAAGGAACATATTGGCCTGCACCCCACCGGCAAAGGCCAGGGGCAGATAACCGCGCAGGTTGACATCCTCAATGCGGATGACCAGATAGATGCCGAGAATCCACGGCATAAGTGCCGAGATTTTGGTGAGGAGGTCCATCTCCATGGGTCGCTTGAAAACCACCGACGAAAGGAGGGACTCAAAGATCACCGCGGCATAGCCTATGATGAAGGCGGTCAACAAAAAGAGCAGCGGCAGAAAGGCTGTCCACCACAGGGGTGAAAGCTTATGCCCGGCCATGAGCATCATGGTGCCCAGAGAGGACTGATGCATGGTCGGCAGTAAAATGCCCAGGGCGATGAAGATGAATATCACCCTGTTGAGTTTCACCTTCAGCTTATCCGCCTTCATCTTTTCAAGAAAGGTCGGGGCAAACTCGACCCAGAGCACCAAAATATAGGTCCCGATACAGAGCGCCACCTCAAACATGACCGAGTGCAGATTGCTGAGCCAGGGCAGAAAGATGTTGTACATCTGCCAGTAGCGTCCGATATCGAAAACAACCGAGACACCGGCCAGGGTGTAGCCGAACATGCTGGTCATCAAGGCAGGCCGCACCAGGGGGGAGTATTCCCCTTTATTAAAGATATAGACGAGGAGGGCGATGCAGTAACCGGCGCAGGCCAGGGCCGTGCCCACCACCACATCGTAAGCGATCCAGATCCCCCAAGGGTATCCGTCGTTCATATTGGAGACGGCGCCGATACCGAAGATAAAGCGCTTGGCCAGAAAAAAGAGGCCGATAGCGGTAATGGCCGCAAAAAAGAGAAACGGCCCGGTCAGCACCTTTTTATTGAGAGCTTCTTTTTCGTGCATGGATATTCTCCTTGCCTGTTCGGCCTATTTTTCCTTTTTTTCGTCCCGGTTTTTCATGATGTAGATCAAACCGCCCAAAACAACGATGGGGTACACCATCCCCTTATAGATGGCGTACTGGATACCGTCGGCCAGAGCGACATAGGACTCCTCCGGCAACGTTGGTAGACCGAGCTTTTCAAAGGGAACACCTGCAAGGTAAAGAACCTGGGTGCCGCCCAACTCCTGCTCACCGTAAATATGATTTTCATAACGTGCAGCCTTATGGACCTGCTTCTCACCTGAATCCGTACTGGCCACAGGGAACTCATAATCCTCACCCGGCACCATGGCCATGCGCCGGTTGGCCTCATCCTGCAATTGCTCTACAGGACCGAATAAAGAAGCACCGGTGGGACAGGAAGCACAACAGGCGGATATCCCGCCCTTTGCCAAAAGGTGCGAGCACAGCTGACATTTGACGATTTCCGGGAATGCGGAGTCCCACTCGAATTTGGGAATATTGTAAGGACAGGCAATCTGGCAGTAGCGGCAGCCGATACAGGCATTTTTATTGTAAGCGACCACCCCGTTGTCCGGATTTTTCACCAGAGCGGAGGCAGGACAGGCCGAAACGCAGGCCGGATCCACACAGTGCATGCAGTGCCGCTTAATAAACGAGTAACCGGTGACCTGATCCTTTGGCCCGTCAAGCCCGTAACGCTTGATAACATTGAGTGTTTTACTGGAAAGATCGCGGGGGTTATCCCACAACTTCTCCTCACTGGAATGCTCCACAGGCATATTGTTGGCCTGTTTACAGGCATGTACGCAAACCTGGCAACCGATACAGAGGGTAGCATCATACAAAATGCCCACGGCATTTTCAGGCAGGTCCTTATTTTTTGCCTGGACCGGCTTGGCATCCGCCGCCATGAGCAGGCCGCCTGCAGCCATCCCTTTCAGAAAATCTCTTCTTCTGATCTTCATGGCCTACTCTTCCTTGGATGAATTGTCCTGCTCTTCGCTCTTGCCTAAGTTCTTTGCAATGGCAATTCCGGCACCTGCTGCTGCACCGGCTGCACCTGCTACCATGGCCACAGCGCCGGTTGAAGCACCGCTGCCGCGATCACAGACAATGGGCGGATAGCCTGCACCCGGAGTGATGTACTTCAAGTCCGCCTGGGTGTGGAGCGGGATACCAAAGCCAACGCCCTCTTCCGTACAACCGAAACAGGGGTGGCCGGTACCAACGGGCCAGGAGCCGGAGCCTATATCATTAAAAAGGATCGCCGGACAGTTGGCGTAGGTGACAGGTCCTTTGCAACCAAGCTTGTACAGGCAGTATCCCTTACGATGTCCTTCGTCACCGAACTTAATGGCGAACCGACCCGCATCAAAATGCGGCCTACGCTCACAGTTCTCGTGAATCAGGCGGCCATAGGCAAAACGGGGCCTGCCCTTTTCATCCAGGGCCGGCAATTTTTTAAAGGTCAGAAAATGGATAACGGTTGAGAGGAAGTTGTAGGCGTTGGGCGGGCAACCGGGAATAGAGACCACCGTTGTGCCCTGTAAAAACTCAGGAGCACCGATACAACCGGTGGGGTTTGGCTCTGCCGCCGCGACCCCGCCCCAAGAGGCACAGGAACCGATGGCAATCACCGCTGCCGCCTTGGCCGCAGTCTCGCGGACAGTCTCACTGAACGGCTTGCCGGCAACCATGCAATACACACCGTTATCCTTAACGGGGATGGCACCCTCGACAACCAAGATAAATTTGCCGGCATTGTCATGGATAGAGGCATGCATAGCCGCCTCGGCCTGATGACCGGCGCCGGCGTTTAATGTTTCGTTATAATCAAGGGAAATAAGATCTAAAATGAGATGTTCTAAAGATGGGTGGCCAGTCCGAAGAAGAGACTCTGTACAACCCGTGCAGGCAGAACCGGAAAGCCAGATAACCGGTGGCCGTTTGGGTGCTGTCACCGCCTCGGCAATTTGAGGTGCAACCTCAAGGGGAAGCCCCATACCCGCAGCCATTACGGAACAGAACTTCATGAAGTCCCGTCGTGAGACGCCGTTTAGCTTCTCCTTGACCAACGCAAAATCACGTTCTTTCATCTCGGTCCTCATTCGGTTGAATTTGCCAAGCGCAGCCTATGTCAAATAACACCAGAAACTCAAGGGGATCTTTTGCCATTCGACCACTCTTATCTCGCCCATGTCAAGCAAAATGCAACTAAGTACTTCCACCTAGGTATTAATACTTACCCCAATACTACGCAATAATATTTTTTTCAGTCAATAATTTTCTCGTGGCAGTTGCAATTTCTTTCCAGTATGGTGGGCAAAACTTCACTTTTGATAATTCCTAATAACCTTGTTTTTAAGAGCATGAACGACCCTACCAGGCACATTCAAAATATTTTCATCGAACAGGGCTGTGAAGAACTGGATATGACCCAACGCATCCGGAGAAACATGCCCAATAAAAAAGTTAGGGTTTTACCAGAGCGCTGCCTGCCGGAAATCAATGCCGGGCCATACCCTAAAAGCCTGACCCAGGGCAAACAACATCTTTATCTGGCAAAAAATCGCGGCACCTTTCTCAAGGCCTGCCCTGCCACCAGGGAGTATTGCTGCTGCGACTACCAGGTGATCAATATCGGCATGAACTGCCCAATGGACTGTGTCTACTGCATTCTCCAGGCATACCTGAACAACCCTTGGCTCTCCTTCTTTGTCAACACCGACAATATGTTTTCCGAGCTTACCGCCGCCATTGATGCTGATTCCGCCACTTTCCACCGCATAGGTACCGGGGAGTTTACAGACAGCATGGCCCTTGACCGCATTACCGGCCTGAGCAGGGAGTTGATTGACTTTTTCGGCCACAAAAACAATGCCGTGTTGGAGCTGAAATCAAAGGCCGTGGTTCTCGACAACCTCAAGAGCGCAGACCACAATGGCCGCACGATTATGGCGTGGTCCCTCAACAGTCCTCCTATCATGCAGCGCGAAGAACTCTTTACCGCCAGCCTTGATGAACGTCTGGCAGCAGCGCGACAATGCGCCGAATGGGGCTATAAACTCGCCTTTCATTTTGACCCGATTATTCATCATCCTGGTTGGCAGGAGGGGTATAAGGAGACCATCGACAAACTCTTTGCCTCGGTCCCGAAAGAGCAGATTGTCTGGATCAGCTTGGGGGCTTTACGCTTTTTGCCGCAACTGAAAAACATTGCCGACGAACGATTCCCCAACTCCCGCATCTTCCACGAAGAATTTATTGTCGGACTGGACAACAAATACCGATACTTCCGCACCCTTCGAGTCGAAATGTATCGCCACCTCGTAGGATGTATTAAAAAGTATGCATCGCCAGAGACCTGCATCTATTTTTGCATGGAAAGCGACGAGATCTGGCAAGAGGTGTTCGGCTATACCACCGCGCAGCTTGGCGGGCTCCCGACCATGCTCGACAATGCCGCCAAACTACACTGCCCGTCATAGCCAAAAGTCACATTCACCAAAATTTTCTGCATTGATTTTTGCGCCCCTCGAACTTAGTATATTGTCCGTAATTACTGTTTAAAAACACACGGCCCTCGCCAGCATGAAAAGAATGGTGCAAGTTGTGGCAAGACCCGGTAAGGTGCCTGTCGAAACAGGTTTCAAAGGAAAATCCTTTCCATTACAAAGGAGAAAAAATGGTCAACAAAGTCATCCTCATCGGTAACCTGGGGGCAGACCCAGAGGTTCGTTATTCCCAAGCCGGCACAGCCATTGCTTCATTTCGCATTGCCACAACCGAAACCTGGAAAAAACAGGACGGAAGCAAAGAAGAGCAAACCGAATGGCACCGCATTGTTGCCTTTGCCCGTTTGGCTGAAATATGCGGCGAATACCTGTCCAAAGGCTCCAAGGTTTATATTGAAGGACGAATCCAGACCAGAAAATGGGATGACCGTGACGGCAACACCCGTTACACCACGGAGATCGTCGCCAGGGAGATGAAAATTCTCACCCCGCGCGGTGGATCCGATGCATCCGTAAGTCAACAATACGATGAACCGCCATTTCCCGAACCGGTAATGGGCGACGACGTTCCGTTTTAACAAGGTAGTAATGTTATGCTTTTTCGGCCCCATCCTTCCTGCTGGCTGCCAACGAAGATAACGAGGTAAGAGGAATGGATTATTACAAGCTGCTCGGTGTTGAAAAAGGCGCCTCCAACGAGGAGATCAAAAAGGCCTATCGCAAACTTGCCCTCAAGTACCACCCCGATCGCAATAAAGGGAACAAAGAGGCTGAGGAAAAGTTTAAGAAGATAAGCGAGGCCTACGCTGTTCTTTCCGATACGGAAAAACGCCAACAATACGACCAATTCGGTTCTGCCGGTTTCCAGCAGCGATACAGCCAGGAAGACATTTTTCGCAATGCCGATCTGGGCGACATCCTCCGCGAGTTTGGGATCAACTTTGGCGGTGGCGGCGGACGAACCACCTTCCGGACCTCAGGCATGGGCGGCGGGAACATTTTCGAGCAGATGTTCCAAGGTGGGCCGGGCGGGGGCGGTCAATCATTCCACTCCTTTGGCGGCCAACAACGTCCCCAACAGCAGATGAAGGGTGCCGATGCAACCTTGGAGCTGTCTATCCCCCTTGAGGAGGTGCTGCAAGGAGGAGAAAAAACCATATCTTTAGGCCGCGGCAGCTCCGCGGAAAAGGTATCCGTTAAGATCCCGGCTGGGATTGAATCAGGCAAAAAGCTGCGGGTCCAAGGGAAAGGCCAACCATCTCCAATGGGTGGCCCCCCAGGCGACCTGATGCTCCATATTAAAGTACTCCAGCACGACACCTTCACTCGCGAAGGCAACGATCTGATCGTTGAGCGTCAAATACCATACAGTGCAGCAGTATTAGGTACTGAGGTAGATGTCCCCACTCTGGACGGCAAACGCCTCAAGGTAAAGGTTCCCGCAGGCAGTCACTCCAAGGCAAAACTCCGCCTGCGCGGCCAAGGTCTGCCAAGCAAACCCGGCGGCTCCCGGGGCGACCTCTATGCTAAAATCCTGGTGGAAGTTCCCAAAACGCTTTCGCCAGAGCAACAGGAACTGGTAGAAAAGCTGGCTAAGTCAGGCTTATAGCAGAGCAACATCGTTACTCCTCATCAATTCCAAATTCTGATTAAATCGCAACAGTCGCAAAGATGGTGGACATGCGGAAGATGTATTTTTCAGGCAGGCCGCCGCGCATGAAGATATCGTCCTCAAGGCGGGTGAGGATCTTGGTCATCAAGACCTCGTAGCCCATATTGATGTAGCCGTTTTCACCGGCCTCGTTGGTGAGAAAGAGCAACTTACCCTCTGCATCTCTATAGCTTTTCAGGCGCCAGTTGACCTGGCTGATGTTGTGATGCAACCGCTGTAAGCGCTCAAGGGAGAGCTGTAGGCCGGTGACAAAGAGTTCGTCCTCTTTGACGTTGTATGCCTCCCGAACACTCTTCCACAATCCGAGCCCGAGAAGGTAGACACGATCTTGGTCGACACTTTCCTCGGCGAAAGCGGCCGTCAAAATCTCGTGGGAGAGCATACGGCTGTAAAGCTCTTCCACGGGCGGGCCATTCAAAAAAATGGCCGCGAGTTTTTCCTTCCTCGCGGCCAGATCTTTTTCATACTTGGGATTTTTTGCGTAAAGCCTTGTCGTAAACTCCTTCAGGGCCTTATGGTGCTCACGGACATGGTGACGCAGGATGCTCGTGTCCGTCGGGGTGATGAATTCGGTGAGTCCTTCCTTTGCCTCCTGCAGGCTGCCGGCGCAGCCACTCAACCCAAACAGGGCAAGGCTCAGGGCAATGACAATCCTTATGCGTTTGGCCACCATCTCAGCCACGCGCACCGACTTTATGCCCATCCGTGGAAAAGATTACAGTTTACTCCCGGTGATCCGCTCCACAGCTTCCATGTAACGGGAGCCCGTCTTCTCAAGGATATCAGCAGGAAGCTTTGGAGCAGGCGGCTGCTTGTCCCAATCCAGGGTGGAGAGGTAATCACGCAAGAACTGCTTATCAAAGCTGGGCTGCCCCTTGCCCGGAGTATACTCATCCTCAGGCCAGAAACGTGAAGAATCAGGGGTGAGCACCTCGTCGATGAGGATCAGCTCGTCGTTCTCATCAAGGCCGAGTTCAAACTTGGTGTCGGCAATAATAATGCCCTTGGTCCGTGCATAATCGGCAGCCTTCTCATACAAACGAAGGCACACATCACGCACCTTGCCGGCAAGCTCCTTACCGAGAATTTCTTCCATGCGCTCGTAAGAAATATTTTCATCATGCAGCCCCTGCTCCGCCTTGGTGGAGGGGGTGAAAAGCGGCTCTGGGAATTTACCGGATTCGACCATGCCTTCGGGCAGTTCAAAACCGCAGACCGTGGTGTCTTTCTGGTAGGCCTTCCAGAAGGAGCCGGACAGGTATCCGCGCACGATGCATTCAACCGGCAGGGGACGCACCTTTTTCACCAGGATACTCCGTGCCTTCAGCTCTTCTTTATAAGGAGCACACTCGGCCGGAAATTCATCCACATCGGCAGTGATCAAGTGATGGGGTACGATATCCTGCAGGTAGTCAAACCAGAACAGGGACAGACCGGTCAACACGGCACCCTTATGAGGAATGGGATCATCCATCACCACATCAAAGGCGGAGATACGGTCGGTGGCGACCATGAGCAGTTTTCCGTCAACCTCATACAGGTCACGAACCTTGCCGCGGTTGATCAGTTTCAGGTCGGAAAAATCAGTTTGGGTAATCGCTGCAGTCATAACATTAAATCCTTTTTCTTCAGCCGCCATTAATGCGACTCACTTCATTAACTCATCCATGGCAGGCATGGCCGGCGTTGCTCCGTGTTGGGAGGCAACATACGCGCCGCGCCTGTTCGCTCTTTTCAAATTTTCCGGCCACGATCGCCCGGCAAGGTAGCCCTCGATGAGGACAGCGAAAAAAGCATCCCCGGCTCCCACCGTATCGGCAACCGTTACCGGCTCGCCGGCATCGGAAAAAAATTGATCCGCCATAACCCAGGCTCCTTTGCTTCCCTCTGTAACAACAAGGGCGGCAAGATCATACCGTGCACGGAGCTGTTCTGCGACATTTTTTTTATCATCCGTCTTGATGCCCAACCAGTCAGCAATGACTAACAACTCCTCATCGTTCATCTTGACTACATCCGCTGCAGCAATGGAGGGCTCCACCAAATCCCGGCCGGTAAAGGGCGGACGAAGGTTAACATCATAAAAACATGTCTTGGCCTCCTGCCACAATGTTTTGATAACCTCTCTGCTGCGTGGGTCACGCTGGGCCAAGGTTCCATATACTAAAACGACATCACCGTCCTGCATCAGGTCCAAAGCTGGTTGCTGATCCAGATTATCCCAGGCAGCCGGAACCGCTATCTCAAAATGGTGCACATTGTTTTCATCAAAGGTAATATTGACCCGGCCGGTGGGAAGCTCTTTATCCACTTGCACCCCGGACAAGGAAAGACCAAGATCTCGCAGACGAGCCTTGGTCGTTTGCCCAAGGCTGTCAGCGCCCACCCTGGTGATGATCTCCACATCAAGGCCAAGGGTGCTCAGGTGATAGGCCACATTGATCGGCGCGCCGCCTAACACCTCTTTATCTGGAAAGATATCCCACACCACCTCGCCGACGGATACGATCATATCTTCTCCCACTCTTATAAAATTATTGCCAAAGCTTGTTGGCTCGTTCTTTAAAATAGAGGTTATAGAGCAGGTGGGTGTACTGCTCAAGCCGGGTTTTGGCCTTTTGGGAAATTGAGTAACGCCAAAAGCCATAGACCTTGGTCAGCCGCGTGAGTCGTTTGCAGTGCAAAGACCAGGTAAAATGTTTTTTCGCCCGATCCCTGCCGCGCTTTGAAAAGTTGGTCCAGTGCTTGCTCTCCCCTTGGCAGTTTTCAAAAAAATCACTGATCTTGGTAGCCATGGCCTCCTGGTCCGTGGGGTTGATCAAGAAGCCGGACTTATCCCGCTCAACGATCTCTAAAGGTCCACCGAACTGGGTGGCAAAGACGGGCAGGCCGGAGTGCATGGCCTCAAGAATGGTCAAACCAAAGGCCTCGAACAGGGCGGGCTGGACAAATATCCCCCGCCGGTCCGCCATGATGCGATATGCCTCACCGGTATCCTCTTTGGCCAGGAATTTACCAACCCAACGAATATGGCCATGCAGGTTATACTGGTCAATCAATTCGTACATCTTGCGGATCTCCTCTGCCTCCTCTGCGTCACCGGAACGCTCCGGATCCAAGACCGAGGCAATGAGTACCAGGTTGGCCTGGCCGCGCAGGGTCTCATTCTTGCCATAGGCCTCAACCAGGCCGGTAAGATTTTTGATCCGATCCAGCCGGGCGATGGAAAATATCGGAGGTTTAGTCGGATCGTGCAGGGAACCGAAGCAATCCTGATCCTCGATCTCGAAAAGGATTTCCGTCAACTGACGGGTCAACTCCTTGTTACGGCGTTTCTTCAGGGTATAAGAGAAAAAGGTATCCGTATTAACTCCGGGCGGGATCACGTTAAAGCGCGGATGAAAAAGGTTGATACCGCTCGTTACATGCATGAGCCCCGGCATGGTAAAAAACTGGTAGGATTCATACTGGCCGATGGAGCGCTCGGTGCCGGTTATCTCCTGACTGGTGCTGGAAATGATAAAATTTGCCGAGTTCATGGCGATGAGGTCGGCCATGAACTGCAAAGAAAAATTATACTCCGTCTCAAAATCATCCCAGTAAAGATCACTGAAGAGATATTTGGATTTTTCCAGGGCATGGGCGATGTTGCACTGGATAACCCCCATGCTGTGGGAAAGGCGAGTGGCGACCAGGTTACCGTCTGAATAATTACCAACGATAAGGTCGGGCCGCCCTTTAAACTCCTGGCGCAACTCCCGTTCAACATCCACGGCGAACTGGTCAAGATAGGGCCAGATGGAAAACCGGGAAATCCACTGCGGCACCACCTCGCCCTGCTGGTCGGCAAAGGGTACGCGCAGGATCCAGACATTCTTGGTTTTCTGCACCTTTTCAAGGCGTTGGTCAGAGGTTGTCCCCTCGTTGTGCGGAATGAGCCGCGTTACGATGATAATCTTCGGATCGATGGCAAGGCCGGAACGTTTCAGGTCCTCGCTCAGGTATTGCTCAAGTGCCTTGGCCTGATCCAGGATATAAACCACCTGCCCGCCGGTATCCGGCCTGCCCAACACGTTTTCCTGACCAAACCAGCCATGGGGGGAAATCAGCGCAACCTTGGAGACCATGGGAACCCGGGAGAGAAACTCCTCTAAGGTCTCTTCATTGGGTTGCTCCAAGATATCCTGCAACAAATGGATGGTCTCGGAAATGCGGTCATGGTTGTCACCCCAGCCATCAAGAAAGCCGAAACTTTTCAATTTCTTGCGGATACGGGCAAGATCATCCGGACAATCGCAGCGCTCCATAAAATCCATGGCATCTTCCAAAGCAGACTCCAACTCTTCGGTGCTGCGCACCTTGTCGCCATCAAGCAGGAGCTGGACACCATGCAGTTGATGGAGCTTTAAAAACTCGTATAGGGCCTTGTTCCATTTATCCGCCTGGTTGAAGAGATTGGACGACATATAGCGGTTAAGATGCTTAATGCCGTTGCCGATGGTATAAGGATCCTTCAGGCTTGGCCCGTAATCATAGAACGGGGCAAGATTGATCTCCATGGTCCGCTGATTATCTGGCATATCCGGTTTGATCAAGCGCTCTTTTCTATGCAGGAACTCCTTGATATTGAGTTGATAAAGCTTCACATCATTCTGGGCAAGACGATAAATACGGCAACTTGCCTTGCGATGCCGAAAGAGGATGAACATGTCTTCGTTCACCAACAAAATTTCCTGAACCTTGCGTAAAAAACGCCATGAACTGCTAAGAGAATCCACCTCAGGATGCTTGGCCACGAAATGCTGAAAGGCAAGCAGAATGTCGTTGCGCAGGATAATCGGAGTTTCAGGCCTGGGCAGGGTAAAAAGAAATTCCTGCAGATAAGCAATCTCCGGGTCGTCAATAAAGCTGTTTAATGACTTCATCATGATTAAAAATCCTTACTTCAAGAAACGATAATGGCGCAAGCCGTCGATAATACCGGCCGCATACTCCTCTTTACTGAAATGGATCTTGCGCAGGCCTCGTAGGCGCTCGAGCTCCTCACTGTAGTTGCCCACCACCACGCCGCAGGTGTCTCCACGCAACATCTCCTCATCTTTCACAGAATCACCACAGACCATGATTTTGGAAAGCGGCATTTCCCACTTATAGCTGAGGTAGCGAATGGCCTTGCCCTTTGAGGCGCGGTAGGGCAGGATATCCACATATTGGCCCAGGGAAAACACCAGGTTATAACGCACCTTGCGCTCTTCAAGCTCATGGTAGAGCCGGGGCAGAAGCTCGGGGTCCTTTTCCGAGTCAATGTAGTAGCTGATCTTAAAACGCCGTTGCGCCTCAGACTCCTGAATCTCCATGTTCTTAAATTGCGAAAGAGCGCCTGTAATTACATCGGGCCGCCACTTATAGGCAAGATGCTGCTGCCAGCCGTTATCCTGGGTGAATTTCGGGCCATAATAAATTTCCGTGCCCACCGAACAGATCAGGATATCCGGGTCCGGCACCTTATACTTTTTGAGCGCCTCTAAAGTCCGCTCAAGACAACGTCCGGTGGCAACGCCCCAGGCTATTCTCTCCTCGTTCTCATTGAGAAGCTGCATGAGCTCTTTGAGCGAATCATCGTCACCCACCAGGGTGTTGTCGATATCGGTGATGAGCAGCCTTTCCACTCCGGTAAGACGCTTACCAAAGGCCCTGGCCTTGGAGGAACGGGCCGGATCCTTAGCCGTGGGCATCTCCTCCTGCACCTTGCTAATAATCTCCAAGGTCCGCTCGCAGTGGGAATCCCAGGAGTAGTGGGTCCGCACGCCGTTGATGCCATTGCGCGAATAAAACTCCCACAACTCCTTATCAACCAATATCTTCCTACAGGCCTGGGCGATCTCCTTGCTGTCGGTGGGGTCAATCAGGATGCCGTTTTCACAGTTGCCGATAATGTCCGCCGGGCCGCCATCCTTGGTGGCGATAATGGGCAGCCCGCATGATGCCGCCTCGATCAGGGTCAGGCCGAATGGCTCCACCAGGGCGGGATTGACAAAAACGCCATGGCTGTCGGCACAGAGGCGATAGAGCTCCGGCACCTCGATGGAAAAATCATGCTTTTTCGGAATAGCCAGTTTGCCATATAGATCATAGCGGTCCATAAGCAGCAGCATCTCGGTAAGCACCCCGCGCTCATTCTCCTCCATGTCCCCGATATCTTTGCGGATACCGGCAAAGATGGCCAGGTTGGCAATGGCCTGTAACTCTTTATCCTCGCCATAGGCAGTGATCATGCCGGCAATATTCTTTCTCTGGTCCGGCCGACACAGAGCCAGAACAAATGGTTTTTGCGGGTCCACCCAGAAGCGGTGCATCTCTTTGAGCAAAACAATCCGGGCCTGCTTATACACCTCATCGCCGGCATCAACATCAAGCTGGGGCGTATAGTAAGGATAAAAAGTTTCAAGATCGATGCCGGGAGGGTTTACGTTGTAACGGCCGGTCTTGAAGTTCTTATACAGGGCATACTGCTTTTGAATCTCATGGTTGGTGCTGACCGTAATCTGCTCGGCCTCTTTGATGATCTTCTCTTCCTTGTCAATGCGAAAGTCAATATGATAGCGCCGGTTGACCTCCTCCTCGCTCAGCCCCTCGGCAAGAAGTTTATTCTTTTTGTGCGCCCCCATGGAGTGGCCGGTGAAAATGAACGGCACGCCGAATATTCGGGCAAGCTCATCCGCCACATAACCACCGTCGGCATAGTGGCCATGAAAGATGTCCGGAACGCGTCCCGAGGTCTTGATAAACTTGAGGGTTTTATCCACCATCTCGTCGAGGTGGGGCCAGAGGAGTTCTTTTCTGATATACTTCCGCCCGCCGCATTGGATACGGACGATACGTGCCTTGTCGCTTAAGGGCTCTATCTGCTGGGAATAGGATGAAGAAACGGTTTTGTCGTGGATGAGGCGGGTGATGAGGTCAACCTGGTCGACATTGGGTTGTTTGGCAAGATACTGGGCCAGTTCCAGTACGTACTTTACTTGGCCGCCGGTATCCGCATCTCGGCCCAGCTCCGGGGCCTCTCCCCGTATCAGGCCGTGGATGCTGAACAGTTGAATATACAACCCCGAACTCGACATATTTCCCTTCCCCCTTCACGAACGAATGTCTTTGAACGTCATGAACCCTGCCGCACGCCGAAACTTGGCATACTTTTTCATTCTAGCACGGCAATGGGGGCTGAAGGCAAGTCTAGCCTCGATAAAACCACTTTTTTATATCGGCTTCGGAAAAATGTTTGGCCACGGGACGGCCATGGGGGCAATGGGAGAAGATATCAGCGGCCAGCATATCCTCGATAAGGCGCTGCACCTCTTGCTCGTTTAAAACCTGACCGGCCTTAATTGCCGCCTTGCAGGCCATGTCCGCCAGAATATCATCAATACGTTTGCCGGAGTTACCGCCTCCGGCGAGTTGGGCGAAAACTCCGGCAAGCACCTCTTCAGGTGCAGCATGTGCCAAAATAGCAGGAACAGCCTTTAACACCATGCTCTCCCCACCAAAATCCTCAAGCTCGATACCCAGCGCGGCAATCTCCTCTGCATACTGCTGAATATGCTCACTCTCTTTTGGTGAGCAGTCGAGTACCTTTGGAAAAAGCAGGGACTGGCTGGCCATCTTTTTATCCTGAAACTGCTTTTTCAACTTTTCAAAGAGAAGACGCTCATGGGCCGCATGCTGATCGATGGCCAGAAGGCCATCCGAAGTTTCGCACAGCAGGTAGGTGGCAAGAACCTGCCCCACATAGCGCAATCCACCCTCGACTTCAATGGGCTCGGACGTATGTGTGGTGGAGCTTATTTCTTCTCCTGCAAGAATGTCGCTTGCTGGTACAGCATCGTTACTTTGTTTCGGGCTTTCAGACCTGGCGCGAGCAACAAAAACCTCTTCAGGCTCATCGGGGCGAATCTTCAGATCGGCAACGCCCTTCGCCTCGAGAGGCTGCGGGGAATAAACGGGGCGTGGTTCAGCAACAGCATGGGTTTCATTTCCCGGCCGTATCGGCTCATATTTTTTCGTCGCGCTGGAAACCTGCTTAAAAAGCTCCTCTTTACTTTTGGTCTGGAAACCAAGCATTGCCTGGGAAACACTGGCGACCACGGCCTGATGCACCTGGTTGCGCCTATGAAAACGTACCTCTTGCTTGGTGGGGTGGACGTTGACATCCACACTTTCCGGCGCCACCTGCAAAAACAGAACACCACTGGCCTTGCGGCCCTTCATAAGATAGCCGGCCAAGCCCTCGGCTATTCCATGGGCGATCATCCGATCCCGCACCACCCTGCCGTTGACAAAAAGACGCAAACGGGCTGTGGTGGCAGGGGTGCTCTCCGGTGGCAAGAGAAAACCAAAAACACCTACCCCGCCCTCAACATTATCCGCTTCTTCCCGACCCACCTGGATAAGGCTTGTCTTTTCCCGGCTCCGTCCAAGAATATGCTGACAACGGCTCAACGGGGTATCTGATTGTGCATCAACGGCAAAGGATTCTTTGCCGTTGATGGTCAGAGAAAACCCTAGGTCGTGGCGAACCAGGGCGTAATTCCTAAGGATCTCTTCAACATGGGCCAGTTCGGTCTTGGCGGTTTTCAGGAACTTTTTCCGGGCCGGGACATTGCCGAACAGGTCCCGCACCTCAATGGTCGTTCCCTGGGCTGCACCCATATCATGAACCTTTACCACCTTGCCGAAACGGATCTCCACTTGGCTGCCAAGCTGGACTGTTTCAATCTTGGAGGTGATGTTCAGCCTGGCGACGGAAGCGATACTGGGCAGTGCCTCTCCGCGGAATCCCAGGGAACGAATAGCGCCGAGTTCGTCTACAGTGGATATTTTGCTGGTGGCATGGCGCTCGAGGCAGAGGAGCAAATCGTCCTGGTCCATGCCTTGGCCATCGTCAATGACCCGGATCAGTCGGGTGCCGTTGCCCTCCACCTGCACCGAGACATGAGAGGCCCCGGCATCGATGGCATTCTCAACCAGCTCCTTGACCACCGAGGCCGGTCGCTCAATAACCTCACCGGCCGCGATCTGGTTGGCAAGGTTTTCGGGAAGAATCTTTATGCTAGACAATGGTTCCGGTCTAAAGAAAATTCAGAAAATTCAGTTTGACCCATCCTTCGTCCCACCACTCCTCGGGGTTGACGAAAATACCGTTGACCAAAATGCTCAGATGCAGGTGATCTCCGCCCGCCATACCGGACTTGCCGCTCAGCCCCAAGAGACCGCCCTTATCAATCATGTCACCCACGGTTACATCAATCTGGCTCATATGCGAATAGAGACTGAACAACCCCTGGCCATGATCCAGAATCACCGTGTGGCCATAAATCCCGAGGTAATCGGCAAAAATTACAACACCACGGTTGGCGGCCTCAATATCCGCATGGCGGACAGAGGCCAGATCGATTCCCAGATGCACCTGTTGATCGATCTTCTGGTTATCAAAATAATAGGTACGATGGTCGGCATAATTGGCACGCCTGCTGCTGCGGCGCATCCGTAAAAAGCGTCCGTCCCAAAGACGTTCCGGCTGGGACGTGGAGCAGATATCCAGGACTTTGGCATAATTTTCGCGCCGCACCTCGTTATTAACCTGGATATATTGCTCAACAGGTGTTCCGGCAAGCTCCGGATAATGCAAGGCAAACTCAGGCAGTTTAGCGGAGAGGAATCCTTGGCTGACATTAATGCGATCACGTTTAAGCGGCTTTTTGCGAAGAATCATACCAAAGGCGCCCTTGCCCTCGTTGCCGGCAAGGTCCATGGCCGTCACATAAGATTTCTCCACCCGCGATAGATCATGGGCCAAGCCGATAAGGGCCCCGTAAACCCCCTCGCCGTAGCGTGGAATAGGAAATCCCGGATGGAAGGTCTCGTTAACCACTACGCCATGTTTATCAATGGGTTCGCTGACTTTATAGATAACCACCCCGGCGCTGCCGGACTTGATGTAGCGGGGGGACTCCTTGATGCTCACTCTCGGAGGACGGGTATCCAGAACAATAGGGTAGGTTGCAATACTCTCGTTACCCGCCATCCAACTCCACCAGGAATAATCACGAACGGTAACAACCATTTCGGCAACACCGTCGCGAAGACCCAGGTTCCTGCCGCTGACGACAAAGCTTTCTTCAGCCCGTTGCGGACCGGCCCCATACAGGTAGCCCTGTCTTGGATAGTCTCTTTTAAAGACCGAGGAAGACTTGCCGTCCTGTTTGATGACCACCTCAAGAAAGCTGACTCCGCTTTTATCATCTATGGCGGCCATTCCCACTTCTTTGGCCAGGCCAAAACGGGAGACATCATTCAATAAAACTACCTGCGGTTTTTCCCGTTCATAGAGGACCATGAACAGCCCCGCCAAGCTGGCCAGGAGCAAAAAAATCACACCAAGGGCGACAAGGGGGAAACTTCCTTTTGGTTTCTCCATGTTATCAAGTGGTTCCAAGCTCATACCGTTATACCTTACACCTTTTTTTAAGCCTGTATGACAGACGATTTAATTCATTTGAGTTAAGAAAATTCGGCGTTTTTTTTCACCAAAATTTTAAAGTTTTTGATGATACCATGAACCGCTTTCCTATTCCAGATATCTTAAGAACTTGACAGGAAAAGAGTTGCTCTTTAGGCTGCCAATTGTTCTTAAGAAGACAGAGTGAAGAAAATAAAGTTCCAGCAAAGGGTGAGAACATTTCACCGGCCATGAAGCAGTATCATACCGTTATCATAGGAGCCGGCCCGGGGGGCCTGGCCTGCGCAACCGTTTTGGCACAAAGCGGCGTAGAGGTGCTGGTGGTCGAGCGCAAAGAAACGGTCGGCCCCAAGGTCTGTGCCGGCGGTATCCCGCACAGTACCATGCAACTGGGAATCCCCCGCCGGATCCTTGAACGCTCTTTTCCCACTCAGCATATCACCACCAACTGGCAGCAAACATCTGTCAAAGACAAAGATCCCATTATCTGCACTGTGGACCGGGCTACACTCGGACAATGGATGTTGAGCCAGGCTCAAGAGGCCGGCGTTACCATCAAAACAGGTTGTCATGTTACTGCCATTAAGGAAGACCGAATCGTCTGTCAAGACGGGGAATACGGTTATCGTTTTCTTATTGGTGCCGACGGCAGCAATTCGCTGGTCCGTAGACATCTGGGTATAGCCACACGCAAGGTCGGAATTGGCGTCCATTACCAGATCCCCATGGATTATCCGAAAATGGAATGGCATCTCAACACCAAACTCTTTGGCAGCGGCTACGCCTGGATTTTTCCCCACAATGGCTCGGCCTCAATCGGCATATATGCCTGCCATGGACAAAGCAAGGCCCGTGCTCTACAGCAAAACTTGGACGATTGGGCCCAAGAGAAAGGGCTCTCTTTAAACGGCCATTCACCCAAAGCGGCACTCATCAATTACGATTACAGAGGCTGGCGCTTTGACAATCGCTTTCTTATCGGTGATGCGGCAGGCCTTGCCTCGGGTCTTACCGGCGAAGGCATTTACTCAGCCATTGTCTCCGGCCAGGAGGCGGCCCGAACCATTCTTAATGCCAATCACAAATGTGCTAGAATGGAGCAACTCATTGCCAGGCAGCAACGCCACACCCGCATGGTGGAGCTGGCATCGAAAAATTCATTTTCATGTACCCTGCTCATGGAAATACTGGTACTGGGCCTGCGGGCTGGGCTCTTAAACTTTAAGGCCCTGGAACTGGGGATAGATTAACCTTAAAAACGGGAAAAACCGTGACGAAAAAAAAGAAAAAAAACACGCTCATCTTCAACGTACTTTTCATTGTTCTCAGCTTGGGAATCCTGATCTTTTTACTCAAAGCGCCGCCGGAATCCACCGCCAAACTGCCCATGGATGACATCCATAAAGATTTTCATGCCATGGGTAAAAAAGAGGCGGAAAAATTCTGTGAAAAATGCCATAACTCCGAAGGCGAACTCCCCCTGCCGGAAGAGCACCCTCGAAAATTCCGTTGCCTTTTTTGTCATAAAAAAAGCAGCTAAAATTTATACTTGAGCAACCGTTGAATACCCTCAGCTTTATACTGAAAGACCTAAAAGCCACGGAACAATTTGGCCGCACCCTCGGCTCGCTTGCCCAACCAGGCGACATTATCACCTTGGAGGGCGATCTCGGTGCAGGCAAAACCACCCTCACCCAGTTCATCGGCCAAGGGCTTATGGTGCCGGAGGAATGTTATATCACCAGCCCCACCTTCAGCCTGCTCCATGAATACCCGGGCCGCTTGCCCCTGTATCACATGGATCTTTATCGACTTGCCGGTGAAGAAGAAATTGAGGAATTAGGATTTGAGGACTTTCTTTACGGCCAGGGACTTACGGTTATCGAATGGCCGGAACGGCTCGGCACCCTGATGCCGGAAGAGAGGTTGCATATCGAATTGCTTTTTCAGGGGGAAGAGGGGCGGAAAATTGTGCTTACTGCCATCGGGGAAAGTTGGTTGAGCAGACTTGCCGACTTCAGTGAAGAAGCTTAAGAAGCGGTCTCATCCTCTCCGGGCATCATCTCGGCCAGCAGGCCGGTCAACTTATCCTTAATGATAGGCTTGGTCAAAAAGGCGTTCATTCCGGCATCATAGCAGGCTTGCTCGTCCTCTTTTCTGGCATGTGCGGTCAGGCCGACAATGAGAAGGGGCTCTTCCCGCCCGGCAAAACTCTTGTAACTCGTGCTGGCAGCCTCATCCGTTTCAAGCTTACGGATCTCACTGGTGGCAGTCAGACCGTCCATATTGGGCATCTGCACATCCATAAAGACCAGATCATAGCTCTCGGACTTGATATGTTCCAACGCCTCAAGACCGTCATTTGCCACATCAACATCATACCCTTGCCTGGATATGAGTATCTTGGCCAACCGTTGGTTTACAGGATTATCTTCCACCAATAAAATTCTGCCGGACTTCTTGGCGTGCAGCACGGCCTTCTGCTTCTCCGGCGTTTTGGCCACCTCTTGCCGAGCGACCTCGAGAGGCAAGGTAAAGATAAAGGAGCTCCCCTTACCCTCTTCACTCTCCACCGAGATGGTGCCGCCCATCAGCGCCACCAACTGCCGGCAGATAGCAAGGCCCAGCCCCGAACCGCCATACTTTCTGGTGGTGGAACCATCGGCCTGGGTGAATTTATCAAAAATAGCCTCTACCCGTTCCGCCGGGATGCCGATTCCGGTATCCTGCACACAGAACCTGCACACCTTTTGCGTGCCGCTGTCTCCCTGAAAAGAAACACGGATGGTGATGCTGCCGGATTCCGTAAACTTCATGGCATTACCCACCAGGTTAACAAGAATCTGGCGCAGTCGAATACTGTCGCCCATGATCCAGGCAGGGACCTTATCGTCGATCTCGCACTTGATCTCAACGTTCTTGGCCTGGGCCGGCAGCCTGAACATGGCCTCGACATTTTCCACGGTATCTGCCAGGTCGTATGGCCGCTCCTCCAACTCGAGCTTTCCGGATTCGATCTTGGCAAGATCAAGAATATCGTTGATCAGCCCCAACAGGCTACTGGCGGATTGGGCAATGGTATTTGTATAATCCTCCTGCTCGTCATCAAGTTCGGTTTCAGCAAGCAGTTCGGTGAAACCGATAATGGCGTTCATGGGCGTACGCAATTCATGACTCATATTGGCCAAGAAATCGCTTTTCAACCGGCTGATTTCCTCTAAGCGGGCATTGGCCTCTCGCAACTCCGCGGTCTGCTGGGCGATTTCACTCTCAAGCTTTCTGGCATACTCCTTTTCCCGCTCCTGGTTGAGACGGTATTGGCGGTAATTGTCTTCAATGAGTTTACCGTGCTGCTGCTTGAGGATATTAATCTGCCTTACAGCCTGTTCCTTATCTGCGACAAGCTCGGTGTGCTCCTGCTCGTAGATGGCTAGACGAATGGAATTCATGAGCAAATTCTTACCGCCAGGCATGGCAGAAAGATCGACTCCGGCACAAAACTGCCCCATGACAACGGCCTGAAACTTGGGAACAGTAACCCCGCAAAACACTTCCCCGGTTTCGCTTTTACAGCTTGCAGACTCCTCTTTTAAAAGCTTGCTCTTCAACTCTGCCTGCACAGGGGCAGGAACGATTATTTCCCGCGTGCCTGTAATAGCTACCCCATCTTCGGTTTCCAACAAAAAAGCGCCCTCGGGCAAGACCGACTCCAAGGCCTCCAAAAAGGAACGCAGCTCCTCATCGGCGTCAACCAAGTCATCAAAGATGACATCAAAGGTAGGGTCGGTCATGGGCTATTTTGCCTCCCCTTCATAAAGTTCCTTAGCCTTGGCCATCTCTCCGGGCAGATCTCTGATTATGATTTTGTAATTGGACATCATGCTTTTCACATGTTTGGCCAACTCCGGCGGGAGCCCTTCAATGGGACCGGGGATAGGCCAGTACTTCATTTTTGCTGCCATATACTCGGCAAGTTGCAGAATACTGGCGGTACTTGTCAGTGGTTTTTTCTTTTTGGAAAGATGATGGCACTTGATGGACTGGAGTACCTCACTGGGCAAGTTCCAGTCTTTAGCCAGGAGATAGCCCACCTCCGAGTGGTCGGTGCCTATGGCTGCCTGTTCACAGACCGGCAGGGTACCGTTCCCGGCCTGAAATGCCTTGCAGGCCTCCCGCAACTCAGCACCGACAATCTGATCTTCAACGATAAGCCCGATATCATGAATAATACCGGCCAGAAAGACATCCTCCCCTTCCTGACCGAAGATACGCTTTGCGATCATCTCCGCTAAAATCGCCACGGTAGCCGAATGCAACCACAATTTTTGCGGAGAAAAAAACTCATCCTCGCCCTGGAAAAGGTTACGCAAGGCCTCGACGGCCACCAGGTTTCTGAGTTGTTTCATGCCGCAGAAAACAACGGCTTTGGAGATGGATTCTACCTTTTGCACCAGACCAAAGTAGGGACTGTTGACAAGGCGTAACAGGCGGGTAACTAAAACAGGATCGAGCTTGATGATCTCCTCAAACTCATGCATGGTGCTGTTTTCGTCATTGGCCAGTTGGGTGACCTTGATGGCAACATGGGGCAGAGTTTTCAGATCACTGAATTTTCTAACTATTTCCTTTGCACTTGGCATATAAAACGGACCTATGATCGTTGTCCTGAAAGGACATCAGGTGCTGCAAAATCCCTCCTACTTCAAGGAGCTTGCCTCTTCCAGCAACGACTCAAGATCGGGAATTCTTTGTTTGGCAGTGGCAAGGTCTTCGGCCCGGCCCGCCTTTTCAAGATCGGCAGCCACACGCTGAATGCCCTGTACCCCAAGGCTCGCTGCAGCGCCTTTAATACTGTGCGCGGCCTCAGCAATCTGCACGGCATCGTCGCTTGCCGCCCCTTGCTGAATTTTTGCAAGATCGCTTGCCGAAGAGTCACGAAACAGACCAAGGAGCTCCTCAAGCATCTCCTCATCATCACCGGACTGCTCCAAAGCAAATCCTCTATCCCAATCAAGATTAGCCATTGCTACACCTATTCTTCAAATTATCTATTAATGCCTGGGGCATCCATTTTCTGGAGTGATTCATAATAGATGATACCGAAATCGTTAGAGATCGGCAAATCGATAATAAAAAAATAGCAACTGTGGAAACGCTGAATTTTCAGCAGCCCGATTAACGCCCCAACCGCTTTAAAATCTCATCAAATGAAATGACGCCAGGACGGATCAGATTTATCTCATCATCTTCATAGCCAATAATGGTGGATCCCATTCCGCCGGGAGTTTCTCCCCCGTCCAGCACAAAATCTACATCCGGCCCCAACTGCTCAAAAACGCCCTTGGCATCCGTGGCTGCAGGCTGACCGGAAAAGTTGGCACTGGTTGCGGTGATGGCCTGGCCGGCGGCAGCGCTAAGTCGTTGGGCAACCGGGTGGGACGAGATGCGCACCCCAACCGTACCGCTATAACCAGTCAGCATTTCAGGAAGGGCCTCAATCCCTTGAAACACGAGGGTCGTAGGCCCAGGCCACAACTCTTTCATCAGTCGTTCAAAGGGGGGCGGCACCTCTTGAACCAACTCCTTCAACTGGCTCAACTCACTGATCAGGATCAAAACAGGCTTATCCGGCGGACGCCGCTTTAAGGCAAAAAGACGGGATAACGCTGAATTATTAAAGGGGTCAACGGCCAGACCGTAATAGGTCTCCGTTGGAAAAGCCACCACACCTCCATCTGCAATAACAGATATGGCTTTGTCGATATCTTCCTGCGGTATGTGGTAGTCTGCTTCCGTTTGCCCTGTCACGCGCACCTCGTCATCTCTCAAGTTTAGTTAAGCACCGCTACTTTCAACCTTTTGCGCTTTTTCTTCAACCTGCCGCGCCATCTCGGCCTTAAATTCCAGCAGCTTGGCTGCAAGAGCCTCGTCGCCGGTTGCCAAAATCTGGGCGGCGAATATCGCTGCATTCTTGGCGCCGGCCTTACCAACCGCCATGGTAGCCACAGGTATCCCCGGAGGCATCTGTACGGTTGCCAATAAGGCGTCAAGCCCGTTGAGACTCGAGGCATCGATGGGAACACCGATAACCGGTAATGTTGTGTGGGCGGCCAGAACACCGGCCAGATGCGCAGCCATGCCTGCCGCAGCAATAATCACCTTTACCCCCCTCTCCCGGGCGGTTTCAGAAAGTTCGGCCGCTTTGGCCGGGGTGCGATGGGCAGAGGCCACAGTCATGGCATAGGGAATGGAAAAACCTTTGAGCACATCCGCACACGCCTGCATAATAGGCAGGTCGGAATCACTGCCCATAACAATATTAACCAATGCTTTGTCTGACATTACAAACTCCTATCTGTTTAAGGCCTTGTGGCCGATATCTTTTCTAAAGTAATGATTTTCCCAAGAGATGTCGCTTACCGCACCATAGGCCGAATCGATTGCCTCTTTGAGGTTTGCGCCAATGGCAGTCACACCAAGCACGCGCCCTCCGGCCGTAACCACCTTACCGTTATCCAATGCGGTGCCGGCATGAAAGACAAAGACATTTTCTCGCTTTGCCGCCTCATCGAGACCATTGATCACAACACCTTTGGCGTAATCTCCCGGATACCCACCAGCAGCAAGCACCACACAAACGGTTGGCCGCGGGTCAACCTGTAAATCAATCTCATCCAACTTGCCGTCAATGGCTGCATCGAGAACATCAACCAGATCCGAATCAAGACGCATAAGCAGGGGCTGACACTCGGGGTCACCGAAGCGGCAATTAAATTCCAGGACCTTGGCCACGCCGTCTTTGATCATCAGCCCGGCATAAAGCATGCCCTTGTATGGGCACCCCTCAGCGGCCATTGCTTTGACGGTCGCCTCCATAACATCCACCATGACTTGATCATGCAGCTTCTGGGTCACAACCGGGGCCGGCGAGTATGCGCCCATGCCCCCTGTGTTGGGGCCTTTATCTCCCTCATACACTGCTTTGTGATCTTGAGAGGTGGGCAAGGGCAGGATGGTTTTTCCATCGGTAAAGGCAATGAAAGAAGCCTCTTCGCCTTCTAAAAACTCTTCGATCACCACCCGACTTCCGGCATCGCCAAAGGCCTTGTCCTTCATGATCAGGTCAACGGCCTCTTTTGCCTCGCCAATGCTAAAGGCGACGATAACACCTTTGCCTGCTGCCAAGCCGTCTGCCTTGACAACGATGGGGGCACCAATTTCATCGATATAGGCAAGTGCCTTTTCCCGATCGTTAAAGACCTCATATTGGGCAGAGGGTATGTTGTATTTTTTAAGGATATCCTTCATGAAGACCTTACTGCCTTCCAGACTGGCGGCCTTTTGACTGGGGCCGAAAACCCGCAAGCCCTCTTCTTCAAGGCGGTCGACAAGCCCTTCGGTCAGGGGGTCCTCCGGCCCGACCACGGTCAAATCGATGTTTTCTTTCTTGGCAAAGGCGACAAGATTTTCCACATCCGAGGAACCGATATCAACACAGGTTGCCAGAGATGCAACCCCGGCATTTCCCGGTGCGCAAAATATCTTATCAACCTTTTTGCTCTGACTGAACTTCCAAACAAGGGCATGTTCCCTGCCCCCGGATCCGACCACAAGTACCTTCATGCATTCCTCTCCTTAATCCACATCTACAAAAAATTAACGCCTCAAAATTATTCACGCTGTCCTGACCCTGAAGTACTATCGCACCAGAGCATTTTAACTCTGCTCCGTCTCTTGAGACCTCTCACAGTGTATAAATCATAAAAAACATGAATTGCCAAGCCGCCCGGCATGCCTGCGGCAAGAAAATGCCGAACCAGTTTGCCCGACAAATGTACCCCATAATTCTTTCAGGAGGAAGCTAAAACACGATATTTACCCGAAGGAGTAGACAGATAAAAGCGGCAGGACAAAGACGAGACAACAACCTAAAAATATTCCCAATTTTAGTCTTGACACTCTCTGCCCGCCTTTCTATGATAGGTACGCAAAAATGAATGAATATCCATTCATATATATTTTTTTCTCTCATTTTTCTTAAAGTACCGCTGACGCATGAGAACATCGGATAAACATACAAAAATTATCGATGCGGCCATCATGGTCTTTGCCCGCAAAGGCTTTTATAACGCCCGAATATCCGATATCGCCAAAGAGGCGCAGGTCGCCGACGGTACCATTTATCTCTATTTCAACAACAAGTACGACATCCTTATCTCTCTTTTTGAGGAAGAGATCGGCAAAATCATCCTTGAGGTGAAATTGCTGATTGAAAAAGAGACCGATCCCTGCAAAATGCTGGAAATTTTCGCCCTGCATCACATGAAGATGATGGAGGAGAAAAAAGAACTGGCCGAAGTGCTGCAGATGGAACTGCGGCAGAGTAACAAGTTCATGAAGGAGTACCGAAACACGAAGTTTATCGAGTACATCGATGTTGTTTCGGCCATAGTCCACAAAGGCCAGGAAGGGGGGGTGTTCAGAGAGAATGTTATGCCCGGCGTCTTCAAGCGGGCCTTTTTCGGAGCCCTGGACGAGACCTCACGACTGTGGGTTCTTTCCCCGGACCATGTGTATTCCATTGAACAGGCTGCTCAACAGATCAGTGATATTTTTCTCTCGGGAATCCTGAAAAGAGACTAACCTCTCTTTATTCTGCTTCGTCGCTCTCCGGGGGCTCAATTTCCATAATCTCAAAATTACGGACCCCACCCGGGGCCTTAAAGGTAATTTCATCCCCCACGCTTTTCCCGATCATGGCACTGCCAAGGGGGGACATTACTGATATAACTCCCTTACTGACATCCGACTCCTCGGGGCCAAGCAACTGGTACTGTACTTCGTCATCGGTATCAAGATCGGCAACGGTCACCACCGTGCCGAAAACAACTCGCTCACAATTGACCGTGGTGCAATCGATTACCTCGGCCCGGCCCAGTTTATCTTTGAGCTCAAGAATACGACCCTCAATATGCCCTTGGCGTTCCTTTGCAGCATGGTACTCGGCATTCTCTTTCAGATCGCCGTGGCCGCGGGCTATCTCAATAGCCTTGATAACTGCAGGACGTTCTTTTTTCTGCAGATTGGAAAGTTCTGCGCGGAGTTTGCTATGCCCTGCCTTGGACATGGGTATTCTTTGGACCATATCAGTCACCTTCGTTAAACACGAAAAAAATTGCCGTTTTCCCGAAAACTCTCTACTCGGGCCAACGGCTGATGTTGTTTTCAAAACTTCCCAAAAAAGAAGCCTCACCACGATGCAGAAGCAGTCACGGTGAAGCTATTTTGAAATAGCATATGCCCTAAAAGAATGCAAGCCAAAGCTCGCGCGGCAAGCAAATCACCACCTATAGGTTGCAGTGAAAAAGAAATCCTTGCTCCGGTACTCATCGGAGTTTGTCAACTCCGCTGTGGCCTGCATAAGCAAGTGGGGAGTCCACTCAATGAAAAAGCCCCCCTTCCATGTCTGGATGGCGTACCCTTTGGAGTCGTGGGCCAACTCATATTCGGCCCTGTAGTAACGAGGAGCGCCGCGGGCAAATCGATTCTCGGACAACTGATGCTGCCAGGCCACGGAAAATCTGTTCTGCCAATACTCTTTGGGAGCCCAATAAGGATGGTCTGAAGCGGTAAAGCCATCGGCCAGCACAGTGCCAGCGGCGTTATTTCCTTCCTCGGCATCCTGAAAATCGTAGGTATAGGTAAACTGCAGCGAGACAGGGTCGGCAAAAAGAAGATAAGAGGCCCAAAGATCATACCCGTTCAGACTATTACCATCAGAGTAATCACGGTGGAGGTACTCCCCGCCGATTTCAAAGCTGGAAAGAACGGCCAAGGTAACCGAACCGGCAAAATCCTGTTGAATAATATTACGCCCAACACTAGCCAGAGTATCTTGGGTCAGGCCTCGCGTATAGCCGACGGAGGTGGTCAGGCGATTGCCGATTTTGCCGGTCAGATCGCAATCAAAGAGCAAGGCATCGGATTGTCCTCCACCATCAACAGACTCAAGCCCTGCGGCAAAATTCGCCTGCCAACGCTCAGTAAAACTTAAGCCATAGCGGGCCAAGAGCCTGTTTGCCCGAATTACTGCATCTTTATCCGTATCCCCATAGTCTATTCGGCTGAGCCGAACATCAAATTCATCACGGGGTGATGGACTATACCAGGAAGAAAAATCAACACTCTTTTTCCAAATAGCCTTATAGCCATCGCGCCCTTCTTCTTTCAGGTAGCCATAGGCCAAGCCTGTCAGAGGGCGGCGTTTGAGGCGATTCCTCTTACTGGCCGCAGCAAGGGTCGAATACTCGGGGTAGGCTGTCTGCATTTTCTCATAAACGGCAGCCTCCGGCCCCAGTTGCCCAAGTCGGCTGTACAAACCGGCCAGGTCAAAGAGGGTTGATGCGTCACCCGGCCCTTCAACAGCCATGAGTTCAAAATATCTCTTGGCAGCCAGATACTGCCTTTTTATCACGGCCTGGCGGGCAGCATGCTCCAGGGCAAGGTAACGTTGCCACCTGTAAGAGGCATAAAGAGGTGCCGCCACCTCATTCCAGGAGCGGGCTGTCCAATCGGAACGGACAAGGTGTTCCGGAGTCATAACTTGATCAACAAATCCGGTGCGCTCCACCTCAGGGATGACATACTGTTCCCACAGCCCCAACTCTTCCGGCGGCATCCTCAAACCATGTTTTTCACCCCTTGCCGCCAACTGCTTTACCACCGAATCACTCAGCAATTTCTGATAAACGGCTATAGATTCGGGCCACCGTCCTTGAGCCCAAAGGGTACGGGCCCTGAGAAGCCCCCAGTGCAGTTCCTTAAGCGAGGACAAATCAGCCTTACCCAAAGCGTCCTCAAACTCCCCTTTGGAAAAACGATATCGGGCAAGACGGTAAGCAATAAAGTCATTCCCAGGCGTTAGCAAGGCCGCTTCTTGCAAAACAGTCTCCACCTTTGCAACCTGCTGGTTTTCCTCAAGCATCTTCACGTAAAGCAATTTGGCCTGTAATGAATCAGGCCTTGCGGCAACCGCTTGTTCAGCGAAGGTTAAAGCATCTCCATACAACTTATACTCTGAACATAAGGTAATGAGACGCAGCTGCTGGGCAAAATCATTTTGCGCCCCTTGTCCAAGATTTTGCCGATAACGTGCGGCAGCCTGCCCATCATTGTTTTTCTCAGCCAAGAAAAGCTGTTGCACGGAGGACAGAAGATCCGTCTCTTTCCCCTGCCCTTTCTCTTTAAGAATCCGTGCAGCAAGAGGATAATCTCCGGCAGCCAAGAGTATGTGAAGGATTTGCCCAACTGAATCTGTCCCGAGCCGGGCTTGTTTTTCGTCCCCCGAAACAAGCAAAGGCCGAATGGTCTTCAACGCTGCCTTATGCTCCCCATCGGCAGTCCAAAACTTTGCCCGCAAAATGCGCAATCTGGAGAATGAATCTACTTGCCTTGAGTCCCCAGTCGGCAGCTCCTTCGCCAATTTGTCCAGGCCATCCAGCCATACTCCTGCCTTAAGATATTTTTTCTCAGCAAGGGCAAGATGAAAAAGTCGATCATAGGCCTCAAACTGTTGGCCGGAAAGTACAAAAAACTCGCGTAAATACTGCTCCGCCTCAAAGTAAAAACCTTGTTTCCCGTATACCTCGGCCAACCCAAGCAGGGCCTTGCCGGCCACAGAAGTGTTTTCCCCGCTGCTTTGCACAATAGCATCATACTGGGGCAATGCCTCCTGACTTGCCCCGGAGGCTGCAAGAGCTTGCGCCAAGATAAGGCGTTCCTCCAGAGAAAGTTCGGCCTTTCCTTCAAGTCGCCCGGCATAATCCCGCACCTCTGCCACCAGCCCCAGCTCACCGGCCAATCGTATGGCTCGCAGAAAAATATCCCGCCCCTGTTCACCGGAGTCGATGAGCGTAGCATAGAGGTTAAAGGCATGTTCGCTCCAGGATAACCGCTCATAGATAGAAGCAAGGGCGGTGCTCACCTTGGGAGAAGTGTGCCCTTGCCCCTTTAGATGTTCATAAATGGAGAGGCTGCGCTGAAGATCGCCCCGGTCAAGGTACATGGCTGCCAATTTCAGGGCCACTGTTGTGTTGGCTGGCTCAAGGCCGTGCAAAACCTGTAAAACCTCAAGTAACTTCTGACGCTTGGCAAGGTGTGCCCACATATCCAGGGCTGCCTGGTCCTGCTCCGTGTTCAGCAACAATCGGGCCCGCTTAGCCAGTATCTCCGGATCATCCGGGGTTGCGGCAATAAGCCGGTCATAAAGACGTAGGGCCTCTTCATCCCGTCCACCTTGTTCATACAGTGTGGCCGCCTGTTTCAGGTGGGCAACATCAGGCTCACTCTCAAGACTCAAAAAACGATCCAGCACAGCCACTGTTTCCGCCTTGTTTCCTAAAACCGCGTGTATATCAACAACCAGCCGTAGGACTTCCTTATCATCGGGAATAAGTGCGATATATCGCTCAAAATAGGGCAAGGCCTCTTTAAAACGGGTCAGCCCCATAAATACCTGACCGGTACGCCGAAGCAAAATTGGGGAAGCGGGCTTCTTTTCAAGTTCAGGTAAAAGATAGCCCAGTGCTGCCTCACCGCTTCCCTCCTGAACAAAATAGGCAGTGAGCCGCTTGGCAGCCTCAACATCTTCAGGAGATTGTTTGGCAAAACGCTGCCAGTACTCCACCGCCAGGTTAGCAAGACCTAGCTTATCATGCACCCAGGCAGCCTTTCTCAGTATCTCTTTATCCACTTTTGGGGCATGGGCCAGGGCTACAAGCAAAGGTCTGGCCTTGGCAAAATCACCAAGGTCACAATACAGCTGGGCCAAATCCTTTTTAATGGTGTCCGACTGCCCTTCCTGCCGGGCCAAGGCCTCAAGAAACTCAACCGCCTCACTTTTTTTCTTCAGAGAAAGTAGGCCATAGGCCAAAGCATGTAACACCTTTTTATTCCCAGGGCGGTGCGGAATCACCTTTTTATAGTGACCGACACCCTGTGCGGTCTTACCGCTTTTAATATACAAATCAGCCAGGGCAAGACGGTAATCGATTCTGCGAGGATCACGATTTGTCAGCTCTTCGAGCAATGAAATTGCAGGTTCAGTTTTCTTTAACAGAATATACAGCTGGCTCAATTCCCATTGTGCAGGTTCCAGCTTTGGGCGCTTGGCAAGAAGGGCCTCATAAACAGTGACAGCGGCTTGGTAATTTCCTTTACCGACAAGCACACGCCCCTCATCCCACAAATGCTTCCAGGCGGGAACCGCCTTTTTCTTTTGCTGGATCACACGTGGTGGGATAATCGTGGAGAAGGATTTCTCTTGCGCCCAGGCAATATTTTGCCCAGAAGTAAAAGGAGAAATAATGGTGAAAAACAATAAAAAAAACAGCGAACAAAGCCGCCGGTGTCGGCAAGCGGGTGAAATTATGCTGCAGGCTATGGAAGATAATTTTCGGTTCATTCGCCTGATACGTCCTTACCCCTGGCTACTTCCTGAAAAACGAGGCAATGGTATCAACCACATACTGCTGCATATCCTCGGTCAACTCAGGGTAAATCGGCAGGGCCAGGGTCTCTTCCGCGGCTTTTTCCGCCACCGGGAAAGAATGCTCCTGAAGATCCAGATGGGCAACGCATTTCTGACGATGCAGGGGCACAGGGTAATAAATCTCAACGCCTACGCCATTGGCAGTGAGATGCTCTAAGAGCGCATCTCTATCCCTGGTGCGAAGCACAAACTGGTTGTAAATATGATAGTCAACACCTGAGCCGGTCAACTCGGCCTCTTCTTTGTATACTGCCTTGGGCAGAGTGACCTGTTCCCCGGCCAGGCCTGCTGCCGCAAACATCCGCTCGTAGCGACTGGCGTTTTCCCTTCTCGCCATATGCCAGCCCGGGAGCTCGGGCAGCTTGATATCAAGAACCACGGCCTGAATGGGATCAAGACGAAAATTCCCACCGACAAGGGCATGATAGTACTTCGGCGCCCCGCCATGAACCCGGATAATCCGCAACCGTTCGGCCAGCTCCGAATCATTGAGCACCACCATGCCGCCGTCGCCAACCCCACCGAGATTCTTGCTGGGGAAAAAGGAAAAGCAGCCGAAATCACCCATACTGCCGGCCCGTTGCCAAACGATTTTTCCATCCTGTTCCATGGGGTAGGAGGCGCCGATTGCCTGGGCCGCGTCTTCGATCACCGGCAGGTCATACTCCTTGGCAAGGGCAAGAATGCTCTTCATGTCGGCACACTGGCCGTACAGATGCACGGGCATAAGGGCCTTGATCGTGGCTCCCTCTTTTTTATCTTGTGCCAAAATATCGGCCATATGCTGCGGGTCGATATTGAAGGTTACAGGATCAATATCCGCAAAAACAGGCGTTGCGCCCACCCGTAAGATGCAGCCCATGGTGGCGAAAAAGGTAAAGGGGGTGGTCAAAACCCTGTCGCCCGGGCCAAGGCCCAGGGTCATAAGGGAGGCCAGCAAGGCATCGGTGCCGCTTGCCACACCGACCCCAAACTTGCTGCCGCAGTATGCGGCAACATGCTCTTCCAGGCTCTCCACCTTGGGGCCCATGATATAACGGCTGGAGTCAATCACCTCGGTTACCGCGGCCAGGATCTCCTCCCGCAACGGCTTTAACTGTTCCTGTAAGTCAAGAAGGGGTACACGCATGGTTCTTTTCTTTTGTGGGATACGGCGTTGCTAAATCAAGAACGCCAGGGATTGAGAAATTCCGCGAGAAAATCTTTGATGTCCGGCACCTCTTTTTCCAAGTACTTCCGCATCTTTTTGAGAAGATTGGCCTCGATCTGCCGCACCCTCTCACGGGAGATGCCGTATTGATCGGCAATATCCTGCAGGGTCTGGGGTTCATCGCAGAGCAGGCGATTATGAAGGATGGTCTTTTCCTTTTCGTTCAAGGATGATTCCAATTTCTCCAAGACGTTACGCATCCACTCCTTCACCTCGCCCTCTGCAACACTCTCCTCAACTGTGGGACCGGCATAGGGCAAAAAACTTTTCTGCTCATCATCCGAGCCTTCACGCACCGGACTCTCCAGGGAGACATCCCAGTTGTCCATGCGCTGGCTCATCTCAATGACCTCGCTCTCTTTCACATTCAAGCGCTCGGCCAAGAGCTTGGTCTCTGGCTTAAAGCCCTGGGATTCAAGAAGCTTCTTTTCTTTATTCAGACTAAAAAAGAGTTTGCGCTGGGCCTGGGTGGTGCCGATCTTTACCAGCCGCCAGTTGTCCATGATAAATTTGAGGATATAGGCCCGAATCCAGTACGCAGCATAATAGGAGAACTTCACCTGACGGTAGGGGTCGAACTTTTTTACCGCCTGGACCAGGCCGACGTTGCCCTCCTGGATCAGGTCCAAAAAGTTCTGCATCCAGTACTTCTGGAAATCCATGGCGACCTTCACCACCAGGCGCAGGTTTGCGGTTACCAGCTTATAGGCCGCCTCAGGGTCACCGGTTTCTTGGAAATGTTTTGCCAGTTCATCGGTTTCTTCTCGAGTCAACAGCTTATACTGGCTGATCTCCTGCAGGTAGCGATGCAGCCCTGCATTGCCCACAGTGGGCAGATGCGCATCGTCGTTCAAGGTGACCAGGGGGCGAAACTCCTGCTCCTCCTTGTCGTCGACTATTTCAACAACTTCGGGCTCTTCCTTCATGCCTGCCATTATTATTCTTACCTCTATAAAGGTCAATCTCTTTCACTTAAGATAGGGGGTCATACACCATTGCACTTTTTTTTACCAGTGAGAATCAACACAACTTCCGTCACTATTGTTGGAATTTCTATTTGCAACCCCCCCTTTTTATGATAGAAACCCTTTTTACTTCAAAAATATCAGCTCTCATTCTAGCCCTGTGAATTCCGGTGATTTTTCACCGCTAAATAGAAGCGACACCCTCTTTATGAAAAACATTCGTAACTTCAGCATCATTGCCCACATCGACCACGGCAAGTCCACCTTGGCGGATCGGCTTATCCAGTACTGCGACATGGTCACGGACCGCCAGTTCAAAGACCAGCTGCTTGACAATATGGATATCGAGCGCGAGCGCGGCATTACCATCAAGAGCCAGACCATCTGCCTGCCCTATAAGGCAAAAGACGGCAAAGAGTACCTCCTCAACCTGGTTGACACCCCGGGCCATGTTGACTTCAGCTACGAGGTATCCCGAGCCCTGGCTTCCTGTGAAGGCGCTTTGCTGCTTGTGGATGCGGCCCAAGGGGTGGAGGCCCAGACCCTGGCCAACCTTTACCTGGCCATGGAAAACGACCTCGATGTCATTCCGGTCATCAACAAAATCGATCTGCCCTCTGCCGACCCTGAAGGGGTTGCCCTGCAGATTGAAGAGGATCTGGGGCTTGACCCGGACCATATTAAGCAATGTTCCGCCAAAACCGGTGAAGGTGTTGAGGATGTTTTAGAGGCGGTGATCAACTTCCTGCCCGCGCCTGAAGGGGATCCAAAAAAACCATTGCAGGCCCTGATTTTTGACGCCAACTACGACCCCTTCCGCGGCACCATCATCTCCTGCCGCATCGTTGAAGGGACCATCAAAACCGGCGACACCATTGTCTTCATGTCCAACAACGCAACCTACAAGGTTGAGGAGGTCGGGCTGTTCCGCCTGACCCGGGAACCGCAGAAAAAACTCACCGCAGGCCAGGTCGGCTACATCATTGCCGGGGTCAAAACCGTGGGCGACACCCGCCCCGGTGACACCATCACGGTAAAAGACAATCCGTGCGACACTGCGCTGCCCGGTTTTGAGGAGATCAAACAGGTTGTTTTCTCCTCCATCTACCCTGTTTCCACGGATGATTACGAATCTTTGGCCACGGCCATGGAAAAGCTCAAACTCAACGATGCCTCCCTGACCTTTCAAAAGGATTCATCCACGGCCCTGGGCTTTGGCTTTCGCTGCGGCTTTCTCGGACTCTTGCATCTTGAGGTGGTCCAGGAGCGCCTGGAACGGGAGTTTGACCTTTCGCTCATCCTCACCGTGCCCTCGGTCAATTACCATATCCATCTCAACGACGGGGGGGACATCGAGGTGGATAACCCGGCCTATTACCCGGACCCATCCGTGATCGACCGCATCGACGAGCCTTTTATCAAGGCGACCATCCTGATCCCGGAACGCTATATGGGCGTGGTCATGACCCTGTGTATGGAGCGGCGCGGGGTGAACACCAGTTATCACTACCCCACACCCGGCCGGATCGAGTTCAGCTGTGAACTTCCGTTGGCCGAGGTAATCTACGATTTTTACGATAAGCTCAAATCCGCGACCCAGGGCTATGGTTCCTTTGATTACGAACTCCTCGATTACCGCAGAAGTGATCTGGTCAAACTGGATATTTTGGTCAACGGTGAGCGGGTTGACGCCCTTTCCCAGCTGGTGCACCGTGATAATGCCCGGGCGCGGGGCCTTATGGCCTGTGAACGCTTGAAAGAAGAAATCCCACGCCAGATGTTCAAAATCGCCATCCAGGGTGCCATCGGCGGCACCATCGTTGCCCGGACAACCATCTCCGCCCTCAGAAAAGACGTTTTGGCCAAATGTTACGGTGGTGATATTTCAAGGAAGAGAAAACTCTTGGAAAAACAAAAGGCAGGCAAAAAACGCATGAAAACGGTGGGCAATGTGGATATTCCGCAGAGCGCCTTTTTGGCGGTCCTCAAATCCGACCAGTAGCAGCCCTTTCAAGACAATAAAAAAAAGCAGCCTGGAAAAATCCAGGCTGCTTTTTTTGCTCAATCTCGATTCAGCTGTGGTAGTTCGGGCACTTGTTGGCCAAAACACAATCGACCTTTTGTTGAACTATATTCTGCAACTCCTCATCGGTCAGGTTGGGACTTGCCTGTTTTGAGACGTAGACGATACAGTCCTTACAGACATTGAGACCACTGCGAAAATCATCCAGACTTTCGGCCACTTCCCAGCAATGCTTCCTGCCGTTGCCGTTCTCGGTAGCCAGACAATTCTTCTGATTGCCGCACTTGGTAATCTCCCAACAGGACCACTCATGTTGTGCTTCCATGGCGCTCCATCCTCTCATAAAAAATTATAAAAAAAATATAACCGCTGCTCCTTTATCAGGGATGACAACGGGGGAACCTTCTGAGAGAAGTTAACCAACCACTAACATAAAAATTGATCCAGCGCTCGGATTAAATTATCGCACCCGGCCCCGGTTTTGGCGGAAAAAAGAACGCGCTGGCCTGCTGCAACACCGAATCCGGCATCGAGAATACTTGCCTGTTTTTGCTGCTGGTTCTTTTTGAGTTTGTCAAGTTTGGTATAGACCAACAGATGGGGAATGTTGTTCAGACGCAGCCAATCCACCAGCTGCCGATCCTGCTCCTTGACCGCATGGCGCAGGTCAATAATAACCACCACACAGCGCAGGACCTCCCGAGTCTCCAGGTAGGAGGAGATCAGTTCCTGCCACTGATTTTTCATGGCCTTGGGCACCTTGGCATACCCATAGCCGGGTAGGTCCACCAGGTAAAGCCGACTGTCCACCTCAAAGTAATTCAGGCTTTGGGTCTTGCCCGGCTTGGCGCTGACCTTGACCAGGTTCCTGCGCTTGACCAGGCGGTTCATCAGGGAAGATTTGCCCACATTGGAGCGGCCGGCAAAGGCTATCTCCGGCAGCTCGGCGGCGGGGAGTTGATTGAGCTTGAAAACACTTTTGATAAACTCAATCTTGGAATAATTGATCTCCGAATCGTTCAATTAGCACCTTTAACGGCAACAATATTTAGGAACGGCACCTGTGCCCCTCGCGGGTATAAGTGACTCAACTGTGCCTCTTGTTTTTTTTTGTGATGGAAAATGAAGAGTGAGTCACTAAATAACCTTGTTCAGGGCATATTCGATGATGCCTTCGGCCCCATTTTTGATGAGCTTCGGAATAAGATCCCGCACCTCATGCTCGGAGATCACCGTCTCCACGGAAAACCACTCGGTCTGATAGAGCGGAGCCACTGTGGGAGCATTCATGCTGGGCAGGATACTGATGACCTGATCGATCTTTTCCTTGGACACGTTCATCTTGAGGCCGACAATCTTGTCCGCCCGAAGCGCCCCCTGCAGAAGCAGAGCGATATTTTCAATTTTCTCACGCTTCCAGGGATCCTCCCAGGCCGCCTTGTTGACGATGAACTGGGTATTGGACTGCATTAACTCGTGGATGATCTTCAGCCCATGGGCGCGGATGGTACTTTCGGTTTCAGTGACCTCGACAATGGCGTCGGCCAATCCCGAGACAACCTTGGCCTCGGTAGCCCCCCAGGAAAAGGCGATATCAACGTTGATGCCGCGCTCGGCAAAGAAACGCTTTGAGTAACCCACCAACTCGGTGGCAACCTTTTTGCCCTCAAGATCCTCAACGGTCTTGATGTCGGAGTCGCCCGGCACTGCCAGAATCCAACGGGTGGGTCGCTTGCTGACCTTGGAATACACTAGATCCGCCACCACAACCACGTCGGACTCGTTCTCAAGAATCCAATCCTTGCCGGTGATGCCGCAATCAAGCACGCCCTTTTCCACATAACGGCTCATCTCCTGGGGCCGACAGATGGAGCAGGCCAGCTCCTTATCATCTACCTCAGGGAAATAGTTGCGGGAGGAAATCTTGATCCGCCAGCCGGATTTTTCAAAGAGCTCAATGGTTGCCTTTTCCAGGCTCCCCTTGGGGATGCCCAATTTCAATTCGTTCATTTTTTATAGACCTCCCCGGGATCAAACACCGGTTCCGATTGAATTACAAAATCGTTCTCAACCACCTTTCTAAAAAAGCAGCTTCGATATCCTTTATGACAGGCGGCACCCCCCAACTGCTCAACGCGAAAAACCACGGTGTCCTCATCGCAGTCAACAAAGACTTCCTTGACCAGTTGGACATGGCCGGAGGATTCCCCTTTCAGCCAGAGCTTGTTGCGGGAGCGGCTCCAATAATGGGCCTTGCCGGTCTCCAGCGTTTTTTGCCAGGCCAACTCATTAACATAGGCCAGCATCAGAACTTCACCGCTGGCGTGATCCTGTACTATGGCGGGCAAAAGGCCGCCTCCTTTATCAAAACGTAAGGTACTCATCTTCACGTATGTCTACTTTTTTTCGTGTTGCTTGTTATCTGCCTGCTCTTCGCCAGGCCCTGCAGCTCGGGCGCTTGCAATACGCCGAATCGGCAGCAACCTGTTCCTCATATTTTTCGCAGACAAGCTCCATATCCAAAACATGGCAATATATGGCTATCTGCCCATCTTGTCAATTCTTCGTCAAAATGTTCAGCGGAATTATTCTCTCTAACAATTAGTGAGAGTGCTGGTGGGGGTGGTTTCCGTGGCGATGCACATGGAAATGCTTATGCATGATCTCTTCGGCACCGGCAAGGAGTTTGCCCTTTTCCATGGCGTATACATTGCCGGTCACCTGGGCAAGGAAGTCAAAATCGTGGGAGATGACCACATAGGCGAGATCAAGGTTCAGCAAGACCTCGGTTATCCTGGCCTTGGTTTTCTCATCCAGGCCATTGGTGGGTTCATCGAGCAGCAAAACATCCGGCTCCATGGCCAACACCGTGGCCAGGGAGACCATCTTTTTCTCGCCGCCGGAAAGCTGGTAGGTCACGCGTTCGGCCAATTCACCGATACCGAGCTGCTCCAAGACGGACATGGCCAGTGTCCGGGCCTGCCCTGCCGATTTGCCCTGATTGAGGGGGCCGAAGGCAACATCCTCTATTACGGTGGGGCAAAAAAGCTGGTCATCGGCATCCTGAAACAAAAGCCCCAGACGGGAGCGATGGACGACAAAATCCTCCGGGCGCTGCACATTTTGCCCAAAGAGCCTGATCTCGCCACCTGTGGGAAGGGCAAGTCCCATGAGCAGGTGAAAAAAGGTGGTCTTGCCGCTGCCATTGGGCCCGACAATACCAACCTTCTCTACGGCCTGGAGGTGAAAATCCATACCGTCCAGTATTGGCTCACCATCGGAGTAAGAAAAATCCACCCCGGCAAATTCTATAAGGTTGTTTTCTGTAGCCATTCCATCCACATTAATCCGCTGATTCCGCCCAGCAACACCAGTGACAAAAAGATATCCCGACCGGCCAGTGAAAATTCATGCAGGCTATACAGCCGGCCTTGAAAACCTCGGCAGAGCATGGCCTCATAGACCCGTTTGGACCTGGAAAAACTTTTCACCAACAACATTCCGACCATGTAAGCATAGGTCCTGTAGGTATGCATATTGGCCTTTGGCCGGAACCCCCGCACCTGGGCGGCCTGAAAAAGGCGCTGCCACTCAAGCTCTATGACATGAATATAGCGAAAGGTAAAGAGAAGCAGGTGCACGAATTTGTCCGGCACACCCAGTCGTCCGAGGGCCTGCCCCACGGCAACCAAGGGTGATGTGGCAACCAAGGCGACAAGGGCGAGAAAAATAGCGTTTGCCTTGATCGTCACCAACCCGGCCAGAGAAATCCCGGCAGCGGAAAAGCTGATTCCGGCCAGGCTAAAGAGCGCTGGTCCTCCATGGCTCAGCGGCATAATGAGCCAGAGAAACAGGTTGAATAAATTGACCACGACAAGCCGTCTGAATACCAACACCCAAGAAAGGCGCGCTCCGGCAACAAAGAGACTGGCAGCCCCAAGGCCAAGGGCCGCGACAAGTAAGCTTGAACTTGTTGCCACCACGAGAGAAAACAGGGCCCCAAGCACAATTTTGCAGCGTGGATCAAATCGATGCATCAGGGAGTCGCCTGTGGCAAATTGTTCAACGCGCATGAAGAGTCGCCAAGTAAGAGGGTGAATAAAGGCTGTGACCTAAAAAAGCAGCACGGCCGGGACACCAATCAGGAACCAAAGCCGCCCATTAAGAGCTGACGCCGCAATCAAAATTATTTACGATTTCAGAAGAATAAAGAAAGTAGCACATTGCCGAAAAATTGACTATTATTTTCAATATGGTGGATGGTACAGGTGCGAGGAAGTTCACCCCGCCTATTTTTTTCATTGTTATTCTAGCCAGATACAACGATTCAGACATTAAACATGAACTAGCATTTTGCCCATGTCGGAAACCGTCGATCATACAGAAAAACAACCCGAGCCCGTCCTGCAGGCAGAGGAGAAAACCGCTCCCGCTGCCGATCCCTACCAGGAGTCCATCCAGCTCATTGCCCGAACCAAGGAAACCCTGCAGGCATACCGTAAAGAGATCTACACCCTGCCGGCGGATCCGAAAGTCACCCAATGGAGAAGCACGAATTTCGAGCGCCAGGCAGACCTTATTGCTTCTGTAGGCCTTGACACAACTCTTTCCGATGCGCGGGATCATCACCCTGATGAGGCCAAGGATCTTTTAAACCACATCGAAAAGTGTGAAAATGAACTGGGCGCCCTGCAAATCGATATTCGTAGAAAAACCGCAAGCCCGGAGCAGACTCAAAAAAAAGTAGAACTCATTATCCGCAACTGCTCTTCCTTTAAGCAACTCCTACAGACCTGGCACCAGCATATAAAAGCGCTCATGGAGGCGGATAAAACCCTGCGCAGAAACCTCAGCCTTGCCGGGCTGCTCCCCCTTGCCAGAGAAAGCAAAAAAACCCATAGCGCCCTGGTTGACGAGGGTTTCCGCTTTTACCGCACGGTCAAAGACCAGGGCAAGAGCAACAAGGCCAGCTTCAACGCCTACCTGCTCTATGCCACCAACCTTGAAAAACAACTCAAAGATATCGATATTGAGCCTTTTCCCGGCCTTACCGGAGCAATTATCGACCATCAAATTCTTGTGGGACTCCGTGCTACGGATCAGGTCAAACAATATATCGAAGGCTTTTGCCAGCATCTTCCCGGTGAGTTTGGATCCATTGAAAAAATTTTAAAGGAACTTGCCAAGCTCAAAGCTGCTCCGGCCAATGATGTCTTAAAGCAACTTCCCACTTTGGCCAGGGATCTGGCCCAGTCTTTGATCGGTCTGAGGCATAAAGTCTCCGGCTCTCAGCCGCTGAAAATGATTCCCATAATCCTGCAGGAGGTTCGCGCCCTGCGGGAGACAATCTTAGACAAGGTTATCGTCCGGTTTCGCCAGCGCCTCAGCGAACCGGACTCCATTTTAAACCCATCCAGGTTGGCGGCGGAAAAAACAGCGGACTTTTTCATGGGCTTTTCAGGCTTTGTCCGGGCGGTCAAACTTCTTTTCAGTTCCATTGGCGGGCATCAGGCCCTCAAGTCTGAAGATGTGCACCGTAAAATTATCGATGTCATCAACAGCTGCGAAGTTTACTACGGCGACACCCCGGCGGACGTGCAACGTTTGCAGATCTTTTTGGATGATAAACTCGCAGCTTACGAGCGCCCATTTCCCTACAAAGGGCTTTTTAAAATCATGAAGGCAGCCCTGGTCGAACATGGTGGTCGTCTTGAAAAGTATGTCCATTCCATGGAGGTGGACGGCGTCTCAACCATAGCCGATGACGATGATAAAAGCTTGGGCGTACAAAAAATCACCCTTGGCCGCCTGGTGGCAAAACTTGAGGTACGCACGGCAAATTTGGATAGTTCGCAAATCTAATTTTTCCCATGGGCAACTTTCTCAGGCAAATCCCTTACCCGGCCCTGATCTTTCTGGCCGCCTTCATGCTGCTTACGCCCTTTCAGCCCATGCCCCATGTGCTTGAAAAGCTTAAAATGCTGCAAAACGGCACCCTGAGTAGGCCACTTGACATCTTTGATCTTTTCTTTCATTTGGCCCCTTTCTGCCTGCTTGTCCTCAAGTGGCATCAAAGCCGCACTTGACCCCGCCGCAATCGCGACTTATTATTGCAGTTCTCAACAGATCATTATTTTTTGAAATTTATATAAAGGAGTTCCGCTATGGACCGTGTTGCACAAGAAAACGACATCATCACCGTGATTTATGAAGGCCTACTGGAAAACGGCGAGGTCTTTGACGCAAAAAGCGCCGACGACCCTCTCACCTTTTTACTTGGAAGCGGTGAGGTTTTCCCTGCCTTTGAAAAGGCCTGCATCGGGATGAAGATGGGCGAGCAAAAAGGAATCAAGGTGCCACCGGAGGCAGCCTTTGGCAAACGTGACGAGGGGTTGGTTCAAAACTTCCCCAAATCAAGTTTCGGTGATCGGGATTTGCAACCCAACATGGTCGTAGGCATGAACGTTGAGCGTGACGGAGAAGAACACCAGGTGCCGGCCACGGTTGTCAGCGTAGAAGGCGATGAGGTCAAAGTGGACTTCAACCACCCGTTGGCCGGGCAAACATTGACCTTCAAAATCACCCTGCATGATATCGAGGGCGCCCTGACGACAGAGACCGGTGATGACGGCGGCCACATCTTGCCCAATGCCGGCGGCCCTGCCCCGGGCTCCAAAAGCACCAACTAATTTTCCCGGTTCCGATGCAAACCGCGGCCTGCGAACGTACAGTACTATCCATTGCCGGTTCCGATCCTTCGGGCGGGGCCGGTATCCAGGCGGATCTTAAAACATTTACCAGCCTCGGTGTTTATGGCGCCGCAGCCATCACCTGCCTGACGGCCCAAAACAGCATGGGGGTGCTTGCCACGACTCCTGTTGAGCCGGAATTTGTAAAACAACAGATTCGGCTCGTGCTTGAAGACCAATCCGTCACCCAAGTCAAGACCGGCATGATCGGTACGGCTGCCATTGCCCAGGCAATCACCGACGCGCTGGACGATTTTACAGGCGATTTGATATGCGACCCGGTGCTCAAGGCCAGTGACGGCGCTGCCCTGCTCGCAAAGAACGATCTGGTCCTGTTCATGCAATCGCTTGTAAGTCGGGCCACAGTGCTCACCCCCAACCTCGCGGAACTTGCCCAACTCAGTAGCCTGCCCGTTTGCGATCTGGCCTCAGCCACCAAGGCGGCCCACTCCCTCCTAGACACCTTGCCGAAACTTGAGGCCTTGGTTCTGACCGGCGGCCATCTCAACGAGGAGGCAAAAACTGTTGTTGATCATCTTTTCTTACGTGGCGAAAGAGAGCTCAAGCACCTGACCGCAACCCACTCCAGGATTGAGACTGCCAACAGCCACGGAACCGGCTGCACCTTTGCCTCTGCTTACGCAGCATACCGCTGCCTGGGTCACTCCCATAAAAAATCATTTGCGCAAGCATCGGCACTGGTAGCGGATCTTCTTGAAAAAAGCAGTGGTTTGAAATTGGGCCGGGGAAACGGCCCTTTGGCACATTATCTGTCAAACAGATAACGAGAAAGGTAGCCCCTATTTTTCCTTGGTGTGCTGCTTAATAAAGCGGGCCAGTTGCGCCAGTTCTTCGGGTGTGAGGGTACCAAAGGCCAAGCCGCGGCGACGCATGTCCGGATTCATCGAGTCAGCTGCTGGGGCTTCGATAATATCGTTTGTGCTGCGCAGGGGAATATTATCAAGAAAAACCTCGCCCCCACCAAAAATCGCACCGAACTCCGTGGCCGACTCCGCCACCTCGTCAAAGGCACTGTAACGAAAGGCAAGGCCGGAAAAGCTGATATCGATAATCTCCCCCAGGACAGAGTCGAAATCAATCACCCCGTCTTCAACGGGGAAGCGTTTACAAAGCCTGCTGTCTTTCTTTGGAAGTTTCACCATATTCCCCCTCGGAATATCAGACAATAGTTGAGTTGATTATACCAAACAAGTTTCGTTTACACCATCCTCACCCGACCGCAGTCAGGGCAGATCCAGGTGGGCCCATTGGTGATTCCCCATTTATTTTCCTGAAAACATTCATCGCAAATCTGAAAACCACAGGGGCAGTTCCAGCAAAAGGGCTTTTTCTCTTTACAGCAGTTGCACTGAAACTCCTTTTTTCTGCGTCTTCTCCGTTTTTCTTTTTTCTCTTCGGGCATGACCTATTCTGAAACCTCGTTATCTACCCAGGCAAGATACTCTTTGCTGCCGACGCAAATCTCAGTGGCAAGAATCTCGGCCACCTCATAGGGGTGCATCTCTTTAATGACCGCTTCCACCTTAGGGTACAGGGCCTTCTTGGTTTTAATCAGGCAGAGATATTCTCCGGCCGTATCGATCTTGCCCTGCCACCAGAAATAGCTGGTCATGGGGCCAAGAACCTGCACACAGGCTGCAAGACGTTTTTCAAGCAATCCCTTTGCAATTGTCTCGCCGTCTTCCTTTTTCTCCACAGAGGTGATGACCTGGATATATTTTTCCACTTGTATAATCCTTATTTAACCCCAGCCTTTGCACATGGACAACGTCTTATTTTTCCTGTAATATTACATACATTGTTTCCATTAACCATGCAATATTCATAGCGAGAATTCAATATGCTCCTGGCTATAGATGTGGGCAACACCCATATGGTGATCGGAGTTTTTCAGGATAATAAACTTCGTTGTCACTGGCGGACCAAAACCGAAAAAAGCAACACTGTCGATGAGCTGGCCTCACTCTTCCACGGCCTTTTCACCATGGAGGATCTGCACTTTACCGATATCAACGGTGTAATCATCTCCAGCGTGGTACCTGCCATGCAGGCTGCCTGGGCCGCTTTTACCAAAAAATTCCTCGGTGTCCTTCCCCTGGTGGTGGGTGAAAACGTGAATACCGATATGCAGGTCCTGATCGACAATCCCCAAGAAATCGGGGCGGACCGCCTGGTCAATTCCGTTGCCGCCTTTAGCGAGCACAACAGCCCGCTTATCATCGTCGACTTTGGCACCGCCATCACCTGGGACTGCGTTTCCGCCCAGGGTGCCTATCTGGGCGGCGTCATCGCCCCGGGCCTGGGTATTTCCATGGAGGCCCTTGGCAGCCGCACGGCCAAACTGCCCCAGGTGGACATCTCCACCCCGCCCCCCACGGCAATCGGCACCAATACGGTCCATGCCATTAAATCCGGCATCCTCTTTGGTTACGGCTCCATGGTGGACGGATTGGTCAAACGCATTAAAGAGCAGATGGCTCCGGACGCTCCCAAGGTTATTGCAACAGGAGGCATGGCACCCCTTATCGCCCCCTATGCCGAAAGCATTGACGAAACAGATGTGATGCTCACCCTCAAAGGTCTTCATATTCTCTATGAACGCAACAACTAAGACAAAGTTCCCGCCTTTTCTCAAAAATGGAGAGACCATCGGTTTGGTCGCACCGGCTGGGCCGGTCATTAAGGAGGAGGAGTTTGCCGCCGGGGTCCATTTGCTCAAGGAGATGGGGTTTGAAGTCAAGTACCAGCGGGATATCCTGCGCCGGGAAGGCTACCTTGCCGGCAGTGATAAGGCCAGGCTGGATGAGATGTACGACATGTGGCGGGATCCGCAGGTCAAGGCCCTCTTAGCGGTGCGCGGAGGCTATGGCTCATTGCGGCTCATGGAACATTTTGATTTTGATCTTATGCGTCAGCAGGCCAAGATGTTCATTGGTTTTTCCGATCTGACCGTCCTGCTCAACTCCATCAGCCAGTCCTGCGGGCTTGTTACCTTTCACGGGCCCATGCTTACGACCTTGGCCAAGTCGGACAGCGAAACACAGGCCGCTTTTTTTGATCTGCTTGCAGGGCGGCATGGAAATAAGGTCAAATTCAAGGGGGTGGAAATCCTTCAGGGCGGAAGCAGCCAGGGGCATCTCATTGGCGGCAATCTCACCAACCTCGCTCATTTGATCGGCACTCCATATGAGCCGCAGTGGCAAAACGCTATTCTGCTTCTGGAAGATATCGGAGAGGCGCCTTATCGAATCGACCGCCTGCTCACGCATCTTCGAGCGAGCGGGAAACTGAGAGAACTCAATGGAATTTTACTCGGCTCTTTTTCCGATTGCGGAGAACCCGAGCATATCTGGCAGCGCACCTTGGAGCTGGCCGCAGAGTATGATTACCCGATCTGGGCAAGGTTGCCGGTCGGCCACGGAAAACAGAATATTCCCCTGCCCCTTGGCGGCACGGTTCAACTTGATTCGAGTAGTGGACTTTTAAACTTAGGCTGGGGATAGGACAAGGGGGAGCCCCTCTCAAAGGCCCTCTCCCCCTTGCCTACCGTTCCTGCAGCAAGAAAAACACCCTACTTAGTCTTCACGTGTTCTTCTCTAAAAAAACTGCTTATCCCTTTTGGATATAGAACCTAAAAAATCCAGCGTCTTCGCTGTCACCAAGAAAGGTGTGGCCTGAGCGACTGCACCAATTCGGCAAATCATTTTTTGACCCCGGATCTGTCCCGAGAATCTCCAAAACCTGACCTGAACTGATCGCGCCAATGGCCTTTTTGGTCTTCAACAAAGGCATGGGACAGCTCATTCCCTTTGTGTCCAGGGTCTGGTCCGGTTTAATGTCATTTACATCCATCGATTACCTCCCTTTAATAAATAATGTTGATGTTCCCTTTGCTTGAGGAGTGTGTGACGACACCTATCAAAAAAGCGATGAACTAGACCGAAGCAAAAAGCCGACCAGCAACATCAAAAAAATTCTTTTTTTTGGTCAGGCTTTCTTGCCCTAGGACTGCAGCGAGATAAAAACAGGGGCAATTGTGGAGTTTTCCATATGGCATGGAAGATGTGCTGAAATAATAACCAGGAACTGGCGATGGTTATCGATCAGATTCTGGGCAGGTGCGATTGGGGGGGTGATGTGCAGTGGGCAGGCGGAAAAAGGACAAAAAAAAGGCCCCTGTAAACAGGGGCCTTGGAATTACAAATAATCGGCCAAACGTTACACTTTTTCCACGTTGGCAGCAGCAGGACCTTTGGGCCCATCGACTATCTCGAACTTAACTTTGTCACCCTCGGCGAGTGTTTTAAAGCCGCTTCCCTGAATTGCGGAATAGTGAACAAATACATCGTTCCCTTCCTCGCTCTCAATGAAACCAAAACCCTTAGACTCGTTGAACCACTTTACTGTACCTTCTAACATGACGACTCCTGTTTCCCTCTCTACCGAGGACTTCTTTTCTTTGGGGCTATAAATGAAATTCCACAACCCAAAAACCGCACATCTCTTGTGTGCGGTAATAATTTCACCTCAAGCACCCGTTTAATTACTCAATAATTTGTCATAACTGAAAAAATCGGTAATATCCAGCAAGATCTTAAACATTTTTTTCTTTTACTTCTCGTAAGCGGTAGTGCAATACCTCCCACCTGCTGGACATGTTATTGATCTGTATTGAAAAGCGTTGTGACTTTTTCCTCCAGCAAGACGGCCAAGTCATGCTTTTGTTTCACCTTATAGCCTGCGGTGTCAATGGGCTTACCAACCCGGATCACCACCTTGCCTGGCTTGGTAAACAGCTTCTTTTTAGGTAAAATGGCGTGGGTCCCGCTGATGGACATGGGCACCACCGGTACACCGGCCTTGATTGCCAAAACCATGGTCCCGGCCTTAAAAGGCAAAAGCTTACCATCCGGACTTCGGGTCCCTTCGGGGAAGATGATAACCGAAGTGCCTGCGGCAATTTTTTTAGCCGCCTCCCCCAGGCTTTTAAGGGCCTTGCGGCCATGTGCCCTGTCCACCGGGATATTTCCTGCCTTGCGCAAGGCATAGCCGAACAATGGAATCTGAAACAGCTCAAGCTTGGCCAACCAACGAAAATCCGCCTCAAAGCGTCCCATCAAGGCAAAAATATCAAACTGGCTCTGGTGGTTGGCCGCAAAGATATAAGGCCGGCCCTTTTCGATATTTTCCAGGCCGAACAACTCCACCTCCACTCCGCTCAGAAACAGAATGATCTTGCCCCACATCCGCGGCAGGACCTGGATTTTCTCCTGCGGAACTCTGAAAAGCAGTAAGGCGATAATGGCGATGAGACTGGTCAGGCCAGTGAGAATCGGAATAAGGATCAGTACCAAAATCCCGCGTAAGGTTGTAAACACTTTGTACTCCTTCTTTCTTTCATGGTATGTTCCTGAAATCCTAAAAAAGGTTGTCATCTTAGCATCGCTTTAAAATTATGCCAACTGAACAGGCAAAAGAAACGCAACAAATGTAACCAGCCATGACACACGATCCACATAACGATGATTTTGGCTCCATTCCCATCTCAAACACTTCCCCGGCAGAGGAAGGAGAGAGACCACAGGAGCCGCCAAAAACAGAACCGAAAAAATCACGCCGGACAAAGAGGAGCAAACACCGGCTGCCCTCTTCCTCCCGCCGTTGGCCCCATTGGCTACTGGCCATCCTGCTTTTGGGGACAACATTATTTTTCGGCGGCGGTTATGTCCTGATCCCATACCTGACGACCACCCTGCTGGCCGATCATTTGTCGCAAAAACTTCAGCGGCCCGTGACCATTGCCAACGCCGAGTTCGACCCACTCTCTTTGCGCCTGACGGTGCGCAATTCCATCATCGGCTCGCGCTTGGATCTGCCCGACGATCCGGTGGACCCGGTCCTTTCCTTGGGGAGCGCCACGGTTGATTTTGACATCCGGGGCCTTATCAGCGGCCGACTCATATGCCAATCTCTCACGGCAGACAGCCTTTTTATCCACCTTGTCCGCAGCAAGAAGGGCTCATATAATTTTGATACGATCAGGCAGACGCTTATCTCCGATACAGAACGGGATTACTCGCTGAACAATATCGCCCTTACTAACAGTCGCCTTCGTTTTGACGATCAGGCCTCGGGCAAACGCCACAGCTTGGAAGAGATCAACCTGGCCCTGCCGGCCTTATCGAATATCTCATATAAGGGCGGCCAATACATCAAGCCAAAGTTCTCCGCCAAAATTAATGGCAGCCCCATGAACCTGACCGGTGAAACCTCTGTCCAGGGTGAAACCCTTACTGCCAAGCTGGCCGTTCATTTAGACGATATCGACCTGCCGCGCTATGCTGCTTACCTGCCCGCAGATCTTGCCCTCCCCGTTGACAAAGGTCAGGCAACCTTTGACGGCAGCCTGATCCTCTCCTTTGGCCCCAAAAAGGCAACACAGCTTGAACTCGAAGGCACGGCCAAGCTCAAAAACATTTCCTTTAGCGATCAGGAAAAAAATCGTAATCGTATCAGCTCGGCCAGTCTCACCGGGCGCATCGCCCCCTTTGCCCGCACCTATCATTTTGACAACGTTCAACTCGCAGGAGCCGACCTTGCCTTTGACCACACACCCAAAGGCGGATGGGCATTGCCCTGGTTGAGCGGCAGGCATAAAGAAAAACAGGCTGCTCGACAAGATAAAAATATTGTGACCATTGCCAAGCTTGTGGCAAGTTCCGGGAAAATTCGCCTCACAGACAGAATGGTCAAGGGAGGCTTCAGTTCGGACTGGCAGAATGTTCAATTCAGCCTGAAAAATTTTGACTCGCGCCAGGATGCGCCTGCCTCTTTCGCCTTAAGCGGCAAAGATAAAAAGGGCAGCCGTTTTTCCGCCCAGGGAGATCTCTTCGCCGCGCCGCTGAGGGCCAGCGGACTTTTGGTTGTCAACGACCTGGAACTCAGCCGCCTCAGCCCATACTTTAAGGCAGGCAATAAACTCCATGTCACCAGCGGCACGGTGAGCAGGTTGGATGGCCAATTCAACTTCGGCTCACAAAAAGACGGCAAGGCAACCAAACGTCTCGACAAGCTCGGACTTACCATAAAAAATCTCACCCTCAAGCGGGAAGGAACAACCTGGGCCAAGCTGCCGCGGCTCTCGGTAAAAAACGCTGAATTGGATCTTGCCGCTCGCTCCCTGCGCCTGGGCAATCTTTCCTTAAACGGCGGCTCGTTGCTTTGCCGTTGGGATGAAAACAAAAAGTTCAACTGGCAGCCACCCCATACTGAAAAAAACAAAAATTCCTCCTGGAAAATTGATTACAAGAAAATCGAGGTCAAAAAAACAGACCTCACGCTGCGCTACCAGCCCTACCCGAAAGTAACGCAAAGCCATGTTTTAAAGGACCTTGCCCTCTCATTAACGGAGCACAGCGCCAGTGGCCAAGCCGATCTTCGCGATGGCGGCAGCGTACAAATCAAGGCCGATCTGAACCTTAACCCATTCTCGGCCACGGTTGATACCATTCTCAAAAACATCCCGGCTTCAGGTCTAGCGTCACTCATCAACCCATGGCTTAACCCGGAGCTGACCGCCGGTTCCTTCAATATCAAAGGTGTTTTCACCTTGCCGAAAATGAGTTTTACAGGTTCACTTGAGGCGAGCAACATCCTTACAGGCAGGGGCAATGTACCCCTAGCCAGGATCACAACCGCCAAGGCGCAGGGGCTTAATTTTACCAGCCAGCCCTTTGCCCTTTCCATTGAAGGCATCAGCCTCAAAGGGCCGCACCTTTATTGGACTCAGAAAAGCAAAGGCTCCTCCTTGACTCCTTTTCTGAAGCCCCCGGCAGACCGCCCTGCAAAAAAACTCGGCAAAACTCCTTTTTCCGTGGGCACGATACGGATCGAAAACGGCAAGCTTTCCTTTAGCGATCAACGTCTTGGCCGACCATTTTCAACAACACTTACAGACATTAAAGGCAACTTCAGCAAGATCGCTGCCCTGCCCGGCAACCGGGCAGAGTTTGACATGACAGCCGCCATGGGAGATGCCACCACCATCGGCCTGAAGGGCGACGTGGGTCTGTTCGACTCACAAATGCCCTTTACCGCCAGCCTGCAATTGACCCATGGAAAGCTGACTACCTTTGCCCCTTATGCGGAAACGGTTCTCGGTTATAGCGTCACAGGCGGCAGCCTGAACCTTCAGGCCGAACTGATCAAGAGTGAAAATCGCCTCAGCCAGCAAACCACCCTGCAGCTCAAAAATATGGGACTGGGCAAAAGAACTAAGGGCACAACAGGACTTCCCTTTACCCTGGCTCTCATTACCGATGTCCAGGGCGAACTGACGCAATCCATCAACACGAAGACCACTTCCCCTCTGCCCATTGTTAACAGCTTGAAAAAACATTTTCGCGGGCTTTCCGCCAAGGCGGCGGTGGCACCCTTTTCTCTTGTGAAAAAATCACTCCCGACACTTCATCTCAAAGACCATCTGCAATTTTCACCTGCCCAGCACAGCCTGAATGAAGAGGAGCAAGATCTCCTGCAACGGCTGGCCGCAGCATTAAAAAACCGCCCTGCCCTTGCCATTATACTCACTGGTTTTGCCGATGATGTTGCGGATCGCAATGGTTTGCTCGTAAAACTCCGAGAAGCGGAAGAACAAAAGAGAAAAGCCCATGAGGCACAACTCTCCGCGGCTCTTTCCCAATCATACGGCAAGGAAGAAATCCAGCGGCCCAGCTCCGGCGTAAGCGCCCCGCCCGTATATGAAGAAACCATCTTCGATGCCAGCAGCGTCAGCAAAAAGGAACTTCTGCGCCTGGCCACAGCCCGGGCCCTATACGTACAAAAAGAGCTGGTCAACACCCACAACATTGCTGAAAATCGCATTCGTTTAGGAGTCGGCACATTACTGTCGGCGCAGAGCCCACTTACCCCCCGGAGCCGGGTGGGCGTGAGTTTTGAACTTCTTAAGTAATGGGAGAAAATAACCATGGATCAACTTGAGTCTTTGATCAGGCAGACACGCACCTGCCGCCGTTTTGTTGAAAAGCATGCCGTCTCCAAAGAGAGCCTGACGCAGCTTATTGAACTGGCCCGACTGGGTGGCTCTGCCCGCAACGCCCAGCCACTCAAGTATATGCTCGTGAATGAGCCGGAGCAAAATCAGGCGATCTTTCCCCTGCTCGGCTGGGCAGGCTATTTAACGGACTGGCCCGGACCAGTTGAGGGAGAACGGCCATCCGCCTATATCATCTGCCTGTTGGACACCACGATCAGCGATGATGGGGATTTTGACCTTGGCATCGCCAGCCAGAATATTCTCCTGGGCGCTACAGAGCTTGGCCTGGCCGGCTGCAGAATCGCCTCTCTCTCCGGCAAACTGCATGGGCTTCTCAAACTGCCCGACCATCTCAAAGTCCTGCTGGTCATTGCCCTGGGCAAACCCGTAGAGGAAATTCAGCTCACGGAGATGAACCCAGGCGACTCCATAAAATATTGGCGGGATGACAAGGCGATTCACCATGTGCCCAAACGAAAACTTAACGACATCATCATCTAAAAACTCTTGCCCAGCTTAGGAGCAATAAGCTTACCATGCTACGACCGCCATACACCGAATACAGCCGCCTCTACACCTATCATCTCGACCTCAAGGACCTGCCGGAAATAATTGACCCGGATCTTATCGGCACCTGGATCGAGGATGAGACCGCCATTCTTTTTTTCCATAAGCCCAAGGAGCGACTGGTTCAGGAGATATGCGAACAAAGCGGGGCCACGGTTATTTATGAGGCGGATCTCGACTACACGGACTGGGAAGCAGGGCGGGAGATCGGCCCCTTTACCGTGGAGGACGTCACGGTGGCCCCGGTCTGGAGTAAGACCGAGGCGGACATCCTGCTCGACCCGAGCGTCATCTTCGGCAGCGGCTTTCACCCCTCCACCCATCTTTGCTTAGAGGGGCTGCTTAAATATCTCAAGACACCAGAAATCAAGATCAACTCCGCCCTGGATCTCGGTTGCGGCACAGGCCTTTTGGCCATTGCCGCCGCACTCCAGGGAGTGGAGCGGATCACGGCCATTGACAACAATCGCCTGGCCTGCGAAGTGGCCCTGGCCAATGTTGAGCGTAATAACGTGCAAAACCTTGTGCAGGTGCAGGAACGAGACCTCCGGGCCAACCCGCCTCAAACCCAGGGCGTTGACCTGGTCATGGCCAATTTGTACAAGGGGTTGATGATCGAACTTTTTGAAAATCCGGACTTCTGGCAGGCCAAATTCTATCTGCTCTCCGGCTTTATCATCCCCATGGAGGAAGACCTCCTGGCCGCGCTGCCCATGGACAAAGTCCGTTTTCTGGACCGCATGCGCCATGAAAAATGGTGCTTCTGGGCCCTGGCCTCCCGTTAGTTACCGATTTTCTTAAAAAAAACTTGCCTTCCGCCACCAATGCCCTTAGCTTGAAAATAGGGGTAAAAATGTACGTACGTTCAGTCTGTTAGGCTTTCTCATTTTTTCGCAGGCATGATTATAAGGTGGCTATGGTGAAAAACATTCTCGTGGTTGACAACAATCCTGTTCATCTCAAGATCGTCGCAGGTCATCTTGAGCAACTTGGGCACAATGTTGTGACAGCAAAGGATGGCCTGGCCGCGCTTAAAAAAATAGAATCCTTCACCCCCGAGATCGCCTTTATCGACCTGATCATGCCCTATATCGGCGGAGATGTTCTGAGCAGGGTTCTCCGCAGCAGGCCGGAACTGAAAAACCTTTCCATCATTGTCATCTCCGGTGTGGCAGCGGAGGCGGAAATCAACTGCAGCCGCATGGGAGTTGATGCCTGTATCGCCAAAGGTCCTTACGTCAATCTCGGAAAAAATATCGATCATGTACTAGCGCAGATAGAAAACGGCAGTATTCAACAGAGTGACCAAGGTATCATTGGCATCGAGGATATCTATAAACGAGAAGCCACCCTTGAGCTGCTCCACCATAAAAAGCATTACGAAATCATTCTGCAAAACATCTCCGATGTTCTGCTCGAACTCTCTTCCGATGGCAAAATCATCAACGTAAACGATGCGGCCGTCGATCTTCTCAGCACCACCAAGGAACAACTTTTCGGCAAAAATTTTATTGATCTGTTTGCAGAATACGACAGAGAAGAAATTGCGGAGATTTTTTCCACAGCCAAGGATTCCGGCCCACAGGAAATCGGCGCCGACGTACCCCTGCTCCTGAACGAACACCTGATCACCTTGCAACTGCTGCCCGTTGAGAGCAACAGTCATATGACCATTCTTGCCATTGCCCAGGACATAACCGAGAGTTATCAAGCCCAGCAGGCCTTAAGAGAATCCCATAGCGAACTGAAGCAGATATTCAACACCGCGGCCGACGGCATGGTCGTTATCGATCTTGACCACAGAATCATGCGGGCCAACAAAACGCTCCTCGATATTATCGGCACAGATCAACAAGTCCTTGGCATGGATTGTTTTGATTTTCTGCACGGAGAATGCTGCAATACGGCCAATTGTCCCCTGGTGCGAATAAGGGAGGGAGAAGAACGCATTGAGTTTGAGGAGGAAAAAACACTGCCGGACGGGCGCACCGTCTCCTTTTTGATCACCGCCACTCCCTTTCGCGATCATGACGGAAACCTCCTCGGTATCGTTGAAGACTTCAAGGACATTACCAAACGCAAACAGGCGGAAGTCGCGTTAAAAGAGAGTGAAGAACGATTCCGCGATCTTTTTGAAAGCTCACCCAACATGATCCAGAATGTTACCCCGGACGGGAATTTTCTCTTTGTGAATCCGGCCTGGCACAGTTATCTGGGTTATACTCCTGACGAGCTCAAGGACCTCACCATCCGCGACATTGTCCACCCTGACCACCTCGCTGCCTGCCAGGATACTTTTCAAGGAGTATTAGGCGGCAGCAAAGAAAACAATATCGAAACGCTCTTCATAACCAAAGACGGGCGGGAGCTCTTTGTCAGCGGCAGTGCAAGCTGCAAATTGGAGGATGGCCGCCCGGTCTACACCCGGGGAATTTTCCGTGATATCACAGCGCAAAAAAGGGCTGAGGCACAGCTTGAAGAGATCCTCGAGGAGATGGAGGTCATCTTTGACACCAGTATGGTGGGCATTCTCTTCATGAAGGGGGAGCGTTTGGTGAGCCGCATCAACAAACGGATGGCGGAGATTATGGGCTACAGCACGAATGAGTTGCTTGGCCGCTCTGTAAAAAATTGGCATGTCTCAGAGGAGAATTTTATCGAGTTCGGCCAAAAACATTATGCCCGCCTGGCCGAAGACCAGGTCATCCATGCCGAGTATCCCCTGAAAAAGAGAGACGGCTCCGTCATCTGGTGCCTCTTTTCCGGCAAGGCCATCGCGCCTCCGGATCTCAGCAAGGGGGTCATCTGGATCGTAGACGATATCAGCAAACGGAAGATCATGGAGGAAAAACTCAAACTGCTGGCCACCACGGACAAGCTGACCGGCGCTTACAACCGCCGTATGTTCGAGGAGGTCATGACCAAGGAGCTGCATCGGGCAAGACGCCATGGGGAACCATTGAGCCTGATCCTCTTTGACATCGACCATTTCAAGGTGGTGAACGATACGTACGGCCATGATGCGGGAGACAAGGTTCTGCAGGTCATAACCGAGATTACCGCAGCCAACGTTCGGCAGATGGATTATTTTGCCCGCTGGGGCGGGGAGGAGTTCATTATCCTCCTGCCCAAAACCGATTTACCCCAGGCCTTGGAGATGGCAGACAGACTGCGGGTGACCATCCAGAGTTGGGGCTTTGATCCCGCAGGCGAGATCACCGTCAGCCTCGGGGTTGCCCTGCTCAAAGAGAATGAAGATGGCCCATCTTTAATAAAACGAGCTGACACTGCTCTGTATATGGCCAAAAACAATGGCCGCAACCGGGTGGAAACCCTTGGCTAACTTAACTTCATATTTCCCGCCGCGATTCCGCAACAGCGGAGTTTTGCCGCACAATAATCTTTTGCGGCTTACCGCTTGCCCCGGTGGTAAGCATCTCTTTGCGCTTTACCCCATTCACCTCACTCTCGGTCATGGTCTGGGCCTGATAACGGGCGCAATCCAAGCGCTTTTCTGCCGGGCACTCCGCCACCTCCCAACAGGGAGCATACCCGAGTAATCTACCGATTGAAGCGATATTGATCCCCTTTTTATGGATCATGGAGTACAGGCACTTGATCCAGGCAATATCATCACCGCTGTAATAGCGCCACTTGCCGCGGCGAATCGGCTTCACCAACCCGGCCCGTTCATAGTTACGCAGGGTTCGTGGGTGAAGCTGCAACATACTGGCCGCGGTAGAGATCCTGAAAATCGCCTTTTTACTGCTTGCCTTCATGGGGTTACCTCGTTGTTAAGTATATAAATGTAATTGTTTATTCACTGTGAACGGGAAAACTCACCGCGACCTTGGTCCACTCACCCTGCTTGCTCTCAATCTCGATTGCGCCCCCATGGCTCTCCACCACCTGCCGGCTGATGGCTAACCCTCGGCCGGCGCGTTCTAATTCCTGCTTGGTGGTATAGTCCTGAGCAAAGACCTGCTCCAAAAAGTCCCGACCAATCCCCACCCCATGATCGATGATGCTGATAACCAGGAAGATGGCGGTATCCTTTTGCACCAGTTCACTGGCGACCTTGAGCTGTTTTTGAGAATCCTTGCCCGGGTACTTCTGGTTCAGGGCCCGCCGGGCATTATTCAAGATATTCAAAAATACCTGCTGCATCTGCTGGGCATGGACCGGCACCTTGGGCACCTCCTCGGCAAGCTCGACCGCAAGTTGTACACCATCACTTTTGAGGTGGTAGCCAATCAGAAGCAGGGAATCCTCCAGCACTGTGCAGAGAGGAATGAACTCCCCGGTGCCATCCTGTTCCTGACCGTAAAAAATGAGTTTCCTGACGATACTGGAAATGCGCTCTCCCACATCGATGATCTTGCCCAGCATCTCAGGCTGGGGCATACCTGGATGGGCCCGCTCTTCATCATCGGCCAGGACTTGGGCATAGTTGATAATGCCGTTGGTCAAATCGCTGATCTCATGGGCAACTCCGGTGGAGAGTTCGCCAAACACGGCAAGGCGCGATGCTGAGAGCAGCTCGCCGCCGGTATCACCATTAGCGCTGCCTTGCCTGCGACAAATACAGACAAAACGTCGCTCTTGATCGTTTTCAGTGGAACCGGTCAGGAGATGACACTGTAAAGACAGGTTGACCTCCTTGCCCTTGAGCAGTGCGGAAAAATCATTTTTCGCTTCAGCCAACTCCTCTAAAGTAACTCCGCTTTCCTGTTGTGGGCTGAGGATCTCCTGCCACGTTCTGTTCAAAAAGGCCTCATTGCCAAGTCCGCTTAATTGTTCAAAAACCTCGTTTACCTTGATGATCCTGCCATCGGCATCGATATGCAGCTCGGCTGCCTCAACCGCGAGCAAAATCTGGTGTTTCAGGTTCCGCTCGGTCCGCAGCCTTTCCTGTTCATCCATGCTATAAAGCGACAGCCCCACATCGTTGGCCAACCCTTCAAGCAGTTCCATTTCCTTATCCGAGAAGCTTTCCTTGGCCACGGTATAAATGGAGAGAATGCCGTAAACTTTTCCCTGCCAAGCAAGGGGCAGGGCCGCGCAACCGGCATAGCCGCCTGCCAGGGGGGTGCCTTTAAGAAGACCGCGTGGCACCTCCTCTAAAATATTCGTGAGTATCTGGGCCTTTTCTTTTTTCAAGGCCAACAGGGCTGCGTTATGCTCAATGCCTTTATCCTCTGCCTCGGTGAGCAGAACACTGAGGCAACTGTCGCACTCCTTGCTGGTCATGGTCGTTGAGCCATCCGCGGAAACCGGCATCACGTCGCTGCCGTCTTTGGTTGGCCGCCCAAACCAGACCAGGCAATAATCCTGGTTGCTCAACAGCGCACGGCAGATATCACGTTCCAATTGCTCTCTATCCTTGCTCCTGGCCAAAACCCGCAGCGCCTTTTTTACCGCGGAGGTGACCTGTTCGAATCTTGCCAATCCTTTGTTGGTCGCTTCGCGGGAGAGGAGCAAATCGTGAAAAGAGTAGGCGAGATCCGATACCTCGCCGTGACTGCCCAGGATTGCCAACTGCCTGCGCTTGCCGCTGGACACCTCTTTAACCTGGCGCACCAGATCAAGAAACGGGGTCAATAACTGTTGGTGGAATGAAAGCAGGATGACGATGACCAGGCAGACCACAATGGCCAGGGCGCCGATCACCACATTTTGAAAACCGATGAGCTTGCGTTTGGCATAGGTGACCAAGACCCGGTCAAAGAGCATGAGCCGCTCGCCCACCGTGCGGATCTCACGGTTGAGCTGCCGAAAATTCTCCGGCCCCAGAGCGCCTGACTCGATCTTGCGCACCAGCAATATAATGCCGGGCAGGTCAATGGAACTGGCAAAGCTCAGCTTATACTCGCTGGCTATGTGTTTATTGCTGAGGATTTCGGTCAGGTTGCTATTGAGTTCGCCGAGTTCGTCGGCAACGCCAGAGAGGCGATCGGATTGTCCGTCAAGCAGAGACTCCGAGACATGCTCGCGGATAATGCCGAACTGAAAGATCAGCTTTTCCGCCTGGCTTGTAACCTGTTCATGGCTTTTATAAAGATGATATTGTCTGCCTCCGAGAATGAGGAGCAGGCAAAGGATAATGGCGACACCGATTCCTGTTGCGTAAATGATTTTTTTCAGTGGCATTGCCATGTTTGGGACCCTAAAAGCCGGGCCACCTAGGGTGACCCGGCCGGTTGAACTTGCTCTTATTTCTCCTTCCAGCTGTACAGGATGGGCATCCTGGCCAGCACAGCACGGTAGACTACGATATAGGTCGCATAGACAGTGATGCAAATCATCACCTCGCGCCAATGGGGGACCTCCTGGTAAAGCTGCCAGTTAAAGGTAATCAGCGCTGTATTCAGGCGGTTCAGTGCAATACCGAATACCGCGACAAAGGCGCTGAAACGGGCCAGGGAGGCGTTGCCGTTTCGAATGGCAATGGTGTAGAGGATCAGGGGCAGGATAACGCCCACTGCCATCTCAAAGATGAACCATTGGCCCCAACCCGTTGCCAGGTAGGCCCAATCACCGTCATGGGCAATACCGATAATCTTAATGACCAGATAGGTAATGAGAGCCAGGGCAGAACCCTTGGCAAGACCCAAGGTCAACCTGTTCAGACTGCCCAGGAATTTCTCATCACAACGCCAGCGCATGAACCATTTGGAAAGGGTACTGACTACGATGAGCATGGAAAGCCCTGCAAAAACCGCGGAGCAGAAGAAATGGAACCACTGGAACGGTGAAGAATACCAGAGAGGGTGGACCTTACCCGGGGCATAGGTAAATAAGGCTCCCAGAGCTCCTTGATGCAGGGTGGAAAGAATGATCCCTGCAACAGTCAGCCCCAAAACAATGGATTTAACAAACTTCTTGGCCTTGGGAAATCCCATCCATTCAGAGAAAGCCGGAACCAGTTCAGCCACCTGGCAGGAAAGATAAGTGGCAACATGCCAGGCCACCAAAAAGAGAACCGCAGCAGGTCCGAGGGAGACGAACATCGGATAGATCAGTCGCCAGGGCTGGCCAAGATCCACCTGCAGAAATATTACGGCAAACAAATAGCCCAACAGCCCGTTCAACAATCCCAGTCGCTCAATGGGTTTAAAATCATCGCGACCAAAGAGCTCGACCGTGGTGCCCATCATAAAGCCTGAGGCAGACAGAGGAACCATGGTAAAAAGCCCCCAACCGAGGAACAATCCCCACGGATACTCCATGGAACCATGGGTTGCCCAACCAAGGCCGTAGATAAAACGACCTACGAGAATCGGGACACCAACGGCGTAGATGGCCACCAGAATCCAATTTAACGGATTACGAATCTGGGTTGCCATGTACTCCTTAGGCGAAAGCCCAAGTAATATTTTTTCCTTTACCGTCCAGCTGCTGCCGTCACCCTTTGTATGGGAAACAACCGGCTCAAAGCCTTCACTTTTTAGCTTATTCATGATTTTCCACCCTCCCCTCAGCTCTTGTTATCTTCTTGTTGTTTCGCCTCTTTCCTGTTGGACAACAGGTGGAAGCCTGTGAACAGGGCGGGCCAGATTGTCAGTACCATGGGCACGATGGTGAGAAACTCTTTGACATGATTGATGATGGGCTGTTTCCCAAGATGGGTGTCAAAGCCGATCTGGTCAAAAGGCACATCGCTCATGTACATCCAGGCCGTACCACCGACCTCGTTTTCGCCGTAGATATGATCCACATATTTGCCCGGATTCTCCTTCATGCGCTGGTGACCGAGCTTGATAAGCTCCTTACGCTTGCCGAATGTCATAACCTCCTGAGGGCAGGCCTCAACACAGGCGGGCGGGCGTCCGAACTTGAGCCGGGTGTCGTAGCACATGATGCATTTTTTTACGACCGGGTTCAGCGGGCTGGAGTAAGAGTAGGCCGGAACATAGAACGGGCAGGCAACCATACAGGTTCTACAACCGACGCAGACTGTCGGATCATAGATAACAGCGCCTTCTTCCGTCTTTTTATAGGCGTTAACAAAGCAAGAGGTCAGACAGGCGGGCTCGTTACAGTGGTTACACTGAAATTTACGAAAGAGCGGATGCTCGCGTCCTGCCGGCTCATATTTATTGACGACCGTGTAGGCCTTTTCCGTTGTGCGTCGTTGCAGGCCGCCGTGACGATGCTCGTCATATACGGACATATCGTCAAATGGCTTATCCGGTGCAGGCAACCCCTGTTCTTTATTACAGGCCGCTTCACATGTGCGGCAGCCTACGCATTTGGTAAAATCAACCAGCACGCCCATACTATCGGGGTAGCCCGAAAAATCACCTGCAGCCGAGGCCTTTTTACTCATGCCGGTCGCAGCAACGGCAGCACCGCCAGCCAGGCCTCCTTTGAGAAAATTCCTTCGATTTATTTTTTTCATAACCATTTCCTCTAAAATCGTTTCAAGCCGTTCCTATTGGACCAGCCTTACTGTTAATGTCCGCTATTCTGTGTTGCACTCGGCTCAGGGGCATAATTACCAGCGTGAAAAAGCTTATCGCCCTCTTCGTTGCGTGTATGGCAATCTTGGCAGCCGGTGGGTCCGCCCATACTCTCATGGCAACCAAGACAATTCTGGTGGTAGGCGCCTTTGAGCCCGGGTTTGCCTGTATGGTAGAGTTGCGGATTGTTTTCGATCTCTTTGAGGCTTGCTGCGGAAAATGGTTGCTCGCTATGACAGTCCTTACAAGCAATAGCGCTGGCCTCATCACTTTCAGTGTGACAACGGGCGCAGGTTGCATTGGTTGGTTCTGTGCCGGTTGTGTGGTGGTGACAGTCAGCGCAGCTTTCCGCAAGGTCCGCGTGCATTGCATGGTCAAAGGTGACCGGGCCGTAGTATTGAGCCAGGCTGTCCAGCTCAACGGTTTCCGGTCCATTTGCCCAGGCAGAAAAGGCAAGCGGTGCGGAAACTGCCAGAACAGCTACGGCCGTGAGCAGTTTTTTCTTTCTTCCACCCATAGTTTTTCTCCTTGTACGTTTTAACTTCTTAACTTTTGCTAAACTTGGTTTTGCCAATGTTTTAATTTTTTCGATCCGGCAGCCAGGAACGTATTTATTTTTTCCCGGCGACCATCTCCCTCGCTTCACGTTATCCCGAACGTTTATCCCGAAGTTTTTGCTTCGTGCTTCTCTATTGCACATAGAGTGCCAAAAGTGATTCCAGTGGTTGGGCATGCCCTTTCGCCACATTGCACCACCCTTGGGCCTTACACCTTGCAACAACATGAGAAGCACGCAACTTCAGCCGGTTAAGACATACATGTCGCATAAACATGCACCTTGAGGGCAATATGTTGCACAACTGCCACAAAGCGCATAACAACCTGAAATAATAGAAACAAACAAGCCAAGCCCAATACGCTTCGGCTTTTAAAAAATGAGGAAGGGGAAATAAAATGAATTATTTTTTTGTGGAAGATGGAAAATGAATCCGGGCAGGTGATTTAAAAAGTGTTGCATGCAACACATCTGTTGCAACACAACTGTTGCATGCAACACTTTTGAGGCTGACTAGGTCGCGTCTTCTTGGGGAACAACACAACTCTCTTCATAGCCGCGTTCATCAACTCGGCTACAATTAACAATAATATCAACACCTTCAGCATCGATTGTCTCATGTTGCAACAGATAGTCGGACAGCTCGTGCAGATAATTGATTTTGCCTTCCAGGATAATCATGGCTTCCTGGTAACACTCCTCAATGAGCTTATTGACCTCTTGATCAATGGTGCGGGCAATCTCCTCGGAGTAACTACGTTGCATCGAACCTCCGCCAAGAAAGGCGTGCTCTGCCGTCATATAGGCTCGGGGGCCAAGTATATCGCTCATCCCCCACTCGCAGACCATCTTGGTGGCAAGATCCGTTGCAGTCTGGAGATCATTGCTGGCCCCGGTGGAAAACTCATTAAAGACAATCTCTTCGGCGGTTCGGCCGCCCAAAAGTATTTTGATACGGTTGGTCAAATACTCCTTGGAATAAGAATGTCTGTCATCAATGGGTACCTGCTGGGTTACGCCCAGAGCCCGGCCCCGTGGAATGATGGTGATCTTATGGAGAGGATCGGTATTGGGCAGCAGCTTAGCCAGAATCGCATGCCCTGCCTCATGGTAGGCTGTGATCTTGCGCTCCTCCTCGCTGATGACCATGCCCTTACGCTCGGCCCCCATAAGAATCTTGTCCTTGGCCTCTTCAATGTCGTCAAGATAGATGGCCTCCTTGCCCTTCCGCGCAGCCATGAGTGCTGATTCGTTGATCAAATTCGCAAGCTCTGCCCCGGAAAAGCCCGGTGTCATGTGGGCCACCTCCATAAGCTCCACATCACCGGACATGGCAACCCTTTGCCCATGCACCGTGAGGATTTTGAAACGCCCCTTCACATCCGGCGGCAGGATCGTGATCTGCCGATCAAAACGTCCGGGTCTGAGCAAGGCCTTATCCAGCACATCCGGCCGATTGGTTGCAGCTACGAGAATGACGGTCTCACCTGTTTCAAAGCCATCCATCTCCACCAAGAGGGCGTTCAGGGTTTGCTCCCGTTCATCCTGCCCGCCTGCAGAATTTTGTCCGCTTCTGCTGCGCCCAACCGCATCGATCTCATCGATGAAAATGATGCAAGGGGCATTCTTTTTTGCCTGGGTAAAAAGATCGCGCACACGGGATGCGCCGACACCGACAAACATCTCGACAAAGTCAGAGCCGCTGATGGAGTAAAACGGCACTCCAGCCTCGCCGGCAATGGCCTTGGCAAGTAGTGTTTTACCGGTCCCTGGCGGGCCTTGGAGCAACACTCCCTTTGGAATACGGCCACCGAGCCGGGTCAATCGCTTTGAGTTTTGCAGATAATCTACAATCTCAACAAGTTCCTCCTTGGCCTCTGGAATACCGGCAACGTCGTCAAAGGTAACGCGGTTGCTCTTTTCCGGCGCCATGATCGCCTTTTTACTGGCAAAGCCGGAAGAGCCGCCCTTTTGACCGCGGAACATAAAAAACATCCAGCCGCCCATGAGCAGCAGAATGGGAAAGGATGAGGTCCAAAAGGCGGAAGCACTTGTCTCTTTAGACGCACTGATACGTATGTTTTTCTTTTCAAGCAAAGGGATTAGATGTGTGACATCAGGCACATATGTCACAAATGGCTGTTGTAGCCTGTCTTGTCCGCTTATTAACCCACCCTTGATCTGCACCTCTTTAATCTCATCGTTTTGCAGCATGGTCATAAAGGCCGTGTAGTCAATTCCTGGTAGCTTGGTTTCCATTTGCCACAGGTTATAGCCAATAAAAGCCACCAAAAGGGCAAAGAGTATGAGCAGATAATTCCGTACATGTTTGGCCACATCAACCTCCACAATGATTGATTTACTTGTGTGTTTCGACTCTGTCGCAATAGTGTTGCAACAACTGCGCCAAAACAATTGCTCTAAAAGTTGCTGATGCAAATGAGGAAAGATGCCCCTTTTTATGGAAATTAACCGTAACCTGTAAATACTCACAGGTGCCGTAGGTTCGCGTGAGCACGGTTTTCCGCTATAGCCCGCTATGCGGGAAACCGTGACCGCACGAAAATGCGGTGCATGTGTGAATTTACAATAAAAAAGCCCGGGACAAAGCCCGGGCCGGAAGGAAGGATGTTGCGGATTTTTTTCTAGCGTTCCCCTTGGACAGCAGCGCGCGGACGATTGACATACTTAAAGAAGACAGGGAATGCGAAGAAGAAAGCACCGCAGATCAGGTACTCAACACCCTTGATGTGGGTGTAAAAGTCTACAAGTGTACTGAATTCACTGACAAGACCGATAGCTACCATGTACTGGCGCAGTACTTCACTTGCACTACCGGCCTGGGAAAAACTGAAGACCAAGGCTGTCATGGCCCATAAGCCAATTGCTGCTCCAATACCGCCCATTATTGCCATGAAGATTCCAGCGCCTTTTTTCTCTTCAGCCGTCATATTTGTCATTTGATTTGCCATTTTAGTTTCTCCTTTCTCCAGTCATTTATATTGAAGTTTATTTATTACATACCTGTTACTGCAGTCAGCCAACCGCGAGCCATGGCCATGATGCCGCCGGAGTTACCGATTCCACCTACCAGACAGGCAATTCCCCATGCTCCAATCAGAGTGGCAAGGGCCAGAATAACGCCGACACCAGCTTGAGATGCGCCATCATTGATTGCTTCTTGGTCTATCGCGCTCAATCCCATTCTTTCTTTGTCTAATGTTTTTTGCATGGTGTGCCTCCTATATAATTGTTTTTACGACCTTAAAAACTTATTTGCCGCGTTTGATTTTTATAGTTTGCACAGGCTGTGCCAACATGATCGAGAGGCCAAGAGGCAATTCACTCAAAAAACAACCTAACTATTTGTTTTTTAAGGAGAATATCTAAAAAAACATTTCCCTTAACACAACAACTACGGGCACAGAATTAATTCTTTAATTTCAACAAGTTAGACAATAAATAAAAAGTTTTATTGGAAAATGAAAGATACAAGTATATGAGAGAAGAAGGTCTTTAGAAAAGTGTTGCAACACAACGCACTATTGCAACACTCTTGCTGCACCGACTGTTGCATCACCAACACAAGTGCAACACTTTTGTTTTGTGCAACAGGCATAAAAAAGGGCCGGCAGAATGCCGACCCTCAGAATCTTAGCGGTATGAATGCATCAAGGGAATGCGCTAACCCGTCTCCAGGCAGGATTCAAGGTTATAGGTTTTAATCTTTCTATAGAGGGTACTCCGGTCTATGCCGAGCATTCTAGCGGCCTTGGCCTTATTACCATCGGTCTGGTTCAGGATGCGGAGAATCCTGTCCTCCTCACTCTCGTGGGGTAGATTATCCGCTCCAGCAGTAAAGCCCCCCGAAGCAGGCTCATTATTTGACACACTCCCAGCCGGTGCCACACTCCCCTGCTGAATCTCATCAGGAAGATTTCTTGTGGTAATGGTATCCTCGCCGCAGAGCACACAGGCGCGTTCCATAACATGCTCCAGCTCACGGACATTGCCGGGCCAGTTATAGGTTCCCATCATACCCAATGCCTGGTCGGAGATACCGGTGATCATCTTGCCCAGCCGTTTGCTGAATCGATCAACAAACATGTTCACCAGGATGGAGAGATCACCGTTTCGTTCACGCAAAGGCGGCAGAGTTATATCCACTACCCGTAGGCGATAATAGAGATCCTCTCTAAAATCACATCTTTTCACCCGCTCCTTAAGATCCGCATTGGTTGCGGCAATCACCCGTACATCAACGGATATCGGGCGATCCTCCCCCACAGGATAAAAGGTTCGTTCCTGCAAAAAACGTAAAAGCCTGAGCTGCATGAGTGGGGAAATGTCGCCAATTTCATCAAGAAAGAGGGTGCCTCCGTCCGCCTGTAAAATACGCCCTTCCCGATTGCGATCCGCTCCGGTAAAGGCACCCTTTTTATGGCCGAAAAGCTCACTCTCCATAAGGTTTTCCGGTATGGCCGTACAATCGAATTTCACCAGGGGCATATCGTGCCGGTTGCTCTCTGCATGCAGGGCCTCGGCAACCAACTCCTTACCGGTGCCGGATTCACCGGTGATAAGCACCGAGGTGTCCACCTGTCCTACATTTTCCACCAGGGTATAGACTGTCTGCATGGGCCTGCTGCTCCCTGCCAGACGGTGAAAATGGCTGCGCTTGCCGCGCTGCTCCAGGGCCTCAAGCCGGCTCACGTCCTGGAAACAGAGCAATGCGCCGTCTACAATGCGCTCGTTGTTGGTCTCAAGCGGGGCGGCACACATGCGAAACACGCGCCGCTCCCCACCTTCGCATTCCACCTCTACCCGATGCTCAGGCACCTCCTCACCGGTCTCTAAAACCTTGTGCACATCGGAAACAAACATGCCCATTGGCTTGGGAAATATGTTCAATGATGCGCCAACACCAAGTTCCGGCACATTTTTTTGCGCCCATTCACCGGCTCGGGCGTTCATCTGCATGATGTTCATACCAGGATCAACGGTGATGATCATATCCCGCACGCTACGGAAAATGGTCTCAAGTTGTTGTTGATACTGATCTTTTTGTTTTTCAAGCAGCCCTTTTTCCTTCCAGAGGGAAAACTGCTGCAGGGCCATGCGGGCAGTGCGCAGCAAATCCGCCTTTTTCACCGGTTTGGAAAGATAATCAAAGGCACCAAGCCGCACGGCCTCGGCCGCGGTATTGATGTTCGGGTAGCCGGTAACCATGACCACCGGGCATTGCAACTCAAGCTCCTTTACCCTACGCAACAGGTCAATGCCTGAGGCGCCTTCCATTACAATATCGCTGATAATCAGATCAAACTCCTGCCCCTCAATGAGGCCGATAGCCTCCTCAAAGGTATCAGCAGTAGTGATCGGTCCATATCCCTCACGACTCAGAAACATCTTAAAAGTGAGCCGCAGACTCTCCTCGTCGTCCACTACGAGGATCCTGCTCTCTGTTTTGTCCAGATCTATCATCGCCACATCCTTCTTCGCACTCATAAGTTCTCGCTTACCGAACTGGCGGCAGGCAGATCCACAATCATGGTCGTCTGCTCGCCTGCTCGGCTCTCAACCGCTAAGAAGCCGTGGAAATCCTTGATCAGGCCATGGCTGATGGAAAGCCCTAAGCCGGTGCCTTCACCTGGCTTTTTGGAGGAGAAAAACGGATCAAAAATATTTTCGATGATCTCCTCGGGCACTCCGGTGCCATGGTCCGTAAAGGTGGTGCGCACATAGGGCGAACCTTGCAGTTTGACCACCTTGCTGCGGATCTCCAGTTTCTTATCGGGGTCGCGTCCGGGATAACGCTGGTTGAGGGCATGTCGGGCGTTACTGAGCAGGTTGAGAAAAACCTGCTGCAACTGTTGGGGGATAACTTTAACTTCCGGTAACACATCGGGGATATCGATGTCTATTTCCACTCCATCCTTCTGGAGTTGATGCTTAATTAGGGCAAGCGAGTCTTCAATCACCTGGATGACATCGACGATCTCCGCCTCTTCCTGGCGTTGGCGGGCAAAGAAAAGGAGGTTGCGCACGATATCCGCAATGCGCTCGCCTTCTTTAATAACCCGGTCAAGCATGTCCACACCCTCCTCATCCTGTCCGTCGTCGAGCAGGATCTGGGCGTAATTGATGATACCGTTAATGGGATTGTTGATCTCATGGGCCACACCGGCGGCAAGCTCACCAATGGAGGCCAGCTGCCCGGCACGCATGGTTTCCGCTTGGAATGCCTTTTCTTCGGTGATATCCCTGAGCAGAATCAGGGCCTTGGTCTCGCCGTCAATATCTTCAAAGGGCACGTAACTCTGTTGGTAATGGCGGCCGTTACTCATCACCTCTTCTGTGCGTTGGATCAGACTGCTATCAATAGCCTCATGCATCCGGCAGACCTCGCACGGCATATCGCGCTGCTTATAGACCTGGTAGCATTTTTCACCAATTTTATCGCCGAAGATCTCACGCAGAATTTCATTTTGGTATTCGATGATAAAATCACGATTGAGGATATGCATGCCCTGATCAAGGGCCGAGAGAATGCCGCGAAACTTGTCGCGCTCGGTCCTGAGGTGCTGTTCCACTTCCTTGGAGTCGGTGATATCCTCAAAACTCTCCACCGCCCCGACCACCTCGCCTTCTGCCCCTCTCAGCAGCTCGGCATTTTTCGAGATGATGCGGACCCTGCCGTCCTTGGTCTTGATCCGGCACTCTTTGGCAATAATGGGCTTGGCAACTGCATCTGAAAACACGCCGCAGCGTGTGGTGCAAGGGTTGAGGGCGAAGATGGAACAGGGCTTGCCCAGGACCTCCTCACGCTTAAAACCGGTGACCGCTTCAGCCTTGTTGTTCCAGCTGGTAATATTGCGCTCAAGATCCACGGTAAAGATAGCGCTGGGAATAACCCGGTAGACGAGATCCGCCTGTTCAATGGACTGGATCAGCCGATCCTCAGCCCAGCGGCGCTCCTCCACCTCCTGTTGCAGGGTCTCATTGACCTTGAGCAGGTCAAAGGTACGCTCTTGGATGCGAACCTCCAACTCCTCATGGCTTTCCTTGAGAGCACGGGTGGCCTTATTTCGCTCGGTAACATCCCGTAATGATTCAATAATACCCAAAAGATCGCCACTCTCGCTCCACAGGGGAGAGGCGAGGATCTCATAGGAACGGACCTCGCCGCCGACCAGGGTGATATCGTGCTCCACGGTGACAGTGCAGCCGGATTCGATAACCTCCACCAAGGGGCAGGCGCGTCCTACCTCCTCGCAAGTCTTATCGCAACCAAACAGCACCTTGTAGCAATGGGCGTTTTCCGGAAATTTTCCTTTGAGATGGCTGAGAACGGGGAAATCGCGGGCCGCAGAGTTGAGCAATTTCACCCTTCTGTCGGTCCCGATCACCAAAATCGGATCGGTGACACCGTTGATGACCGATTGAAAAAATCTGAGATTTTCAACCAGCATCCGGCCGACTATACGTCGGTCTGCCTTGGCAACTCTGCGATCCCGCTGTCTATTCATCCGTTAACCTAAAATTTTATCCAGCTCCTTGGCCAGATAACCAAGATGCATATTTTCTTCTTCGGCCAGGCGCAGAAAGAGCTCTTTGGCCTCTGGCTTTTCACTCTTCTGGGCCATACGGCTGTATAGATCAAGGGCTTGGGTCTCCAACATCATGGCAAGCTCGATGATGTCGCGCTTATCCTGGATCATAACCTCCACCCGTTTAACAAAGTCGTCGATGCTTCTCCCGCCTTCCATAACACCGGGCAACCCTTTTACATCAAGCTCATCGCCGTTATGGAACTCGCGGTACTCATTCATCAGCCGTTCCTTGTGGATATCCTCAAAGCCAACCAGCCGCTCATACATGGCCTTTTGCTCTTCATCATCTGCTCGTTGGGCCATGATGCGATAAAACTCCTGCAGGCCATCCTCCATGGCATAGGCCAAGGCAACTCCATCCTCATACTCCTCATGGCCGGTAAAAAACTCGAGTCCGGCTTCTTGGGGGCCGGTGGCCTGTCTTCCATCCCAGGCCTTGATCCCTCCTGTCATGTTAAATACATCTGCAAAATCCTTGCCAGCGAGAAGCTGGGCCGCCGCTTTACTGCGTCCGCCAATGGCGCAATAAACAATGGTCGGCTTTTTCTTATCCAGTTCCGCTAAGCGAGACGGCAACTCTTTAAGTGGAATCAACAATGCCCCGGCCAGATGCCCTGCCTCATATTCCCTTGGCTGCCGCACGTCAAGCAGCTGAAATTGATCCGCCTTACGCTGGGCCATAAACTCTTTGGCCTCTTGGCTGGACATATTCCGCACCGGGGTAAACAAACTCTTCCAATCCATATTTCTACTCCAGGGTTCTTCTTCGTTCTTAGTTCACCAACCACCATCTATATAATGATAGGCAGGTAAGATCAGATTTCTCCGGTCAGTCTCTGGCCACACCTCATCACTCGGCAGCCAAATACCTAGATGGTTATAATTTCATACCCCTCTTCACGATAACGGGCCATGCTGGGGTGGCCGTTCATTTCCTCGCAAATCCGCAGCCCCTGCTCCTCGGCAGCAGCCAACGCACCCATTTTATATGCGCAGGCCCGGCAGACGCAATCAATCAACCCCGCTCCTTTTGCCTTGGCATAGACTGGAGCAAAAGGCTTTTCCATATCATTCAAATCCCGCACCAGGGCTGTTGCCCTGCCCTCGATTATTAAACGCACTTGCCAACCGCGCTGCTGCATATCCATCCCGTTAAGCAGGGCGTGGGCAAAGCAGGCCGGTTCCCCGTCAAAGGCAAAGATGGCAATCTTTTGTTCCGCCATATCAATCCTCCTTGGTTCCGCTCAACTACCAATCAGTATACTGCATCAAAATAAAAAACCCAGAATCAGGAAGTTACAATTTAACAGTTTTAGCAATTTCACATTTACACAAAACAGCGTATCATTTTGTAATTATTAACAAACAAGTTGCACTGCATAGAAAATTTAAAGGGTGTAAAAAAACGGGCCGCGCTCCTTGCCCGCTGTTTACTGTGAGAAGACGAAAAAGAACAACTCGAGGATGTAAAACGGGCGCCAAGTCATGGGCAAAGGCAGAGAGAAACTCCTGGCCATCCTGCTTAAAACAGAAACTGGTCACCTCCTTGTGAATCACCGGACAATCCTTCGTACGGTGTTCCGTCTCCAGGCGGATCACCTGTTTCAGGCGCAACTGTTCAAAATGAGAAGAAAAATCAGGACCGTATCCAAGATCAATATCAGACAGGCTTAAGGAAGTGAGCCCGACTAAAGAGTAACCCAAACTCTTTGCCGCAGCCTCATTGGCGTATACAATCTTTCCTGTTTTATCAAAAAGATAATACTCGTCACTCGCCTCGTCGATTACAGCCTTAAAAAGAGAACTTTCCATCGCACCCCATCCCTACACCCTCTCAAGCGTTTTTGTTGGGCGCTATAAAAATACCATAAAACAAAAAAATGAATAGCGGACAAAATGTCGCACCAATAGAGATATCCCCCCAATTTAGCTTATTTTTTCTCATAATTGCCTTTGACATCGATTTCATTCGACCTGTATACTTTAGATACCTTCTTATGGATTGTTGCGTGATGCTCGGATCGCAGCTCCTTGAAAGAGCTGCGATCCATGTTATTTTCAGCAAACAGATGTGAGGCAGAACATAAAAAAAGGGGAGCTTGCGCTCCCCTTGTAAAAAATCATTTCTTTCATACACTCCCTAATTCAACTCATCATCCTTCCAGTATTTTGTCCCGGCTACCGTGGCCTGGAGCGCAGCACCGGCCTCGGTCAAGGTGTAGAGCAAGATATCCTTTGCCACATAGCCTTCGGCCCCTGCCGCCCCGCCCTTTTCTCCGGACTTGGCTGCGGCATCGGCGTGGCCGCCGAACTCCCAGCCCTTATTGACAAAATCATCCATGACCTTTCTGCTCTTAAAAACCAGAACTGCCCGGAAATCCTTGATGCCCAAGCCCGGCCCGACACCGCCCTGGAACATCTTCATGTAGGTGTACTTGCCGGTGCGGTTGTCCTTTACCACCCCGTAGCCTTTGGCAGTACTGAACAGAAAAAGATTGGTGTTGATGTTGCTGAACACCCCATAGCCTACGGCCGATTTGACGATCTTTCTGGTGTGCGGCCTTTCCTTAAAAAGCTTGGTCAGGGTCTGTTCACGCATCTGTTGAATATGGTCCCTTTTTTCGGCCACGTTGGAACCTTTGGGTGCCGCACAGCTTGCCAGCAATACTGACAAAAAAAGAGTAATTCCGTAACGGACCAAGTTGTCCATCCTGCTCTCCAGTAATTATTTACACATTGTTTCTTTATCGCTGCACAATCCGATCAGCTCGTCAAGGCACTCCCACTCCACATCACTTTGGCGGCAGCTGCAATTTTTGAGCAGGGCCACTTGGGGGATCACCTTGAGGCCGTGTTTGCCCAAGGTGCCATCGGGCGAGAGGTTCTTTGAACAGAGATATTTTTCTCTCAAATCCCTGGTGCACAGGCAGCCGATCACGGCTCGGGGCTTATACTGCTCGATCTGGCGCACCAGAAAATCACGGCTGCGCAGAACACCCTCTTTTTTATGCAACTTGCCACTGACCACGATATGAACGGCCTGATAGCCTAAATCCAGAGCCTTTTTCTTCATCTCCATCAAACGGCAGTCGACATCGCAATCGTCCGGGCAGAGCAATCCTTTGTCAGGAGCAATGGTGGTCGGACACTCCTTGGCCCTTAAGCAATAGGGCAAGAAAAGCATCCGTTCCCTGTAAGGTATACGACTAAAACGCTCTTTAAAAAAGGCGTTGCCCGTTGCCACGATGCGACGGACATAGCCATCCTTATCAAAACGCGGCAACCATTTACTCAGCGGCTTATAGAGAAAAACAAGAATAGGCAAGCTGATCCAGGCCAGGGGCCAGGAGCTTTTACCGGCAAGGGTTTCATCCTTACAGGAGGGAAGCATGTTCACATCCTTTGGCATAAAAATTCTCCCCTCAACCTCCTGCAACACTTTAGTTCCGTTTGGCAACTCCCACCTCTTTAAAAAATGAACTGTATCTGTAGTCCGTAACCTTGAAGTGGTCTTCGAACCAGTCTCGGACAAAGTGAACCAAATCCACCCCTATGAGCTTGTTGCCCCGTTCATGCTCTTTAATGAACGAGTTGAGCTTTTGAAGAAACTCCCCGTGCTCCTTCTTATGCTCCTGCTCTTCGGGATAACTGTACTTTTTAAACAAGCGCTCTTCTGTGGCAAAATGGTTACGGGTATATTCTGTGAGGCGTTCCAAGGTCGAACCGACGACTTCAGCGCCCTGGGCCTTTAAAAGAGCATTGTATAGATCATCTAAAATTGCAACCAGTTCTTTATGTTGGGCATCGACCTCCTCAATGCCAACGGAATACTCATCCTGCCACTCAATAATTTGCACCATTATCAAAACTCCTAGCCAAACGTTACCCCTCACAGCCCCCTGTCGATAAAGAGATACGACATCCCCTTTTCAGATCAGTATAGAAGAAATATGTGAGGAAATTGTGAATTTTCCCTTAAAAATATGATTTTTTTCTTGGCTGCTTCCGCGAGGCTCAACAGACAATTTCACCGGCAAGAAACTGCTTGGCAATTTCAGAGGAGGGTTGGGCAAAAAAAGTGTTGGCCGTTGAGTTTTCCAGGATGTTTCCCTGATAGAGGAATATGACCTGGTCGGCCAATCGTTTTGCCTGGAAGATATTATGGGTGACAAGCACGATCAGGGCAGCATGCTGCTTCATGTTGCGGATGATCTCTTCAACCAATAATACGTTATTGGGATCAAGTGATGAAGTGGGTTCGTCAAGCAGGATGACCTGCGGCTCCACAGCCAGGGCCATGGCCAGGCAGAGTCGCTGCGACTCCCCGGTGGAAAGGGTCAGAGCGTTGCTTTTGCGCAACCTCCACAACCCCACCGCCCGCAGGGCCTTTTCCACAGCTACGGCGCGCTCTTTTTGAGCCACATGTCTTATCTTCAGCCCATAGACGGCATTATTCAACACCGTGTCGTTGAATAATCCTTTACGGTCCGGCACCAGGACAATCTTTCTTCTCAGCTCCCTGTCCTTGGCCAATACCCTTTCCTTTTCAAAAAAAAGGACCTCCCCGCTATCCGCCTCCTCCAACAGGGAGAATTGACGCAAGAGGGTGGATTTACCGCTGCCGTTCGGGCCAAGCACTGCATAGAGATTTCCAGGCACAAGCTCGGTACTCACATCCAGAACCAGCCGCTCCTCGTAATACTTTTTTACCTGCCCAAGCTTGATGGTGATCATCGCTTCATCCCCTTACGCTGGGCCAGGTAAAAGAGAATATTGACCGCAAAGGAGAGGGCAAGAAGCACGATACCTAGGGCGATGGCCAGCTCAAACTCTCCCTTATCCGTTTCTAGGGCGATGGCCGTGGTCATAACCCTGGTGTGATGCGCGATGTTGCCACCCACCAGAAGAACCGCCCCCACCTCGGCCATGGCCCGGCCAAAGGCGGTGGTAAATGCGGCAATAATAGCGTAACGGGCATCCTTAAATACAGCCCACAGGGCTTGACCTTGCGTGGCACCAAGAGCGCGGGCCGTGCGCCCCACTTCATTACCTGCCGTAGTGACTGCGGCATGGGAGAGTGAGGCGACAATGGGGGTAACCAATATACACTGGGCAATGATCATTGCCAGCGGCGTATAAAGCAGGTTGAGAAAACCAAGGGGCCCGCTGCGGGAAAGGAAAATATACACCACCAGGCCCACCACCACAGGGGGCAGCCCGGTGAGGGTATTGAGAATAGTCACCACCCCGGCCCGGCCCGGCACCCGGAAGAGCGCCAAGGCCGCGGTGATGCCCAGCCCAATGAGTCCGCCTAGCACAAGGGCCATGCCCGAGACTCTGAGGCTGAGCAGGATGATCTCAACAAGATCACTGTTCAGGTGCCAGATCAGGGAAAAGGCCTTTATCAAGACAAGCTCAAGGGACACAATACGCCTTCGGGCAGAGGTTCAGGTCAGACCACACAATATGCTTACAGCATAAAGGGTATGGATGACTTTTGGCAAAAATTACTTCTATTTGCCCTGAGCCATGGTCCTCTGCTGCACGGCATTGGCCACAAAGAGCTGGTCGCCTTTTTTATTGCGAAAATCGTCAATGACCTGCTGGCCGCGATCCGTGGTGAGCCAAGTGATGAAGCGCTGTGCCGCATCATATTTTACATGACTATGTCGCACGGGATTAACCGCCATGACACCGTACTGGTTAAAGAGCACCTTATCGCCCTCATAGGCAATAGCAAGGCCCAGCTTCTCCTGATCCGCCATGGCGAGCCAGGTACCGCGATCCGTCATGGTGTAGGCCTGCTTTTCGGCAGCGATTCGGATGGTCTTGGCCATACCCTGCCCTACGGAGAGATACCATCTGTCCATGGCAGCCTGGGGGATTGCACCGGCAGTCTTCCACAGGCTCTTCTCCTTCTTATGGGTGCCGGAATCATCACCGCGGGAGACAAAGGGACTCATTTTTTCCTCGATGTTCACCAAGGCCTCGGTGGCGGATTTCGCCTCCCGCAGACCGGCAGGATCGGTCTTGGGACCGACCAGGACAAAGTCGTTGTACATGACATCCTTACGCCCGACAAAGTGCCCCTCTTCCACCATCTTCAGCTCAACATTTTTGGCATGGACAAAAACCACATCCACATCACCGCGTTTACCAAGCTGTAGAGCCGCGCCCGTACCAACAGCCACCACATGCACCTGAATCCCGCTATCCTTTTCAAATGCAGGCAACAGGGTGTCAAACAACCCGGAATTCTGCGTACTGGTAGTGGATGCACAGCGCAGAGTTTCCTGGGCATTCACTGTGGAGGCAAAGATTGCTATAGCAACCAATAAACTTAAAAAGATTGATACTCGTTTCATTTTTTCCCTCACTTATATCTAACTTCTAGGTGTTTAGAAGTGCTCCAGGTGTGGGCAAGCAGGTTGGGCAGCTATAGCCTGCTATGCTGCACAAACTGATCGCACGCAGATGGTGTGCTCCTAAGCGGCTACTTTTGCATGTAGAGGATGCGGCCACATTCTAGCAGATCGTAGCCGCCCAAGTCCTGCACCGTGCGACGGAACTCCTTATTCTCCCGCAGCAACTCAAGCAGGGAGACTATCTTCTCATCCTGGGCATAGGCCATGGGGATGATCAGGTCATAGCGCTCCTTGGCCACCGGGACAAAATCCAGGTGCAACGCCTCGCTGGCCGCCATAATGGCAAGTCCGGTATCCGCAGTACCGCAGGCCACGGCCGAGGCCACGTTCATGTGGGTGTATTCTTCACGGTCATAGCCATTGACCGCCTCAGGATCGATACCCAGACGATTCAGATGCATGTCGGCTAAAAGCCTGGTTCCGGCCCCACGCTGACGGTTGATGAACTTGACATCCTCCCGGGTGAGATCTTCAAATCCTTTGATGTTCTTGGGGTTGCCCTTGGGCACCAGCAGACCTTGACCGCGATGGGCCAGGTTGACCAACATCAGGGGCATATCAGCCAAATGTTTTTTGATAAAGGGCACGTTGTACTCCCCGCTGGCCTCATCCAAAAGATGGGTCCCTGCAACATGGGCCTCACCGCGTTTGATGGCCAAAATGCCGCCCATACTGCCCACATGGGCCGAAGAAAGTCGACATCCCGCCTCTCGCCGATGCAGCATATTGGCTAGAACATCCAACACATTGTCATGGCTGCCGATAAAGACCAGGGTGTTTTCCACCTCGCGGCTTTCCCGCAACAGCTCAACCTGCACGGACTCCCCGACACCGATTCCCTCACTGCCCGAAGGCACGGTGAGGATGCCGTCCGCCTGGACCAGGGACATGACTGCCCCGGCTCCGCGGCCGGTGGGAGTGGCCATGAGGTTGCCGCCCACCCGACCGAGTTTGACCCGGACAAAATCATCCACGCCCATGCGTGAAGAGAGGGGGCGGGACATCTTGGCCGTTGCATATTGGACCGGCTCTTCCTCTTGGCCTAGCATCATGGAAATGAGCTTGCGAACAAATAAACGCAGGGTAATCACGGCAGAGACCGGATACCCTGGCAGGCCGATAACGGGCTTGCCCTGAACAATTGCCAAAATCACCGGTTTGCCGGGCTTGATGTTCACCCCGTGCACCACTACCTCGCCGATCTCGCGCAGGACATCCACGGTAAAATCCTTGCTGCCGGCAGAGGCCCCGGCATTGATCACCACCATGTCATGGTGGGCCACGCCGTTGAGAATGGTCTCTTTCAGACTCTCGGGTTTATCCTTGGTGATACCGTGGCGGACGGCATGCACACCCCACTCTGTGAGGTAGCCCGCCAGAATACGGCTATTGAATTCGATAATATTTCCAGGCTCGGTGGGCTCGCCGGGCTGCACCAGCTCGCTGCCCGTGGGTACCACCAACACCCGTGGCACAGGGCGGACCTTGACGTTCAGAACACCGGTTGCCAGAAGCGCGCCCTGGTCAATGGGCCGGATGGTATGCCCGGATGGAACAATAAGTTCGGTGGTGACAATGTCTTCACCGATGGTGCGCACGTGCTGCCAGGGGGTGACTGCGGAGATGATCTCCACCTTGCCCTCTCCCCGCGGCTGCACATCCTCGATCATGATCACCGCATCAAATTCAGCGGGAATCGCATTGCCGGTATTCACATAAACAAACTGCGCCCCCTCATTAAGGATGATGGGCTTGGTCTCGTTGGCTCCCACGGTATCGAGAAAGCGCACAGCAATGCCGTCCATGGCCGAGGCGTTGTAAAATGGCGAAGAGCTCGGGGCATAAACAGGCTCAGCCGTGATGCGGCCCAAGGCCTCATCCACCATGATCTCCTCGGGCTCCATGGGAGCCAGACAACCCTCGGCGCTCAAGCGCTCAAGCCAAAGGGCCTGCGCCTCGGTTAGGGGCATATTATTGACAAATACGTTTCGCTTTACTTTTGTGGTCGCACATCCATCCAGAGTAGCTAAAAGCATTGGGCATCACCTCCGGCGTAACGGTAAAAAAGTGCAGCGCTTTCCTGGGGGCTGGCCCCGGCCAAGCGCCATGAAACTGCGCGTTTGACAAACTGCCGAGCCTCAAGCAAGCCGCCGACAAAGACCTCGCAGAGCTGGTCCGTTGTCTCCTCCAGGGAGTAATCCAGATTATCCGCAGCAAGCCAGACCCGGGCTGTTTCTTCCAGGGCACCGAACAGTGTACGTTTGGCAATACCGGGCAGCAGCGTTTTCCGGAACACTCCCGTCTCCTGGCCCTGGCGCACGATATCGGAAATAAGTTTGATGTATCCGGCAATCAGGGATTCACAACGGGCTGCCAAGCCTCTGTGGCATTGACGCAGCTCACGTTGCATGATGATAGCCAGGTCCTGATTTGCCAGGACATGCTCTAAATGATTGCGGATAAAGGCCTTGATCTTGTTGGTCGGCCCACACTGGGCACCGATGATCTCTTTGGCATCGAGGATGAGCCTGCCGATCTCCACCCGGATCAGGGTGTAAAGCAGTTCATCCTTACTGGAAAAATAGAGATAGACCGTACCGTCCGCGACCTTTGCCTTTTTGGCGATATCGCTGATCCGGGCATTATGATAGCCCTTATGGGCAAAGACCTTGACGGCGGCCTGGATAATTTTCTCGCGTTTATCAGCTTTTTTTCTCACTCGTTTATCAATCATAACTGCTACTCCAATTACTACCTTTTCTACTCGGTAAAGAGGTTCACCTCTACCATGTCGCCATGTTCAAGCCCTTGCAGACTCTCAGGCAAAACGATATAACCATGGGCCCTGACCATGGTGGAAAGAGCGCCGGATTTCCCTAAAACCGGCACAGCGGCAAAGCCCTCTTCGTCCACCAGCTCGGTCAACTGCACCCGGACAAAGTCGCGGCGGCCTGAAGCGGAATTGAGATTACGCATCAGCCGTGCCTTGACCTGTTTTGTTTGGGGAAAGTTCGACTCTGTTTTGCCTGCCAGGTGTTGAATTGTGGGGCGCACGAATTGCTCAAAGGCAACTGCGGCCGAGACCGGGTGGCCGGGCAGGCCGAACATGGGCTTATTGCCGGATAGGGCAATGATCACCGGCTTACCGGGTTTGATGGCCACACCGTGCACGATGATGCCTGGATCACCGAGAGAATCAAGCACACGCTCACCCATGTCACGGGTGCCTACGGAGCTGGAGCCGGAAAAAAGCACCAGATCGCTCTCTTCAAGGGCGGTGGCTGCCGTGCGCCGGAACTGATCTTCTTCATCTTTGACAATGCCGTAATGGTGCACCACAGCGCCTGCCTCTTCCACCAAGCCGGCAAGGTGGATAGCGTTCATGTCCCGAATTTTGCCCGGAGGCGGTGTTTCGGTGAAGGGTACGATTTCATCTCCTGTGGAGATGATGCCCACCCGCACTTTTTGGCGGACCAGGACAGTGTCGATCCCAAGTCCGGCGAGCATCCCCAGATCTTGGGGGCGTAGGGTATGACCGGCAGAGAGAATCACCTCTCCTTTTTTTACGTCCTCACCAACACCGATGATATTGTTCCCATCGGCCACGGCATGGACCACTTCGATCATGGAATCATCCACCTTAACGGTGTGCTCCAACATGACCACGGCATTGGTGGATTCCGGCAAAAGACCGCCGGTGGAGATACGAAAACACTCCCCCTTGGCTGGTGATTTTTTCGGCTTCTCCCCCATGAGCACCTCTCCGCTTACCTCAAGGTAAGAGGGCAGGCTCTCGGTGGCGCCAAAGGTATCACGGGCCAGCACGGCATAGCCGTCCATGGTGGAGCGTGGGTAAGGTGGCAGATCTTCCGGAGACAAAACCGCACCCATGGTCACTCGGCCTAAAGCCTCATGCAGCGAGACATACCCACCACCCACAAGGCTTTGCGGCAAATGCATAGCCAAGAGCTTACGCGCTTCAGCCAGGGGAATAACCCGGCCCCGGCCCAGCATGTCTTTGGGCATATTCATGGGCATGTTCATACCGCCACCTCCATTGCCGGTGCACCATCTTCTTGCGGGGCATCCTTGGTGATTCGGATATTCAAAGGATGGGTATAGATGTTCATCCGGGTGCCTCGGGCAAAGCCGATAAGGGTCACCCCGTTATCCGCAGCATAGGAGATGGACATACAGGTGGGAGCGGTGCGACTGATCAAGACCGGGATACGGTTGCGCACCACCTTGGTCATGATCTCACCGGAGATACGGCCGCTGGAGAGAAGGATCTTGTCCTCCATCTCAATACCGGCCAAAAAGGCCTTGCCGATCAGTTTGTCCACGGCATTGTGCCTGCCGATATCCTCGGAAAAAAGAACAATCTCTTTGCCGTCGGTGAGTGCGGCGGAATGCACGCCGCCGGTCTGCACGTAATGATCGGAGATATTGCGGAACTCTTTGAGGAGCTCTTTGATCCCCTGGGAGGAAACCTCAATGGGGTTGAGCCTGCGGGGAACCTGCCTGAGATTACTGGCATCGGTAAAGGTCACGCCCTGGCCGCAACCGGAGGTGATGGTCTTTTTGTGGAACATTTCGTCCCAACTATCGGGCAGGTCGGAAAGCTTCACATGCACGGAGGAGGAATCTTCATCCACCTCAACGCTGAGTAACTCTTCTCTTTTGTTCAGTATCCCCTCGCTCAACAAAAAGCCAATGGCCATTGTATCAAGCTCGCTCGGGGAACAGAGCAACGAGACCAAGGTCTGCCCGTTGACGAACAGGGTAAATGCCGTCTCAGAGGCGACTTGGTCCACCATCTCTTCTTCCAGGCCATCCTTAACCCGGATGATGAGCATATCACTGGTTGGTTTCATGACTTCCCTCCTAAAACCAAAACAGCTTGTAACGTCGTATTACGTAGAACTGTCCACTAAAAACAGCCAAGCTGACATTTTGAAATCTTCACCTTCAGTTCGTCGGCCACATCGCCAACATCCCTGCTGCGCACTCCCAGTCTTTTGGCAATGGCATGACCTGCCGCACATGGCAGGCGGTTTTCTTTTGCCGCGGCAATGATATTGCGGGCAATGAGATTCTTTTTGTGAGAGGACATGTCCTCTTCTTCTCCAAAAACAACGGGCAGGTCCAAAATGCGTGCGGTCTGCATGACAAAACCTCTTCCGGGATTATTTATCGCGGTTAATAAGATCTTTCGCCCAAGACAAGGCCGCAGCCACTGCCGGAAAGCCGATGGTGCTGGCCAAGAGAACAATGGTGTGATAGATCTCTTCCGGACTGGCACCAGCCTCAAGGGCCCGTTTTACATGGGAGTGCACTGCTCCTTCGGAACGTGTGGCAGCGGCACCGGCCAACTGGATCAGCTGAATGCTCTTGCCCTCAAGGGGACCGGCACTCTGCAACTTTTGGCCAAACTGTTGATGGGCCTCAACGACCTCACCGAACTCACTCATGATCCAGGTAAAATTTTTCGGATACTGCGACATGTTTCCCTCCTGAAAATTGCTGTTACCCAGGGCACATGCCCTGGCTCATCCTCAAAAAAGTGATGCAATTAAAACCGTTGGCCAGTGGCCATAACGTCAAAACAAGTTGGGAGTCTTGTGGAGATTAAAGTGATCAAGTGTTCCTGCTCTACTTAGTTTGGGGAAGGGAGGAAGTAGATGGGACAGGCATGGGGTACCTGCCATGTAGGAAAATGTCTTTGATCACCCTGTGCTCCTGACCAACGGTTGTAATTGCACCTCTTTCTTTTCTGTTAAGGGATGTCCGGGAAAGAAATGGCGAGTTTCTCTCCGGCCAACGCCTCGGTTAAAAAAATCTCTAATTTATCTTGCTCATCCTCGGTCAGCCCCAGGGGCTTCACCACGGTGTTGCTGCTTCCTGCGCCGACGTTAAAAAAATCAATCACTTCGGCCAGCGTTTTAAAAATGCCGTTATGCATGTAGGGCCCGGTCTGGGTAATCTCGCGCAAGGTCGGGGTCTTAAAGGCCCGCCAATCCTTTTGCTCCTTGGTTATCAGGTAGCGGCCCGGGTCCGTATCAAGCTTTTTAAAATCTTTAAAATTGTTGTACTTGGCCACGAATCGCTTGGTGGCCGCGACCCTTGCATCGTTTTGAAATTGAGGATGCTCGGGTACGTTCAGGGCATGAAAATTGTCATCACTCATATTTTTGCCAAAATGGCATTTCACACAGTTGCCCTTGCCAATAAAAATTTTGTAGCCAGCCTTTGCCTTGGCACTCAGGGCCTGGTCTTTGCCGAGCAAAAATTGATCAAGGGGCGCATTGCCAGAGGTTATGGTGCGCTCAAAGGCGGCGATTGCACTGGCCACCCGTTCACGCGAGGTATCTGTTGAACCGAAGACGGCTTTAAACTCCTCTTGGTATGCAGGCACCGAGCGCAGCTCCTCTTCTAAAAAATCGAGGTTCTGATTCATCTCAAAGGCGGAGAGGATGGGGAACAATGCCTGCTCTGCCAAGTCCTTTACCCGGCCATCGTAGAACAGGTATTTATTCAGCCCCACATTGATCAGGGTGGGGGCGTTGCGCCAATTCTTGGTAGTTGGGTAGTTGAGCGAAATCGCCTGCCCGTCGCCAAAACCAAGCTCCGGAATATGACAGGTGGCGCAACTCATGGTCCCGTCGCCTGAGAGCCTGCGGTCAAAGAATAATTTTTTACCAAGCTCAGCCAGGGGGGAAGAGGTGCGCAACTCAGCAAGCTCAGCCGCATCAATGGGCGCTAAACCTTGTGCGGCAGCCAGGGCCGGGGTCAGTAAAAGCACCAACGATACCGCAGCAAGACATGCATATTTTTGCATCCTATTGCGCTGCATGAGCCAGTTCCTCTTCCACAATCTTTTTCAAATAGTCGTAATGCCGGTTGCCGATGACCTTGCGGCCGTTAATAAAAAATGTCGGCGTGTTATACAGATCCATCTTCTTGGCCAGAGCCTTGTCCTGCTCTATCTTTTCCTTATGGGCCAATGTGTCCAAATCCCTTGTAAATTGGCCGATGTTCAAATCCAGCTCCTTTGCATAGGAGATAAGACTGTCACGATCCAACTTGGGCGATTTCACTAACAGCAGATCATGCATCTGCCAGTACTTGCCCTGATCACCCGCCGCCAGCAATGCCTCGGCCGCAATCATTGAGTAATCCCGGTAACGGTAGGGATAATTTTTAAGCACCAGGCGTACTTGGCCTTTAAACTCATTCATCAAACGTTTGACAGTCGGACCGGCTGCCATACAGTGCGGTCATTGAAAATCGATAAACTCGATAATGGTAACCGCAGCGGATGCAGGACCAAGCTGGGGAGAGTCGCCGATCGGTATGTTGTGCCGCTTCTCCAGGCCAAAAGCCGCCACGGAGCAGCACAACAAGGCCGCCACCACGATCATTGATCTCTTTATGAAAAATCCCCAGCCAAAGTCCATAGTCCCGCTTTTGGTCGCTAAAAAACAGCTACCTTACCTACCCTCCATATTTGCGTTGAGAAAAGAGCCACGGGGCAGAAGGAGGGAAGGTTATCCACCCCGCAGCTCGAGGATGCTTATTTACTGATCCGCTTCCGCGTGTGTAAAAATCGGAAGCTTGATCACTGCCACCCGGTAAAGAAACATCAAGGTAGCAATCAGGCCGACGGTGACACTGATCTCAACCCATGAGGGGAAGTAGCTTCCGCCCTCGTTGAGCTGGGAGAGAAAGTTCACATTGCAGCGGTTCAACACCACACCTACGATGACCAAGGTCTGGGCCATGAATATCCCGGACACGGACTCGCGTACCGAGCGGGTGCTCAGCATGATCATGGGGATGAAGGCACAACCGATGATCTCCAGCAAAAAGAGCTTGCTCGCTCCACTGCCGTCCAGCATCAGCTGCAGGTTGCCCTTGAGCGCTAAGTCGCCCAGGCGCACAACCAGATAAAGGAGCAGCATGCCTGCCGTACCCTTAGCCAACCCCTGGAGGATGGAAAGATCAATCTTGTGGTTGAAGATCCTGCCAGCGATCACGCTCTCAAAGCTGATCATGGCCATACCTGCGGCAATGGCGGAGATGTAGAAGTTATACGGCAACATGGTGCTCCACCAGAGGTGGTTCAGCTTGGCCGGCATCAAAAGGTACAGTGCGCCCAATGATGACTGATGCAGGAAGGAAAGGGTGATTCCCGCGATAACCAGCGGAAAGAGAACCCCTTTGCTCTCAAACTTAGCAGCCGTGGCGTCCTTGCCCATGCCCTTCAGCAAAGAAGGTGCGAACTCAAAGGTCAGCACACTGGTGTAGATAACAACACACCAAACCACCTCGAACATGATGGACTGCGGCTGCCACATGACCAGCGGATGCCACAGGGTATGGGGCTTGCCGATATCAAAGAAGATACCGACACAGACCATCAGGTAACCGAGATAAGCGGTAAGGACCGCAGGCTTGGTAATGGGTTTGTACTTTTTCATATTAAAGATGTAGACAATGGCGGTGATGGTAAAACCACCGGCTGCCAGGGCCACACCCACCAGGACATCGATACCGATCCACAATCCCCAGGGCACAGTGTCACTGAGGTTGGTGGTGGCGCCGAGCCCGTTAAAGAGGCGGTAAACCGCCGCGACAACGAAAAGTCCCATCAGGGCCAGCAGCACTTTCGAGCCGCCGGACACTACGGGAATATCTGCTCTTTGGTTACTGGACATTATTTCTCCTCCTCACTTCCGCGGTTTCTGAAATAGGCAATGGCGGAAAGGGCCGCAACCATACCGGCCACCTTTCCGGGAATCGTCGAAAGCGGTGCCCAAGTCAGGCTGGGCAGCTGCTTTTTCGGAATTTCCGTACTGAATCCCAGCTCCTTGAACGGAATGGGGGAGATATACATCCAGGTGGTACCACCAGCTTCATCCTGGCCGTAGATGTGGTTCACGTATTTGCCGGGGTTCTGCTTGATCCGGCTTTTGGCCTCGGCCAATACGGTTTTATAATCCCCGTAGAACATGGTATCGGTGGGGCAGGTCTTGACACAGGCAGGCTCCATGCCGTCCTTGATGCGCTCGGCACAGAAGCTGCACTTCTGAACCCAGGGCAGGACCTTTTCCCACTCGTACTTGGGAATCTGGAAGGGACAGGCCACCATGCAGTAACGGCAACCAATACATTTGTCGTAGCTGTAGTTGACCGGACCTTCTTTGGTTTTGGTCAAAGCACCTACCGGACAAGCGGAGGCACAAGCAGGATCCTTGCAATGCAGGCACTGGTCCTTAACAAAGGCCCAGACAGGCTTGCCGTTTTTCTCCTGCTCGATGAACTTGATATGCGTATAGCAATCAGAGCTCAGCTCGGTGGGGTTAGTAAAATCGCCGTTCAAGACAGTCTTGCGGGCGGCGCGCTTGTTCCATTGCTTACAGGAGACCTGGCAGGCCCGGCATCCTGTACAACGGGTAAGGTCTATGAGTACACTCTTTTCCATTTCCGCCTCCCTACATCTTCTTGACATTGACCATAAAGGCCTTGGTTTCAGGTATCATGGTGTTCGGATCACCGATGGAGGGGGTGAGCAGGTTGGCACTCTCGCCGCCGCTGCCGTCCTCGGGATACTGCCAGCCAAAATGCCAGGGCAGGCCGACCTGATGGACAGTGGAACCCATAACTTTGAAAGGCTTGAGACGGGTAGTAACCACAGCCTTGGCCCACAGGGAACCACGGGCGGATTCAACCGAAACCTTTTCGCCGTTTTCGATACCCAATTCGCTGGCCAGCTCCTTGCTGATCTCAACAAACATCTGGGGCTGCATCTCAAGCAACCAAGGGGTATGCCTGGTCATAACACCGGTCTGCCAATGCTCGGTCACCCGGTAGGTGGAAGCGACAAAGGGGAAACGCATATCGCATGAGGCATAGGCATCGTCCTCACCCTCAAACATCGGGGCCGTTGGATTGATGCGGTGCTTCTTGCTCATGGGGTTCTCCTGCACAGGACACTCCAGAGGCTCGTAATGCTCGGGGAAAGGTCCGTCCGCACGGCCGGGGCCGAAGATATGGGCCACGCCGCCGGGCTTCATGATGAATCCCTTCTTGGCTTTGGGATTGTCCGTGCCGTCGGCATTCTTGAGTGGCGGCCAGCCGCCATCGGGTACATCGCCGACCCACTTGCTGCCGTTCCACTTGATAACGGCGCGTTTGGGATCCCAAGGCTTACCGAACTCGTCAACCGAGGCGCGGTTGTAGATGATGCGGCGGTTTACAGGCCAACACCAGGACCACTCAGGGTACAATCCGATTCCGGACGGATCCTTCTGGGAGCGGCGGGCCATCATGTTGCCCTTTTCGGTGTAAGAGTTGCAGTAGAGCCAGTTACCCGAAGAGGTGGAACCGTCGTCGGTGAGATAAGCAAAGCTCGGGACCAGGGTGCCTTTCTTAAAGGACTTGCCCTTGACCACGGTGTCTTTCAGGAAGTAGCCGTTGATCTCCTTGGCGATCAGGTGGCTGTCCATGTGGGTGACTTTGCCGGAGGCATCTTTTTCTCCGTAATCCCAGGCCAGTTTGGTGACCGGAGCGGGATAAACGCCGCCTTCCTTCTCGTAGAGTTTTTTCACACGGAAGAAGAGCTCGTTCAAGATCTCGGCATCGGGCATGGCCTCACCCGGCGGATTAACCGCCTTGTAACGCCACTGGGCCCAACGGCCGGAGTTGGTGATGGAACCTTCTTTTTCAACCCAGGCAGCACAAGGCAGGAAAAAGACCTCGGTCTTAATCTCCTTGGGATCCATGCCAGGACCTTTCCAGAAGGAGCCGGTCTCGTTATCGAACAGGTTGACATTGACCAGCCAATCAAGCTTGGCCATCGCCTTTCTGGTCTTGTTGGAGTTGGCGCCGGAACAGGCCGGGTTCTGGCCCCAGGCAAAAAAGCCCTCGAACTCTCCCTTGCTCATCTCGTCAAAGATGCGCAACCAGGAAGCGTTCTGACCATCATCGAGCTTGGGCAGCCAGGCGTAACCAAAGTCATTTTCCGCAGTGGCCGCATCGCCGTAATGGGCTTTGAGCAGCGAGGTGGAGTACTTGGCATAATGGCCCCACCAGTTGGCACTGCGCTCTTCTTTGGTCTTGGGGGTGTATTTGTCGTTATAGGCCTTGAGCGTTGGCAAAGAGGCCTTGGGGGTTTTCAGGTAACCGGGCAGGATGTGGAAGAGCAGACAGTGGTCGGTGGACCCCTGTACGTTACTCTCACCGCGCAGGGCGTTGACACCACCACCGGCACGGCCGATGTTACCCAGCAGCAGCTGGATGATGGCCATGGTGCGGATGTTCTGCACGCCAACGGTATGCTGGGTCCAACCCATGGCATAACAAACGGTGGCAACCTTATCTGCTTTACCGGTGGCGCCATAGGTCTCGTAAACCTTGACCAGGTCTTCCTTGGGAGTACCGGTGATCTGGGAGACGGTATCCAGGTCGTAGCGCTCAAAATGCTTTTTCAGCAGCTGCAGTACGCTCAGTGAGGATTTCATGGACTCGTCTTTTTTAACGATGCCCTTTTCATCCTTTTGGAAGGCCCAGGCCTTTTTATCGTATTTCTTCGTCTTGGGATCATAGCCGGAGAAAAGTCCGTCCAGCTCGCCAGGCATCTTGAAATCATCGTTCACCAGGAATGTGCCATTGGTGTAGAGCTTGACGTAATCCTCGTGGTAGAGCTTGTTTTCAATGATGTAGTTGATCATACCGCCCAGGAAAGCGATATCGGAGCCGGAACGCAGGGAGGCAAAAATATCCGCCTTGGCCGAAGTCCGAGTGAAGCGTGGGTCCACGCTGATCAGGGTTGCGCCTTTATCTTTGGCATCAGTGATGTGTTTAAAGGAGATTGGATGATTCTCCGCGGCATTGCTGCCCATGATGAGAATTACATCGGAGTTTCTCAGATCAATCCAATGGTTTGTCATTGCACCGCGACCGAACGACTCTGCCAGAGCCGCAACTGTTGCGCTGTGTCAGATACGTGCCTGATGTTCTATATACACCAGGCCGAGAGAGCGTAACCATTTCTGGTAGATGTAACACTCTTCATTATCAAGAGCGGCGCTACCAACGCTTGCGATACCGTCGCAGCGGTTAACCACCTGCCCTTTTTTATTTTTTGTGACAAAGGTCTTATCACGGGTTTCTTTAATTTTTTTAGCAAGACGATCAAAGGCCCAGTCCCACTCGACCTCTTTCCACTCGCTGGCGCCAGGGGCGCGATACATGGGCTTGGTTACCCTTTTTTCGTTGTTGGCGATCTGAAAAACAGATGCACCTTTGGAACAAAGCGTTCCACGGTTGACCGGGTGATCGGGATCTCCCTCAATGTTGATCACCTTGCCGTTTTTGCTGTGTACCAGCATGCCGCACCCCACTGCACAATACGGGCAGATGGTGGTGCTGACCTTGGCTCCCTTGAGCCGGTTATCCGGCACATTGGCAGTGGCATCGCCGGGGACAACCCCTTTGGCCACTGTGCCGGCAACGGCGGCGCCGCCGCTGTACTTCAAAAAATCTCTTCTTGACAGACCCATGTCTCTCCTCCAATCGGGTTTACAAAAATGGCCTCAAGTACCATTAAACAAGGGCGCTACCAGCCCCCTTGCCAGCTTACCGAAGCCACCTGCGCACTCGCCTTCCCTACGTATTTCATCGTATGTATTTATACATAGGTATTAATACTGGTAAGTATAAATACCTATCGCAGGAATGCAACATATTTTTTCTTTGAAGGGATAGGAGGATGTAAAGAGGGGGAAATTTATTTTCATTGAGGGAGGTTACGACGAAAAACAAAATCCAGAAAAAAACAAAAAGAGGTACTACGGTGTGGGATAAAAACTGCTTTGAACAGTACAATAATAAGATGAGGCTGTGCACAGAGACTGATAAACAATTGGCAAATAATTTTTTCAAAAAATTCACAGATTGTAGCAGCCGCTACAACATCCATATTGAGGGCTCAGTATACTCACAGGAAATGAACAAAATTTTCCAAGGAGTAGACTATGAAACCTCAAGTTATCGGTATTTCCGGAAGCCCTGTTAAAAACTCAAATACGGACAGGGTTGTGAAGGCGGTTCTGGCAAACACAGGCCTTGAAACGGAGTTCATCAAGTTGTCCAGACGCAAGGTTCAACCCTGCATCGCCTGTCTTGGCTGCGTAAAAGACAATGTCTGTAAGGTAAAGGACGACTTTCAGGAAATTGCTGAAAAAGTTAAGTATGCCGGAGCCATTGTGGTTGGTGGATATCCGCCATACGGAACGGTTGATGGTTTCACCAAGGCCTTTTTAGAGCGACTTTTTTCCCTTCGGCATCAAACTGGCTTGAACCGTGGGAAGCTGGCAGTGACCGTGGTGACCGGTATCGGTCGCGGTGCACCTGGGCTTGAGGAGGCAACCAATCAAATCAGCCAGGCGCTGACCATGGAAGGGATGGAAGTGCTGGGCCAGCTCAAGGTGGTTGGCAACGTCGAGTGCCTGATCTGTGGGTATGGAGACAACTGCCCCATGAGTGCCTTACCATGGGTCTTTGGTGAAGACACCGAAGTTACCCCTGATAAATTTTGTAAGGCAGAAGAGCAAAAAGAAACATGGCAGCAGGCAGCTCAACTCGGCAAAGAGATAGCTGACAGGCTGAAAAAAGTGAGTTTGATGTAAGACTACAACTTTCTCCTGTCGTGAGTGAATAAATATCGCGATGCCTGTAAGATATGCAACGTAGCCAATCAATCGGAGGAAATTCATTCATGGGCTGTCTTTGTCAAGAAGTAGCCGGGCCGGATATCGAACTGGCTCCAACCTGTATCGGGCATCTTTGGCTCTTCCAGAACCTGGAACCGGCTGAGATTGCAGCACTCAGCAAAGAGGCGCTCCGGAAAAAATCAGATACAGGGCAGGCCTTGTTCATGCAGGGAGACCCGGCCGATGAGATGTTTTTGCTCAAGGGCGGCCGGGTCAAACTCACCAAGGTTCTTGAAGACGGCACCGAACTGACCCTTGATATCCGCAAGGCAGGCGATTTTGTCGGTGAAAATATGTTTTCCGAAGAAGGGTTGTACCCTGTCAGCGCCTATTGCCTTGAGGACACCCTGACCTGCGGCTTCAATCGAAAACAATTTGAGGAATTGATCCTCCAACACCCCAAGGTGGGCCTGCAAATCATAAAAAACCTGAGCGATAGAATCAGTTGGCTGACCAGTCGTGTGGAAAACCTGGCCGTAACCAACATTGAAGATCGGCTCTACCGCGTGCTGAGCAGCGTTGCCAAAGAACATGGGACGCCGGGCCCCCAGGGAGTCGTAATCCAGTTTCCTTTAACCCATGAGGATATGAGCTTTTTAACAGGAGCCCACCGGGTCAGCATTACCCGAGCTATGAAAGCACTCAAGGAAGCAGGCAAGATCATCCATGAAGGGAAACAGCTTATCCTGCCTGAGTTGAAAATGGCGTAATTCACCTGTCATTCATGGTTATGTAATCAACAGAAGGAATAATTCCATAGTCTGAGAAGCATACCCTCTCTTCCCCTTGCGGCTGGAAGTGCATGCCTGTTTCACGCGTGCGGCATCACTTCCAGGCCCCCCTGAAGCGCGGGGGATTGATGTTTAACCTCACAACAGGGGCTCCACCACCGCCTATCACCTTGATGGATTGACACAAAACTCTCCTTAAAATAAAATAGATGTAAAAATAAGAAAAAGCCGAACCTGTCGAGAGGCAGGGAAGGATAACTAAGGAATTCAAATAAACAAGTGAGCCGGGTTACCCCAGAGAAAGGTTGCTCGGCTTTTTTTGTTGGAAATGAAAGGGAGACCGCAATTATGAAAGAAAGACAAAACCGCAGTAAGCTCCTTTTGTTAATTCTTCTTTTTAGTTTCAGTAGTTCTCTCACATATGCTGCTGGTGAGCAAAATGTTGAATTTGACACACAACACTCACCAGTGATGGGGCCAGCCAATGCACCGGTTGAACTTGTAGTGTTCGCAGATTTCCAATGACCCGGTTGCAGGTTCCTGCAGCTTGAACTCAAGCAGGTGCTTGAGAATAATCCTGAGACTGTTCGGCTGGTTATGAAATATTTACCCAACAGACATCATTCATCTTCAATGGCTGCCGCTATAGCGTCTCTTGCAGCTAATCGACAAGGAAAGTATGGGCAATTTTCAGATATATTATATGCGAGAGCAAGCTCTTTAAACAGTGACGTCATCTTAGAGATAGCTGAAGAGACAGGCCTCAACATAGAAAAATTCAAAAAAGATATTAATGACCCTGAGCTTCAAAAACTTATCGACCGGGATATTCAGGAAGCACTGGATAATAATGTACGATTTACCCCCTCTCTTTTTCTAAATGGGCGCCAAATTTCCGCATATAAGAGGCAAGCTATTCAACAGAAAATTGACCAATATCTACATTCATTAAAAACAAGAAACCAAACAGAGTGACACCCATTAAAATCTCTTAAGGGCAAACTGCGCACTCTGCCAGAGTTGAATGTGGCGTATAAAATCTTAGGTTGCAGCCTGGGAAGTCCCTGCTAAAAGCAGATCCATAAACACCTGCATGGCCTTACTGGGCTGCTCATTTTTTCTGCGTACAAACCAGGTGGTCACGTTGCTGTACTCTTTCGGCAGGCTGAGAAGTGAACACTGCTCACTGTACTGGGGCCGATCAATAAAAGAACGCGGCAAAAAGCTGACCCCCATTCCTGCTGCGACGCAGCCAATAATTCCCTCCAGCGAACCAAACTCCGTAACCAGATAGGGAATTCTGCCTGTTTTTCTGAGCCAGCCCTCCAATTGAGCCCTATAGCTGCACCCTGCGCGAAAAACCAAGATTCTAAAATTTTCAACCTCATCGGGCGAGCTCACACCAAAAGGGGCTACCAGCACGACCTCTTCTTCAAATGCCTTTTCAGCAGTCACCCAATCGTTGGCAATCGTCCCGGAGATAAGCGCTGCATCAAGCTGAAAATCAATGAGACGCTTTAAAGACACTTCGGAAGGTCCTGTTATTAAATTCAGGTCGACCATTGGGAAATCGCGGTGATACGAAGCCAGAACTGACGGCAGGCGAATTGCGGCGGTCGTTTCTATCGAGCCGATCAGCAACTTTCCCTTTGGCTCAACCTGGTTGCTGATGACATTTTCCGCCTCCTTGGCCAAAAGAAGAATACGTTCGGCATAGTCCAGGAGCATGTGGCCAGAGTGGGTCAGGGTTACCCCATTGCTTTTACGGTGAAAAAGAGTGACGCCCAGGCGTTCCTCTAAATTTTTAATCCGCGCCGTGACGTTCGATTGAACGTAATGCAGCTTCTCAGCTGCTCGTGATATGCTTCCCTTCTGGGCAACCGTCAGAAAAATTTTCAGCTCATTGAACTCCATTGCCAATCTCCAAAAGTGATAACCCCCCATCGCAACTAATCATTTGAAATGATATCTACTCAAGTTTAACATGTCAATTATGACTACTAAGCAAACAATTGAACCGGCCGGGCCGCAAAGGGATTGGGACACTCTCAAGGTATTGGTGGGTGGGATTGTCGGGATGGTTATTGTCATGGGAATCGGGAGATTTGCCTTTACTCCGATTCTCCCTCTCATGCAACGGGATCTGGGTTTGAGCAATACCGCTGCAGGTTGGCTGGCAGGCTTGAATTACCTGGGCTATCTCTGTGGTGCTGTCTTGTGTTCCATAGCACCGCAAATCATTCGTCATCGCACGGCAGCTGCCGGTGCTTTACTCATGAGCATCGCAACGACCATCCTGATGGGATTAACACTCTCGGAACTTCACTGGGGTGTCTTACGTTTTGGCAGCGGTGTTGCCAGTGCACTTTTGTTCATCATCATAACAGTCGAAACAGGAGAAGCTCTTGCCAGAAGCAATCATAGTGATTGGTTTGGAACATTATATGGCGGCATAGGCCTTGGCATAGCACTCAGTGGGATTATCGTTCCGCAACTCGATCAGCTGGGTGGTTGGGATGCCACCTGGATAGGAATGGGTATTCTGGCTGTTGTCCTGGCTGTTGCGGCAGCATGGCTTGGAAAAGACCAAGGTCATAGTGCCCCACGCCCTGCTGAGTATTCTGGCAGCTCCTGTAAACTAAGCAAGATTTGGCTGTTGGTCTCAGCCTATTTTCTTGAGGGCTTCGGCTATATCATCACCGGCACCTTCATTGTGACCATTATTGCAAAAACTCCAGGCCTGGAGGGACTGGCCCCCTATAGTTGGGTGACTGTCGGACTTGCAGCAATTCCATCAACAATCCTCTGGCCACATTTGGCTCGGCGCATAGGCAACAAAAAGGCACTGCTGGCAGCATATTCTATCCAGGCGGCAGGTGTCTTGGTCAGCATCCAGGCCACTTCAATTGTCGAGGTCATTATTGCCTCTGTCACATTTGGAGGAACTTTTTTAGGAATCGTTGCCCTGACAATTGGCGAAGGTAATTTTAGAACCGGCAGGAATAGTCAGCGTACGGCCGCGATTCTTACAGCAAGTTTTGGCATCGGCCAGATGCTTGGCCCCATCGTTGCCGGCGTGCTGGCGGATCATCAGGAAGGGTTTGACTCAGCTCTTTTACTGGCTGCAGTAAGTGTAATATTTGGAGGAATTTTGACAGCGTTAGATAAAAACTTTCGAATTCAAAGCTAATAAAAGGGTGTTTATATGCCGTACATGAATATCAAAATCACAAATGAAGGTGCCTCATCAGAACAAAAAGCCTTGCTGATTAAAGGAGCAACACAGCTACTTGTCGATGTATTGGGTAAAAATCCAGCAACAACCGTGGTTGTCATCGACGAGGTTGAAACAGATAACTGGGGTATTGCCGGTGAATCAATTACCAGCAGGAGAAAACAAGGGAAATAGATTAATAACAGATAGAGCACAGGAAAATATCGCATGACAGCAACACTTAAATTTATTGGACATATCAATACCCCTTATGAGGCTATAGAAGACTGCCCAAACAATGTCGACCCCACTGGCCCTCTCTGCCAGGTGGTTATTGATGACGAGTTTCAAGATGGATTAGTGGGACTCGTGCCCGGACAAAAGATATTGCTTCTTTACTGGTTTGAAAATACCGACAGAAACCTGAGCCAACAGGAAGCACGGGGGAATGGGGAAGTGGTTGGCACATTTGCCCTGAGATCACCCCACAGGCCTAATCCCATTGGGGCTGCCATTGTACCGATTGAGAAAATAGAGAACGGGAGTCTTTTCGTTAAGGGGCTCGACTGCCTTGACGGGACCAAGCTCCTGGATATCAAGCCCGCGATAATGGATGAGTTGAAGGAGTAGGGTTTTCAGGAACAATGTCAACCTGGGCTTGGTGCAACACGGTAAAGATTGCCAATAGATCACGAAAGGCATTCCGTGCAGCCAGTCTAGGAGGGTAATTTTTCGATCTTGGACAAAAAAACGGTGGTCTGTCCCCGGTTTTTTTGAAGTACCAACAACAGGCAGGGGATGCAGAAAAAGGACAGCCATAACAACAAACAGAAAAAAACATGGCTCCATAATCTCGGAGTGGTGCCTGGCATTGGTGTTGCGCTTTTGCCAAGACTTGCTTGACCAGCCTGTTGGCCTGCCTATGCGGGCCTTCTCAGCTCGGTCGGGCTGAACTTTTTAATCGGGGATACCTATTTATTGCCGCTGACAATTCTTTTTCTGTTGGTGGCTGTAGGAATGCTTGCCTACAAGGCGCGTCAACGCCGGGGATATGGTCCCCTCATTATTGGAATGGCGGCTGCAACCGTAACTGTGGTTGGTAAATTTTATTTGGACGAAGAATATTTTGGTTACGCAGGGATTTTCCTACTGGTCGCGGCATCGGCCTGGAATGCCTGGCCCCGGCAAGGCGCCACCGGTGAGAAGGCTATTCAACCGAAGCCGTTTGACAAAACAAAACATCAATCCGATGAGGAGGTGTAACATGGCTACCACACGAAAAATAGAGGTATTCAGTGCAGGGTGTCCTCTTTGTAAGGAAACGGTTGCAATGATTCAGCGCCTGAGTTGTCCATCATGCGAGGTGAGTGTTGTCGATATGAAGGATCTCAAGGGGGCGACCCGGGGAAGGGAATTGGGTGTCCGTTCCGTACCCGCTGTGGCGATCAACGGCAAACTGGCAGACTGTTGCGCGGGGCGTGGGGTTGATGAAGTCACCCTGAAGAGCGCAGGTCTTGGTCGGCTAATTGCCTAACCAACAAACAGTAGAACTCTGTGGCCGGAATTATGTATAATAGTACCGACTATCGAGTGTGCGGCCTGCCAGGGAGAAGAGAAATGCAAAGGTTTGATATTGAGTTGCTGTTTGCGCCGGGCTGTACATCCCGGCAGGAAACCAGGGCCATAGTCGAGGAGATAGTTACCGACAAGGGCCTGTCAGCGGAAATCAGAGAAACAGAGGTAACCACGTCCGAACGGGCCAGTGATCTTCGTTTCTTAGGGTCTCCAAGCATACGGGTCAATGGGAAGGATATCGACCCTGAGGCGGTTGACCGTGATGACTTCGGCATGGGCTGACGGGTCTATCCAGATGAAGCGGGTCGCTTCTCAAAGAAGGTGCCGGAGAAATTGCTTCTTCAGGCATTAAATGTCTAGAAAACTAGCTTACCCTCAAGCAAAGAGATTATTCTCTTGCTTTATCCGCCTCCATAGACGCTCTTCTGTCTGCCGGAATCGCGGACAGTAACCTTGGCATTCTCACAGGGGGATGAAGATGAAAAAGTTGTTCGGCCTAGCCATTGCTTTAGGCGTTCTGCTTGCATACCCGTTGTCCTCTCGAGCGGACATGCAGGAAACCTTTCTCGTCCATCTTAAAACCAGCCTGAAGAAGGACGATGCCCAGATCTGCGTGGCCTATAATGTTATATGGGCCGCCCTTGAGGAGGGCTTTCAGGTTAAGGTTTTGATTGATGCTGATGCCATCAATACTTACAAGATAGGCTGGCGCGGCAAGGACGATATAGAAAAATATAAAATCCCGCAGAATCTGAGGGAGGCGCTTTCCCGACAGTTCGGTGTCCCTTTGACCTCCGTGCCCAAGACCTACGGCGAGTTCTTGGGCATGCTTAAACAACGGGGCGTTCAGTTTTACATCAATACCGGCTTCCTCATCGTCTCTAAGATCGGCCCTCCGGAGGAGCCCTTGAAAAAAATCTCAGCCAAGTTCTTCCAGCCAGTGACCTTGCGAGAGATGGTTAGAATGCGAACAGAGGCAAGATACTACATGGCTTACTAAAATATGGTTAAACATTTTCCGCAGTAATCAACTCGGGAGAGCAAGATGATCATGCTTAAGAAAACCCCGCTGGTTTCGTTGATTGCCCTTATTCTGATTTCGGCGGCGGCAGTGTTGGATATAGAATCTTCGCATGCGGCTCCCATCTTCAGCCCCAGCCCAAGGACCCAATTCTTTCAGGGCACAGCCTTTCGCGCCTTTGGTAAGTTTCAAAGATTCGAAGGGGGAGGAAACAAGCTTGATGCCTGGACCGTACCTGCCATTTTTTCTTACGCCCCTGTCGCTGATGCCAGCCTTACCCTAACCGTCCCCTATGTGGACAAACATTTCGAAACCTCAAATCAAACATACGATGCCCACGGTCTAGGGGATATGACACTGCTCGGCAAATACCGCTTTTACCGGCGGGATCTTCCCTTTGGCCGTGACCAGATAGCCGTTCTCGGCGGTCTTGAACTCCCTACGGGCTCCACCCAAAAGGGGCCCGGCATCCAGGCCGCGCCGCCACTACAGCTTGGTTCGGGCAGCGTCGACACCATAATCGGCATCGCCGCCTCCACCACCCGTAAAAAGTACAGCATCGAAACGGCGCTTCGGGGCAAAATAAACTCCGAGGCAAAGGATGTGCGCTTCGGCAATGTCCTGTTCTACGATCTTGCCTTCGCCTATCAGCTCTATCCCGCCTGGCCGAAATCGTTCTCCCAGCTCAATTTGCTCATTGAACTCAACGGTCGGACCTCGGGCGATAACGAGATCGGCGACGAAACGAGGCCGACCGGGGGGACGGTGCTCTTTGTTTCACCGGGGATCCAGTACATATTGAACCAGAATTTCCTTGTAGAAATAGGGGCCCAGCTCCCGGTCGTGCAGGACTTTCCGGATCAGGCTCTCGAACCCGGCTATAGCCTGCTTTGGGGAGCACGGTATATTTTTTAGACGGTGCGCCTTTGTTGTGTTGGCTTATGAAAAAAAGATCCGAATATCCAGGTGATCTGTTGATTGTCGGCAAAAGCAGAACAAGTAAAGGAGGATGTCATGCGCAAGGTTATAACTTTTTCCATTATGCTCGTAAGTCTTGTCACAGTCATTATTGCCACCACTGTCCCGGCTATGGCACAGATCACCATGCTTGAAATGGGTGTGGATGGCATGATCTGACCGATTTGATCCTATGGGGCTCAAAAAGCCGTATCCCGCCTGGAGGGCGTGGACAGTGCAGAAGGCGATTTCAAAGAGGCTCGGCTGAAAATAAAGCTGAAGGAGCGACAGCCGCTTGAAATAGAACAACTCAGAGAGGCCGTGGTTAAGGCGGGCTTTACACCTGCCTGGATCCGTTTCGGGGCAACGGGACGGCTTGTTCAGCGCGACGACCATTATGGCTTGATTGTGGAGGATGTTGGCCAAGTAATCGATTTGCTGAAAAACGAGAAACTCAAGGCGTTGCTGAAAACGGCAGGAAGAGAGAACAAGATGATCGAGGCTGTCGCCATATTTCCAAAGGGAAAACAGAAAGCCAAGCTCGAGGAATTTCAGATTCATCAGGGTAGATCGCCACATTGATGATTCCTGACAAAAAAATTACCGAGGCGTTGATATGAATTGTTCGCATACATATCTGAGAGTGATAGCTTTTTTAACCGCTATAATTCTGGGGAGCTTCTCCGGGGCGGTGCACGCCGCAGATAATGTCAGGAAACAAGGAAGAATAGCCTTTCATGAAGGGAGCGGAGCGCTGCATCGGATTTCCGTTATCCCGCTACGGGGTGGTGAAAAAATTTTCCTCACCGCCGGGACCTTCAGGGACGGCAACCCCTCTTTTTCCTGCCAGGGAGACCGGGTAGCCTTCCAACGTGACGGCGATATCTGGGAGATGGGGACAGACGGGTCCGGGCAGGTCAACCTGACCCACTCAGAAAATTACGAGGGCTGTCCCTGGTTATCAGGTGATGGCCGTAAAGTAGTCTTTGAAGCCATTCGCGACAGCAAGGCCGATGTTTATACAATGAACAGAGACGGATCAGACCTGAAACGTCTAACCAGAGGGCCGGGAAACAACTCCTGTCCATCGTTCAGCCATGACGGCACGCGAGTCGCTTTTCTTTCAAACCGGGACGGCCAGATGGATATCTATCTTATGGATGCCGATGGCGGTAATCAGAAAAACCTCACAAATCACCCGGCCACAGATATGGACGCCGCTCTTTCTCCAGACGGAAAACATATCGCCTTTGTTTCCGATCGTCGAGGCAGATTCGAACTGTATCTGATGGACCTTGAGCTGAGCAGCCTCAAAAGATTGACGGAAACCCCTTCTTTTGACATCCAACCCTCTTTCTCGCCGGATGGGCGCTGGATCGTCTTTGAGCGGGGAGGCGACATCTACACGATTCAAATCGAGACGGGACATTTGACCAATATCACCCGAAGCCCGGATTACGAAGGCGGCCCGTCCTGGGGACCGTAAAGATATACAGGAGAGAAGAGAATGATACTGTTCTGGAAAAATGCCTTTTTTTTCATAGTCTCCCTGTTTAATTTCATGCTCATGTTCTTTACGGTGTGGCTGCCGGGATTCATCCTGGCGGCCGTTTTGGCCCTACGCTTCCGGCGGCCCGCCTGGGATCGTTTGGCCGAGAGTTCGGCGACGTCAGGAATGAGCATCTTCCGGGCTGTCTTGGCCGGTATGCTTGGTAGCACGAACCGGGAGCTCAGCTGGCAGGTTGCCTGGGATCTCCTGCAAAAGGGGCATCGCCCGGCCACCGTGATCAGTTATCTGATTGCCAGCCGGAACATGACGATCATCTTTTTTTCCATCTTCACCCTTTCGCTCGGGATAGAGTTTGCTATTGGTCATGTCCTGGGTGCCCTAGTCATGATCGGCGTGGTTTGTCTGACTCTCAGATGGTTTCCGGTCAAGGTCCAATATTACCCGGAGCCGCAAAAGCCTTCTCTCAAAGGAGGCTTACAGATGATCAACATTTCATCATGGTCGGCACTCCTGTTGACCGGAAAGGGATGGTGGGCAACGTTAAAGTTCATCGGCCGGGAGGTGCGCGGGTTTGCGGTTACCCTCCTTGTGGGAATAGCCATTGCCGGAGTCATTTTTGCCGCCGGTATGGAGTCATGGTGGCCCCTGTTTGCGGAAATTTTAGGCCGTTACACCTTTGTTTCCGATCTGATAAATAGTCTGACCGCGCCGTTCCTTTCGGCGGCGATATTCCTGTCACCGGTTGGCAATCTTCCTGTCATTCATGCCTTGTTCAAAACGGACGGTCTGGCTTATCCCGGAATAATCAGTTTTTGCCTGGCCAGCATCATCCACCCGAAGGATTTACGGATCTATTTCAAAACCTTCGGAAAGAAGCAAGGGACTATTTTAGTCTGCCTTCTCTATTTTGGTGCAGTAGCGGGCGGCTTCGGCTCCACCTGGCTTTATGCCCTGGCAGGTTTTCGCCCTGAATTGCCGCCGCTGGAATTATTCAAAAGAATTTTGGCGCTTATAACAGGATAAGGTGTAGAAGTTTAGACTTGACCGGACATTTATCCTAATCAGGCTTTACTAAATCTAACACTATCAGGAAGTATCTTAACCAAGGCCAAGCCCCAGAATGTAACCCTGCCAAATCATATCTCAACGAAGTATTTATGTTGTACATCTGCAAAACCACAAGCCCGCTAGGTACTGGGCAAATTTCACTCCCCCCTCCAGTGTTATTTTCCTTGCAAGTTGTTGCCCCAAGTAGGATGATACCATGTCACTGGTAAAGCTGGTTAGGGTTTGGGTCATGAGATATTAACAGGTTTCTTTTTATCAAGCCAATAGTGAATGATATCAGGTTAGGAATCAACTTAAATGGCTGAAATTACGTTTTTCAGCATTTTAGACCTTCTGTTGATATCAAGAAAACTAGATACTAACTTGTTAGGGCTTACAGGCTATCATGCTATGAAGGTTATATTATTAATCGTCATTTTATCTCTGTTGACAGCGTGCTCGTCAAAACCATATGTGGTTAAACACACTGAAATGCCTGCTGCGGTCGGACAAGAAGAAATATATATAGTAAGCCACGGTTGGCATACCGGATTTGTTGTAGCTGCTAAAGGAATTCAAAATCAACTTCCTAAATTAAGGAAAAGGTTTGGAGATATACCTTATATTGAATTTGGGTGGGGTGATAAAGATTTCTACCAAGCTAAAGAAATAACAACAGGCTTAATTCTAAAAGCAATACTTTGGCCAACGGAGTCGGTTATTCATGCAGTGGCTGTGCATGAGAAGGCTGATAAGTTTTTCGCCAATAGTATAGTCGAGACATTATGCCTTAGTGGTAGAGAGTACTCTTCTCTATTACGATTTATTTCAGAAAGCTTTTATAAAGATGAGGACGGTAAAATATTAGAACTTGAGGGTGGATTATATGGAAATAGTCAGTTTTATAAAGGAGTTGGTAATTTTTATCTTATGAACACATGTAACAAATGGACTGCTAAGGGGCTAAAGAGCGCAGGAATAGATATATCTCCTACCTTTAAATTAACTGCTGATAGTATTATGGATTATGTAAAGGTATATAGGAAAGACCTAATAAAGGGTTCCACTGGACATTCAAAAGCTACGCCGCTTCACTCTGCACCTTTTGAATGCCGGTGAACCAAGCGTTAACATTGCCACATTCAACCTCAGGAATTTCTCGACTCGCCCCAGATTTAGATGCCTACTGTTGCCATTAATGGGCGAGGACTAAAAAAGCGGGACAGAACTATTTTCCACGACCATTTAAGAGGGCCTGAAAGAACCTGCGGTTCCGCAACCCATAAATATGGAGGCAACGATGAGAAAATTAAAAGTATTCATGTTCAGCTTAATAATATTCTCTCTTGCATGTAACGTTGCGCTAGCACAAAACAGAAATGCACCAGAGTGGGTCGTCTCCGAGTGGATAAATGGTCCGGGCGTCACTTTGGATGAACTAAAAGGCAGGGTCGTGATTGTTGAGTTTTTTCAACTCTGGTGACCCGGTTGCAAAAGCTTTTCTATCCCCTTAGTTCAAAGGTGGACAAAAATATTCGAAAAAGAGTTGGAAGCCAAAAACCTTTTTATCTTGAGCATTCACACTGTTTTTGAAGGACACAGCTTTCAGAACCCACAGCGCCTAAAATCGTTTGTTAAAGAAAAAGGGATTCATCACCTTGTAGGAATTGACAAACATAAAGAGGGAGAAAGGGTTCCTGAAACCATGAAGAGATACAAAACAAGGGGGACACCGGAGATAGCGATCATAGACAAAAATGGACACATTAGGTATCAGAAATTTGGAGGTTTCGATCCAGTGCCTGTGGAAAATCTCATTAGGCAATTACTAAAAGAACCTTTCCCGGCTGACTAATCATTTGGGGGAAAATAAGAATCCGAAGGACGACCGGAACAGACTCCCAAACCCCACAAAAAAGCAGAGCCACATTTATGACTCTGCTTTTTTTATATCGATTTTTCAGTTCACTCTTTTGGAGGGGGCAACATGCAGTTAAATCTTGCTGTGCTGAGACTGAACGGAGGGTCAGCTAAGGTCCTGATGTGAGCAATGACATCTATGATCTCCTTATCGGATAATATATGCTGCCATTGCGGCATGATATGGGAAAAGTTAATGGATTTACCGCCATATTTAATAACTCTAAACAATCGCATGTCAGGAATTCTGTTCATATAATTGCCATTGGCGTGAACCCGTGGACGCGGATCTAGTTGTTCATTTCTCATGCGGTCGCCGTCACCTTGACCTATGCTTCCATGGCACGAAATGCAGTATTGTTTATATATCCGGCGTCCTTTTTTCGCATCCGGTTCAAAATTTGCCACGGCTGAAGAAACTCCGATCATGCTGAAAAGCAGAGTGGTAAAGATGAGTTTGAGAAAGAAGTGTAGGTTCATGTTTTTCTCCTTATCTGCGTGCGAAAGATCCTCCGCCACAACCACCGCCACGAATGCTCTGTGCAAATCCAGCATCAATGGCTATTTTCTGTAGCTGATCTCGGAGTTGATAAAACTCCTGAGTCAACATGGCAGCTTGGGCAGCATCATAGTTGTCCTTGCTGGCAAGGGCTTGAATTTCCCTCTGTTTAGCAGCAAGCTCCTTCCGCAGGCCAAGTGTATCCTTCAAAAAAGCCGTATACCTTTCTATGCTTTCCTCATCCGTAAACAAATTTGCCTGTTGTTGACCGTTGCATCCGCCGCCGCACCCCCCAGGACCACCTCTAACAGCAGATTGACGCTCTGCGCTGGCATAACTCAACCCCACAAAGCAAAAGGTAACGATAAGTACGGCAGCAAGTAATCCCTTTTTCATTTTTGATAATCCCTTCAGAGAGTTTTGACCTTCAGTGGAGAGCTTCCAATAAAGGTCGTTAAGTTATGACTGGTGTAATCAAAAGATCCTACCAGCTATACTATTCAATTACTGTGCCAAAGGGTTGTGGAGCTATAACTGTTTGAAATAAAGGAAAATATGGATTGGGAGCTACTGAGGGTTTATAGAATATTCTTCAGTGGGGTGGAGAATATTCTACAAACGAAGAAAAACAAGACCGATTTATTTTCCAGGCCGCAGACAAAGCACATCTTGGAGTTCGGCTGCTTGCCGGTGATTTTGATCTCCTTCATACGCTCCTCATTTCGGCTACAAGGGAGGCAAGCTCGCCTCCGGACCTATAGAGCGACTCAAGCTGCGGGCCTAACCGTGGATTGACAAGCAAGAGACCCGGCATTTCCTGTTTTGCTGCCAACACGAGCCCTCTTGTGCCCGGGGTATCTGCGGCAATGAGTTTCTCTACCTGCTGAGGGGCGGACTCTTTTGAGCCGTCGATGAAAACCCACGTTGCCTCAGGCTGCCAACGCCTGGCAGCTAAAATACCGGAGAGAGGCCATGATGCATTGACTATGGGCAGGATATCCCCGCCGCCTTGTTCTCGGATGGTAATAATCCCGCCGTTGAAACAGGAGGCAAGTTCATTTTGTTCAATTGCCATTTGCTCATCATTCGCGCCAAGCAAAATGCAGCCGCAGCGCGGGGATTTCTGCCACTGCTTTGGGTGCCACTGGGCGATGAAATCCAGCAATTGATTTGATCTATCGGAGTCCCAGGGCAAAACAGCCAGCACATTGTTCACTTCGTCCGGCGGCGCATCCCAACCTTCGGCCAGGAGCCAAACTTTAGGCAAAGGTGAATGGCGGTAGCCCTCTACCAGGATCAGGTCATAGCGCAGGGCCAGATCATACAGGCCATAGAAATCGGCCTGTTGCGCATCGCCGTGGAAGCGATAAAAACCGTTCTCGCTAGAGCCTAAAAAAACATCGGCCCCGGTCTGAAAAAAGCGGTCGCTGTCCTTTCCCGGTTTATCCACCACCATCCTGTGGGCATCAAGCTTTACCACCGCCACTTTAAGCCCCTGGCCAAGCAAACGCGGCAACACCGCCTCGATCAGGGTGGTCTTGCCGCTGCCGGAATAGCCGCAGATGCCCAAAACCGGCAAGTCGGCCAACCTGTCTTTAAATTGGGTGTTCATTATCGATACGCAGCCGGGTTGCTACTCCTCATTGGGGCTGAGATAGCCTTCGCTGATGGCATATTTGACAAGATCCGCTGTCTTGTTGACGCTGAGTTTTTTCATGATGCTTGCGCGATGATGCTCCACGGTACGCTTGGAAATCTTGAGGATCTCACCAATATCCTTATTGGTTTCCCCTTCGGCAACCAGTTTCAGAATCTGCCGCTCCCTCGGCGAGAGGGTCTGGGCCGAGGAGGTCATCCGCTCCTTGCATACATCAATCGGGTCGTCGATAAAGTCCTCAAACTGTTTTGAGATACAGAGTTTGCCCCGCATGACTTCCTCTATGGCAGGCAGCAACTCGGTATCGGAATCCTCTTTTAAAAGATACCCCTTGGCCCCGGCGGATAAGGCAGAGCAAAGATACTGCTCATTTTTATGCATGCTGAGGATAAAAATCTTGACCTGGGGATGGATCTTGAAAATCTCAGGGATCGCCTCGATTCCCCGCAAGTTGGGCATGGATATATCAAGCAGAATCAGATCCGGAGTTTTTTCCTTGAGCAGGTCGATAAGCTCAATGCCGTCGCCCACCTCGCCGATCACCTCAAGGGAGGATTCCTCCTCAATCAGCATGCGGATACCCTTTCTAACCAAGGCATGATCATCTGCCAAAATTACACGATACGATTTCATAATAGTTCCTATTTTTTTCTCAAATATCCTTATCCTGCCCGCAAAGGCGAATCCAGGAATTTCTTATAACGGTATGGAGAAAAATACTTCGGTCCCCCTGCCCGGTTCGCTTGAAACCTCAATGGTTCCGCCCATGATGCGGACCCGTTCGGCAATGGTTGTCAGCCCCATGCCCTTTTCACTGGTCCGAGTCTGCTGCATCTTGGACACCTCAAATCCTTGGCCATCGTCCTCTACCCGAACCTGTAACTCACCCGCGGCTCGCCGAACACGCACACTGATATTTTCCGCCCGGGCGTGCTTGGCGATATTGTTCAGAAGCTCTTGTAAAATCCGGTACACATTGCGCTGTTTTTCATGGTTGGCCAACAGGTTGATAGCTGCAATATCACGTTCTACAGCAAGACCGGTAAGCTCGGTATAGGTGTCGCACATATGCTCGATGGCCGCCTCAATACCAAGATCATCGAGAATGGTCGGACTCAGATCCCTGGACATGCGGCGCACGTCTTCGATAATCTCGTTGATGGTCTGACGCAATAAATCGCATTTTTCATTGAGCTGGGGCGAGATCTCGCCCATGCTCTTGGCAGCGGAGCGCACCTGCAGCTTCAAGGCGGTAAGCGACTGGCCTAAGCCATCGTGCAACTCACGGGAAACACGCTGGCGTTCATCCTCCTGGGCCGTGAGCAGACTGCCTGAAAGATGCTCAAGCTGCATCTGCTTTTCGCGCAGGCTCTCTTGACTTACCAGTAAGGCCTTGGTCCTGGCGTCGAGAACCAGGTTGGCCTCTTTGATCTCATGGACCTGCCCCCGGATGGCCTTGAGGATCCGGGCCGAAACCAGAATAAAGATCAGGGCCGTCATAAAGGAAACAAAGAGCATGGTCTGCCACGCCTGCTGGAGGGATCTTTCTCCCCTTTCCGCCTCATCCTGCATGGCAGTGTCCACTTTAGTGCCGGTAGCTCGCATGGCCAGACGAATCATATCAAAACGGTCAATGACCCGCAGGCGCAAAATCTCCCGCTCCTGATCAAAACGAAGATGATCAAGCTTTGCCCCGTAAAAGCCACCCTGCCCGGGTTGAATGGTCTGGTGCTCGTTGGCAAAGGTATATCCCGTACCAAAAAGGGCGCCTTCAAGCCCCTGTAACAATAAAAAGAGGCTCTTTTGCGTTGCGCTCTCCTCACGGGGCAAAAGCATAATCCCGCGACGTAAACGGACAAGCACGGTACGCAGCCGATTGTCTTTCAGGTCGGCCAGGTAATCGACCTTGCCTTCCCCGCGTAAACGCTCAATGAGCAGGGCCAAATCGCCAAGCTCGGCCTTGAGCACGGAAAAATCCGAAGCGGAGCCGCCCTCCCTGACAATTTGTTGGGCCAACTGCTCGGCCGTGCTGCTCTCACCCTGCCGAAAGCGGCGAAAGCGCAAGACCCGTTCAAGCTGCTGCCTACCCGAGGCCTGCTCGATGGCTTCTGCCATCTTGCCGAGAGCCGCATCAAGCTTTTTGCTCTGAACAGGCAGATTCTTCTTGGTCAGCGATCTTCTCTCGGCCCAGGCAAGACATCGGCCCTGCAAATCCTCAAGCCCTCGAATAGCATCGATTAAGGCATCAAACTTATCTGCCAAAACCGGGAAAAAGACCAAACTGCGATATTCCTCAACCGCAGCCAGGAGTGTCTGTATCTTGGTAAAAGCCTCTGCGTTCTCCAATTCCTCTTGGGAGAGCAAGCGATAATACTCCCAACGATTCTGATCGAGCCGCTTTTCCACCTCGCTTTGCGCAAGCACCAACTCTGCGGCAAGGGTATTGAGCTTGATCCTCTTATTGCGGATATCAACATTTGTCAGCCAGACGATGGTGGACATGATGATCCCCACACAGCAGCCCAGAACAATAATGAACCAGACCAGGTTTGCGGGATTGTCCAGCCTTCTCTTTTGGCTTGCATGATTACTCATGTCCGGCCAGCTCCTGCCAGGCAAAATCAACAACCCGCCCCTCTCTGATAATAGTCGGCCAAATCTGATGGCTTGCCTGGTGCTCCTTGGGGCCCAGGAAAAGCTTTGCCCCGATGCCCAGCTCAAAACTGCCCAACCCCTCAAGGGCCTGGATAATTGACTCCCGACTTGGTGTGTCGGCAATATTGTGAAGGGCGCGCAACAAAATGCGTCCGGCAACATAACCCTCTAATGCGCCAAAGGAAGGAAGCTGCTCCGACTGTGCCGCAGCCAGGGCCTTTTGAAAATCCTTTACAATGGGCAGCTCGCTTTCGTAATGGGGCACCACCTGGGTAACGACCACTCCCTCGCCTGCTGCCCCTAACTCCTGGGCCAAAGGCGCGGCCCCGACAAAGGAGACCGCCAAAAGCATGCTCTTGATCTGCAACTCCCGCACATGACGGACAAAGGCTGCGCATGGTGCATAGGCCCCGACCATGATAATCGCTTTCGGGGTCGGTTCGGCCAAGAGGATGGTGGCCAGGCCGCTTTCCACGGCCACGGTGTTTCGCTCATACCGGCCGTGCACGATGAGTCGTTCATCGACCAGGCCATGTTTGCGCAGAGCCTGCAAGCCGCCCATGAACCCGGCATCGCCAAAGGCGTCGCGTTGGGTGAAAAAGGCGATCTCGTGGGGTTGCATTTTCCCATGTTCGATCAGGGCATCCACCATGGCCGCGGTTTCTTCTGCATAGCTTGCCCGGTAATTGATCACATATCTATCCGGCGGACTCTTGCGCAGGATACCGGCCCCGGTATAGGCGCCAAAGAGCAGGATCTGCATACGGTTAACAATTGGCGTTGCCACAACCGCGGTGGGCGTACCCACATTGCCGATCAGGGCCAAAACCTTTTGCCCGTCTATCAGCTCATGGATATTGGGCACGGTGCGTTCCGGCTCATAACCGTCATCCAAGGCGGTGAGGCAAAGCCTGCGTCCATCGATCCCGCCATTGCGGTTTGCCTCGCTAAATGCAGCCTGGACCCCGGCCCGCATGTTGATCCCAAGCCGCGCCGCCGGCCCGCTCAGGGCAGTGGACATACCGAAACGCAGATCAGCCTCTCGGCATTCTCCCTTATCCTCCCCAGCCAGAGCTGTCGGGACAAAAAGGAAGAAAAGCAAGATCACTGCCCAAACTCGAATATTCCACATCTGTCGCAATTCAAGAAAAAACACGAATCCCCCATGACTCCCATGCAGCTGCCCACATACCCGTAACAATACTTACGTACAACTACCTAACAACGCCTCAACATAACGTAAAATAGAGGGTTTTCGCAAGAGAGGAGTTGCATTGTCCCGACCTGCAAAACTCCTTTTCTTGCAGGCAGATGCCATATTCTGGTAAAGAGTGCCCATGATCGAACTTCCTGTCACTCTCGATACCCATGCCTCCCAGAGCGAGGAGCAAGTACTTCACACGGTGAGCGGTTACTGCGAAAGCTGTGAATCGACCCATACTTTAGCAGCCGGAATTGCCCGCGGGCATGGCCGGACACTGATGCAGGAGTTACAGGAGAAAAAGCGTATCGATCTTGCACTTCCAGCTGAGCACTCTGAACCGCGCTGCGCCACCGACTACCTCTTTGGTGAGGCAATGGGCCAGATGTTCGGGGCCATGGTTTGCGAAAAAGAGGATGGCAGCCACTGCCTGCTCAAGGCCTTTTCCTGCCAATATAATGGAATGTGGCAGGTTCCAGGCTGGGTCCCGCCCCTGTTTGATGTTGATGCGTTTTATGATCTCACCCACGATGTGGAGCGCAGGGTCAAATCCTTGGGGCGTGAGATGGAAAGCGTGGGCAAAGAATCACCGCAGTGGGCACGGCTCAAAAAGGAACGCAAGCAACTCTCCCAAGAGCTGATGAAAGAGATCCATGCCCTGTATCGACTCACGAATTTCAACGGAGAAACACGTACACTCTACGATGTTTTCCCCAAGGGCAAAGGCATACCCACCGGCGTCGGAGATTGCTGCGCGCCCAAACTGCTGAACTATGCGGCCAGAAACAACCTGACTCCTTTGGGCATAACGGAGTTTTATTGGGGAAAGGAAAACCGTTCCCAAACCCGCCAGCATGGTACATTTTATCCAGCCTGCAAGGATAAATGTGAGCCCATCCTCGGCTTCATGCTCTGCGGTTTGGACAAGCGGGCGCAAAATCCTACAGGAAATAACGGATGACTGAGCAGCCAGGCATACATCTTGTCCACACGGACCCGCTCTTTGTGGTGGTGGAAAAGCCCGCCGAGTTGCTTTCGGTTCCCGGCCGTGGGCCGGATAAGCAGGATTGCGTGGAGGCAAGGGTGCGAGAGCTTTTTCCGGATTGCCCCAAGCAACCGGCAGTGCACCGGCTGGACATGGCCACCTCAGGCCTCATGCTGCTGGCCCTCAGCAAGGACGCGCATCGAGAACTTTCCAACCAGTTTGCAATGCGCCTGGTGACGAAACGATATATCGCCCTGCTCGATGGAATTGTTGCAGCTGACGCAGGCTCCATCGAGCTGGCCTTTCGCCTTGATCCGGATAACCGGCCCTATCAAATCCACGATCCGGTTCAGGGAAAAATCGGTATCAGTGCCTGGAAGAAAATTGGGGTTGAAAAGGGGAAGACGCGGATCGAATTCACCCCGCACACCGGCAGGACCCATCAGCTACGGCTCCACGCCTCCCACGAAAAAGGCCTTGGCTGCCCCATAGTCGGCGACAGGCTTTACGGCAGCGGCAAGGAGGGTGAGCGTCTCATGCTGCATGCCGCCTTTCTCAACTTCAGTCATCCGGAGACGGGAGAAAAAATGAGTTTTAGTTCGGTTGTGCCCTTTTAGGCCCCGGACTCAAACTTCAGCTCCGCCCCGCCTACTTTGATAACGTCCCCCACCCCAAGGCGCTCGGTGGCTATGACCTTTTTGCCGTTTAACATTGGTGCCGAAGCACCGGGATGCGGTTTGAGATAATAATTTTTGCCGCCCACCACAATGAAACAGGTCACATTGCCCACCAACCAGCCGCTGATGGTTATATCGCTGCCCGCCTCTTTGCTGATGACAAACTCCTCCTTGCCGCCAAGGGGAAGCCGTTTCGGCTCTGCCTTGCCCTTGAGCACGGTCAACTGCCGGTAGGACCCGAGTTTATCAGGATCCATTTCCGCATAGATCGTCTCAGGCATTAATTCATCAGCCGTTGCAGCTCTGGGTTTTACGCTGTCGCCCTTCTTCGCATACAGGGCAAAGGGTGCCACATCATCAGGGTTTCTGGAGGTGGTGAGCATAAATTTACCGATCTGAATCACATCCGATGAGGTAACTAAAACGCTCCCCTCAATCTTACTGCCATTGACATAGGTGCCGTTTCTGCTGCCCAGGTCTTCCAGCTCATATTTGCCATCTTTTAAGGCAAAGCGTACATGGCTTCTTGATACCGAATCATTATCGATCACCAAATCGGCGCTCTTGCTCCTGCCAATAGTGATGGCATCACCCTCTGCCAGGGGGAAACGGTCGATAATTTTGTCTTTGAGCATTACCAGCCAGATCGCCATACCTACCAACTCCCTGAAACGATTAATCTTAACCTTTCACACATCATAGCATGAATTTCAAAAAACAGAGGAGCTGTGCATACATTCCACCCAACCATAGTATTACCCCGTAAAACAATACGTATATTTTAAGTATACAAGTTTTTTTTCATAGCGCATACTGACCAAGAGGGAAGGCTTGAGGAGTCGGGAGAGGTTTATGAACTTCTACCAAGTCTGTTCGCGGGACAAAAATTTTCTTCTTCTCTGGCAAGGTCAATTTGTCAGCTCTGTGGGCTCAAGCCTAGGTCGCATAGCTCTAGCCCTGTTCATCGTAGACTTTACCGACTCACCCACCTTTATGAGCATGGTCATGATGCTGAGCACGACCATCGACTTGCTCCTCTGTCCCTTCAGCGGCGCTCTGGCCGACCGCCTCTGCCGCCGCAAGATCATCATTATCTGCGATGCCGGTTTCGGCCTGCTCTCCATTGGCCTGGGAATTGCCTGCACCATCTTCAGCGACCGGCCCGAAATCGTTCGTCTGCTCTTTATCGGCTACAGCATCTTCACCGCCATGTTCAGCTCCATATTCAGCCCCACCTACAACGCCCTGATCGGAGACATCGTTCCGGCCAAAAGGTTGCCTCAAGCCAATGCCATGCTGCAGGCCGCCTTTAACACCGCCACCCTTTTGGGCAAGGGAAGCGGCGGCGTTCTTTATCGCCTCTTGGGCGGCCCCATCCTCTTTATCGTGGATGGGATCAGCTTTCTGCTCAGCGCCTTCAGTGAATGCTTTATCCGTATTCCTTCCCGCCCGGAAGCGGAAGAGAAAAAAACAAAGAACAGCCTCGCGCTGCTGTGGACGGATATGCAGGAAGGGTTCCGCTATATCTATCAGTGGAAGGGGCTGCGGGTCATGCTGTTCATCTTTGCCGGGATGAACTTTTTTTATGAGCCGATCTTTATCCTCATGCCGTTTTATGTGGTGGACCCGGAGATGATGAACAAGGGCAAGGAATGGTACGGCTATCTTGTCGGCGGCTTGGGCGGCGGCAGCCTTGTAGGCTATTGGATCACGGCCCAATGGAGTAACAGGATCCCTTCGTTCGTCAGCCTGATTAAGGGTGGCTTGGCCTGCCAGGGCCTTTGTTACGGGGGATTCGTCTTTGTCCACCAGGCCTGGTTCTGCCTTGCCTGCCTGGTGTTGATCGGCATCTGCATGGGCATGTTCGGCAACTACTTTACCACCATCCTGCAGCAGAAGGTCCCGGCCCAAAAGCGGGCCCGGGTGTTCGCCGTCATGACCAGCATAGCCATGGGGGCCGCTCCCCTCGCCCTGGGCCTGTCGAGTATTCTGATCAGCCTGCCCGGCTGCGATGTCGGCCATGTTTTCACCATCTGCGGCAGCGCCATCGGCGCCATCGCCCTGTGGACCATGCGCTCAAAAGACGTCCACTGTTTTCTTGAAAACAAATAACGCTACGGTGAACTGCAATCATTTACCTGTTGTCCAAGGGACAAATGTTATATCCTTGAGAGTAGGTGCCAAACCGCGATAGGGAAGCAACGTCCATACTTGAACCGATAATATTTCTATGCAACCCACAGATTACCCAATACTCCTGGTGGAGGAGTCTCCCTCCGTACTTCGGGCATTGGAACTGCAAATCGAGCTTGCAGGGTTCGACCGCATCTCAACACATAACGGACTTGAAGCCCTTGAGGTACTGGAAACGGAAAAAGACATCAGCCTGATCATTTCCGATTGGCTCATGCCAAAGATGGACGGCCTTGACCTGCTCAGCCAAATACGCCAATCCGACAACAATGCCACTACGCCATTTCTGATGGTTACGGGCAAGGACACTACGGCCGATGCCGTTACGGCGCTACGCTTTGGCGCCAACGATTACATCGTCAAACCCTACCATCCTGACGAGCTTCTGGCCCGAATACGTAACCTTGTCAAACTCCGGCAGTACGAAAAGGAACTCGAGGGCAAGGCTCTTTACCAATCAAAAGATGATGGCCGCAACAGAGTCACCCCTTCCCCTTAAGCACACTCACCGCAAAAAACTCAAGCGCATGCCTTGACATGCACACGGCTTTCTTGAGAAAATTTTCAAAGCATCACTCAACATTTACGTACCTCCACTAAAAATAATGGAACAGACCGCTCAGTATGGCAGCAACCAAGGAGTATACCGTTCTTATCGTGGATGACGAACCGCCGGTTCTCTCGGCTCTTTCCCGCCTGTTTAACAACGAGCCCTGGCGTATTGTTACCGCCCCTGATGCCAAAGAAGCGGTGGATATTCTTTCCCAAACCGAGGTAGCCGTACTGCTCAGCGATTACTGTATGCCCGGTGAAGATGGCCTGCAATTACTCAAGTCGGTAAAATCCTCTTCGCCGGATATGGTTCGTATCCTCATGACCGGTTTTGCCGAGCTTGATGTTGCAGTACAGGCCATCAACGAAGGGGAAGTATTCAAATTCGTTGTCAAACCATGGAACGATGAAGAACTGTCGGAAATTGTCCGGGATGCGATCAACCGCTACCATTTCACCCGGGCAATGAGGAGTTCCGACGAGGCTACCCTTCGCTCTTTGGCGCAAACAATCGAATTAAAGGATGTATACACCCGGGGCCATTGCGAACGGGTGACGCATTACGCCGTGCGACTTGCGGAAAATTGCGGTGCCGGCATCGAACAACTCCGTTTCATCCGGCATGGCTGCTGGCTGCATGATTGCGGAAAAATAGGCGTACCGGACACCATTTTAAACAAAAAAGGCCCGCTCACGGCTGAGGAGTACAAGCTTATAAAAAATCACCCGACCTGGGGCATGGAAGTCGCCCAAAAGGCAGGGCTTAATCAATCTGTGCTTGATGTTATTCAATACCATCACGAACGTTTTGACGGCAGCGGCTATCCCAGCGCGCTTGCGGGCCATAGTATTCCCTTTGAAGCACGTATCACCGCCATTGCCGATGTGTACGACGCCCTGACAACCGATCGGGCCTATCGTGGCAAATATACTCAGGGTAAGGCATTGTCCATAATGAAAGCGGAAATGGGCAAGGGATTTGACCCCAAACTCCTGGAGGCGTTCCAGGATACGGTCAAATCCATGCCGCCCCTGGCAACCCCATGAAAACAAAAGTCCAGCATGCACACTGACGAGAGATACCTGGCAGACATTTTAGATAATGTGAACGATCTTGTAGTCATCATGACACCGGAGTTGCGCTGTAAATTTATGAACTCAAGCGCCCGCCAAACGGCAAAGATCTCTTCTCGGGAGGTATCGGGCAAAATCTGCCATGAGGCCCTGTTCGGCGATTCCCCTTGCCCGGTTGCTGCCGCTCAATGCCCGGCAGCCGCAGTAGTCAAAACCGGTCTATCACAAACAACCGCCATCCCTCTCACTCTTCATGATGACATACAGCGCCTTTTCGAGATTACGGCCTCACCCATCAAAGACGAAACCGGTAATATTGTTGAAGTCGTTGAGGTTTTTCGCGATATAAGCGATAGCGTGCACAGCCAACGGCTGCTCTTAGCTGAAAAGGCATACATAGCCCAACAAGAGCAGACTATGAAGACCTTACGCCTTGTTGAAAGAGCGAAAAATGAATGGGAAACCTCTTTGGACTGTGTGGATGATTGCGTCATCTTGGTGGACGGGCAAAACTTAATAAAGCGATGCAACAAACGATTGACCGAGCTTACCGGCCGTACCTATCAGGAGCTTCTGGGGTGCAATTTCAAAGAAGAAGTGCTGCATGAGTTTGAGGCGAAGATGTGCATTATAGATGAGAAGGGTTGCGAATACTTCCATGCCCCTACGGGGCAGACCTTTTTGAAGCGCCACTATCCTCTTTCTTCAACGCATGGGCATGGTGAAGTAATAACCCTGCATGACATTACCGACCGCAAAGATTACGCAAAAATCCTCGAACAAAAAAATAATGAAATCAAGGCCAATGCCAAAAACCTGGAGCGGGCCTTGGCTGAAGTCTCGGTCATGATCCGCCGGGCTGCCTCGGCTCAAGATGCCAGTGTTTATTTTACCCTGCCGCCCAACATGAGTCAGTGCTGGAAGGAGATGGAATGCACGCAAAAGGATTGCCCTTGCTACGGCAGAGAGCCGCTGCAATGCTGGACCGTTGCCGGAGACATCAAACAGGGCGACAGTACCTGCTTTATGACAAAAAATGGTACTCCCTGCCAACAATGCCAATTTTTTAAAAACTCCACCATAGACCCTGTTTATCGCATCGGCATGCAGTTCAATCATATGATGCGCATCCTAGAAAATAAAAACAAAGAGCTTGCCGCGGCCTATGATTCCCTCAAGGCTACCCAGGCCCAATTGCTGCACCAAGAAAAAATGGCTTCGGTCGGCCAACTGGCCGCAGGCGTTGCCCATGAAATCAATAACCCAATTGGCTTTGTCACAAGCAACCTCAACACCTTTGGCAAGTACCTGGACAACTTAAACGACTTTATTGCCCTGCAGTCTAAAACCCTTGCAAAAGTCCCTCTTACCGATGCCCAGCGCGCCGCAGTGAACACGCAACGCAAAAAAATGAAGGTAGACTTCATCCTGGAAGATATTTCTTCTCTCTTATCCGAATCGCTCTCCGGTGTGCAACGGGTTAAAGAAATTGTTGCCAATCTTAAAAACTTCTCCCACCTGGATCAGACCCAACACACCATGGCCAACGTCAACGATTGTTTGCACAACACGTTAAATATTTTAGCAAGCGACATGAAAGACAAGGTGGTCATTCGCGAGGAATATGGTGATATTTCTTCAATTAGCTGTTCTCCGCAAGAACTCAACCAGGCCTTTATGAACCTACTCATCAACTCGGTTGAATCCGTTGATGAGAAAGGAGAAATTCTTGTCCGCACCAAACAGGATCAAAGCGGCATACACATTGAAATAACGGATAATGGCCGGGGAATTCCACAGGATGAACTGAAGAAGATTTTTGAGCCCTTTTATACGACCAAACGGGTGGGAGATGGAACCGGGCTCGGGCTGTCCATCGCCTATGATATCATAACCAATAAACACAGCGGCGAAATCTCAGCCACAAGCAAAAACGGCCAGGGAACCACAATAACCATCAAGCTGCCACTCGAAGAAAACAAGTAAACAAGCGGGGATGTCATGCCGGAAAAATTGATCCACATTCTGCTGGTGGAAGATGAGCAACTCGCAGCAGACCTCATGATAGAAATCCTTGAGGCCTATGGCGATGGCAGGTTCAAAATATGCCACTCTCCCACCCTGGCAAGTACAACGGAGTGTCTTAAAAACAACGAGATCGACATTATTCTTTTGGATCTGAATCTTCCGGACAGCCTCGGACTCGACGGGCTCAAAAAACTTAAGCCGCACTCCCTTGGCTCCGCCATCATTGTTCTCACCGGGGTTAATGATGAAGATGTTGCCGCCCAGGCCCTTAAGGAGGGTGCACAGGATTTCTTGCTCAAGAGCGAGGTCAACGGCCCGCTCCTTCTCAAGGCCATACGCTATGCCATTGAAAGAAAGACATTCCAGGACGAACTCAAGTTGACCCATGCCCAGATGCTGCAAAATGAAAAAATGGCCTCAATCGGCCAACTCGCAGCCGGCGTGGCCCATGAAATCAACAACCCCATGGGTTTTATCTCAAGCAATCTCAACTCACTTAATAAGTATACCGCTAAAATCAGCCAATTTATCTCGACCGTCAGCAAGGAGATTGAGGCAGGCGGTAACCAGCAGCTCAGCGCACAATTTACCAAGGCCCGAAAAGGCCTGAAGGTGGATTTTATCCTCGATGATATTGGAAGCTTGATTGAGGAATCACTTGACGGGGCGAACCGGGTTAAGCAAATTGTTCAAGGGTTAAGAAGTTTTTCCCGCACCGACCAGCAGGAGAAAGAGTTGAGCGACATCAACCAGGTGCTGGAAAACACTATTAAGATGGTGTGGAACGAACTGAAATACAAAACTACTGTAATTAAAGAATTTCAGGACCTGCCACGCACCGTGTGCTTTCCGCAACAGCTGAGCCAGGTCTTTATGAATCTTCTGGTCAACGCGGCCCAGGCCATTGAAAAGCAGGGAGAGATCACCATCCGCACCCAAAACGAGAACAACTCCATTGCCATCAACATTTCAGATACCGGTATCGGTATTCCGCCGGGAAAACAGGGCAGAATCTTCGAGCCCTTCTATACCACCAAAGAGGTGGGCAAAGGAACAGGGCTTGGCCTGAGTATTGTTTATGACATTGTGACCCAGAAGCACAATGGCAATATCTCCGTACAGAGCACTGAGGGCCAAGGCACAACTTTTACCATTACGCTACCAGTCAAATCAGGAGAAGATAATGGGTGAGGATGTCAAAATTTTATGTGTTGATGACGAACCAAACGTCCTCAAATCCTTAATCCGCTTATTCATGGACGAAGACTATGAGGTACTCACCGCCGAATCCGGAGAAGATGGGCTGAAGGAACTTGAGGACAATCAGGACGTCCAGGTCGTCATCTCCGATTACCGCATGCCGGGAATGAACGGGGTGGATTTTCTTAAGCAGGTCTGCGAAAAATATCCGGATACGGTCCGTATCGTGCTTTCCGGCTACGCCGATACGGCAGCGGTTGTCGATGCCATCAACGAAGGGCAGATTTATAAATTTATCCCCAAACCATGGAACGATGACGAGCTCAAGGTCACCATTGCCAAGGCTGCGGAGGTTTACTTTCTGCGCCGGGAGAATTCAGCATTAAACGAAATGTTGCAACGGTCCAATGAAGAGCTCACCATCCTCAATGAAAATCTGGAAAAGGCGGTCTTTGCAAGAACCCAGGAAATAATTTTTCAGAACAAGGTACTGGCCAAAAGCCAGTTTATTTTGGACTCCTTGCCCGTTGGAGTGATTGGTATTGATGGTCAGGGCATGATTGTCCAGCACAACCAAAAAGCCGTGGAACTCTGTTGCCCCCAAAAGGCCCCACTGATCGGTCTGGACGCAAAAGACAAGCTGCCGGCGGAATTAAATGCTGTGCTGGATAACTTGGCCTCCCAATCATCCACGCGCACTCAGCTGGCAGCGGGACAAAAGAACCTGGAAGTAATCGGCACGCTGATGGAGGGAGAGGAGGGTCAGGAAGGGAAAATCCTTGTCATTTTTCCAGGCTGAAACAAAAATGGAGTGTTCGGCCCAATGATGAATCCTTGGCGCCCTTTTTCATCACCCCATCTGCCATTGAACAAGCAGTTGCCTGTAATCCTCTTTTATCTGTTGAATTAGCTTTGGCAGCTCCTTGCCGGTCACCTTGAGAACGGCAAGATCCTCCGGGGTCACCTGCACCTTAAAAGGATCCGTACTCTTACCGAGGGAAAGTGCCTTGGCGGTTTTGTTGCCCACATAAACAGACTCGGCAAGAACCTTTGCCTCCTCCTCTTCGCTGTCCGGTAGCGGGAATGGGCCATGGTGCCGTTTCACGCATTTCACATAACTTTCCGGGAAATTCCAGCTGTCGGCAATAAGCCCGCCAAGCTTCTGGTGGGTAAAACCGATCACCTCTTTTTCCGCCTCGGATTGCGGGGTTCCGTCTGCATTCATCAGCTTGATCACCATGGCGAGTTCATCTTGGAATTTGTCTGCAATGGCAATCTTGCCAATGTCATGCAATACCCCGCATAAAAAGGCCTGGTCAGCAAGGCGCGGATACGCAACCTGCGCCAAATTTTTTGCCGCAACCCCGCAGCCAAGGCTGTGCAGCCAAAGCCCCTGAAAATCCAAATACGGCGGGCCGGCCCGGAACACTTTAAAAACGGAAACACTCAAGGCCAGATTCTGGATGGTGTTCAGGCCCAGCACGGTGACCGCCTTTTCAACCGTGCCCACCTGCCTGGTGAGCCCATAGTAGGCGGAGTTGGACATTTTTAAAATCTTGGCCGCCAAAGATGCATCCTGGTTGATAAATCTGGCCAGAGACTTAGCGGTGAGGGATTTTTTTTTGAGCTCGGTATTGATCTGACTGGCAACGACGGATATTGTCGGAAGATCTTTAACCTTTTTTAGTACTTGGACTGAGTTCATAATACAAATAATATATCTTTAACTCTTGAAAATGAATACACCTTTTTACAGTAAGGTCACTTATTCGCATAACGCCGGCCTAACACATAAAATAATCTTTACACCTCAGCCGACTTTTTTTTGCACAATATGGGAAACAAGGACTCCAAAAAAGTTAGGACAAATGGCGGCATGAAACTCAACATTTGCATGATGCCGAACAATAACTCCAGATAATTGAAACTCCCCGCGGCAGGTAGCGAAGACTCCGAGCCACGGGGAATCTCGGTATGTAAGGAAGTTATCTTTATTACATTCGCTCACTAACCCCGCTGCAGATAAGCACCCTGAAGGGCATAAACTTCGACTTCGAGCAGCGGAGAATGCGTTTCGCTTTGCATGTTCAGCACCTGCTACCATCACCTCTTTTCACATGAGACA